>CAIUWH010000001.1 GCA_903902795.1 uncultured Bacteroidota bacterium
AAAACTTTTAGGGGAAGTAATTCTTCTTGATTTGGTTTTTTCAGTCGATTCAATAATCACAGCAGTAGGTATGGTAGACGAACTTTGGATTATGTACACTGCTGTAATCGTCACCGTATTTATTATGTTGATTGCTGCCAAACCAATAAGTGAATTTATTGCTAAACACCCATCCTTTAAAATTTTAGCTTTGTGCTTTTTGATGATGATTGGTGTATCGCTAATCGCAGAGGGATTCCTATTCGAAATTCCAAAAGGATACATTTATTTTTCTATGGCCTTCGCTTTTTTGGTCGATGTCATCCAAATGAAAACCATTCCTTCTACAACTTTGAAAAATAAATAATCATGCAACATATATTATCAAATATCACTATATTAGTAAACGATAAGTTATACGTTAAAAACCCTGAAACATCTGAATTAGGAAAGAGAATTATTGAACAAAGCATACTTCTTATTGACGAAATGGGATTTGAGAATTTTACTTTTAAAAAATTGGGAGAAAACTTAGGTTCGAATGAAAGTTCGATCTACCGCTATTTCGAAAGCAAACACAAATTAATGCTGTATCTATCTTCTTGGTATTGGGGTTGGATTGAATACAAACTCGTTTTTGCTACAAATAACATTCATAATCCATTCGAAAAATTGCGAAAAGGAATTCATATTGTAACGGAAAAAGTAGTAGATGATTCTAGCACCTTGCACATTAATGAAGCGGTACTAAACAAGATTATCATCTGCGAATTTACCAAAACCATTCTTACGAAAGAGGTCGATGAAGAAAACAAAGAAGGGTTTTTCTTAGTTTACAAGCGCGTCATCAACCGCTTGGTAGAAATGATAAACGAAGTAAATCCAAAGTATGCCTATTCTAAGAGTCTTGCTTCATCTGTTGTCGAAGGTGCATTACATCAACACTTTCTCTGCGACCATCTAAAAACAATAACGAGTTGCAACGAAAGCATATCGCCAACCCATTTTTATTTGAACTTAGTCGAACAAACTTTACGTTAAATCATGATACAATCGCCATTACAACGTTTTATTAATCTTTTAAAACTCGATCGAAAGGATATTTCCCAAATCTTCTTCTACGCCATCTTTGCAGGATTGGTAAGTTTGTCTTTACCATTAGGAATCCAAGCCATTATCAATCTTATTCAATCGGGACGCGTAAGTATTTCATGGATAGTACTTGTGTTCATTGTAGTAATTGGAGTGGCATTAGTGGGAATATTATCAATCATGCAACTGCGCATCACTGAAAATTTGCAGCAAAACATATTTGTACGTTCTTCGTTTGAATTTAGTTATAGATTACCTAAAATCAAGTTTGAAGAATTGTACGATAAATACCCGCCCGAACTTGCCAATCGCTTTTTTGACACGCTAACCATCCAAAAAGGAACCTCCAAACTTTTGATCGACTTTACCTCGGCTTTGTTGCAGATTGTATTCGGAATCATCTTGTTGTCGTTGTATCATCCGTTTTTCATTATATTCGGATTAATGCTGCTGTTTTTACTCTATTCTATTTTCAAATTTTCATATACTTCGGGATTATCTAGCAGTCTAAAAGAATCAAAATACAAATATAAAGTGGCAAGTTGGCTTCAAGAAATTGCTCGAAATAGCTTTAGCTTTCGCAAAAAAGACAACTTCGAATTTGCTTTAGAAAAAAATAATAATTTAGTAGAAGAATACCTCTATCACAGGGAAAAGCATTTTAACATCATCAAAAGACAATTTAGCCATTTAGTTGTTTTTAAAGTGATCATTACCGCGAGCTTGTTGTTAATCGGTGGATACTTAGTGCTGAATCAGAAAATGAATATAGGTCAGTTTGTGGCAGCAGAAATCATCATTTTATTGGTAATTAATTCGGTTGAAAAGATTGTAGTTGGATTGGAAAGTCTTTACGACGTGATTACTTCGATTGAAAAAATAGGTCAAATTGTCGATTTAGAAATTGAAGGCCCAAACTCAAAAACAATAGATTATTGTTTTACAAACATCAGCCTTGAATCAAATAATTTGTCCTTTAAATTTCCCGATTCTTATGATTCGGTTATCCATAAAATCAACCTTAAAATAGATCCTTGCGAAAAAATTTATTTGGAAGGGAAAAACGGAAGCGGAAAAACGACGCTTATCCGAATTTTATCAGGGCTACTTCAGCCTACTTCTGGGTCATTTTTCATCAACGACGATACTTTCCGAAAGATTGACTTAACACTTTATCGTTCGCAAATTGGCACTATCATTTCGGGCGAAACTCCTTTTGAAGGCACTATTTTAGAAAACATCACATTTAATAATCCGAATGTGCCTCATGAGGATCTTAAATGGGCTATAGAAAACGTGAAATTAGGCGATTTTATTAAATCGTTACCTAAAGGATTGGACACCAAAATATATCCCGAAGGCAAACAGTTATCATCATCCAACGCACAAAAAATTCTGCTGGCACGAAGCATCGTTCATAGACCCAAAATATTGTTTTACGAAGATCCATTAGACAAAATGGACGAAGAAGCTACCAAAGAAATCATCGATTTCATTACGGATGAGAAGCAAAAATGGACAGTACTTGTCTCGTCCAAGAACGAATACTGGAGAGAAAAATGTACGCGAAAAATAATAATGACGGAAGGAAAAATTAGTTACGATTCTAAAGTAAAATAATTATGCTTAACATATCTAAAAAAAATCCGATTACCGAAAACATCGAACAATTTAGTTCGGTTAATAATTTGAAACTACGACCACACTTTAAAATACTAAACCGTATCATCGTAGTAGTTTCTATTCTGGTACTTTTTATTTTCTTTTTGCCGTGGACACAAAACATATCAGGTTCCGGCGCGGTAACTACTTTAAAACCTGATCAACGTCCGCAAACCATACATTCGGCCATAGCGGGACGAATCGAAAAATGGTATGTCAAAGAAGGCGACTATGTGAAAAAAGGCGACACGATTTTATTCATATCCGAAATTAAAGAAGAATATTTTGATCCTAATTTGGTAAATAATACAAAAAGTCAGGTCGATGCCAAAAAAATGGCAGTAGAATCATACGGAAGCAAAGTCACTGCGCTTTCGTCACAAATTGCGTCCATTGAAAACGAAAAAATTCTGAAATTGGAGCAAGCTAGAAACAAAATCCGCCAATCAGTGCTGAAAGTACAAAGCGATAGTATGGATTTGGAAGCGGTAAAAACACAAATAAAAATCGCAAACACTCAGTTTAATCGTTCGGTAACGCTCAACAAAGAAGGGTTAAAACCATTGACCGATGTCGAAGAAAAACGTCTAAAATTGCAAGAAGTCGAAGCGAAAATTATCACGCAAGAAAATAAATTGCTCGCCAGCAGAAACGAACTAATCAATGCTAAGGTCGAAGTCAACCGTATTTCGGCGGAGTATGCAGAAAAGTCGTCCAAAGCACAAAGTGACCAATATACTGCATTGAGCAGTCAATACGATACCGAAGCACAGGTTACTAAATTGCAAAATCAATACATCAATTATCAAATTCGCAACGGCATGTATTACATCAAAGCACCGCAGAATGGCTATGTAAACCGTGCCTTACAGTCGGGACTTGGTGAAACAATAAAAGAGGGAACTCAAATCGTCAGTATTATGCCAGCAAAATACGATATTGCTGTAGAAACCTTTGTTTCTCCTACCGACTTGCCCTTGCTTCACAAAGGAGAAAAAGTGCGTGTTTGGTTCGACGGTTGGCCTACTATCGTATTTTCGGGTTGGCCAAATATGAGTTATGGGACTTTCGGTGGAAAAATTGTCGCCATTGAGAATTTCATTAGTGTAAATGGAAAATTCAGAGTGCTCATTGCTCCTGACGAAAATGAAGAAGCATGGCCAACACAAGTCAGTATTGGTTCGGGCGCACAAACCCTAGCATTACTCGACAATGTGCCAGTTTGGTTTGAAATATGGCGAACATTAAACGGCTTTCCTCCAAATTATTACCAACCTCAAGGCAAAGAAACGACAGCGAAAAAGTAATATTAGTCAACAAAAAAATGAATTTTAAGATACTTTTATTTATACTTTTTACAACATGGGTTTCAGCACAAACCTCGGAAGAACTTACTTACAATGAGTATTTGGGCTATGTGAAAAAATTCCATCCCTTGGTAAAAAGTGCAAATTTACAAGTCAATAGTGCACAAGCTAATTTGATGATGGCTCGTGGCGGTTTTGACCCAAAAATTGAAGTTGATTTTGATCAAAAACAATTCAAAAACTCCGAGTATTTTTCCATATTAAACAGCAGTTTTAAAATACCGACGTGGTACGGAATCGAAGTAAAAGCGGGATTTGACAACAGCGAAGGCGTGTTTTTAAATCCGCAAAATACCATGCCCAACCAAGGATTAACCTCGTTAGGGATAAGTGTTCCGCTTGGTCAAGGTTTGTTGATTAATCAACGGATGGCCGACGTGCGCAAAGGCAAAATTCAAATTCAATTGAGTGAAGCAGAACGAAAGTTACAAGCAATTGAAGTATTGTACGATGCTTCTGTGGCGTATTTCAATTGGAAACGAAATTATAACGAAGTTGAACTGTACAAAAACTATTTGAAGAACGCTGAAATCCGATTTAAAGGAGTTTCCCAACTTATTATAAACGGCGACAAACCGTCGATTGATAGTGTGGAAGCCGGAATTATTGTTCGGAATCGCAAACTCAGTTTGGAAGACGCTCAATTGAAATTGATCAAATCTAAACTCGAGTTGTCAAACTTTTTGTGGTTGGAAAACAATGTGCCGTTGGAGTTACAGGACAACATTATTCCAGAAGAAAATTTGAAACAAACCATCAAAGAAACTTTGCGCACCAACGATTTAATGCTAGAGAATCCATCGTTAGAAAATCACCCAAAAATTGATGCTTTGGAAAGTAAAATTGGTATTTTGGAGATCGAACGAAAACTCAAAAGCAATTCATTACTCCCAAAAGTAGATGTCGGGTATCATTATTTATCGGAACCTAGTGCATTTTCCAATACGGATTTTGAGAATTACAAAGTGGGTTTGAACTTCAGTTTTCCGCTTTTCCTTCGTAAAGAACGGGGTAGTTTAAAAATAACTCAATTTAAGATTCAGGATACACAATTCGAATTGAACCTGGAACGACTTCAACTGACCAATAAAATTAATGCACAGCAAACCGAAATTAATTCGTTAGAACGTCAACGACTTCTAATTGGCAATTTGGTTGACGATTATACGATAATGCTAAACTCTGAAGAACGCTTGTTTTCGTTCGGGGAAAGCTCAATTTTCTTAATTAATGCGCGGGAAAATAATTTGGTTACTTCACAACTTTCACAGCTGAGTATGGAGAATCGCTACTTCATTTCTAATGCCGAATTATATAAAATCATGGCCAACCCGGACTGATAAGTTCATTTGACTGAATTAAAAAATAAGGCGGTTTGAACTTACTTAAAGAACAATCAAAACTCATTTACACCATAAAGTAATTCTTTCATTTTTGAACCATTAATTTCAACGGGTTTGTAGGCTTTATTAAATTTTTCAATAGCTATTTCAATGTCCTGTTTAAGCTTATTGAATTCAAGTGGCAATTTGGTTTCGCATTGCTTTAAATTTTGATAGCTGTTGAGGATAATATCAAATTTTTGATAGAACTTTCCGCCTTGATCAATGAAGCTATTATACTGAGCAATAAATTGAATCAAGCGGTCTACAGGAAATTCCATATTGATTTCCATTTCTTGTAATTCTTCATCATCCACATCTTTTTGACGCTGTAAGTACGCATTCATTTTTTGATTTAAAGTGTCCCAATCATCATTTGTTCTGCAGTTGTCAAGAGTATTGTGATATCCAATGGGCTTGGTATATTCTTTAAATAAAATTTCTATTTCTTCTTTAATTTTAGTGTTACTATTTTGAAGGTAGGAAGTTTCAAAATAAATCGTGTTTAAATCATTTTGCATTCGTAAAGTAAAATCAAGAATACATTCAACATTGGCCAATTCTTTCTCTTTTTCTTCTTTTGAAATACTCGAAAGCATTAAATTGTTAAAAGCATTGATAATTGAAACTAAAGTATTAGCACTTAAAATGTTGCCCAAATCGATTCCAATTCGCTTGTCTTTTTTAGCAGAAATAAGTTCTTTCAGATTTGCGTACTCTGGATATTGATTTGGATTAGCCATTTTATTAATTTCAGAAAAAGTTCTTACGCTAGAAAAATGATGATCCAAGCTCAACGATTTATCATACAATAGGCGAATGATATTAAGTCCTTTTAAGTACTTAATCTTGATTATTTCATTTTCATTTTCATCCGACAGGAAAGACAAACTATCATTTAAAACATCTTTTTCAACCAATAGATTTAGTTTCTTTTCAACCGATTTTTCAGCAGCTATTTTTTTGTTAATTGAATGGATTTTGCCCTTAATTCCTTTGTGTTTGATGAAGAACTTTTTTTGAATTGTAACAATTTCAAGTAACATTTCTGAGAAGGCTGCGTTTGGATCAGAGCCTTGATTGTTGATTGCAAACGTCTGCTGAGTAACAACTAGCATAAATAGAACAAATACTGTTTTTAAAAGTCTCATAATTATCAATCTTTAAGCGTTAATAAATAGTTATACCATTTAAGAATGTAATGTCTTGAACGAAGAGGTTCCTTTGTGCTTTCCATTTCAAATTAACAATTAACAACAACGATGCAGGGCTTACTTCGTTATTTTAAAAAATAAAATGAAAAAAACTAAATGTAGGTACTAATAAATTCAATTTAAAATGGTACAAGTTGACTTTTCATAGCAAATTTTGAAAACAAACTAATCATTAACTAACGATAATCTATATTTAATATTGTCATTTACAACAAGTAAGAAAGCTTGAGCAATTTAAAAACGATAATTTTACTAGAAGACCTCTACAAACTAGCCCCGAAAGAATTAAAAATAAAAAAGTGTTCTGGGTTAGAACACTTCTTTATTGAAAATGAATAGCGGCACAATGGTTTTATATAATTCCCACTCGTTTTTTTACAAAATCTTTTCAACTGTTAAAAACCATTCAGCATTTCATAATACTGTCTTTCGATATTTTCTTGATGATTAGGATGTGCAATTCGAACCAGTTCGGTTACCCGCTGACGCAAGGTTTTTCCGTATAAATCGGCGATACCATTTTCAGTAATAATATAATGAACATGGGCTCTTGTACTCACTACTCCAGCTCCTTGTTTTAAATAAGGAACAATTCTACTCTCACCTCGTTTGGTAATTGATGGTAAAGCAATAATCGCTTTTCCACCAGCACTTAAGGATGCGCCACGAATAAAATCCATTTGTCCGCCCACGCCAGAAAACATATTTGGACCAATAGAATCGGCACATACCTGACCTGTGACATCGACTTCTATCGCCGAATTAATCGCTACCATTTTAGGGTTCTTCCGAATGCGAGCCGTATCGTTCACCATAGAAGATTCTTTCATTTCAAAAAAAGGATTATCGTCTACATAATCGTAAAGGCGTTTCGATCCCATTAAAAATGTGGCTAAAACACGTCCTCGTAAGGTTCCTTTATAGTTGCAATTGATGATGTCTTTTTCAATCAAGTCGATGACACCGTCGGAAAACATCTCCGTATGCAAACCTAAATCTTTGTGATTGCCTAATTTACTCAAGGCCGCATTCGGAATCGAACCAATTCCCATTTGAAGCGTGCTTTGGTCCTCAATTAAAGATGCGATGAATCCACCCATTTTTTCTTCCTCGGCCGTAAACGGAACGGGTTCGTGACCATAAATAGGAACATCCACCTCTACCAAATAGTCAATTTCAGAAACATGCAGAATACCATCACCAAAAGTGCGCGGCATTTGCGGATTGACTTGTGCAACCACAATTTTCGCGTTTTCGATGGCGGCAACGGTGGCCTCGACCGAAACTCCAAGAGAACAATACCCGTGACTATCGGGTGGCGAAACGTGAATAAACGCCACATCAAGCGGAACTACATTTTTGCGGAACAAATAAGGCAGTTCACTTAAAAAAACAGGCGTGTACGATCCGTTTCCTGCTTTTAGTGTGTGACGGACATTGGCGCCAATAAAAAATGAATTAACATGAAAACTTTCGGCTAATTCAGGATTAGCATAACGTGCCTCGCCTTCGACATGAAGGTGACAAATCTCAACATTTCGGAGCTCAAAAGCTCGTTCGGTCAACGCATTTGCCAATATTGTCGGTGCGGCGGCGGCGGCTTGAAGATAGACTCTATCGCCTGATCTTACTACTTTGACAGCTTCTGCTGCGGTAACATATTTACTCATACCTATTGAATTTTATGCAAAGTTAAAGGGTGAAGTTAGTATAAAATATGACAAAACTCATATATTGGGAAAACAGGACAAAACAAAAAACAAATTCCAAAAAATGGGTAATGCAATACTAAACACTTTTCACTATTTTTGCAATCCGCAACGAGTTGTGGAGAGCAAACTTGAACGAAGTTAAATATAAAAAATGATCATTCCGAAAACACGAGAAGAAATTGAATTAATGCGCGAGAGTGCGTTGTTGGTTTCTAAAACTTTAGGAGAAATTGCGAAAGTCATACAACCTGGAGTAACCACGCTTCAATTGGACAAAATAGCAGAAGAATTCATAAGAGATAATGGCGGGGTTCCCGGATTTTTAGGTCTTTATGGCTTCCCAAATTCATTGTGCATGAGTCCGAATGCACAAGTCGTACACGGAATCCCTAATAACAAACCACTAGAAGAAGGCGACGTGATTTCGGTAGATTGTGGCGTGTTAAAAAACGAATTTTACGGCGATCACGCTTATAGTTTTGAAATTGGTGAAGTAGCACCCGAAGTAAAAAAATTACTTCAGGTAACGAAGGAAAGCTTGTACGTTGGTATTCGTGAATTTAAAATTGGCAATCGTGTGGAAGATGTGGGTAATGCGATTCAGAAATACTGTGAAAGTAATGGATACGGTGTCGTTCGCGAATTGGTCGGTCATGGCTTAGGACGAAAAATGCACGAAGATCCAGAAATGCCAAATTACGGCAAAAAAGGACGGGGAAAACTATTTGTTGAAGGTATGGTTGTTGCCATCGAACCCATGATTAACATGGGAACAAAAAACATCAAACAATTGAAAGACGGTTGGACCATTTTGACCGCAGACGGAAAACCAAGCGCCCACTTTGAGCACAACGTGGCATTGATTGACGGAAAACCTGAACTACTTTCCACTTTTAAATATGTATATGATGCTTTGGGAATTGTGAGTGATGAGGAAGATGAGTTTAGAAAATAAACACAGATTTCACAGATTATCACAGATCATTTGTAGTTATAAACACTTTATGGAAGAATTTTATTTAAAAGATGAGACCTACAAAATAATTGGCATATGCATGGAGGTTCATACAATTCTAGGAAAAGGTCATAGCGAAAATATTTATGCTGAAGCTCTCGAATACGAGTTTAAATTAAATAATATTCCTTTTGAACGCGAGAAAAAGTATGATATATATTACAAAGACATCAAATTAAGTAAGTATTATTTCTCAGATTTTACTGTTTTTGGTGAAATAATTATCGAACTGAAAGCTATTGAAAAGTTATCATCAAGCGAAATCAAACAAACATTAAACTACCTAGCTGCTTCAAAAAATAAAATTGGTTTACTTATTAATTTTGGGGAAGATAGTTTAAAATACAAAAGAGTAATTCTTTAACTAAATCTGTGAAAATTTGTGAAATCTGTGTTTAAATTCATACTCAACACCATTCCTCGCCCGATATTAATTCGGCTTAGTATTGTAGCGCGTCCTATTTTGGCGTTTGTATTGCAAGGCAATCGCTTTACCGATCCAATTGACGGAAGAAGCTTCCGAATGTTTTTACCTTATGGATACGGAAATCAGCGCAACAATGTACTTTCACCTAGTACACTTTCGCTGGAAAGACACCGGTTATTGTGGTTGTTTCTGCAAAATGAAACAGATTTCTTCACCTCCAAAGAGAAAAAGAAAATCCTCCATTTTGCTCCTGAACAAGAATTTTACAAACGATTTAAAAAGCAAACCAACATCGATTACACGACAACCGATTTACTTTCGCCACTAGCCGATGTAAAAGCCGATATTTGTAATTTACCTTTTGAAGACAACAGCTACGACATCATTTTTTGCAACCATGTTTTAGAACACATTCCAGATGACACTAAAGCCATGCAGGAATTATACCGCGTGCTCAAACCAGGCGGAATGGGTATCTTCCAGATACCACAAGATTTGTCTCGTGCCACCACTTTTTCGGATGACACGATTGTCGATCAAAAAGAAAGGGCTAAAATCTTCGGCCAATATGATCACGTTCGCGTATACGGAAGAGACTATTTTGACAAACTTAGAACTATCGGTTTTAAAGTGGTGGAGGAAGATTACACAGCAAAAATAACTCCTGAGTTAGTAGAAAAATATTGTTTGGCAAAAGGTGAAATTATTCCGATTTGTTTTAAATAACAATTGGCACAATTATGGTATGAAATAATTTTGTATTTTTATAGTTTATAATTGTAATTATGATGAAAATAATTTGTTCACTGATTGCCTTACTGCTGATTAACCTTTCGTTTTCACAAGCAGTAAAAGAAGTCAATCCACCGTTTCACATCAAAACCGTATCGTTTGTGCAAGGCGGACAAAATGCTATTCCGCTTTTTCGCTTAGGTGATCCCTTCGAATTACAGTTCGACGATTTACACGGCAATGAAGAAGACTATTTCTACCGAATCACTCACTGCGACTACGATTGGCAACCTTCTCAATTGTCTCGAAACGAATTCATGACTGGAGTAGACGACCAACGCATCATCAATTATATGAACTCATTAAATGCGTTACAAATTTATTCGCACTACAAATTAGCTTTTCCCAACCAATTTACTCAGTTAAAAGTCAGTGGGAATTATCTCATTACGATTCTTAACGACGACCGTGAAATTGTGTTTTCAAGAAAACTAATTCTATTCGAAAATTTAGTTTCTGTTCCGACCCAAGTTAAAACCGCTCGAAACGTAAAAGATATGCAAGCCAAACACAACATAGATTTCGCGATTAGATCGACAAACATCATTTTTCAAAGTCCGCTGCAAAATGTCAAAGTCATGATCATGCAAAACGGCAAAATCAATCAAGCCATTACCAACATCAAACCGATGTTTACTATTGGAAATGACTTAATATATAAATACGATAAGGAAACCCAGTTTTGGGCTGGGAACGAGTATATGTTTTTTGAAAACAAAAACATCTTAGCTGCTAATAATAGTATTGGACGCGTAGATTCCAATGGCGGATTGTATAATAGCTACCTGTTTACAAATGCAGCTCGAGCCAGCCAGCCGTACACCTTCTGGCCCGATGTAAACGGAAATTTTTTGGTCAATAGTCTGAATGCAGTTAATAACGAAATTGAATCCGATTATGCTTGGGTGTATTTCAAGCTTTCAGCTCCTTTAGCGAACCAAAATAAGGATATCTATATTGTTGGAATGTTCAATAACTATGTGTTGACCGAAGAAAACCGATTGGAATACAACCCAAAAACAAAACTTTATGAAAAAGCGCTCATGATTAAACAAGGCTTTGCCAATTATCGCTACATTGTCGCTGATAAAAATAAGGTAATCGATGAAGAAAATGCTATTGATGGGAATTTCTACCAAACTGAAAATAATTACTTTACCATCGTATATTACCGCGAAAACAACCAACGTTACGACCGTGTAATCGGTAAAGGAACTGCCAGTTCTATAGACATCATCAATTAACAATAATTTAGTTTTAAAAAAATACCAATTATTTATAATATTTGTAACTTTACAAAAAGTTTCATTATGGTTTCCCAAATCACAAGAGGCATAAAAATTTCTGTAATCACTAGTTTTGAAGGTACTTATTTCAAAAACTACAAGATTCATTTTGCCTTTTCATACGAAATCACCATCGAAAACCACAGCAAAGATTCAGTGCAACTCAACTCACGCCATTGGGAAATTTTTGACTCTCTTAATAATATAGAAATTGTTGATGGCGAAGGCGTTATTGGTAAAAAACCCGTTTTGAAGCCAGGTGAATCGCACACTTATAGTTCGGGCTGTTTACTTTCGTCTCCGCACGGCGCCATGCGTGGTTTTTTCAACATGATCAACTTTACTTCCACCAAAGCGTTTAAAGTAATAGTGCCTACTTTCAAACTAAATGCTCCATTTGCACTGAACTAATTGTCATTGTAAGAAAGTCATTGCGAACGAAGCAATCTGAAGCCAATCCAGCTGTACATTACAACCTGCCTGCCGGTAGGCAGGGTTTTTTGGGTTTAAACCATTTTTATACGCAACAAAAAGCTTCTGTTGTCGCTTTTTTTATGCTGCAAAAATTGGTTCTCACCTGCAAAAAGCTTTCCATTTCCACCTGCCTGCCGGTAGGCTGGTCTGGGCTAGGGAAGTACAATTTAAAGATTAAGCTGAAAATAAATCTAAAACACTTGCGTCTTTCCCGCGCAGGCGGGAATC
>CAIUWH010000002.1 GCA_903902795.1 uncultured Bacteroidota bacterium
ATCCTAGTAGACGATATGATCGATACTGGAGGAACATTGGCAAAAGCAGCCGATTTAATGATAGAAAAAGGGGCCTTGAGCGTAAGAGCAATTTGTACCCACCCTATCTTATCTGGTGAAGCTTACGAAAAAATTGAAAACTCAAAATTGAGTGAATTAATAGTTACCGATTCTATTCCGTTGAAGAAAAAATCGGACAAGATAAGAGTGTTGAGTTGTGCACCTCTTTTCGCAGAAGTTATGCACATGGTGCACCACAACAATTCCATTAGTGGAAAGTTTATTATGTAATATTTTTAATAACTATATTTTTTACAATGAAATCAATTACAATTAAAGGATCAGAAAGAGAAAGCGTGGGCAAAGTAGCTACTAAAGCCTTACGTAATGCTGGAGCGGTTCCTTGCGTGTTATACGGAGGAGATCAAGCAGTACATTTCTCAGCAGAAGAAAAAGCATTCAAAAACTTGATTTACACTCCAAACGCACACACTGTTGTGATTGATTTGGGTAATGGAAAATCATTTAATGCTATTTTGCAAGACATTCAAGTTCACCCAGTAAGTGACAAAATTTTACACATCGACTTCTTCCAGTTGTTTGACAACAAAGAAATTACTATGGAAGTTCCTGTGAAAATTGTTGGTACTTCTAAAGGTGTACTTGCAGGAGGAGTTCTTCGTTTGAACACTCGTAAATTAAAAGTGAAAGCGTTGCCATCAAATCTTCCAGATTTTGTTGAAGCAGACATCACTCCGCTTGAAATGGGTAATAAATTGTATGTTACGAAATTAGTTTCTGACAAATACAAATTAATGCACCCAGACAACACAGTGGTTTGTCAAGTAAGAATTTCTCGTGCGGCTATGAAAGCGGCTCAAGAAGCGGCAAAAGCGGCAAAAGCACCGAAAGGAAAAAAATAATTTTTTTTCAATCATACGAAAAAGCATCAGTTCTTCAACTGGTGCTTTTTTTTTGGATGATTGTTTTAAATAAGTTTATTTTTGTAACATGATACAATGGATAACTCAATTATTTGCATCAAATAAAACAGCAAGTGATACTGATACAATGAAACCGGAGGTTCACGAACACCAAAAAAACGATATGAAAAGCGTGAGTAATAAATTTTTGATTGTAGGATTAGGCAACATTGGAGCCGAATATGTCAATACCCGTCACAATATTGGATTTAAAGTTTTGGATTTTTTAGCCAAAAAAGAAAGCCTCTCTTTTGAAACAGTAAAATTGGGCGCTCTAGCCGAATACAAATTCAAAGGCCGTACATTTTTTTTGCTAAAACCGAATACCTATATGAATTTAAGCGGAAAAGCGGTGAAGTTTTGGATGGACAAAGAAAATATTCCTTTGGAAAACATATTAGTAATCACTGATGATTTGAATTTGAGTTTTGGCACTATTCGCATCAAACCTAAAGGAAGTGACGGCGGACATAACGGCCTTAAGAATATTAATTTGATTTTAAATACCCAAAACTATACGCGATTCCGATTTGGAATTAGTGACCAATTCAAAAAAGGACAACAAGTCGATTATGTATTGGGAGATTGGGACGAAGAAGAAAAATCAAAACTACCAGAACGTTTGGAATTAGCCTCGGAAATCATCAAATCGTTTGGAACTGCTGGATTAGAAAACACAATGACCTCTTATAACGGCAAGTAGAATCGCAGACTCCTTACTTTATTATTATTTTTTTAACGGTAGTAGTTGGCCCATCGATTACGGTCAACAAATAGATTCCCGCTTGAACCGATTCGAAATGAATGGCTTCATTAAATAACGGCGCGCTTGGAAATCCGTTTTCATATATTTTTTTGCCCAATAGATCGTGGACTATAATAGTGACTCCAGCATTAAATTGGCTAGAAAATAACACTACAAAATCGCCTTGATTAGGATTTGGATACACCATCACTTTGGTTAAATCAATAGGACTAAGCGCCATTGGAGAAAACGATTTGGAACAAATGGATATCGTAGCCGAATTAATACTGCCTGCATCCCCAGCTATTGCATCCCTAAC
>CAIUWH010000003.1 GCA_903902795.1 uncultured Bacteroidota bacterium
ACTTAATCAGGTCTTCACGTTTTAATACATAGGCAATTCGAACTTCATCCAAACCTACATTGGGAGTTGAGTAGAATCCAGCAGCAGGCGCAACCATGACAGTTTCACCATTATAATCATACGATTCTAAAAGCCATTGCGCAAAATCATCTGCATTTTTTACAGGTAATTTAGCGATGCAATAAAAAGCTCCTTTTGGGGTTGCTACTTTTACACCTTCAATTTTATTGAGCTCTTCAATTAGCACATCTCTTCGATCTTTATACTCTTCAATAACTTCATCAAAATAACTTTGTGGAGTATCTAAAGCAGCTTCACTTGCAATTTGAGCAAAAGTTGGCGGACTCAATCGAGCCTGTGCAAATTTCATTGCCGTTGACATTACCTCTTTGTTCTTAGAAACAATACAACCAATTCGAGCTCCGCACATGCTGTATCGTTTCGAAACAGAATCAATCATAATAGCATGTTCTTCAAGTCCAGGAATGTTCATGACTGAGAAATGTTTCTCATTTTTATCATAAACAAATTCACGATACACCTCATCCGCAATTAGAAACAAGTCGTGTTTTTTTGCAATTTCAGCTAATTGTAGAATCTCAGATTCAGAATATAAATAGCCTGTTGGATTTCCAGGATTACAGATCAAAATTGCTTTAGTTTTTGAAGTAATTAATTTTTCAAATGCTGAAATAGGAGGTAAAGCAAAACCGTCGTCAATGGTTGAAATCACAGGAACAACAGTTACGCCAGATGCTGTCGAAAATCCGTTGTAGTTTGCATAAAAAGGTTCTGGTATAATAATTTCGTCACCGCTATCCATGGTAGATCCCATTGCAAAAAGTAACGCTTCAGAACCACCGGTTGTAATGATGATATCCGCAACGTCAATTGGTAGCCCGTGATTTTTATAATAATTGGACAACTTGGTTCGGTAGCTTTCAAATCCTGCTGAGTGACTGTATTCTAGTACTTTAATGTCAACATTTTTCACTGCATTTAAAGCTACTTCGGGAGTCTTTATATCGGGCTGACCAATATTTAGGTGGTATACTTTAATTCCTCTTTTTTTTGCCTTTTCAGAATAGGGAACTAATTTTCGTATGGGCGATTCAGGCATTTGTCTGCCTTTATTCGATATTTTTGGCATAATAAAAATTTTAGTGATGCAAATTTGCGATTTTTATTTTGATTTCAATTTTATTTTAATTCATTAATTGTTAAAATTGATTGAAATACATTTTTTTTGAATATTTTTATAAAAAATCGATTAGATGTTTTGTAGGTTAATTCAGCTTTTGATAGTGCTTTCTCTGACTTTTTCTTGGTCACAAAACGGATTTGAAATTCAAGGAAAAAAGGATATCATTAAAATACCATTTAAACTAGTAAACAACCTCGTTATTATTCCTTTAAATGTAAATGGAACAAGTCTCAATTTTTTATTGGATACAGGTGTAAGAGAAACATTGCTCTTCAGTTTAGATGAAACCGAGCAAGTTAAATTTGAGTCCATTGAGAAAATAAAATTTACGGGCCTAGGTAACAAAGAACCTTTTGATGGTTTTAAATCATCTAATAATCTTGTTTCAAGTAAAGGCTTTGTAGACAAAAATCACATTATTTACATCGTATTAGATCAAAATATAAATATTTCTTCTCAAGTAGGTTTTCCAATTAACGGAATAATTGGCTATCATTTCTTTAAAAACCATTCAATAGAAATCAAATACAAACAAAACAAAATTTATGTATATAGTTCCATCAGCTCGATATCTAAAAAAGCAAAAAACAAATACCAAAAAGCATCAATTTCTATTGAAGAAGGCAAACCTTATATTCAAACTAAAATCGTTTTTGAAAACCAGAGTGTTGATTTCGATGCAAAGTTGTTAATAGACACAGGAAATAGCGATGCATTGTGGTTGTTTCAAGATAAAAACGCTGCGATACGCATTCCAGAAAAGACGTATTCAGATTTTCTAGGCAAAGGATTTGGTGGAAATATTTATGGTGAAAGAGGTCGGTTAAAATCGTTTAAATTAGGTGGGTTTATCTTTAATAAGCCTCTCATATCTTTTCCAGATTCTACCGCGACGGAAGGTATCGAAATGGTTGAAGATAGGGTTGGTTCAATTGGTTCTGAAATCATGAAGCGATTTAATACTTTATACGATTATCAAAATAATGCGATTTACCTAGAAAAAAACGGTAATTTCATCTTACCTTTTAACTTCAATATGAGCGGATTGGATATTCAACATGAAGGACTTCAGTGGGTAAAAGAAGCATATGATTTGAATAATACTAATACTGGATTGTCTTTTGAGTCAGATGGTGAGCGTGTAACAAGAACGTTAAAGTACAAATTTGTTCTGAAGCCATCTTATTCAATTCTGAGCATAAGAAAGGGATCGCCCGCAGATTTGGCAGGACTTAAAGAAGGTGACGTTTTAATCAAATTAAATAGTAATTTCATTCATAATTATAAATTGGAAGATATTAATAGTATTTTGAAATCGGAGGAAGGACGAACCATCTACATTGAAGTTGAACGTAAAGGTGTGCTCTTCAAAACCAAATTCAAACTTCAAAAAGTAATATAAAAAAAGCCCCGAATTTCAGGGCTTATTATTTATTGCATCGGACTAGTTTTCTTTTTCTCCAGCGGATTAACCTCTTTCGGAACTACAACTTCTCCCTTTATCTTCAACGAAACTCTACCGCCTTCATAATTGCTCGCATTACTTTCAACCGTAATGGTTTTGCGAATCGGACCCGGATTCATATTGTATTTTACGTCGATTTTACCTGTTTTGCCCGGCATAATTGGTTCTTTTGGAAAACTCGGAACGGTACAGCCGCAAGTAGAAATTACATTCGTAATCATCAATGGCGAATTCCCTGTATTGGTAAACTCAAAACTTCTCATTCCACTGTCGCTTTCTTTGGTAACAGTTCCGTAATCAATCGTGTCGTCTTTCGCTTTAAACTCAATCTTGGCCTGAGCAAAACTCAAAGCACTCATCATCACAACGGTTAATAGTATAATTTTTTTCATTTCTTTTAAATTTGGTTAGTGTAAAAATAGCTACTTTAAATTAATACACAAAAATTTAATTCTTAATTTTTTATAAAAGTACTTATTACTTACTTTTGCAACAGGTAGTACAAAAAACATACCAAGTTTTGGTTTTGTCAGTTTCAAAATAATTTAAAGAGCAAGAGCGATTGCGAATAGGAGAAGCGAACGGCTTGGTGTGTGTCAGCAATCCATTTTCCTGCTTTCGCCTTTATTCCCGATAAATAAAAACTACGGCTATCAGCCTTGTTTTTCTAAATCGGGAGATGTTGGCTCCATCAGGGCTAGTGAACCATCAAAAGGCTTATTTGTTTTCGGTACAATCTAAAAATCTAACAGTCTAAAAGTCTAATAATCTCTATATGATTCCCGCTCAATTCAACGCAAAGGAAGTAGAACAAAAATGGTACGACTACTGGATGAAAAACGATTACTTTTCGTCCAAACCCGACCAGAGAACGCCCTATACCATTGTTATTCCACCGCCCAATGTCACTGGAGTCTTGCACATGGGACACATGCTCAACAATACGATTCAAGACGTATTGATTCGCCGCGCGCGTCTAAAAGGGTTCAATGCATGCTGGGTTCCCGGAACGGATCATGCTTCTATCGCGACTGAAGCTAAAGTAGTAGCTAAATTGAAGAGCGAAGGAATCAACAAAAACGACTTAACCCGGGAAGAATTCTTAAAACACGCTTGGGATTGGACCAACAAATACGGTGGAACCATACTCGAACAACTCAAACAATTGGGCTGCTCGTGCGATTGGAATCGTACAAAATTCACTATGGATGACGATATGTCCGCTTCCGTAATTCACTCCTTCGTTGATTTATACAATAAGGGAATGATTTACCGCGGCTACCGAATGGTAAATTGGGATCCTGAAGCCAAAACTACACTCTCCGACGAAGAGGTAATTTTCGAAGAACGTCAAGGAAAACTGTATTTTATCAACTATAAAATAGAAGGAACAGATGATGTTCTTACTGTTGCTACAACTCGACCAGAAACGATCTTTGGCGATACTGCCGTTTGCATCAATCCGAATGATGCACGTTTTGCACATTTAAAAGGTAAAAAAGCCATCGTTCCGGTTTGTAATCGTGTTGTACCAATTATTTTAGATGAATATGTTGATGTTGAATTCGGAACCGGTTGCTTAAAAGTAACTCCGGCGCACGACATGAACGATAAAATGCTAGGAGAAAAGTACAATCTCGAAATCATTGATATTTTTAATGAAGATGCGACCTTAAATTCCTTCGGATTAAATTATCAAGGAAAAGATCGTTTTGTAGTTCGTGCCGAAATTGAAGCCGAACTGCAGAAAATTGGAGCTTTAGTAAAAACTGAAATCCACACCAATAACGTAGGAACTTCCGAACGTACCAAAGCTGTCATCGAACCTCGTTTGTCCGATCAATGGTTTTTAAAAATGGACGAATTGGTACAACCAGCTATTAAAGCTGTTTTGGAAACCGAAGAAGTAAAATTGTATCCATCGCGTTTTAATAATACGTACCGTCATTGGTTAGAAAATATCCGCGATTGGAACATTTCGCGTCAATTGTGGTGGGGACAACAAATTCCGGCTTACTATTACGGCGACGGAAAAGAAGATTTTGTAGTAGCCGAAACCATCGAAAAAGCACTCGAATTAGCTAAGATCAAAACGGATAACCCACAACTGACAACTGACAACCTTACGCAGGATGTTGATGCTTTAGACACGTGGTTCTCTTCATGGCTTTGGCCAATGGCAGTTTTTGGCGGAATTTTAGATCCTGAAAACGAAGATTATAAATATTATTACCCAACTAATGATTTAGTGACTGGTCCAGATATTTTATTCTTTTGGGTAGCGCGTATGATTATTGCGGGTTATGAATATGCTGGAGAAAAACCATTTACCAATGTGTATTTAACCGGATTAGTACGCGATAAACAGCGTCGTAAAATGTCGAAATCACTTGGAAATTCACCCGAACCACTTGAGTTAATTGAGAAATTCGGTGCCGATGGAGTTCGGGTAGGATTGCTGCTGAGCGCTTCGGCGGGTAACGACATTATGTTTGATGAAGAATTGTGCAATCAAGGAAAAGCGTTTTCCAACAAAATATGGAATGCCTTTAAATTGATCAAAGGTTGGGAAGTTGTTGATATTGCTCAACCCGAATCGTCTAAAGTGGCCATCGAATGGTATGAAACCAAATTGCAACGCACGCTAACCGAAATAGAAGATAGTTTTGATAAATACCGTATTTCAGATGCGCTGATGGGTATTTATAAATTGGTTTGGGACGATTTCTGTTCGTGGTTCTTAGAAATGATTAAGCCGGCGTACCAGCAACCCATCGATCGTGCGACGTTTGATAAAGCCATCGAAATGTTGGAAAACAACTTGAAGTTGTTGCATCCATTCATGCCATTCATAACCGAAGAAATTTGGCAGCACATTGCTGACAGAAGTCCGCAGCAAGCATTAATTGTAGCGGAATGGCCAAAAGCTAAGTCGTATAATGAGTCATTACTTGCTGACTTCGATTTTACTATGGAAGTAATTTCAGGTATTCGAACCATTCGCAAAGACAAAAACATTCCGTTTAAAGATGTAATTGAACTCAAAGTTGTAAACGCCGAAAATGCATCATCGTATTTTGATAGCATTATAATTAAATTAGGTAATGTTTCTTCGTTAGAATATGTTACCGAGAAAGTTGATGGTGCGTTGTCGTACCGAGTAAAATCAAATGAATATTTTATTCCGATTACTGGAAACATTGATGTTGCCTCTGAAGTTGCTAAATTGACTGAAGAGTTAAATTACACCAAAGGTTTCTTGAAATCGGTGCAAGGCAAATTGTCCAACGAGAAATTTGTAGCCGGCGCACCCGAACAAGTCATTGCCAACGAACGCAAAAAAGAAGCGGATGCGTTGTCTAAAATTGCAACGATTGAACAAAGTTTGGCTGGATTGAAATAGTATTCTATAATAAAGTTAAATAGGAAATCCCGGGTTTTTTGCTCGGGATTTTTGTTGTATATTATTAACCTGTTTATATCGTTTCTTACCTGATTTTTTCGTATATTTATGGTTCATTTCAAATCGTTTTAAAATCATTCTAATGCGATATACCATAGTTGTTTTCTCTTTATTTTTTTGTGTGTTTAGTTCCTGTTCCAAAAAAGAACTAGAAGCAATCCAACCCAAAAAAGGAAATGTGACCGAAAGTGTTTATGCTTCTGGCGTAATCAAAGCCGAAAATCAATATACTGTTTATTCCACCGTAAATGGTGTACTACAAAAGATTAATGTTACCGTAGGTCAGTCCATTTCTCAAGGTCAATCTTTATTCGAAATTGAAAGCGAAAAAGCAGCGCTCAATACCGAAAATGCACGTTTGGCGTATCAGTTAAGTCAAGAAAGCAGTCGTTATATTCAAGACAAAATTTCGGAAATGGAAAGTAAAGTGCAAATAGCCAAAGACCGACTGGCATTAGATCTATCCATTTACAATCGAAATAAAAAAATAAAGGAATACAAAGTCATTTCAGAGGTAGAATACGAACGGGTTGAATTGGCCTATAAAAATTCCAAATCCAACTATGAGTCGGCTTTAAAACAATTATCACAACTGCGGTCACAACTCAAAAACGATCAGAATCGCAGCAACATCAATCTCAGAATTAACGAAAAAACACAAAGTGATTTTACAATAAAAAGTGCTTTTTCGGGCGAATTGTTTGATGTTTTGGTTAAAGAAGGAACACTGATTACGCCTCAAAATCCATTAGCAATTATTGGAAAGAAAAATGCCTATTTACTCGAGTTAGATGTAGATGAAAATGACATGGTTCGTGTGTTAGTAGGTCAAAAAATAGTGGTAACTTTAGACAGCTACAAAGGAAAAGTATTCGATGCGACGGTAGATAAGATATATCCAATTATGGATGAACGCTCACGAACCTTTAAAATCGAGGCACATTTTGATGTTCCGCCAGCCAAGTTATACCCAAATTTAACTGCAGAAGCTAATATCATCATTCAAACCAAAAAAGAAGTCTTGACAATTCCCAAAAGTTATCTTATAGACGAAGAGTATGTTTTAGTTAATGAAGATGAAAAACGGAAAGTCAGAATTGGTTTAAGTGATTACCAAAACGCTGAAATTCTAGAAGGTTTAAACGCTAACGAAACCATCTATAAACCCAAATAATGAACTTCAAACTCATATTTAATATTGCAATACATTTACTTCGAGCGCGACTCAAACAAACTATTGTGGCTGCAGTAGGTGTAACTTTTGGTATCGCAATGTTTATTTCGTTGGTGAGTTTTATGAACGGTTTAAACGATTTGCTCGATGGTTTAATGCTAAATAGAACGCCACATGTTCGATTGTACAACGAAATTAAACCTTCTGAAAATCAACCTATTAATTTATCAGACAACTACAGAAATGATGTAAACTTTGTAAATTCGATAAAGCCCAAAGACCGCGGAAAAGCCATTTACAATAGCAAATCGATTATTTTTAATTTAAAAAAAGACCCACGCATCATTGATGTTGCTCCTAAAATAACGATACCCGTATTTTTTAACTCGGGAACGATAGAAATCGCGGGAGTCATCAACGGAATTGATGTACAAGCAGAAGAAAAATTATTTACGTTAAGCGATTACATCATCGAAGGTAAAATAGCCGATTTAGAACAAAACAACAGTATCATCATAGGCAAAGGTTTGGCCGATAAAATGTTGTTGGCCATAGGCGATATCATCAAAATCACAACGGCTAAAGGCAATTTGTCTTCCCTAAAAATTGTTGGAATTTCTCAGATTGGCATAGCCGAATTAGACGATACAATGAGTTATACTTCTTTAGATATGGCTCAGAAATTATTGGGAGAAGCGACCAATTATATAACCGATATCCAGGTGAAATTATACGACATTACGACCGCGCCTCAAGTAGCACAAGAATTTAAGGAAAAATTCAATTTGGACACTATTGATTACCAAACGTCTAACTCGCAGTTTGAAACAGGAAGCTCAGTTAGAACAATTATTTCCTATGCAGTTGGAATAGTACTGTTAATTGTTGCAGGATTTGGAATTTACAACATCTTAAATATGATGATTTTTGAAAAAATGGACAGTATTGCGATTCTCAAAGCAACCGGATTTTCAGGAAATGATGTCAAATGGATTTTCATTTCACTTTCACTGATTATTGGGTTTACTGGTGGGATTTTTGGGTTGGTATTCGGATTTATTTTTACCAACATTATCGACAATATTCCCTTCAATACAGCTTCATTGCCCACAGTCACGACGTATCCAATCAATTATAATCCCATGTTTTATGTCATCGGAATTACGTTTGCATTAATCACGACATTGATTGCAGGTTTGTTTCCCGCAGTCAAAGCAAGTAAAGTCGATCCGGTAGAAATTATTAGAGGAAAATAGAACACAGATTCCACAGATTTCCACAAATTGGAGCTGTAACAGTAGAATTGAAATCAATTTAAAATGAGTAACAAAGTTTTAGAAACCAAAAAGTTAACCAAATACTTCTACGATCCAGTTAAGTTTCAGGTGTTGAAAGAAATTGACATGAGTATTGATCATGGTGAGTTTGTTTCTATTGTTGGGAAATCAGGTTGCGGAAAATCGACTTTGCTCTACTTACTTTCTACAATGGATACCGATTATGAAGGCGAATTATACATTCATGAACAATTGATAACCGGTAAACCAGACAAGGATTTAGCGCAAATTAGAAATGAAAATATTGGCTTTGTGTTTCAGTTTCATTATTTATTATCCGAATATAATGTGTTGAAAAATGTAATGTTACCCGGTATGAAACTCGGTAAGCTATCTGATCAAGAGATTGAACACAGTGCTATGGAACATTTACGAACCTTAGACATGCAAGACCAAGCATTGAAAATGCCTAATCAATTGAGCGGAGGACAAAAACAGCGGGTTGCTATCGCTCGTGCATTAATAAACAATCCGTTGATTATTATGGGTGATGAACCCACGGGGAATTTGGATAAAAGAAACAGCGATTTGGTTTTTGATATTTTCAAGAAGTTAACGATAGAAAAACAACAAACACTTTTGATTGTTACACATGATGCCGATTTTGCAGCACGTACAAACCGAATCGTAACCATGGAAGATGGTCGAATAGTATAGTATTGTAAGATTCAAAAATAAGGAACTACAAATCGTCGTCGTCCGATTTGTCTATGTATTGAGTTTCGTCATTTTCAGTGAGATATTCTTCGTATTCCTTTTCGTCTGTGAGGTTGCGTCTAATTAGAAAGTAAACTAGTACAAGACAGAGTAACACAACAATTCCAATAATAACCCAATTTGTTTCCATGACTTACTTTTTCTTAAAGTTACGAAAAAGGGATTAGTTCGCATATTTATTTACGTTACCAAATGATTAAGAATATGTTTTTTTTTTTAAAATTGCAGCAGCATTTTACACGTAATTTAGAACACAAAAATTAGAAGTACGTAGTATTTTGTTGAACGGAATTCTAATTAAAATAGATTTCTTCAATAATTTTATCGAAACAAATCATTCGGAACAGAATCAAAGAAGGTCATTATTTGTATTTTTGGAATCATAAAACAGCACTATGAAAATTGTCATCTCTCCCGCTAAATCATTAAATTTTGAAAAGGAATTGCCTACGAAGAAGTTTTCTGAACCGCACTTCTTAAAGGAAGCAACGACCATTCAAAAAACATTGAAAAAGAAAAAGCCCAAAGATTTGTCGGAGCTAATGGACATATCCGATAAGTTGGCGGAGCTGAATTGGCAGCGCAATCAAGAATGGCAAACGCCGTTTACTGCCGAAAACGCACGTCCGGCCGTTTATGCTTTTGATGGTGAGGTGTATACAGGTCTAGACGTTTATTCGTTACCTGAAACGAAATTAGACGATTTACAAGACAAACTCCGAATTCTTTCCGGATTGTATGGTTTATTGAAACCGCTCGATTTAATGCAGCCGTATCGATTGGAAATGGGAACTTCGATTGCTATTGGAGGCAATAAAAACTTGTATGAATTTTGGAAGAAAACCATTACCAAAACCTTAAATAGTGAATTGCAGAAAGACGAGTTATTCATCAATTTGGCGAGCAACGAGTATTTTAGCGCAGTGGATGCGAAGTCTTTAAAAGTTCCAGTTATAACTCCGGAGTTTAAAGATTATAAAGATGGCCAATTGAAAATGATTAGCTTCTTTGCAAAAAAGGCGAGAGGATTGATGGTACGATATATTATAGATTCCAATGCGGAGACCATTGAGGATTTGAAAGGATTCAATTACGATGGTTATGCTTTTGATTCGAATTTAAGTAGCGGAACTAAACTAGTATTTACGCGTTAGTTTATGTGTACAAATATTCTTGGTATTCACGCACCGTTTCACGGGTCGCTTTGCGTTGGTCGCGCGAAAGTTCGCGCATCGCTTCCACGCCTTTTTTAGCACAACGTTTTACTTTGGATACTTTGGAAGTAAACTCGACTAATCGTGAAGCTTCTTCAGGGTCTAACTTCGATTTGATTTGATTGACAAAGTCGCTAAATTCTTTGACTACTTGCTTGTTTTCATCGTAATCGGATTTCAATTCATTAAATAGTTCGTCAATTTCGTTGGAGATGTCTTTGCCAATGTCTTCACTTTTCTTGCAAAGGTCGGCGATGATTTTCTTCTCTGTTTTTCCAAAAAGACCCATAATCGATAATTTTTTAGCGTTAACTTATTCAAAATCAGTCAAATTTAGTCATTTACTTGAAAAATCCATACTTTTGTTAATAAGTTGGATTATTCGTTGAAAAAACAGCAATAGAAAAAATCTATTTTGATGGTATAAAAATTTTATAATCAGTTGTTTAAATAGAATTATATAAAGTTATTGTTTTCTATATTAAATTTTTGAAGCAATTGCAACTATGAGTCAGGAGTTAATCCAATTCCGAAGTAATTGTTTTCCAAAAGGTGTGAGAATACTTTCAGGGTGGAATTGTACTGCGCACACATTGAGGCTTTTGTGGCGTAATGACATGATTTGGTCCTGACCATCAACCGATGTGATGCTGAGACAATCGGGGAAGTTAGAACGATTCACGACCCACGAATGGTAGCGGCCGACTTCAATTTCACTTGGAAGTCCGATGAAAATCGGATCATTTTTTTCTAGAATGGTGACTTTAGATGAAACTCCGTGATACACTGATTCTAAATTAATTAAACTTCCGCCAAAAACTTCTGCAATCGCTTGTTGACCCAAGCAAACGCCGAGGATACTTTTGGTAGGCGCATACGCTGCGATGATGGCTTTTAACAAACCGGCTTGATCGGGTAATCCGGGTCCGGGTGACAAGACGATTTTATGAAACGGTTGCACGTCGATTAGGTCTAGTTCGTCGTTTCGGTACACGGTGACGTTACAATCGAGTTCTTCAAAATAGTGCACTAAATTGTAGGTAAAGCTGTCGTAGTTGTCGATGATTAAAACGTTTATCATGCTACAAATATACTGCTATTTGGCACAAAAGTGCAAAAAGGAATGAAGCGGAAGGTAGTGTTCAGTGTTCAGTGATCAGTGTTCGGTGGGCAGAAGGCAGAATGCAGAATGCAGAATGCAGAAGTAAGAAGGCAGTGTTCAGTTGGCAGAATGCAGAACGCAGTAGCAGAACGCAGAAAAAGAAGTAAGAATATAGAACATAGAAAATAGAAGCAAGAAGGCAGTGTTCAGTTGGCAGAATGCAGAACGCAGTAGCAGAACGCAGAAAAAGAAGTAAGAATATAGAACATAGAAAATAGAAG
>CAIUWH010000004.1 GCA_903902795.1 uncultured Bacteroidota bacterium
ACTTTCGAACTGCCGTTTTTCATTAACTCTAAAGTGAGTTTTTTCAAATCATGCAAATCACTTTTCATGTCGAAAAGTACTTTGTATAAAATTTCTCTTTCGGTGTTGAAATCACTATCGCTTTTTTTGTCGCTAATTACAGAAGGCAAATGCGTGCCTTCGGTAGGTAAGTAGGATTGTAGTGTTACTGCCGTGATGTCTCTATTGGTTTCTAATACCGAAAGTTGTTCGGCTACATTGCGCAACTGACGAATGTTTCCACTCCAGCGAAATTTCTGTAACAACTGAACGGCATTTTCATCCAATTTTAATGCTGGCATTTTATATTTATGAGCAAAATCGGCTGCAAATTTTCGAAACAATAAATGAATATCATCTTTACGTTCTCGCAAAGGTGGCAAGCCAATATCTACTGTGCTTAATCGGTAATACAAATCTTCTCTAAACTTCCCTTTTTCAATCGCGTTGAATAAATTCACATTGGTAGCAGCTACAATTCGAACGTTAGTTTTTTGGACTTGGGACGAACCCACTTTAATGAATTCGCCATTTTCCAAAACACGCAACAATCGCACTTGAGTGGTTAAAGGCAATTCGCCTACTTCGTCTAAGAAAATAGTTCCGCCATTGGCTACTTCAAAATAGCCTTCACGTGTACTGGTGGCTCCTGTAAAGGCCCCTTTTTCGTGTCCAAAAAGTTCACTATCAATAGTTCCTTCAGGAATTGCTCCGCAGTTGACAGCTATATATTTTCCGTGTTTTCGATGCGAAAGTGAATGAATTATCTTTGGAATACTTTCTTTTCCAACTCCACTTTCACCGATTACTAATACCGAAATATCGGTAGGAGCCACCTGAATTGCTTTTTCTATGGCGCGATTTAATTTTGGGTCATTCCCAATAATTTCAAATCGTTGTTTTATTGATTGAACTGTTTCCATACTTTCATTGCGAGCTTCGAAGCAATCTCTTTTGTTAATCGCTAATTAATTTTATTAATTCATTTCACTTAATCCAACCGCTTCGCCTTTTAGAGTTCCGCTGGTGCAAGAAGTTATTTTTACATTGACAAAATCACCTATTTTATAATTTTCTTTAGGGAATACCACTGTGATGCTCTGTGAATTGCGTCCTGAAAATTCTTCTTTTGATTTTTTAGATACTTTTTCCACTAATACTTCCACGGTTTGCCCAATAAATTCTTCTGATCGAAACCAAGCGTGTTGTTGTTGTAAGTCTACAATTTCTTGTAAACGTCTAGCTTTGGTTTCTTCAGTAACATCGTCTTCCATTTTGCGTCCGGCTAATGTGCCTGGGCGTTCGGAATAGGAATACATATAACCAAAATTATATTTGACATAGTCCATTAAACTCAAGGTATCTTGATGGTCTTCTTCGGTCTCTGTTGGAAAACCTGCAATCATATCTTGCGAAATGGAGCAATTGGGTATGATGGTTCTGATTTTGTCAATCAATGTCATGTATTCTTCCCGACTGTGCAAACGATTCATTTCCTTTAGAATTCGATTACTTCCAGATTGAACAGGCAAGTGTATGTGTTTGCAAATATTAGGGTATTTTGCAATTACATGAAGTACTTCTTCGTGCATGTCTTGTGGGTTTGAG
>CAIUWH010000005.1 GCA_903902795.1 uncultured Bacteroidota bacterium
AATCGTACCCTAAAATGATTTGTTCGTCTTTGTAATGTTGAGCTATTTCTGACCATATAGCAGCTGTCTTTATCTTTGCTTCTTCAGAGTCCCACAAAACTGTTGCTCCTTTCGTATAATTTGAAACCCATAAAGTATTTTGAGGCTTAGCTGCATGAATCATTGAAAGTATAATGGCTACATTGTTTTCTTTAAAAGTGGGTAAAAGATTATCTAAAGTAGAAAATAGCACTTTTTTTATAGAGTCGTTGTCAAATGACTCCGCTGAAAAGCCAACTCTTATAGAATTAAACCCCATTTTCTTTATGAGGCGTATATCTTCTTCAGTTATGAAATTCTCCATCATCTGTTTCGAGAAATTGCCGTAAGCGTTCATGCCGAGAATTTCATTCAAATTTTCCGCTGTAATTTTATGTACATTTTGTGCACCCCCAAAAATGTAATTCTCTTGATAAAGCCAACAACTGACATTTGTAGCTTTAATGATGAAACGATTACCATTTGGGTCTATAATATCACCCTTAATTCTACGAAAATATTTTGCCTCATTCGACTGAGAAAAAGCCGAAATGGTTAAACTTAGAAAAAATGTAAGCACTATTATTTTATTCATATTCTGCTTTTTTGTCTAAGGTTGCAGCTAACTATTTACTTTGTGCAGATTCTATTTTGAACTAGGTTTTCAAATGTAAAGAGTTTCAATTTAAAATAAACGAAATAAAAGCATAACAATGACACCTAGTAGCAGAATGGTATAGATTGGTTTATTGTATTTTGCGAGCCAGTTAGGCAAATAGATGTCGAAATTATGTTGGTTTGAATTCGAATAGCGCCGGGCTACTATTGTCAGAGGACATTGTTTATTAAAAATTAATAATACCAAACCTTCTAAAACAAATAAACTTAGTCCTATCCAAACATAACGATCAATTTTATTTGAAATAACGGCATAATACAAGTAAAACAAAACGATATTAAAAAATATCCAAATAAGCGTGTGAATAATTTTTATTGCCGTTAGTTTGGTCATTTTTTCTCATTTATTTTTTTATTTTTCTCTTTTGCTTGTTTTTTATAATACCCACGGAATAAGAAATTACTTTTTAAAGCTTCTAAGTTTTCGTTTAGTTTGTTACTTGCTTGGTTGATAGTATTCATCGTAGAATCGATTTGCTTGACTAACTTAGGGTCGTTTGAAAGGTAATTTATGGCTCCTTTCCCTTCTTTCATATTGGTTATGGTAGAATTTAAATTGTTGACTACTTGATCTATTTGACCGCTCGATTTTTCTAAATTAGCAATAACATTCTTGATGTTTTGGGCTACCGCAGTGTCCTGTAACACACCAATAACATTGTCTTTATTGTCCAATTTATTGATGATTTTATTCAAATTGGCAACCGATTCAGAGGTTCCACGACTCGTAATTTTTAAATAGTGAATGGTTTGTCTTAAATCATCACTTAAATCGGCATCGTTAATCAACATTCCAACTGTACCTTTTCCGCGGGTAATTTGAGTAGTTATTTCCGCTAAATTGGCAGTTATCACATTTGCATTATCACTTGTAGAACTTAGTGTTTTCATAAGTTCTTCAGTGGTAACTTTATTTAAGGAAAGGATTGTATCTCCGGGTTGTACAGGATTATTTGAATGATTTCCTGGTATAATATTCACAATCATATTTCCAACCAAACCGTCTGATGTAATCGAGGCAACAGCATCTTTCTTAATGTGCTCCATGATGCTTTGTTCAATTTTCATTTCCACTCTGATGGTCGAGTCGTTTACAATTTCAATCTCTTGAACCGTACCCACATTTATGCCCGAAAATCGTACATTATTTCCTTTTTGTAAGCCATTAATATTGCTAAATAGGGCATTAATTTCAATGGTTTTGTTGAACATATCCTGTTTGTTGCCAACAAAATAAATTGCACCGATAAATAAGATAGATCCTAAAAGGACAAAAAGCCCTAATTGAATTTTTTGATTGCTTGTTTTTTCCATGGTGGTTATTATTTAAAAAATGCTTCAATTTTTGGGTCTGTTGAAGACGATAATTCTTGAAAAGTTCCTTCGGCATAATTGATTCCATCAATCAATAAAATCATTCTGTTTGCTACTACTCGCGCACAATCAATATCATGTGTAATAATGATGGATGAGGTTTTGTATTTTTCTTGAATCGATTTCATGAGCAAAATAATTTCTTTGGATGTGATTGGATCAAGACCAGTGGTGGGTTCATCATATAAAATGATTTTGGGCTTTAAAATTAATGTTCGGGCTAAAGCGATTCGACGTTTCATTCCTCCCGACAATTCGCTGGGCATTAAGTTAATCGCGTTTTCAAGTCCAACACTTTTGAGTGCTTCCAGTACTAATGGCGTAGTATCTTTAACTTGTCCGAATTTTTTGGTATGTCTGCGCAACGGAAATTCTAGATTTTCTCGCACCGACATCGAATCGTACAAAGCGCTACCTTGAAAAAGAAATCCAACTTCGGTTCTAATTTCGTTTAAATCATCGGGACTAATATTCGCCATATCTTTGTCCATGATGGTAATCGAACCACGATCAATTTCTTCTAAGCCAATCAGACATTTAATCATGACCGATTTTCCAGAACCCGATTTGCCCATCACTACTAAATTTTCGCCTTCATATAAACTTAAGTGAAATCCATCTAGTACATGATTTGCACCAAAGCTTTTGCATAAATCTTTAATCTGAATAATGGGTTGTATAGCTGACGAATTTTTCATAAATCATAAAAAATATTAGTCACAAAAACGGCAACAAAATCAATTATAAATAGTAACATCGATGTGTACACTACCGCTGCATTTGCTGCTTTTCCTACACCGGCCGTTCCTTTTTTACAATTGTATCCTTTATAACAGCCCACTAATCCGATGGCAAAACCAAAAAAGAAACTTTTTATGGTAGACGGTATCACATCGCTAAATTCTAAAATATGAATTACTTGGTTGGTGTATAAAGTAAACGACACATCTCCTTTGAAATTCTCAACAAGGTATGAACCATAAATAGCAATGGCGTCGCCAAAAAATACTAAAAGCGGTAGCATAAAGGTGGTTGCCAAAATTCGAGTTACCACTAAATATTTAAACGGATTAGTACCCGAAACTTCCATGGCATCTATTTGCTCGGTTACTCGCATCGAACCTAATTCTGCACCAATTCCTGAACCAATTCGACCCGCGCAAATTAAAGCGGTTATTATGGGTCCGATTTCTCGGATTATGGAAACACTCACCATCGATGGAATCCACGATTCAGCTCCGAAATTTTCTAATGTGGGCCGTGATTGCAAGGTAAAAACTAAACCAATAATAAGGCCAGTTACACCAACAAGCAATAGTGAACGATTGCCCATGTAATAGCACTGTCGAATAAATTCTTGAAATTCAAATGGTTTTTTTGTGACTTCTCCAAAAAATCTACCAGCGAAATAAGAAAGCTCGCCCAACTCCAAGAAAAAGGATTTCAGTGATTCGGGTGTTTTTAAGTGAACTTTCATTGTACGTTTTTTTGTTATGTAAGTCAAACATCACTTCCAAATATACAATTTATTTGTTTGTTTTTTACTGAGTTAAATCATTTTAATGTTTCAATTATTTTTATTCACTTTCCTTATAGCAGAGAATAGATCAAGATAATTTCGAGAATAGAACAACTGGTACATAAAAAAAATCCGCTGACAGTTGTAGCGGATTTTAGTATGATTTCGAAGTTTTAGTCGGCTTTAAATTTGATGATGTAGCTTTTTGAATAACTGGTGGATTCCAGATCGGAAGCAGGCCAACTGTTTTTTCCGAAGCGTTGAAGTCTAGTCATTATGCTCATAAAACTAGCATCACCCGAATCTGTTGAATCTTTCACTTCGATAATTTTCCCAAGAGTTAATCCCGACAACGAAGCTATTTTTTGTGCTTTCACTTTCGACTGATCGATAATCTTTTTAAGCAAAATATCTTCGTACTTACTGCTTTCTTCATAAATTACTTTTGTCACTGAACCCGAAATTCCTTCAGTACCTTTTAGCTCATTTGTTATTTTTTTTAAATCGCTTAAGGAACTGACAAAAACTGTGTAACCCTCGCTAGCTACGTCAAAACCGTATATATTACTACCGATGTTATAATTGGTATCATTCAGCGATTTATAGTTGTACTTGTTGTCCTTTAAAAATGTTTCAATAGTAGAAAGTGCCATTTTTTCTTTGTTTTTGGATTTCATCTTATTGATGTTTTCGTTATCCTCGTAATCTTCCATATCAACGTCAAAACTGTTTGTAGCCATAATGTTGTATTCGTAGCTGATTGCTTTTAAGGAAACGGAATCACGTACTTCAATTTCTATGAAACCATTTTGAGCATAAATAAATGTAGCGTTTAGAAGTAAGGTTAGGATAAATAAGCGTTGAATTGTTTTCATAAGAATAGAATAAGTGTGAATTAAAATTTTACAGTTACTGTTATAAGTTCTCCTTTGCGTTTGAAGGTTACAGGCAATTCGTCGCCCGAATTGATTTTTCCGAGGCATTCCATATAACCGTACACTTCTTTGATTTCGCAGGTGCCGATTTTAGTGATGATGTCGCCTTCCATGATTCCGGCAACTTGTGCAGGTCGACCATCGGTAACGCCATCAATGTGCAATCCGTCGCCATGATCCGTATAATCGGGCATTACACCTAAAGTCACTTTGTATTTCGGACGAGTTTTCTCGGCGTTCATTTTTGTTTTGGTGAATTCAACGGTGCTTTCATTGCTGATGTCCGATAGTAATCGGAACGCATAATCCGTAATGTTTTTCACACCGTAATAATTGATTTTATCCTCATCGTCTGAGGGTTTGTGGTAATCTGCGTGCGTTCCGGTAAAGAAAAATAAAACTGGAATATCTTTTAAATAAAATGAAGTATGATCAGATGGACCAATTCCGCTTTGGTCTAACGTAATATTGAATCCCGCTGGTTTATTCTTTTCTGCCAATTTGGTAAAAATTGGACTCGTACCAATGCCACCAACCGTCATTTCTTTTTTGTCATTGAGCCTTCCCACCATATCCATGTTGAGCATGGTTACTACATTTGGGTATTTAGTTTTGATGGTTTCAGCTAACTTTTTTGAACCGATCAATCCGTCTTCTTCACCTGAAAATAAAGCAAATACATAATTGACATTTTCTACGGTAGTATTTTTCGAATACATGCGCGCCAATTCTAAAACAGCGGCAACTCCCGAGGCATTATCGTCAGCACCATTGTGAATTTCTCCTTTTGAATTCGGTTTGGTCGAATTGTTGTGTTCGTTCAATCCGAGGTGATCGTAATGCGCACCAATGACAATGGTTTTCGATGCTTTGTTGTCTAAATATCCGATTACATTCCGACCCGAATTGTCTTTTACGTCTAATGAGTCGTGCGGATTCAAACGCACTTTATAATTGAAATTTTGTAAGTAACTGTTTTTCTCAAACGGCTGCAATCCCAATGATTTTAATTGTTTGGACAAATAATCCGCGGCTATTTTTTCCTCTTTTGAACCGGTTAATCGTCCTTTTAATTCATCGGAAGCTAAATACGAAATGTGTTTTTTAAGTTCGGTTGAATTGGCGTATTCGGTTTCATCTGCATCTACCCAATCAGCAATAAACACATTAGTTTCGCGTGCTTTTTCTTGCTGACGATTGCTTGAAAACACTAGTTTCTTTCCATCAGGAGAAAACATAGGAAAGGCGTTGAATTCACTTTCGAATGTAATTTGTTTTAAGTTTTCACCTGTAGTGTCAATCATATACAACTGAAAATCGTAACCACGAGTTGAGTGATGATTCGACGAAAAAATGATTTTTTTTCCGGAAGGGTGGAAGTATGGCGCCCAATTCGCTTTTCCTAGATGGGTGATTTGCTTTAAATCGGTTCCGTCGATGTTGCACGTATAGATTTCCATTTCGGTGGGTGCGACTACATTTTCACTCAACAGTTGTTTGTATTCGGCTATGGCTTCTGCAGTTTTCGGACGCGACGACCGAAACACTAATTTTTTGCTGTCGGGAGAAAAGAAACTTCCACCATCATAGCCTAAACCATTGGTAATTTGTTTCAAATTGGAACCATCAACATCCATGACCCACAATTCTAAATCGCCACTGCGTGTACTGGTGAATGCTATTTTTTTTCCGTCGGGAGAAACGACTGCTTCAGCGTCGTAACCTGGCGTATCCGTCAGTTTTTTTACGATTTTTCCGTTCAAATCGGAAATATAAATATCAAATTCGGGATACACCGCCCATAAGTATTTTCCGTCGCGCGGTTTAGGTGGGGCGGGACATGCTTCATTGCCTTCGTGGGTCGAAGCATATAAAATGTGTTTGCCATCGGGCATGTAATACGAACACGTGGTCCTTCCTTTACCCGTTGAAATCAGCTTTAGACTTTTCGGATTGATTTCTTTTTCTTGCAAATCGAGCATAAAAATTTGGTCGCACGGTACGCCGAATGCTGTATTGGTGACTTGTAGCGTTAAGTTTTGGCTATTCGGACTGAAATACGCTTCGGCATTATCACCACAAAAAGTCAGTTTTTTGATGTTTTTGAGATGGCGTTCTTGAGCGAAATGCGATGATGTTCCGATTAAACAAACTAGAAGTGTAAGAATTGATTTTTTAAGACTATTCATTGTATTTTTTTTGGTCTGTAAATTTAGGATTTTGTTTTGATAGTGAAGTTTTAATTAGATATTTTTCACAATTACTGAATAATAAGTTTTGTCATGAATTTACTTGTATCGGTGAGAACTTCAACAAAATAGGTTCCTGATTGATAGTTAGAAATAGTAATAGATTCGTTCGAGTTCTCGATTGTGGTTTGGTGGATTGTTCTTCCGAAAAGGTCAATAATACGAATTTTTGCAGTAGTATTTGCAGTCCAATCAGACGATTGAATAAAGAAATAATCATCGGCAGGATTTGGATATAATTGTAGTGTATTTGATGTGTTTTCCGAAGTAGAGAGGCTACAAGCAGCCGGGTTGCCCGGTATGTTTTCGTCAAGCCAATCCAAACGCAGGCTTATCCAGTTTTTAAATTTAGTTATTTGTCCTGCAAAAGTATTTGGGTCAGGATCAACTTCGGGCGCCCCTGTATTGAGTCCTAAATTACCCCAACGATCAAAATGACGGATTTGTGCCTGATTTAAATAGAGTGCATTAGTGTCAATATAATTAAATAAAGCGGTTTCACTCAAAATAGTGGTTCTTAACTCATTCCATCGGCAACGGAGTTCATTTTGAAAGCTAGTATCTTGTAAAAGGCGCACATGCCAACCCGTTGAATAATTGTCAGGATTGCAATTGTTAACCAAATGTGCCCAACCAGAACCATCAGTTGCTGAGAAAATGGAACATTCATTGATGTTTTTCCAAGCCCAATCGAAATCCCAAACAGGTCCAGCTTTTAATTTACCAATGGCAGTAGCAGTATTTTTGCCTTTGTGAAAAAAGACGCTTTTTTTGAACCCGTCGTTATTTCTTGATAATTCATTCACAATAAAGTAATCAATAAACGAATTGGTATCGATAAAATTTCTGTAACCCGATGTTGGTGAACTAAAATTGCTACTGTACAGAGCCGTTTCATAATCGTTGATGAAGCTTTGAATATAGGTTTTTTGTTGTAGCGAAATAGTCTCGGGTTTAGGATATTCATATATTAAACGAATATCTAAGTCAGGATGATCGATAGGGTTAAAGTTAAGTAGCCAACTATCATTCGAATTCGACAAGTCATTTTTCAAAATATAACCACCCGTCAAATCGAGGCCCGAGTTTTCATCGGGATCTAGTTTGGCAATGTCAACGCGGTTGTTATCACGTTTAATGCTTTCCATTAGAATGTAAATGCCTTGATAACTTCCATTAACTACAACTTCGCAATATTGATGGCGCGTGGCATAATGTCCCATATTCGTAAACAGGTTATAGGCTAAAGTATTTCGCATAAAAACTTTATCGTTGTAATTAGCAATTAATAACCAGTCGTGCTCTGCAGGCATTCCTAAAAGGGATACGTCCAACTCGGCATTGGCTGCGTCAATCGTTTCAATTTTATAGGGTTTTTGAGGCAGGCTCTGCGAATAGTTTCCACGGTATTCGATTAAGATGTTTCCGTTGTAATCGTTAGGTGCGTCAGTAACCAAATTAGTTGCCCCAACTCCGTTATAAATGATCCCCATCGTGGCATTAATCGACGGTTCGTCCTGAATCTGAACTCCATTTGTATTGATGATCACGATGGGCAAATTGGACGAAGTAAACGCAAATGGAGTAGGCGCATTGGAGCCAAAGGTAATACTCCAACTTAGTACAGAACCAGTATCAGCAAAGGCATACGTATCTATGATTCGCAATTTCCAAACTCCATTTCCATTTTGACCGTTGTTGAAGTTTCCTAAAGTTTCTTGAGGTTTGAATGTTCCTGTAAATGGCGAGCTACCCGTATTTATTGAAGTAGGAGCCGATTGATTTAAACAGGTATTGGTAAAATTATCGCCATCGCCACCTATACCCGAAAACAAGTTAACCATTGTTCCGTTGGGTGAAACGAGAAATACATTTAAATCGGAATTCCACGTATGCGTTATATTCAAACAAACTTGTGTCAAACCTAAACTCGTATTTAAGTTCGAAAATTGAGCTCCGCTGACAGAAACCACGTATTCATTGGGCTGTCCATCATCTGTAATTGGACCTGTTGCTCCTGAAAATGTCTGCGCAAAAGTTGTGCTTAGAATGAAAAGAAAGTAAAGTAATAGGTAAAACTTTTTCATTTTTTTTTTTAAGATTATAAAAATAGTGTAATTGTTGTAATAAAAAAAATCCGTCTAGTTTTCACTAAGCGGATTAAATCTTAAAGTCTTATAGTCTTACAATCATAAATGTATTACTTCGCCATACGCATCAGCAACGGCTTCCATAACTGCTTCGCTCATAGTTGGATGCGGATGAATGGCTTTTAAGATTTCGTGACCGGTAGTTTCTAATTTGCGGGCTACTACAGCTTCGGCAATCATATCGGTAACGCCAGCGCCAATCATGTGGCAACCTAACCATTCGCCGTATTTGGCATCGAAAATTACTTTTACAAATCCGTCTGGAGTGCCAGCCGCTTTTGCTTTTCCGGATGCCGTGAACGGGAATTTACCAATTTTCAATTCGTATCCTTTTTCTTTGGCTTGCTTTTCGGTTAAACCAACAGACGCAATTTCGGGTGTTGCATACGTACAACCCGGAACGTTTCCGTAATCAATCGGTTCAACGTGTAAACCTGCGATTTTTTCTACGCAATTGATTCCTTCTGCAGATGCTACGTGAGCCAAAGCCTGACCTGGAGTTACATCACCAATGGCGTAGTAACCTGGAACGTTGGTTTGGTTATAGGCGTTTACTAAAATTTTATCTTTATCAGTTGCGATTCCTACTTCTTCTAGACCGATGTTTTCGATGTTGGTTTTGATTCCGACTGCCGATAATAAGATGTCGGCTTCTAAAACTTCTTCGCCTTTAGCCGTTTTCACGAATGCTTTTACGCCGTTTCCAGAGGTATCAATTTTTTCTACTGATGAATTCGTCATAATATTCACACCTGCTTTTTTCATCGAACGCTCCATTTGTTTCGAGATGTCTTCGTCTTCTACCGGAACAATGTTCGGCATGAATTCAACAATTGTAACTTCGGTTCCCATTGCGTTGTAAAAATGGGCAAACTCAACACCGATTGCACCCGAGCCCACAATAATCATCTTTTTAGGTTGCGAAGGTAACGTCATTGCTTGACGGTAACCGATTACTTTTACACCATCTTGCGGAAGGTTTGGTAATTCGCGAGAACGAGCGCCAGTTGCGATGATGATATGATCGGCTGAATATTCAGTAACTTTTCCGTCGGCTGCCGTTACGTCTACTTTTTTGCCCGGTTTTATTTTTCCAAATCCGTCGATGACGTCAATTTTATTTTTTTTCATTAAGAACTGAACACCTTTGCTCATTCCGTCTGCCACGTCACGTGAACGCTTTACAACCGCACCAAAGTCCTTATCAAATTCTTTGATGGTTAATCCGTAGTCGGATGCATGTTTTAGGTAATCAAAAACTTGGGCTGATTTTAATAATGCTTTGGTTGGAATGCAACCCCAATTCAAGCAAACTCCGCCTAAGCTTTCTTTTTCAATGATGGCGACTTTGAAGCCTAATTGTGAGGCACGAATAGCGGTAACATAACCGCCTGGACCACTTCCTAAAACAATAATATCGTATTTCATAACTATAGATTTCTTTATTAAATTGAAGTTGCGAATTTACGGAAATATTTTGAAAATATGTGCTTGCAACTATTTCTTTATTTTGCCAATCCTAACAGGTTTCAAAAACCGGTTAGGTTTAATAGCCCTGATTGAAACGAAAATCTTTTGGTAATGGAAAACGTAATTTTAGGGTGGTAAAAATGCGACCAACGGAAGCGCTTTTTATGACCCATAAAATAGTTTGTAATGCCAAAAATTGTAGTGAAAAGCAGGAAAAAGCTGTTCAAAATAAAAAGTGAAAGATTGCTTTCGCCAATGGCGAACAGGTCGATTCGCTCGCAATGACTGTTTGATTGCACAAGAAGTGACTTACTTTACGTTGCTAAACTTTCTAATTAAGGACACAATAGTGGTAGCAATTATGGCACCGGAAAAAGCTAAGAAAATATCTTTTTGTGCGTCCCAAATATCGCCTTGGGTTCCGAGATAGGCATCGCCTTGAGCCTTGAAGAAAATATCGGCGACGGCCCATTCGATGAGTTCGTAAAATCCGCTGATGGAGAGTGTGATTTCGATGGGTAATGTCCACGCCACCCACGCCGGGAACTTCAGCCATTTCAGAAACATTTCGCGCATGGGGTAAGCGAGTAAGAATCCGAAACTAAAATGCACAATACGGTCGTAGTGATTGCGGGATAACTCGAAATAATCTTTGAGCCAATAGCCAAAAGGGTTTTCGGCGTAGGTGTATTTGGAACCGTACACATGAAGGCATAAGTAAACGCAAATGAGTAAGTAACTCACATCGCTGAATTGGAATTTTTTATACGTAAAAATCAGGAATCCGAGGAAGAGAAAAACGAGTGTGTTTTCGAGTAACCAGTTGGCGGTGTCGGTGTTTCCGATGTAGGAATTGATCCAACAGACAAGGAATAAACCGATGAACAATTTGAACCAAATATTTGTTCTTAAGGGCGTGCGATGGTCGGAAATTGCTGTGGTGAAGGCCATGTCGTTTCGGATTTAAGGTGTTTTTTGGACTACATAGATACATCTTTTTTTTTATTTAGATCGGATGTTTTATTTTTTTTCTAATGAATCTACCATGAACTTACGTGATCTTTTTAAACACATAGAAACATAGGTTTTATCATTATTAGGAAGAAGCGTTTCACTTGAACATAGCAAACAGAGAAAACTACCTTTCGAGATCAACAGAAAACTGCGATTCGTACAAGTTTTTATAATACCCATCTTGCTTATTAAGCAGTTCAAAATGACTGCCGTATTCGACGATTTGACCTTTGTCCATTACAATGATGACATCGGCATTTACGATGGTAGCCAAGCGATGGGCGATGACAATGGAGGTTCGACCTTTGGTAATGGTTTCAGTTGCATTTTGGATGAGTTCTTCGCTGTAGGTATCGATAGAAGAAGTAGCTTCGTCCAATATCAAGATACTAGGATTGCACACATACGCGCGCAAAAATGCAATCAGTTGCCGTTGTCCAGAGGAAAGCATAACTCCTCGTTCTTTCACATCAAAATCGTAGCCTTCGGGCAAGCTCATGATGAAATTGTGTACACCAATTTTTTGCGCCGCTCGAATCACGTCTTCTCGTGAAATGGTTGGATTATGAAGTGTAATATTGTGAAAAATAGTGTCGGCAAAAAGAAAAACATCTTGCAATACCACTGCGATTTGTTGGCGTAAACTGCTCAAATCAAATACATTGATGTTGTGGTTGTCAATGTAAATGGCACCCGAGTCGATTTCGTAAAACCGATTGAGCAGGTTGATGATGGTTGATTTTCCTGCGCCAGTAGAACCGACGATGGCAATGGTTTGTCCGGCTTGGACATCGAAATTAATCCCTTTTAGTACTTCTTCTCCTTTTACGTAACTAAAACGAACATTTTCAAACTTGATGTCTCCTTCGAAATGTGGTGCTTTAATTGTGCCGCTTTGCTGGACTTCTTCTTCGGTTTCTAGTATGTCGAATACTCGGTTGGCCGAAATCATACCCATTTGCATCTCGTTGAATTTATCTGCAATTTGGCGCAATGGACTGAATAAAAACCCGATGAACATAATGTAAGCGGTCATCTGCCCTTGTGTAGTTAATTCACTTCCGCCGATGATTTGAAGACTACCATAATAGATGACAAATCCCAATGCAATGGACGAAATGATATCGGCAAAAGGGAAGAATATGGAGTTGTATAGTATGGTTTTTAACCAAGCCTTGTTGTGTTTTTCGTTAATTTCGATGAACTTTTGGTGTTCGATTTGTTCTCGGTTGAAGAGTTGGACGATTTTCATGCCTGTTAGGCGTTCTTGTACGAAGGTATTGAGATGGGCGACTTGACTCCGAACTTCTTCAAAAGCGACTTGCATTTTTTGTTGGAAAACCCGAATGGTATACATTAGTATGGGCATGGCGGCCACGACGATGAAGGATAGCTTCCAGTTCATCCAAAACATGATGATTAGGCAGGCCGCCATTTTCATCAAATCACTGATGATCATGAATAAGCCTTGGCTGAAAATTTTGGCGATTTGCTCGATGTCGGAGACCGAGCGAGTCACCAATTGTCCGACTGGCGCGTGGTCGAAATACTTCATTCGAAACGTGAGCATATGCTGGAACAATTTGATTCGGATGTCTTTGATGATGTCTTGTCCGAGCCAATTAGCCCAATAGACAAAGTAAAACTGAGAGAAGACTTCAAAGAGTAAAGTCACAGCCATGATGACAATATAACTAATCAAACCATTGTGGTTTTTTGGTTTGATGTATTCGTCTACCGCATCGGCTAAAAGCAACGGCCGAACTGCCGCAAAAACAGCCAATGAAACGGCAAAGAAAATCACGCCATAAAACCTTTTTTTATAGGGTTTTGTATAGCGTAAGATTTTTTTGAACAGCTGGGTATCGAATGCTTTTGCTTTCATTTTTTTAATTCGCGTGGCTCATTATTTTACCGCAAGGACGCCAAGTTTGTCGCAAGGAGCGCAAAGTTTTTGTTTTATGGTTTAAGCATTAATTTACATGTTTTATTTTTTGGAACATAGATCTAAGAAATTTGATAAATTCGCACAGATTTTTTCTTACATCGTCAGTCTATATTCTATTTTCTATTTTCTATTCTCTTTCTTCTATACATATTCATATTCCACTTTCGTCAAATACAATCCGTGGGCGGGAACTGAAAATCCTGCTTTGTTTCGGTCTTTGCTTTCAATAATTTGGATGAATTCGTTTAATGATATTTTTTCCATGCCAATATTAATCATCGTTCCCACAATGGCTCGTACCATATTTCTGAGAAAACGGTCGGCCGAAATCGTAAAAACTAATGCATCATTTTCTTGCTTCCAGTTCGCTTCAAAAATCGTGCAATTGAATGTATTGACATCGGTGTGTACTTTAGAAAAACATTCAAAATCGGTGTAGTTGAACAGCAACTGACATGCTTCATTCATTTTGTCGACATTCATTTTATACGGATGATACCATGAATCGTCGCTTTCAAACGCATTTTTCTGCGTATGAATGTGGTATTCATAGGTGCGTTTTTTAGCGTCAAATCGGGCATGGGCGTCATCATGGACGAGATGAATAGTAAAAATCGCGATGTCTTTGGGTAAATACGAATTGAGTTTGTGCACTAAATGAGGCACATCAATAACTTCATCAAAATCAAAATGAGCAAACATCTGTTTAGCATGAACTCCGGCATCGGTTCGACCTGCTCCAACGATAGCAATTTCCTTTTTTAATAAAAGGGAAAGTGCTTTATCTACGGTTTCTTGTACAGAGGTTGCATTCGGCTGAAATTGCCAACCGTGGTAGTGTGTTCCTTTGTAGGCTAATTCGATGAAGTATCTCAAGTTGGTGTTCAGTGTTCAGTGTTCAGTGTTCAGTGTTCAATGTTCAATGTTCAATGTTCAATGTTCAATGTTCAATGTTCAATGTTCAATGTTCAATGTTCAATGTTCAATGTTCAATGTTCACATTATAATTGACGCCAAATTTACAAAGATTTTGGTTGATATTTTGTTTAATTTTTCTTAATTCGGCGAATTGTTGCAGTGTATTTCACATCAGAAATAGTTAACTTTGCGACTTAGCGTCCCTGCCTACCGGCAGGCAGGTTTGTGGCAAAATGAAAAAAATCCTCCTACTTTCCGATACTCACAGTCATATCGATGAGACTATTTTAAAGTATGTCCGTCAAGCGGATGAAGTCTGGCATGCCGGCGACATTGGTGATTTAACCGTGACGGATACGATTAAAAAACTAAAACCACTTCGCGCGGTGTATGGAAATATTGACGACGATAAAGCGCGGATGGAATTCCCGCTCCACAACCGATTTCAGTGTGAAGGCGTTGATGTTTGGATTACGCATATTGGCGGTTATCCCGGGAAATACAATCAGTTGATTCGGACCGAAATCAAACAAAATCCACCAAAATTGTTCATCTGCGGACATTCACACATTTTAAAAGTACAATTCGACAAGGAACTGAACCTGTTGCATATGAATCCGGGTGCATGCGGCATTTACGGATTTCATCAAGTGCGAACGATGTTGCGATTTGAAATTGATGGCGATAAAATTCAGAGTTTGGAGATTGTGGAAATAGGTAAGAAGTAGATACGCTTCGCTGAAAGACCGCTTCGCTGCAAGATCGCTTCGCTATAAGATCGCTTCGCTCTTAGACTCAACTATCTTACAATCTTATAATCCGAATAAAAAAAATCCGTCTCACCTAAATGAAACGGATTCTTACGCACTAATAAACTAAGTTTATAGGTTTACCTCAATCGATCCACAGATTTTACGAGATCTTCGTCCTTTTTGATGGCTTTGTTGGCCAAAACCAGCATAACGATAGAAATAATAGGTAGAAACATCCCAATACCTTTCTCCGAAACTAACGCTGTTTCTCCAGATAGATTTAGTGAACGATATACAAATAATCCTAATAAAATTAAATTTAATATGATGTTCAATCTGCCTAACACAAATTGATGCTGTCTTTTTTTATAAGAAATAATACTTACTAACGATAAAACCGCGCTCATTCCGAATAATCCATTGTATACTAAACTCTGCATAAAGTAGAAATCCTTGCCGTCTATTTTCCACAACGGAAATACAAACGGAAGTACGCCACTCACTACAATAGCTAAAATTAAGTATACCGTCTGAATTCTTTGAATCATTTGTCCTATTTTCAAGCACAAAAATATATTTTCTTTTTATAAAAAACTATTGCTTAGTAAAAAAATAATTGTATTATTGCATAACAAATCCGTAATATCTTCAAAAACAACGGATAGTTCACCAGAAAAATTTACCACGCATTCGTAGTTTATACCATTCACTATAAAAATCACCATAAACATTCATGTTTGACAGTTCTGTATTAAAAGGAATGAAGCTTACTGAGCTTCAAGAAATTGCCAAGTTGGCTAAAACCATAAAATTTGCTGGAGTAAAAAAAGAAACGCTGATCGAATTGATTTTAGCGCAACAAGCAGCCACGTCTACTGAAAAAGTAGCAACAGCATCTGCTCCAGAAGACAAACCGAAAAGAGCTCGAATTACTCCAGAAACCAAAGCGAAAGTAGATTTGTTTTCTGAGGAGAAACCTATAGTTCAAGAGGAAGTTGTCGCTAAGCCGGAAGACGTTGTCGAACAACCGTTTAAGAATCCAAATCGAGAACGTGCTGAAAAAGGCGTGACTAAATTCAAAAAGAAGGAAAAGTTCAATCCCAATTCAGACGCAACTTCGCAACCTGTTGAAACAATTCAAGAATCAACTTCAGTTCAAGACGAACAACCTCAAGAATCACAAAAGGAAAAACCACAACACCAAAATCCCAATCAAAAACATAAAAGCCAGAACCCAAATGCATCGGATGCGCAATCCAAAGCACAGCCGAATGGTAATGGAAATGGAAATCCGAATTTTAAAACTAAGAAAAGTCCGAATTTTCGAGATGCCGACTACGAGTTTGACGGAATCATCGAAAGCGAAGGCGTTCTAGAAATGATGCCCGACGGATACGGATTTTTGCGTTCGTCGGATTACAATTACTTGGCTTCGCCCGACGATATTTACTTGTCTACCTCTCAAATTCGTTTATTCGGATTAAAAACAGGTGACACCGTAAAAGGAGTAGTGCGTCCGCCAAAAGAAGGAGAAAAGTTCTTCCCTTTAGTGAAAGTATTAAAAATAAACGGACATGATCCGCAAGTGGTGCGTGACCGTGTGTCGTTTGAACACTTGACGCCTATTTTCCCGCAAGAGAAATTCAGAATTGCCGATAAACAAGCGAGCGTTTCTACGCGTGTCATTGATTTGTTTTCACCGATTGGTAAAGGGCAACGCGGAATGATCGTCGCGCAACCCAAAACCGGTAAAACGATGTTGTTGAAAGACATCGCCAACGCCATCTCTGCCAATCACCCAGAAGTTTATTTAATTGTATTGTTGATTGACGAACGTCCGGAAGAGGTAACCGACATGCAACGAAGTGTGCGTGGTGAAGTTATTGCTTCCACCTTCGATCGTGAACCGTTGGAGCACGTAAAAATTGCCAATATCGTTCTAGAAAAATCTAAACGTTTGGTAGAATGTGGTCACGATGTCGTGATTTTATTGGATTCGATTACGCGTTTGGCCCGAGCCTACAATACGGTGCAACCTGCATCTGGTAAGGTGTTGAGTGGTGGAGTAGATGCAAATGCCTTGCAAAAACCAAAGCGTTTCTTCGGTGCGGCACGTAACGTGGAAAATGGAGGTTCGCTGAGTATTATTGCAACAGCACTGACCGAAACCGGTTCAAAAATGGACGAAGTAATCTTTGAAGAATTCAAAGGTACGGGTAATATGGAATTGCAGTTGGATCGTAAAATTGCCAACCGCCGAATTTTCCCAGCCATCGATTTAACGTCATCCAGTACGCGTCGCGACGACTTACTATTGGACGAAAACACACTCAAACGCATGTGGGTGCTGCGTAAATTCTTGGCCGATATGAATCCGGTTGAAGCCATGGATACCATCAACGACAAAATCAAAAAGACCCGAAATAACGACGAGTTTTTAATCTCGATGAACGATTAGTTTCAGTTTAAAGTATATAGAAAACCGAGCAGAGATGTTCGGTTTTTTTTGTAGCAGAAAATTTGAGTAATTAGCACTTTTGTCCCGCTTTTTGTTACAATCTTTTATTAATTACCATGGGTTAAAACCCATGGCAATTAATAAAGGATTTTCACTTCAATCGGGGCTAGATTAGCCATTTTAGTACTTCTTACCTATAAAAAAAGTCGTTCAATTTTTTGAACGACTTTTTATAATTGATATAAAACTTTGTGTCTTTGTGTCTTTGTGGCGAGCTTTACTCTTTCGAAGCCAAATACCGTTCCGCATCCAACGCTGCCATACAACCTGTTCCCGCTGCGGTAATCGCCTGACGGTACACATGATCGGCTGCATCGCCACCAACAAAAACTCCGGCTACATTGGTTTTTGCAGTTCCCGCAATGTTTACGATATAACCCGTTTCATCCAACGTTAAATAGTCTTTGAAAATATCGGTGTTGGGTTTGTGACCAATGGCTACAAAAAATCCGGTTGCCGGAATATCAAGCGTTTCATTAGTCGTTTTATTTAACGCTTTGACACTCGTGACTACTTGTCCGTCGCCCATCACTTCCACCGTGTCGTGGTTCATTAAAATGGTAATGTTCTCGGTATTTCGTACGCGTTGTTCCATGATTTTAGACGCTCTGAATTTTTCACTTCGAACCAACATGGTTACTTTTGTACACAATTTAGATAAATAGTGTGCTTCTTCACAAGCTGAATCTCCGGCGCCGACAATGACTACTTCTTGGTTGCGGTAGAAAAATCCGTCGCATACCGCACAAGCAGAAACGCCTCCGCCCATATTTAAATAATGTTGTTCAGACGGTAAACCCAAATATTTTGCTGTTGCACCAGTAGAAATAATTACGGTTTCGCAATGAATTTCTTTAGTGTCGTTGATCCACACTTTATGGATGTCTCCAGAGAAATCAACTTTGGTTGCCCAACCGTCACGAACATCGGTGCCAAATCGTTCGGCTTGTTCTTTGATCCCGATCATCATTTGCGGACCAGTTATTCCTTCTGGATTTCCAGGCCAGTTTTCTACTTCGTTGGTGGTTGTTAATTGTCCGCCTGGTTGTGTTCCTTGGTATAAAACCGGATTCATATTGGCTCTAGCAGCGTAAATAGCGGCGGTATAACCCGCAGGACCAGAACCTATTATTAGGCATTTTACTTTTTCAATGGTATCTGACATAATGTGTTTGTTTTTAAGAACAGCAAAGGTAAGTTTTTATTAAAATATTTTAGTGAAAAGTAGCTGACAAAAAACTATTTTGGTATAAAAAGAACTTATGTTTGAAATGAAATTACCAAAAAGGAACATTAGTTTATTATCATTGAAGTATTTTTTTTTTGCTTTTCAGCCATTATTTTCAGCACATTTTAAAAAAAATACTATTTTTACAATTGTTTGTTAATGAAATAATTTGATTCAAATGAAATACATATTCTCTTTGTTTTTGTGTTTACTATTTAATACAAATTCATATAGCCAATGGGTGAATATAAATTCCGGAATTAATGATAATTTAACTGGGTTAGTTTTTCTAGATGAAAATGGCTTAGCATCTGGGGCAGACGGATTGTATTACACTTCTTCTGGTGGAGTTGGTGTTGGAAGCTGGACTAGATTTGAAATAACCAACAATGCTCAGAACGCAGCTATATATGAAAATACAGTCTTTACTCATTGTTTTTCAAGAGGTGATAATACTTCTAATACTGGCTCAGTTTATGCTTGCGGACAGGACGTTGTTACGAATAAAGCTGTACTATTCAAGATATCGCTTCCGTCTTTAGCGTATGAAATAAAGTATGTAGGTCCTGTAAATTCTAAACTAAACAAAATTGATTATTCTAGTACTATTAGTAGGTATGTAGCGGTAGGTGACAATGGACTTATATTAACTTTTTCAGACACTGCATTGACAAGTTTAAATAGTGGTTTAACTGAAGATTTACTGAGTGTAAATATGTCCAGCGTAAATATATTGATGGGATCTGACCAAAAACTTTTTAAAGGATCCTTAAGCATAAACTTTATTACTAATGTCGTTGAAATACCGACACCCAATGTAATCAATAAAGACGTTTCTCTAAGTAGCGCCTTCAACTTATATGCACTAGGTACAAATTCTTTTTCGTATACTGATTTATCGGTAACTAATTATACTACCCGGTACAATCAGAATTTTTACGGTCCTTTAGATGCCAATGGAGTGAAATTGTACTCCAATAATTTTTACATTGGAACTGATAATGGTATTTACAGATGTTCTTATGCAACAGCAAGTACGTTCCAAAATATTTCAATTGAATGGCAAACAAGTTCTTTAGATTATCAAATCAATGATTTTTGGAAACAGGACGGTACCACAGATTTCTATGCTTTTGGAAATAATGGCGTAATTTTAAAAACGACTAGCAACGGAGGCGCTACAAAACCTTATGTTAAAATTAATTACAATGGTGGTTGTTATCCCGGTGTTGCGCAGCTTAGTGCTATAACAGGTAGTGCTTCAAGTTATAGTTGGTTTGTCAATGGAAATTTAGTAAATAATAGCAGTAATAATTTTAATTACAATTTCCCTGCTGCTGGGGTTTACAATTTATCATTAACTGTACAAAACAATGAGGGAGAACAGTCAACTGATACAAAAGTGGTCCATTTAGTTAATCCGCCTCAAATTGATAAAGTTGTAACATTAAGCGATGCTATTCTCTGTAAAGAGGAAGTTACTCAAATTGAAATAATAGACTCGGAACCTAATGTCATTTATACATTAAAGAGAGAAGGTCAACCCAATTCAAATTTTGGGAACAGCCCAATAAGTTCGGGTGGAAATTTACAATTTGACACAAGTTTAATAGATGTAACGGGGAATTACTATATTGAAGCCAAAAGTAGTTTAGCCAATTGCAGTCGTCGATTTACTGGTAATTTTCTAATTACCGTTGAAGAAACCAAAGCAAATTTTCACTGTGGATTAATTAATGCAGAAGTAAATGAATTGGTAAATTTTTATGAAAATGCAATCGATTCGCAAAATTTTGAATGGCAGTTTGCACCCAGTTCTTCAACTTCAACATCTGCTTTGTCAAACCCCCAAGTATCATTTTCGGCTCCCGGTCAAATGGCAACTACCTTGCATTCATGGTCAAACAACTTCTGTCATGATATAGTTATTGAAAATAAACCCTTTGTGGTAGAGCCACCTTTGGATTCAGATAATTGTATTTTATTAACCAATAATAGTAACGATCCACAATGGCCCGGTAGTTACAATCCTGATATTTCTCAAATGATTCCTACCTCTGATGGTTTTTTAACTTGTGGAACTTATTTTAATGAAGTTTTTGATTCTAACTTAGGCACAAATTTTTCGTTAGCAAACAAGAAGGGTGGATATTTATCAAAATATGACCATAATGGAGTTTTAAAATGGGTGGTTTACAATATAAATACTTCTTTTGGGAATGTTAATGACAATGTAATTTATTCTACAGCGGTTGATTCCAATGATAATATTTATATATCCGGCAAAGGAGTTGGGGAATTTATTGATAATACAGGTAGAAATATTAATTTATCTGCAACAATTTATCTGCCTGACTTTTATATTATTAAATTAAATAGTAAAGGAGAATTGATTTGGTATTCACAAATTTCCAATTTAGGATTTATAAAAATTGCAGTTGATCAAGATGATAATTTGATTGCGATATCAGATTTTAGAACGAGTTTCACGACTATTCCAATTTATTTTAATGGTGTATTTATCCAAGAAATAGGGCAGCAGGTTATTTCACCGCAAGCTACTAATCTTATAGTTAAGTTTTCACCAGTAGGGAATGTTATTTGGGATACTAAGGTTTATTTAAACTCTGCCAATAACAGAGAGTTTAGAGATTTTGGTATTGATGCCACAAATAATATTTACGTAACTATGGCTTTTGATTCGCAAGCTAGAGTTTATCAAGCAGGAAGTAATACTATTTCACAAACCATTTTCGGAGATGGAAGCTCCGGATCTAAAATCGGAATTTTTAAACTTAATTCAGATGGTGTTATTCAGTGGAAGCTTAGAAGTAGAACAATTGATAATAATGGTTTTCCGAGTGATACTACCATTGCTAATCGCATGATTGTAGATGCTGATGGAACGATTTACATAACCGGAAGTAATAATACAGGAGATAATTATTTAGGGACACTTAATTATACTCATGTATTTGAAAACACGGATGCGACCACGGTTTCTACTAACAAAGGTCCTTATTTTGTTGCCAAAATATCTACCGATGGAATTTGTCAATGGATTAGAGGTTCTGGTCATACCTACTACGGAGAAGGTTACAATTTGTTAAAATCGGGTGGTGAAATTTATGTTGTAGGACAAATTTCAAATAATAATGTTGACAATTGTACAGCCTTGTTTGATAGTACTGATAGCAATGGTTATAATTTAACCATCAACAGATATGATTACTTTATTTCCGTCTATGATGAAGTAGGAAATTTGAAACGACTCTATTTAAATAATGATGGGGGTAATTTTAACTTTTTTTATGGATTTAATGGGTTTTTTAAAGGAAATGGTGACAATTTTTATCTTTCTAAAAATATGGGATACCCAAATAGTACGTCAACACAACCCTATATTGATTTTGGAATGACAATGCCTTCATTTAACGGGGTTGACGGAACAGTAGTTCGATATACTGAAGCTTGTGCAATTCCTAGATATAGTTCAAATTTAAATGATACTGATTGGTCAAATAATGCATTTCAAAACCTAGTTGTTTTTCCCAATCCAACTGAAAATAATTTTAGCATTGAACTGAACACGACATACGAAAATATTATTTTAGTAATTTATGACGTTACTGGCAAAGTGATTACAGAAGAAAAATTTAACAATGTAACTAAAGTTACTTCCTCAATTGATGGTCAAAGTGGTCTATATTTTGTTTTACTCAAAACTCAAAATGGACAAAAATGGTTTAAATTAATAAAATCTTAGTAAGATAAAAATTATAAATTTGCAGCGTTTGTTGGTCGGGGTGGCAAGATTATTTCATGATCCTGATTAGGGTTTGTTGCTCAACAAAAGCAATACCGCTGCGCTTTATTGCTCTTTTTTTATGAAATAAATTTTACCGTGAAAGTAAACTTTCGGCAAAATTTATTTCATAAAAAAAGCCGAACTCTCGTTCAGCTTTTCTTGGTCGGGGTGGCAGGATTCGAACCTGCGGCCTCCTGCTCCCAAAGCAGGCGCGATAACCGGGCTACGCTACACCCCGTACTACGGTTTTTGCGTGGGCAAATATAGAACTAAAATTCGTTTTGCAAAACAATACTACTAAACTTTTTATTTTTATTTCGTCGGTTTCTTTTTCAACACCGCGCTGTCTTCAAAACGGGTGATTACGATTTGTTGGTCTCCGTACAATTCGATTTCCGATTTAGCTGTGGCGACGATGGTTGCAGTATCTTTAACGTTGATGGACGCATTGGAATAGCCTTCGGTCGTAATGTCGGTAAACAAAGTAGAAAGGTTTTTACCTGTGAAGTTAGCATTGTTGTCTAAACGCACTTTAAAATTTTCAACATCACCTTCCAAGGTTGCACTACTTTTTTGGTATTGGTCGAGTGTTAGTTCATTGGAATTGACTAATGCTTTTACAACAGAGTTTTTGGATAGCGAAATGGTCGTTTGTAATGCTTTTAGATTTAGTTCTACTGAGCTTTTATCTTCGCAATTTAATGTGAAATTAGTCACTTTTACGTTAAGTAAGGCTTTCGAATCATCGGTGCATTTTACAGTAATAGTTTCCACTTCTAAATCAGTTAATGCGGTAATCTGCGATTCGTTTTTGGCGTAAATACTGTTAAATGTATCGGTATAGGTTACTCGGACACTTAGTTTTTTAAACGAAGTAATACTTTTTAAGGTCGAAATTCGCAATGTGCTTCCATTCAAAACGATGTCAATGGCTTGGTGAAGATTGTCGTCGGCTTCGACTTCGATCGAATTTTCGCTGCCTTTTACTAAAAATATTTCTACATTATCGGACACTTCCAGCGCATCGAAAGATTCAATTTGCTTGCGTTCTACAGTCACAATTTTAGAGCCTTTTATTTTTTCTTTCTTTTGGGAATAGGAGAGTGCAGTAGTGAGAATCAGTGCTAAAAGTACCAGCGATTGTTTCATTTTTTTATTGAATTAAAGCCTCAAATTTAGTAAATATTTGGTTGAAACCGTACAACTCCCATCAAATAGTTTGCCAACTAATCCTGACTGCAGCGAAAATCCTTTTTTATCTCGTTCTCAAAACGAGATAAAAAAGATTGCAGCAAAGGCAGGAATGACCCTCACTAAAATGCCTGCTGATTCGTGTCTAAAAAAAAACATCCCAATTTTCATTGAGATGTTTTGGTCATTATTTTTTCGAAACGCTTCCGCCGGAGTTTTCTTCTTTGTTGACTTCTTTGGGTGAGCCGTTGTATTCGATGGAACTACCGCTGGATGCGTGGGCGCTTAAAACGACTGCGGCATGCACTTCGGTCGAACTACCACTTGTAGATTCGGAAACCACATCGTTGGCTATTAAATCGCCCGCGTCTGTTGTACTTCCGCTAGAGGTTGACGTTGTTAAATTCAGGGCTTTACCCGAAATCGTAATGTTGCTTCCGCTCGTGGATTCGCTCGAAACTTTGTCGTATTCGACGATGGCGTTGATTTCGCTTCCGCTGCTTGATTTGATTTGAATCGCGCTTCCCGTAATGGTTTTTTTAGTTGAAATGGACGAACCACTTGTTGCTTCTAAACCGTTAATGGTTGACGTTTTTACATGGACTATTAATTTTTCGGCCGAATCGATGTTTTCATCTGATGAGATTACTAGCGTTCCGTTTTCAACTTTAGTAGTGATATGTTGTAATAAATTTTCATCGGCTTCTACCTGAACTTCAGTAGTTGCATCTTGATCTACAAGTACTTCAATTCCTCTATTGGAAGAAATTTTAGTAAATTTTTCGGTGATAGAACGGTTTTCGGTTTTTACGTTGCCGTTTCCTGAGATGCCGTTGCCTAAGTTAAAGTTGTTACACGAGGTTAGAAGTAACGCAGTGACTACTGCAATGGTTACTTTAGAACAAAAGATGATTAGTTTTACCATGATTATTTAGTTTTTATGATGATCCCGTTTTCGTTAACTTGGAGGCGAGGTTTACCTTCTTTTCTTTCGATTACTTCTTCTCCGTTAATTTTGATGGAAATGGTGTTGGTCGAATCGTTTTCATTAATTATATTAATCTCTTCACTTTCGATGTCGTCGTGTTCGTTCTCATATTCCGGACAATTTAAGCATTTCACTTTAGTGTCATCAACTCTATAATTGTATTCGCCGCTGTGGTGCAAATTGAAGAAATCGTCATCTGAGCTATCGAAATTTTCAAGGCTGCTATCTGGTTTAAAAAGAGTTCCTTTTGGTAAATACAAGAACAACTCTACTTTTTGTTCTCTGAATTTATGTCTAATTTCAGTTAAAATATAATTGTCTAAGATAATCGTATTTCCTTCAATTTTATAACCGTATTTGATTTTTTGTGCTCTGCTTTTGGCATCCGAAGGTGATTTTCCGTTGGCTAATTTTTCAATTTGCAAGTACGGTAAAGGCTCGTCGGTAAGCATTACTTCAATATCAACGTCGTTGGAATAGATTACTTGGTTGTTGGCTTCGTCTTGCGTCAGTCTAAAATCGGTAAGATGATTGACATTTTTTGAATAGAAGTCGTTGTTTTTGAATTTCACAAATAAGGTATCGGTCGGAGTGATGTTGATGATTTCTTTTTTAACGTCTTTACCTTCAAAAGCAATTTGACTGGCTTCTTTGATGCCCAATGAAATTAAGATTCCAACCGCAATAATCCAAGCGGCGAACAATCCGTATTTAATTACATTTCCAATAGATTTTAAATTAGTAACCAGTAATTTTAATCCTAAGTAGAGGATGAAAAATAATGGCACTCCAAAGGCAAATAAGAAAAGTAAACCTTGAATCCATAGCGGTGTTTCAAATCCGATCGGTGTTGTAATGTGATTGAACAAAGTGTTTTCAGGTAATGAGGATGAAAACATCAAAACTACTGCTGCGATGCAAATTCCGAATAATGAAATCGATGAGAACACGATAATTATTGCACCTAACACTTTAGCGAAAACTGAAAAAATGGAAGTCAACACATCACCAATTCGGTTGCCCGCATGTTGAGTAGATGCTTTAATTTCGTTTCCCATTTTATCATAGTCGACGTTTTTAAATTTATTAGAAACGCTTTCAAATTCTTCTCGTACCTTTTTTTCAATGCTTGAAATGTTCACAGGTTCACCAGTCATTTCTAGTTTTTCTGAAGTGGTAACTGCTTTAGGAGTAATTGCCCATAAAATTACGTAAGCCAATATTCCGGATCCACCTGCCCATACTAAGACGATGAAAGCGATTTTAATCCAAATCGAATCGATACCAAAATAGTGTCCCAATCCAGTACAAACACCTCCAATTATCCCACGTTCTCCGTCGCGGTAAAGCTTTCTTCTTCCAGTTGATGAAGAGAAATTAGTTTGTGCAGTGTCGTTTGAGTCATCGTCTATGCGATAATCCTCAGGTTGTCCCATAATCGTTACTACTTCGTCGACATCTTTTACATTGATGACGTGTTTGTCGATTTTTTGTCTTTCGGTAAAAAGTTCTGCCACACGCATTTCAATGTCTTTCATGATTTCATCCTTACCAGAAGAATTAGAAAGTGAGCGTTTTATCGCATCGAAATAGCGTGATAATTTTTGGAATGCATCTTCATCGATATGAAAAAATAAACCACCTATATTAATATTTACTGTTTTGTTCATGATTGTTATTTTTGATTGGTTATGATGTTGACAGCATCGGATAATTCAGTCCAAGTACTATTTAATTCAGTTAAAAATGTTTTTCCTAATTCGGTGAGTCCGTAGTATTTTCGTGGCGGGCCCGAAGTGGATTCTTCCCAACGGTAGTTGAGTAAGCCGTCGTTTTTTAATCTTGTCAGCAGCGGATAAACGGTTCCTTCTACTACAAGCAATTTTGCGTTTTTAAGCGTGTCTAGTATTTCTGATGTATAAGCTTCTTTGTCTCTTAAGACAGACAAGATACAAAATTCTAAAACACCTTTTCGCATTTGAGCTTTTGTGTTTTCAATATTCATAATTCTATTTTGTTTTTTTTGATTAAACTTTTCATTTTTTGATTGATTTTTTGATTTTAATTTTCGTCTAACTGAACAACTAGGTTCGATCTTATTTCTCCAGAAAGATTAACATAATAATGTTCGCCTTTATTCATATTAAAATGGACTGTATTTCTCCCTTTTTTATGATATTGTTTTGATAATACAATAGTGTTTTCGTCATTACTAACTACTACATTAACATTATCTTCTATTTTAAGAAAAAATTTTAAATTAATGTCAAGTTCTTCTTTTGCTATTATTGAAAATTCATGATTCTCATTTATAATAGATTCGTTTTCGTTTCCAACTAGAGTCTTATTTTGTAATTTTTTTATTTCTATTACATTTTGCTCTTGTGCATTTATTTTAGTTGATACTACAACTAAAAAGGTTACCATTAAAATTAACTGTTTCATTTTTTGATTGATGATTGATTGAGATGATTGATGATTTATTTAAAGAAAGGAATCGTTAACGGATACTTATAATTTTCTCCATTGGAAGAATTTACGGATGCGTAGATGATCAGAATGAATTCCATTAGTTTTAGAAATCCGAAAATCGTTGCAGCTACAACTCCTAAGATAACAAAACCAGTCATGTTTCCCACACTCATGGTGTCGACAAAAATTTCGTTTTCATTGATGATGTCATTAAGACTTACGTTTTTCAATACCACGTAGATTAAAATCGGAATGGCAATCAAGCATAAGATAAGAGCGTACAAAAACATACTCAATTGAAAGTTCAGCACTTGTTTACCTTGTTGATCAATAAATTCAGAATCCTTTTTTTTGGCACTCCATAATACAATAGGAAAGATAAAATTGCCAAACGGAATGAAATACTGACTCAACGAACTCAAGTGGATCAATGTTGAAAAGCTTTTTTCGTTAGGTGTGATCATATTTTTTTGATTTAGTTACTGTTTTTAAACAGTGGTGATTGATGATTGAAACTCAAAGCTAACAATACTATAGATAGGCTATTAATTTCTTATACAAAGATAAGGCTAAAAAAAGATACTATGCAATGCAAAGTACTGAATATTAACATTTATTTAACATTTATTTAACATTTATTAATCGGGTAAAAGAGCATAACTTTTTACTATATTTACAACAAAATCAATAGCTCATGGCACTTTCTCCATCCAAATTAAATACCTTTCTTTTTTTTAAATTGCCTTCTGCATTTTGGTGTGGTGTTCGGGTTCAATCGATCAACGACTCGGTATGTATCACCAAAGTGACGCATAAATGGTTCAATCAGAATCCGTTTAAGTCGATGTATTTTGCCGTTCAAGCCATGGCAGCCGAATTATCAACTGGAGCATTAGTAGTAGCACAAATCCAAGAAAGCAAGAAAAATATTTCTATGTTGGTCGCCAACAATAAAGCTACTTTTACCAAAAAAGCCACGGGAAAAATTGTTTTTACCTGCAACGACGGAGCGTTAACTAAAGAAGCAATCCGTAAAACCATAGAAACTGGCGAAGGACAAACCATGTGGATGCAATCCATCGGCACCGATTCCAAAGGCGATCAAGTATCGGTTTTTGATTTCGAATGGACCATCAAATTGAAATCGTAAACAAAAGTTAAACCAATACCAATTAACGTTTTGTTTTAGTGGTTTCGGCGTAAATTTGAATAAAAAAGAAAGATGAGAGTTTTAATCACAGGTGCTACGGGTTTGATTGGAAATGAATTGGTTGATGTGCTTTTAAAAAACAACCATGCCGTTCACTATTTAACCACTTCGTCATCGAAAATTAAGAACAGCCTCAATTACCACGGATTTTATTGGAACCCGCAAGAAGGAAAAATCGACGATAATTGCATCAATGGTGTCGACATCATTGTGCATTTAGCCGGTGCGTCCATTTCGAAACGGTGGACCGATTCCTATAAACTGGAACTCATCGAAAGTCGTGTTTTGTCTGCCAATCTATTGTTCAACTTACTCCGAAAAGCAACGAATCATCAAGTGAAGCATTTTGTCTCCGCCTCCGGAACTGACATTTACCCCGACAGTTATTCCAAAGTCTACGATGAAACGTTAACTGAAGTAGATTCATCATTTTTAAGCAATGTCGTTTTAAAATGGGAGGAAAGTGCCGATCAGTTTAAGTTATTAGATATTAAGGTGTCTAAACTTCGAACAGGAATCGTATTCTCTTCCAAAGGTGGCGCATTACTCGAAATGATTAAACCCATCAAAATGTTCGTCGGTTCTGGATTCGGTTCGGGCAAACAAATCCAATCGTGGATTCACCTCACCGACTTAGCCAACCTATATTATTTTGTGATTCAAAATCAGATAGAAGGTGTCATAAATGCTGTTTCGCCTTATCCGATAAGCAATCAAGACTTGACAAAAGCAATCGCAAAACAATTGAAACGTCCATTGTTTCTGCCCAATGTACCGCAGTTTGTCATGAAATTTATATTAGGAGAAATGCACATCTTGTTATTTGGAAACAAAAATATTGCCCCTAGAAAAGCAACTTCACTCGGATTCAAATTCCAATTCCCAACCGTTAAGGAAGCCTTAGAAAATTGCATAAAATAAAAAAAGCTCCAGAATTAACTCGAGCTTTTTTGTATTTTGAATTAACATTATCTTTAGGCTTTTCGCCGTCTTCAACCTTTTATATTCCAAATATAGTCATTACTAAATCGTAATAGTCTTAAAATTTTATTAAAGTTTTAGAAGCACAGCAGTATCTTTTTTTTGAACACTCGTCCCGCTTTCGTCGCACGCGGTGCTTCCTTCAATCGGGGCTAGAATACACATCTAGTGCACAAAATAAATCTTCTCTATCGAATTTTGAAATTTTATAACGACGATTAAATTTTCTTATCGAAGATTAAATTCCCACCATCTTCAGATGGTGGAAGACAATACGTCTTCAAATGGTGGAAAACAAAACATCTTCAAAAAAACAATGACAATTTGACATTTTTAATTAAATGGCAGTACTTTTGCAATCCAAAACTAAAAAATGAATATCAAGAATATTTTTAAAAATAAAAGCACAATGAATACTGAAAATTCAGAGAAGGAAGTTATAGATAATGAAACTGCTGACCAATCCAATGAAATTCAAACGGATGAATCTGCACATGATGTTAATCTCGGCGTAGAAGCAGCGGAGGAATTAACGGTGGAGCAAAAATTAGAAGAAGAATTAGCCAAAGAAAAGGATAAATTTTTACGTCTTTTTGCTGAATTCGAAAACTATAAAAAACGGACTTCCAAAGAACGCATCGATTTGTTCAGAACTGCCAATCAAGAAGTACTTCAAGCTATGTTGCCTGTGATGGACGACTTTGATAGAGCGATGATTCAGATTTCAAAATCGGAAGACGAAGTGCTTTTAAAAGGTGTGGAATTAATCTACGAAAAACTAAAATCAACACTAGTTTCAAAAGGACTAGAAGAAGTGGAAGTGCGTTCAGGTGATGCATTCAACGCCGATTTCGCCGAAGCTATTACACAAATACCCGCGCCATCAGATGATTTGAAAGGGAAGATTGTTGATGTTATAGAAAAAGGGTACAAATTAGGAGATAAAATAATTCGTTTCCCAAAGGTTGTTATTGGAAATTAAAATTTTCAATAACAACCTTTGGTGACTAGAAACGGGATTTATCCCGTTTTTAATAATCGAAGAATACAAAATTCATCCCATTTAACACAGTAAAAGTGTTCAAAACATAAAGATTTAAAATGAAAAAAGATTTTTACGAACTACTAGGCATATCCAAAAATGCTTCTCCCGAAGAAATAAAAAAGGCCTATCGCAAGAAAGCCATCGAGTTTCATCCCGATAAAAATCCGGGTGACGCTGCGGCAGAAGAGAATTTTAAATTATGTGCCGAAGCCTACGAAGTACTGAGCGATCCAAATAAGAAAGCGAAATACGACCAATACGGACATCAGGCTTTTGATGGCGCTGGAGGATACGGTGGCGGTCATATGAATATGGATGATATTTTCAGTCAGTTCGGAGACATCTTTGGAAGCGCTTTTGGCGGTGGCGGTTTTAGCGGATTTGGAGGAAATTCAGGCGGTCAGCGTCGTGTGAAAGGAAGCAACCTCCGAATCAAAGTCAAACTTACCTTAGAAGAAGTAGCCAACGGTGTAGAGAAAAAAGTAAAAGTAAAACGCAAAATTCAAGCACCTGGAGTTCGTTATAAAACGTGTTCAACGTGTAACGGTCAGGGTCAAGTTTTGCGTGTGACGAATACTATTTTAGGTCGCATGCAAACAGCAACAACCTGTAATGTTTGCGGTGGATCAGGTCAAACCATTGAAAGCAAGCCTGCAAACGCCGATGCATTCGGAATGATCATGGAGGACGAAACAGTATCCATCAAAATTCCAGCCGGAGTTACCGATGGTATGCAACTAAAAGTCTCAAGCAAAGGTAACGACGCACCAGGAAATGGAATTCCGGGTGATTTAATCGTAGCCATTGAAGAACTAGAACATGAGTTTTTAAAACGTGAAGGCGAAAACCTACACTATGATTTATACATAAGTTATCCTGAAGCGGCTTTGGGAGTTTCAAAAGATATTGAAGCCATTAACGGCAAAGTGCGAATTAAACTAGAAGAAGGAATTCAATCGGGTAAGATTCTACGTTTAAAAGGTAAGGGAATTCCGAGTTTAAATAGCTATGGAAAGGGCGATTTACTTGTACATGTAAACGTTTGGACACCAAAGAATTTGTCAAAGGAACAACGACTTTTCTTTGAAAAATCGCTTACTGATACGAACTTTATTCCGAATCCAGAGAAGACAGATAAATCTTTTTTTGAAAAAGTTAAAGATATGTTTTCGTAGTTCTAAAATAATTTTTACATTTGACTATTACTTGGAAACAAGTAATTTCTTTTTCATAGCAATTTTTCCCATCCTTGTGTCAAAATAAGGGTGGGTTTTTTTGTAACAATTAGCTTGAATCGTGGACTAATTCAGTACTTTTGCCAATCAAAGTACCACTATCGGAAACCTCGCCCAATTTTGATTTTTTGATATTGATATTTAACATTTACATTTACATTTACATTTACATTGATTTTTGATATAAAACTATGAGCAACATCCTTGAAGTAAAAAAAGTAGTCAAGCAATACGGCGATTTTACTGCATTAAACGAAGTTTCCCTTACTGTTCCAAAAGGAAGTATATACGGACTTCTCGGTCCGAATGGCGCTGGAAAAACCTCACTCATCCGAATCATCAACCAAATTACGATGCCCGATAGCGGCGAGATCATTCTTGATGGTGAACCACTTAAGCCCGAACACGTTGCAGTAATCGGTTATATGCCTGAAGAACGCGGTTTGTATAAGTCGATGAAAGTAGGAGAACAATGCTTGTATTTGGCGCAACTTAAAGGTTTATCACAAAGCGAGGCCAAAGCACAACTTAATTATTGGTTCAATCGTTTGGAAATACAAGGTTGGTGGAACAAGAAAATTGAAGAACTTTCTAAGGGAATGGCGCAAAAAATACAATTTGTCGTAACCGTTTTACACAAACCCAAATTACTGATTTTAGATGAACCCTTTTCCGGATTTGATCCGGTAAACGCCAATCTAATTAAAGACGAAATCATTGAACTGAACAAGCAAGGAACTTCCGTGATTTTTTCCACACACCGCATGGAAAGCGTAGAAGAAATGTGCGATCATATTGCCCTAATTCACAAATCTAACAAGCTGATCGAAGGTAAACTAAGTGACGTAAAAAAACAATTCCGCACCAATAGTTACGAGGTCGGAATTCTAAGTTCCAATATCGAAGGTTTGATGTACGATTTATCACAAAAGTTTACCCTTTCGCAAACCGATTTCAAGTCTTTAAACGATGAGTTAAAACTCGAAATCAATCTCGGGACCGCAACACCAAACGAATTACTCAACACGCTAATCCAACGTGGACAAGTAACGCATTTCGTAGAGAAAATTCCGAGTGTGAATGATATATTTATTAAAACAGTAACAGAGTAGACATCTTAGAAGGTTAGATTGTAAGACTGTAAGATTGTGAGACTGTATGAATATAAAAATGATACTATTAAATAATTTTGAAATTTTCAATTCTTAGAGTCCTAAAATCCTAGAATCCTAAAATCTTAAAGTCTTACAATTTTACCATCCTAAAACAGTCAAGTCAAAATACAAGTAACTGCAAAGAACAAAATCATCCAATACTAAAAATAAATGAGCAAACTACTCCTTATCATAAAAAGAGAATTCATCGCGAAAGTCCGCAACAAATCGTTCATTGTCATGACGTTTTTGAGTCCGTTACTGTTCGTCGGAATTGGCGTTTTTGTTGGCTACCTCAGTCAGATGAAATCCGATTTAAAAACCATTGCCATCCATGACGAAACGGGTAAATTTGTCAACGATTTCAGAAGCGATGAAGAATACAAATACATCAACTTGTCTACTGTTGATGTAAAAGTACTAAAAGACAGTATTGTAAACGAAAGTTACGAAGGTCTTCTATTGATTCCGAGAATTTCTAATAACGATTCCCTTCAAAAGAAAATCGAATACATTTCCAATGACAGTCCGAATACCTTTTTCATCGAAAAACTGCAAGAAAAAATTGCAAAGCGGATCACCGATGAAAACTTCAAAGCATCCAATCTAGACACCGTTTCCTTTCAAAAAGCACAGGCGAACGTCGAAATAAATTTAAAAAAAGCGACCGGCGAAGAAGCTCTAAAAGGTGTGGATATAGTTAAATTCGGAATCGGTGGCGCATTCGGTTATTTGATCATGATGTTTATCGTTATCTACGGAAACATGGTTATGCGAAGCGTTATTGAAGAAAAGACCTCGCGAATAATAGAAGTGATTATTTCATCCGTAAAGCCTTTTCAATTGATGATGGGGAAAATCATCGGAACTTCTTTGGCCGGAATTTTACAATTTTTAATTTGGGCCATCATCGGAGGAATACTGTATTTTGGTTTGTCCGCTGTATTCGGCGTTCAAATAGGCTCGGATGCGGCAACGCTCACTCCTGAACAGATGAACGCAGCCAGCGGTTTTTCAATCGAAAAAATCAAATTATATTTCGACGAAATTCCGTTTCTACAAATAATCTTTTGCTTCATTTTCTACTTCATCGGCGGCTATTTCTTGTACAGTTCCTTTTATGCATCGATAGGCGCCGCAGTTGACAACGAAACCGATTCACAACAATTTTTGCTTCCGATTATAATGCCATTAATTCTCGGAGTTTACATTGGTTTTTTCACTGTCTTGAATGATCCACACGGAACCGTAGCAACTGTTTTTTCGATGATTCCGCTAACGTCGCCCATTGTGATGATGATGCGTATTCCGTTTGGTGTGCCGTGGTGGGAAATAGTAATTTCGCTAACGTTGTTGTTTGCAACTTTCTTTGGAGTTGTTTGGTTTGCCAGTAAAATTTATCGCATAGGCATCTTAATGTACGGCAAAAAACCATCATGGAAAGAATTGTATAAATGGCTTAAATATTAAGAAGCGAAGGGCTTGGGCTTTATCAGTAATGGTAATTCCCGCTTTCCACTTCAAGTTTCAATCTCGTTAAAGGAACGAGATTGGGAGCTTTCCGCTTCAACCTGCCTATCGGCAGACAGGTCGGGGCTAAAAAACAAACTCTATTGAATTTTTGCGAACTTTGCGAAAAACTTTGCGAACTTTGCGGTTAAATAAAAACTATGTCAAAAATACTAATCATCGAAGACGAAGCTTCCATTAGAAGAGTGCTCACCAAAATACTTTCTGAGGAAAATGATACCTATCAAGTAGAAGAAGCGGAAGACGGCGTGCAAGGATTTGAAAAAATCAAAAACACCGACTATGACTTGGTGTTGTGCGACATCAAAATGCCTAAAATGGACGGCGAAGAACTGCTAGAAGCCGTTAAAAAAATAAAACCCGAAATTCCGATTGTCATGATCTCTGGTCACGGCGACATGGAAACAGCGATCAATACCATGCGTTTGGGCGCGTTCGATTACATTTCAAAACCACCCGATTTAAATCGGTTACTCAATACGGTACGCAACGCCTTAGATAAAAAACAACTTGTAGTAGAAAATAAAATTCTGAAAAAGAAAGTCAGTAAAAACTACGAAATGATTGGTGTTTCCGAACCCATCAATCACATCAAAGAGATGATTGAAAAGGTCGCACAGACCGATGCTCGAGTATTAATTACAGGTCCAAACGGAACCGGAAAAGAACTTGTTGCCCATCAATTACATGAAAAAAGCGAGCGCGCACAGTTTCCTTTAATCGAGGTGAATTGTGCCGCGATTCCATCGGAATTGATCGAAAGCGAGTTATTCGGACACGTAAAAGGTGCGTTTACCTCGGCAGTTAAAGACCGAGCCGGAAAATTTGAAGCTGCCGATGGTGGCACTATTTTCTTAGACGAAATAGGCGACATGAGTTTGGCCGCACAAGCCAAAGTTCTTCGCGCGTTGCAAGAAAGTTTGATTCAGAGAGTCGGTGCTGATAAAGATATAAAGGTCAACGTTCGAGTAGTGGCGGCGACCAACAAAGATTTGAAAAAAGAAATCGAAGAAGGTCGTTTTCGAGAAGACTTATACCATCGTTTGGCCGTTATTTTAATTAAAGTTCCTGCCTTGAATGATCGTCGAGATGATATTCCGTTGCTCATCGAACATTTTGCAGCGAAAATTGCTGAGGAACAAGGAAATGCTCAAAAATTATTTTCCAATTCAGCCATCAAATTATTACAAGAATACGATTGGACAGGAAACATACGCGAATTGCGAAATGTTGTAGAACGCTTGATTATTTTAGGCGGAAGCGAAATTTCTGAAAATGATGTAAAATTATTCGCAAGTAAATAAATTGTTGTCTCTTTACGGTTATCAGTTTTTCAGTACTGACAACCGACAACCGACAACCGACAACTATACACATGCAATTAAAAAAAATAAATCCCAACCTTCAACAAGCACTTATTGAAAATGATTTCATTGAAGCGAATGAAATGCAAAATGATACATTTTCCGCGATAAAAAGTGGTGCAGACGTTGTGATTCAGTCGCCCGGCGGAACCGGAAAAACAACCACAATTGTGCTGAATGTAATCCAGCGTTTGGAAAAAGCAATAGGTGAAAGTACGCGTGCGTTGATTTTTGTAGAAGACAAAGAGAAAGTGCTCGAAGCTGTTGAAACATTCAAAAAATTAGCGAATTACACCGATTTACGTGTCATTGGTTGTCATGACAAAGGTGACATCGATTTTGATAAAAATCAGATTTCACTCGGAATGGACGTCATCATCGGAACCACAACCAAAATAAACGCGATGTTTGGCTCGGCCGGATTCAATATGAACACCATCAAAATGTTTATCGTAGACGATGCCGATATGCTGTTCCGAAACCGTTTGGATGCCACTATCATGCGCCTTTCTGCAAGTGTTGAAAAAACACAACGCATTTTTTTCTGCAGCGAAATCACCGAACGAGTTGAAGTGTTGGCAGACAAAATTATGATTGAACCGATTTTCTTTGAGATGGAGGAATAGTGGTCAGTAATCAGTGGTCAGTAATCAGTGTTCAGAAAATAGAAAATAGAAAATAGAGAATAGAGAATAGAATATAGAAAATAGAACGCAGAAGGCAGAACGCAGAAGGCAAAAACAA
>CAIUWH010000006.1 GCA_903902795.1 uncultured Bacteroidota bacterium
AATCGCGTTTTCTGTAAGATTAAAAGCCATGCATCCTCCGGATTCATATTCTTTAAATAATTTTTTCTAGATTGCTTCGTTTCCCGAAAATCGGGACAAGCTCTCGCAATGACCATAAAAAAACCTCACATTCCTGAGAGGTTAAATTTGAAGCATCGTCCGGATTCAAAATTTTTAATTAATTTTTTCTAGATTGCTTCGTTTCCCGAAAATCGGGACAAGCTCTCGCAATGAACATAAAAAAATCCTCTAGATTGCGAAGATTTTATTTAGAGGCATCGTCCGGATTCAAAATCTTTAATTAATTTTTTCTAGATTGCTTCGTTTCTCGAAAATCGGGACAAGCTCTCGCAATGAACATAAAAAAATCCTCTCGATTGAGAGGATTTTAAGAAGAGGCATCGTCCGGATTCGAACCGGAGTAGGAGCTTTTGCAGAGCCCAGCCTAGCCACTCGGCCACGACGCCAATTATTTAAATGGATTGCAAATATAATATAAAAAAAACACAAAAAACAAATCCCAAATCCCAATTCAAGTAAAATACGCTTCTAAAAGTTTTGGAATTTGTCTTTTGGAATTTGAAATTTTAGTTTCTGTATTCTTCCATTTCAATACTAACCGCTTCAACATCGCCACCAAGAGGAGGATTGAGTTTTGAAACCGCTAAATGAATACGTGAAACCGACGGAATTTCATTAAAAATTCGAGTGATAATTCGGTTGCCCACATGTTCTAATAATTTCGAACGAATATCCATCTCTTCTACCACAATTTTGTTTAAAAGCACGTAATCTACCGTGTCTTTTAGTTGATCGGAAAGAGCTGATTTGCGAAAATCTGTTTTAATTTCTAAGTCAACTCGGTAATCCGAACCTATTTTTCCTTCTTCTTCCAAACATCCGTGAAACGAAAAGGTGCGGATGTTTTTTAATTTTATTGTTCCCATGTATTTAGTCTTCAGTGTTCAGTAATAAGTGTTCAGTAAAAATAGTTTAAAATTAGACACATCTATGTTCTATTATCTATGTTCTATCGTCTAAATTTTTATCTTTGCTAAAATTACAAAAAATCTATGTCAACAGAAGAAAAGTCTCTGAATTTTATTGAACAAATAATAGAAGAAGATCTAAAAAACGGATTATCTAAAGATAAACTGCGTTTTCGTTTTCCACCCGAGCCAAACGGCTATTTACACGTAGGTCATGCTAGTGCTATTTGTTTAAATTTTGGATTAGGAATTGATTATCAAGCGCCCGTAAATTTGCGTTTTGACGATACGAATCCGGCCAAAGAAGAGCAGGAATTTGTTGATGCGATTAAAAAAGATGTTGAATGGCTAGGTTATCAATGGGCTAACGAATGTTATGCTTCCGATTATTTCCAAGCTTTATACTATTGGGCCGTCGAGTTCATTAAAAAAGGGAAAGCCTATGTGGATAGCCAATCTTCTGAAGAAATGGCCAAGCAAAAAGGAACGCCAACTACAGTTGGGACTGATTCTCCCTATCGAAATCGTTCTGTAGAAGAAAATTTAGATCTGTTCGAACGTATGAAAAATGGCGAATTCGAAGAAGGAACGCACATACTTCGTGCAAAAATTGATATGGCGTCCAACAATATGTTGATGCGTGATCCGATTATGTATCGAATTCTAAAAAAACACCACCACAGAACGGGCAACGATTGGTGTATTTATCCAATGTATGATTGGGCGCATGGTGAAAGTGATTATATTGAACAAATTTCACATTCGTTTTGTACGCTCGAATTTTTGCCGCACCGCGAATTGTACGATTGGTTTTTAGATCAGATTTATGATGATTCAAAAGTACGTCCGAAACAACGCGAATTTGCTCGTAGAAACTTATCGCACACGGTAGTTTCGAAACGAAAATTACTGCAATTGGTTCAAGAAGGCCATGTTTCTTCGTGGGATGATCCACGTATGAGCACGATTTCTGGAATGCGTCGCCGTGGTTATACGCCGGCTTCCATTCGGAATTTTGCCAAAACCATCGGAATAGCCAAACGCACCAATTTAATTGATGTATCGCTTTTGGAATTCTGCGTGCGTGAGGATTTGAATAAAACGGCGCCTCGAGTAATGGCCGTTTTGAATCCGGTGAAATTAGTAATTACGAATTATCCGGAAGGAAAAGAAGAAACTTTAGAAGCTGAAAACAGTCAGGAAGACGCCAGTTTAGGTTTTAGAAAAGTGCCTTTTTCACGTGAATTATTCATCGAAAGAGAAGATTTTCAGGAAGAAGCCAATAAAAAATTCTTTCGTTTAACGTTGGGAACCGAAGTGCGTTTGAAAAATGCCTATATCATCAAAGGTGAAAGTGTTGTAAAAGATGCCAACGGAACTATTACTGAAATTCATTGTTCATACGACGAAGATTCGCGCAGCGGAAGCGGAACAGAAGCTTCACAACGAAAGGTAAAAGGAACGATTCATTGGGTTTCCATCAACCACGCGATTAAGGCTGAAGTTCGTGTTTACGACCGATTGTTTACCCATGAAAATCCGGATGGCGATAAAGAAGTCGATTTTAAAGAATACATCAATCCGAATTCACTTGAAATAATTACCGGATTTGTAGAACCAAGTTTGGCTTCAGCAAAAGACGGCGACCAATTTCAGTTTCAACGTTTGGGGTATTTTTGTGTGGATAAAGATTCTTCAGATGAAAAACTGGTTTTCAACAAAACGGTCGGCTTAAAGGATACGTGGGCGAAAGTTGAAAGTAAAGAATAATTTCAGAACCACGAGTTTGATTTAGTAAACAAAAATCACAATTTATATAAATCAAAACATTATTGTTTATAGCGGTTCAAAAAATAATTATTTTGCCACGAATTCACGAATTATTAGAATTCTGATATTCAAATTTGTTCATCGAAGATGAACATTCGAATTGAATCTAATTTTTGTAAAGTAAAATAGGATAATTCGTGGCCTAAAAATCTTTTTTCATTTTTCTCTATAGATAGATTTTATACATGAAAGCCATCTGAAAAAGGTGGTTTTTTCTATTATTAGTAAAATTTATGATGTATGAAATACTTATCATAAATACCTCTTAAAAACGGCTTTCACACGTCAGTTTTAATCTGTTCTTTTATTTTCGAGAACACAGATGTCATTTTTAAAAAGAAGTGTTTTCAAATCGATTCTAAAGCGCTTTCATCGAAAATGGCATAAAAAAAGAGTTCACTTTCGCAAACTCTCTTTTATATACTAATCGTATGATTAATTATTGTTCATCCGTTGGGTGAGAAGTGTCAGAAGGATTATAATCCGCTGATGTAGTATCGTTTTTCTTTTTCTCACGTTTCGGTTGATTTTTCATCGTTTCACCAATTTGGTTACTGGCTGAAAAACTTGCGACCATGTTGTTCAACATATCGCTTCCGGCTTGAGGTGAATTTGGTAATAAAATCAAATTCGAATTCGTATCTGCTCCAATGGCTTGTAAGGTGTCGTAATGTTGTGTTACCACAATCAACGCCGAGGCTTCTTGCGAATTAATTCCTACGCTGTTCAACACTTCCACACTTTCTACCAAACCACGTGCAATTTCTCTACGTTGATCGGCAATACCTTGACCTTGTAATTTTTTACTTTCTGCTTCTGCTTTCGCTTTGGCCACAATACGAATACGTTGAGCTTCCGATTCAAATTCGGCAGCCGTTTTTTCTCTGTCGGCAGCATTGATTCGGTTCATTGCGTTTTTCACTTGAATATCCGGATCGATATCAGTTACCAAGGTATTGATGATGTCGTAACCATACGTTGTCATCGCTTCGTTCAATTCGCGTTTTACGGCAATCGCAATATCGTCTTTTCGAACAAAAACGTCATCCAAAATCAATTTCGGAACTTCCGCACGTACCACGTCGAAAACATACGCCGTGATTTGATCATGAGGATATTCCAATTTGTAAAATGCTTCATACACTTTGTCTTGAATTACTTTAAACTGAACCGAAACTTTCATTTTGATAAACACGTTGTCTTTCGTTTTGGTTTCGATCAATACGTCCAATTGTTGGATACGAAGATTCACGCGTCCGGCAATGCGATCAATAACTGGAATTTTTAATTGTAAACCCGAGTTTCGGATGCTAGTAAATTTTCCAAATCGCTCAATAACGACAGCAGTTTGTTGCTTTACCGTAAAGAAACTGGAGAGTAGAATAAAAAATGCTAAAAAGAGAATAATCATTGGAATAATCATACCGTATAATATTTAGATTGTTAATACAGTTATTATACGAGAATAATGTATGTTTGTTACAAATTTAGACCCTATTATGAAGAAACTAGTCGCAGCAGTGAGTTTGGTATTGTTTTTTACTTCAACTCAAGCTCAATATCAAAATAAAGATGGAAACCGAATTGGAATTACGGGCGGAGTTTCACAATCGACCGTACTCAATACAAATTTTGCAGCCAAACCCGGAATTGGATTCAACGGCGGTTTGTCGGTTCGCGGAAATTACTACAACAATTGGAGTATGATCTACGGAATGCAGTTTTTTCAAAATACTTTTTCATTAGAAACGACCACGCCAACCTTTCAAAAGAAAGACACTGAGTTTGTTTTGACCGGCGCTCAAATCCGATTATTATTGAGTTATAACGTGGTAAAAAATCACGTTTCGATTGATTTTGGTCCAGTTCTTCAAATTAACGATAAGCTTAAATCGGACGATTTAGACGCGAATAACTTGATTAATGGATCGACTGGTTTGAGAGCAAAGCAGTTAGAAGGAGTTTCGTCCATCAATGGTAATGTGTATGTGGGAATTTCTGCTGGAACGAGAAGATTTCGCGCGATTGTTCACTATCAATACGGATTCAATAACATCTTCAACAAACTCAACAGCGAAGAAGGTTTAGTGGCATTGAATGGCAATGAAAAATTAAAAGGTAATATCGGAACCATTAGCGGTCAGTTGTTGTTTAATTTATAAAGAAAAGTCCCGATTTATTTGGGACTTTATATTTTTAAAATATCTGTTGTTAGAGACGCACTGCAGTGCGTCTTTACATCTAGAAAAGCAATTACATATTTATTACAAAGTTGCAATCGCTTTTTCCAAACGCTTAATCGTCTCTTCTTTTCCAATGAGCTCAACAATATCAAACAAATGCGGACCTTTCAAAGCGCCTACCAAACTCAATCGGAATGGCTGCATGACTTTTCCCATACCGATTTCATTGTTTGTCATCCAGTCTTTTACAATGGTTTCAATGTTTGCTGATGAAAAGTCACCAATGTTCTCTAAAACCGAAATTAATTGTTGCATCAATCCTGGAGTTTCTTCTTTCCAGTTTTTAGCCGCTTTTTCATCGTAGGAAGTCGGAGCTTCAAAGAAATAATCCGATAAATCCCAAAACTCCGAAACGAAATTCGCTCGTTCTTTAATGAGCGAAACAATCTTAATCAACTTTGTCATTCGGAACGCAGTGAAGGAATCCCCAATCTTTTCCTCAACATTTAATTTAAAAACTTCTGCCAAACTCTCATCGCTTTGTTTTTGCAAATACTGATGATTGAACCATTTATTTTTCTCCGGATCAAATTTAGCTCCGGCTTTATGCACTCGGTTCAAATCGAACTTTTCAGCCAATTCATCCAACGAAAATAACTCTTGTTCGGTTCCGTCGTTCCATCCCAAAAGCGCTAAAAAGTTAATTACCGCTTCCGGAAAAAATCCTTTTTCTCTGTAACCGGATGAAATACCTTCTTCGCTCTTCCATTCCAAAGGAAATACAGGGAAACCCATTTTATCTCCGTCGCGTTTCGATAATTTTCCGTTACCAATAGGTTTTAAAATCAACGGTAAATGCGCAAACTGTGGCGCTTCCCAACCAAAAGCTTGGTACAATAATACGTGCAACGGCATCGAGGGTAACCATTCTTCACCGCGAATCACGTGTGAAGTTTCCATCAAATGGTCGTCAACAATATTCGCTAAATGATACGTCGGCATACCGTCGCTTTTGAACAGTACTTTATCGTCTAATAAATTCGTTTCAAATTTTATGTCGCCCCGAATGATGTCCTGCAAATGCAAAGTTTCGTTCACCGGAGTTTTAAATCGGATGACAAAATCTTCGCCTGCAGCAATTCTTTTATCCGTTTCTTCCTTAGAAATTACCAATGAAGTATCCAATTTTTCGCGATTGCTCCAATTGTAAATGAAGGTTTTTCCTTCCGATTCGTACTGTTTTCGCAATGCATCTAAAGCTTCAGCCGTGTCAAATGCATAATACGCCCAACCCGAATTCACCAGTTGATCTGCGTATTGTTTGTACAACGATTTGCGCTCACTTTGACGGTACGGACCAAATTTTTCATTCTTCCCAACGGTTTCACTCGGCGCAATTCCCAACCATTCCAAGGCTTCAAAGATGTATTCTTCCGCGCCAGGAACAAATCGGTTTTGATCGGTATCTTCAATGCGCAAATAGAAAACACCATTGTTTTTCTTGGCAAATAAATAATTAAACAAGGCAGTTCTTACGCCGCCGATGTGTAATGGTCCAGTCGGACTGGGTGCAAAACGCACACGAACTTGTTTTGACATTTTAGTAAAATTTCCTGCAAAGATACAATTTGACATTGAAATTGTCATTGCCATTTATAGTACATTGAGATTGTCATTGATTTTTGATATTGATATTCTATTAGTGTTTAGTAAAGATTTAACTTTTATCCTAATTATAAATTTGTATTTTTATCGGTTATAAACATAGTATCAACAATTGTGGAGAATCAGAACGTAATTTATTTTAAGCTCGAGCAGTTTATTAAGAAGTTTTACACCAACGAATTACTACGCGGAACCATATTCTTCGTCGGATTGGGATTGCTGTATTTTCTTTTTACACTTTTTGTAGAGTATTTCCTTTGGTTAAAACCTACCGCACGAACCGTTTTGTTTTGGACGTTCATAGTTGTTGAACTCTTTTTACTATTGCGATTCATCGTTTTCCCGTTGTTTAAATTGTTCAAATTACAAAAGGGAATCAATTACGACGATGCATCCAAAATCATCGGAAATCATTTTAGTGAAGTAGGAGACAAGCTGACGAATTTTCTTCAATTATCACAAGACAAGAATAAATCCGAATTGTTGCTAGCTTCCATTGATCAAAAAGCTTCGAGTTTGCAACCGATTCCATTTGGAAATGCCATCAACCTCGGAACCAACAAAAAATATCTGCCTTTGGCTATTATTCCGATATTGTTTTTTGCTTTCTTTTATCTATCCGGAAACAGTAATTTCATCTCGCAAAGTTTTAATCGTGTAGTGAACTATAAGCAGCAGTTTTTGCCGCCAGCACCATTTGAGTTTCAAGTGCTGAATCAAAATTTACAAACCGAACAGAACAAAGATTTCCTGCTTCGTGTCAAAACCGTTGGGAATGTAGTTCCCGAAAACGCTATGATTTTTATCGGTGATGAAAGTTATTTTATGGAAAGCAACAAGGCGGGCGAATTCGAATTTGTGATTCCGAAACCCAAGTCAAATGTTGAATTTCATATCGAAGCCAACGAAGTTTCGTCGAAAGAATACGAATTGGCTGTAGTAACCGTTCCGTCGATTGCCAATTTTGAAATGGTGCTGAATTATCCTGGTTATCTGAATAAAAAATCGGAAGTCATCAAAGGAACCGGAAATGCGGTTATTCCGGAAGGAACGCGAGTTACATGGCGCATGAATACCTTAGCAACGCAAAGCGTACAATGGTCGAGTGATCAAACGTCATTCCCTTTTGCTAAACAAGAAAATGTGTTTTTGTTGTCTAAAAACATTAGTCAAAACACCGAATATCAAATTGTTACGTCCAATACTAAAGTTAAAGATTACGAAAAACTGAACTATCAAATTTCAGTGGTAAAAGATCAATATCCAACCATTGAAGTCAACAATGCGCCCGATAGTTTAAAAGTGGCGAAGAATTATGTACTGGGACAAGTTTCAGACGATTACGGATTGTCGAAATTACAGGTTATTTATTATCCGAAAGACATTCCGACGCAAGCCAAACGTGGAACCATTAACGTCAACAAAGACGTATATGATCAATTTGTATTTGCTTTTCCGAGTAATTTGCCCATTCAAGAAGGCGTGAATTACGAATACTATTTTGAGATTTTTGATAACGATGCGTTGCATAATTTCAAGAGTTCGAAATCGGCGGTTTTCTCGCACCGTGAATCGACAGAGGTTGAAAAAGAAGACGAATTATTACAACAACAGAACGACAACATCAATTCGCTCGAAAACTCGCTTAAATCGCAAGAAAAGCAACAAAGCGAAATGGATAAACTCCAAAAGCTAGGTAAAGAAAAAGAAACCCTTGAATTCAAAGAACAGCAAAAAGTAAATGATTTTATAAATCGTCAGAAAAAGCAAGACGAATTGATGAAACAATTTACCGAGAAAATGAAGGAGAATCTCGACAAAGTTAAAACCGACAAAAAAGACGAACTCAAGGAATTGCTAAAAGAGCGTTTGGAGAAAGTCGATAAAGATTTTGAAAAAAACAAAAAGCTTTTGGACGAGTTGAAAGAATTGAACGATAAGATTCAGAAAGAAGAGTTGTTTGAAAAGATGGATAAATTCAAACAACAAAGCAAAAACCAAAACAAAAGTTTGGAACAATTGGTGGAACTGACCAAGAAGTATTACGTTGAGAAAAAAGCGGAACAGATTGCAGACAAACTTAATAAATTAGCTGAAAAACAAGATAAGTTGGCGGAGTCTGAAAAAGAAAACAATACCGAAAAACAGGAGGAAATCAACAAAGAATTTGACAAGATTCAAGAAGAGTTGAAAGAACTGGAAAAGGAAAATAACGAACTCAAAGCGCCAGTTGATTTACCAGAAACTGAACCAAAGGAAAAGAGCATCGATGAAGATTTAAAGAATGCTTCTGATCAATTGCAAAAGCAACAAAAAGACAAGGCAAAACCAAAGCAAAAAAGCGCATCAAAAAAGATGAAGCAAATGAGCCAGGAAATGCAAGAAAGCATGCAAGAAAGCGCGCAAGAACAATTAGAAGAAGATGTTGAAATGCTGCGTCAGATTTTAGATAATTTATTAGCGTATTCGTTTTCACAAGAAGACGTCATGAAGCAATTCAAAGGGTTAAAACGCGGTTCGCCAACCTTTGTTAAAAACCTAAAGAAGCAACAAGATTTGAAACAGCAATTTAAACACGTTGACGACAGTTTATTTGCGATGTCTTTACGCAACCCTAAAATTGGAGAACAAGTCACAAAAGAAATTGGGGAAGTTCAATACAACGTCGACAAAGCGCTTGAAACATTAGCCGAAGCTAACGTCTCCAAAGGAACGTCACACCAGCAATTTGCAACATCAGCATCCAATCGTTTGGCGGACATGTTAGCCGATGCATTAAACAGCATGCAAATGTCAATGTCGATGTCGGGACAAGGTGGAGGCAAACCCAAACCCGGACAAGGACAAGGAAGCGGCATGCAATTGCCCGACATCATCAAAAAGCAAGAAGGTTTGGGTGAGAAAATGAAGAAGGGAATGAAACCCGGAGAAAAGCCTGGCGAAGGAAGTGAAGGTAAAGAAGGCGAAAAACCGGGCGGTAAAGAAGGAGGAAAGCAAGGTCAAGGCGGTCAAGGCGGCAAAGATGGCGAGGGAAAAGATGGCGAGGGCAAGAATGGTAAAAACGGCAAAGGAGGAAATTCGGGCGGAAGTGGTCAAGGTGATTCTAAAGGCGGTGAAAACGGAAAAGATGGTGAAGGCGACGCGCAAAAAATAATGGAAATTTACAAAGAGCAGCAGCAATTGCGAGAAGCTTTGGAGAAGGAATTAAACAAACAAGGTTTGGGTGGAAACGGTCAAAATGCGTTGAATCAAATGAAGCAAATTGAAAAGCAATTGCTTAATAAAGGTTTCAACAATGAAGTATTGCAAAAGATGCTTAACCTAAAATACGAGTTGCTTAAATTAGAGAAAGCAACACAACAACAAGGGGAAGAAAAGAAGCGTCAGTCGGAAACCAATAAAAAGGAATTCAACAACACAACCAATGCGTTGCCACAACGTTTGCAAGATTACATCAATAGTATTGAAATTTTAAACCGACAAACCTTACCTTTGCGCGCCAATTTTAATCAAAAGGTGCAAGAATATTTTAAAACAAATGATAAGTTATAATTACGAAGCCGATTTTGAATTAGGTGACGAAGCTGCTTTTTCCAAATGGATTTCGGTCATAATCGAATCCGAATCGAAAAAAGAAGGCGACATCAATTACATTTTTTGCGACGATGAGTATTTGCTTAAATTGAACGAAGAATACCTCAATCACGACACCTTAACCGACATTATTTCCTTCGATTATTCTGTAGGAAATGAATTACATGGCGATATTTTCATCTCTGTGGAACGGGTTCGTGAAAACGCAACTGATTTTAACGTGGCATTCGAAAACGAATTGAAACGCGTCATGGCACATGGTGTGTTACACTATTGCGGATATAAAGACAAAACCGAATCCGACGAGCAAATCATGCGCTCTAAAGAAGATGAAAAAATCAAAATGTTCCACGTGAAACATTAAGCGTTATTACGGGTTTTCAAGCGAAGCAATTTGAAGCGAGTGGCTTGGGCTTTTTTGGCATCGCAATTCCTGCTTTCACTTCAATCTGTCATTGCGAGGTACGAAGCAAACTTTGTAATTGTTTTTAAATATCGAAATGTAAGAAGTTGTTAATGGTGCAATGCCAGGATTTCCGTTCAAGCAGGCCTGCCTGCCGGTAGGCAGGGCTAAAAAGTAGTGGCCGTCGGAAGAATAAAGTTCCACGTGGAACAATTTAAATAAATTGAAGTTCTGATTGTCTAACAATCTAACTTTCTAAATAATCTAAGAATCTAAAATGTTTAATACATACGATGTAATTGTTGTCGGAGCAGGACACGCAGGTTGCGAAGCAGCGGCAGCGGCAGCGAACCTAGGTTGTTCTACCTTGTTGGTGACGATGAGTTTGCAAAACATCGCTCAAATGTCGTGCAATCCAGCCATGGGCGGAATCGCCAAAGGTCAAATCGTTCGCGAAATTGACGCGCTCGGCGGTTACTCCGGAATCGTTTCTGATAAGACCGCGATACAATTCAAAATGCTCAACAAATCAAAAGGGCCAGCCATGTGGTCGCCACGTGTACAGTCCGATCGCATGCGTTTCTCCGAAGAATGGCGGTTGATGCTAGAGAGAACGCCTAATCTTGATTTTTATCAAGAAATGGCTAAAGGACTAATTATTAATAACGGCAAAATTGAAGGAATCAAAACCTCACTCGGAATTGAAATTAGAGCCAAATCGGTGGTCTTGACGAATGGAACTTTTCTCAACGGATTGATACATATCGGCGATAAACAATTTGGCGGCGGTAGAGCTGGTGAAAGTGCGGCATACGGAATCACCGAAGATTTAATCAAAGTAGGTTTCGAATCGGGTCGAATGAAAACTGGCACACCACCGCGTGTGGATGGACGTTCGCTCGATTATACTAAAATGCGCGAAGAACCTGGTGATGCGGTTCCAGATAAATTTTCGTATTCAGACGAAACCAAACCGTTGACGCACCAACGTTTGTGCCATATGACGTATACGTCGTTGGATGTTCACGATATTCTTCGAGAAGGTTTCGATCGATCGCCGATGTTTAATGGCCGAATAAAGTCTCTTGGGCCGCGTTATTGTCCGTCGATTGAAGATAAAATCAACCGATTCGCTGATAAAGAACGCCACCAATTATTCATCGAGCCCGAAGGTTGGGATACAGTAGAAGTGTATGTAAACGGATTTTCAACATCACTTCCAGAAGATATTCAATTCAAAGCCTTGCGTTCTGTAGCCGGATTCGAAAACGTGAAGTTCTTCCGTCCGGGTTACGCAATCGAATACGATTATTTTCCGCCAACGCAATTAAAACATACACTCGAAACGAAGCTCGTAGAAGGTTTGTATTTTGCAGGTCAGATTAACGGAACGACGGGTTATGAAGAAGCCGCTTCTCAAGGGTTGATGGCCGGAATCAATGCTGCGCTGAAAGTAAAAGAAGAACAGCCGTTACTATTGCGACGTGACGAAGCCTATATCGGTGTTTTAATTGATGATTTAATCACCAAAGGCACCGAAGAACCCTACCGAATGTTTACGTCACGTGCCGAATACAGAACCTTACTGCGTCAAGATAATGCCGATTATCGACTGACTCCTAAATCGCACGAAATTGGTTTGGCTTCTGAAAAGCGCTTACGTAGAATGGAAGAAAAATTCAGCAAAAGTGATGCCATGGTCAACTTTTTTAAAGAAACTAGTATTTCCGCAGAAGAGGCGAATCCGATTTTAGTCGAAAAAGGAAGTTCACCGATGACACAATCGGACAAAATGTATAAAGTCTTTTCGCGTCCGCAAATTGAATTAGAAGATATGGTTCGGTTTGAAAAAGTGCGTCAGTATATTGACGAACATAATCTCGATAAGGAAGAGGTGGAACAAGCCGAAATTCAAGTCAAATATTCAGGTTATATCGAAAAAGAACGCAATAATGCCGAAAAAATGATTCGTTTAGAAGACATGAAAATTCCGGATAATTTCGATTACGATAAAATCAAATCCATGTCGATAGAAGCTAAACAAAAATTAAGTAAAATACGTCCCGTGACCATATCTCAGGCATCACGCATCAGCGGAGTTTCGCCTAGTGACGTGTCGGTATTGCTGATTCATATGGGAAGATGATGTGAAGTTAGAAGTACGGAGTTGGAAGTACGAAGTGTTGAAAGAAAGCTATCTTCGTACTTCGTATCTCGTACCTCGTACTTCTATTGTTTCACGTGAAACAAATCTCGTGAAGCCTTATTAATAAAGAGAAATTGATGGATATTTCAAAAGCAAAACATTTTTTAAATGTACAAGATTATTCGGTTTCTGGAGAGACTTTTGAGTTGTTGCACGATTCTGAATTAGATATGCTAATCACACATCCGCAACCTAGTTTAGAAAAATTGCCAAGCTATTATGAAAGCGCCGATTACATTTCACATACAGACGGAAAGAAATCGTTGTTCGAAAAAATGTATCAATTTGTAAAAGGAATTGCGCTAAAAAATAAGTTGAAGTTAATTAACTCAGAATCTGAAAAAGGAATTATTTTAGACATTGGTGCCGGAGTAGGAGATTTTTTGGTCACCGCCAAAAAAGACGGTTGGAGCATCATCGGAACTGAACCCAGCGAAAAAGCAAAAGCCATTGCACTCAAAAAAGGAGTTGTTTTTGTAAGCGATTTAGCAGAAATTAAAGATCGTTCGCTTGATGTAATTACGATGTGGCACGTTTTGGAACATGTTCCCGATCTCGAACATCAGATGGCCGAATTAAAACGAATGATCAAACCCAACGGAACCATTATCATTGCTGTTCCAAATTTTAATTCGTTTGACGCGAATTATTATGGAAAGTATTGGGCCGCTTTTGATGTGCCGATTCACTTGTGGCACTTTTCAAAAACTGCCATTCAAAGATTATTTTCGAAACATGATTTAGAATTAGTAAAAGTGCTTCCCATGAAATTTGACAGTTTTTATGTGAGCTTGCTTTCCGAAAAATACAAAACCGGAAAAATGAGTTACCTCAAGGCTTTTTTCATCGGTTGGAAGTCAAATCGCTACGGAAGTAAAAACTCAGAGTATTCTTCCCATATTTATGTGATAAAAAACGCCAAAAGTTAATTTAAGCACGTTTATAAAGTTAATTTTCGACGAACATCAATTTATCCCAGCAAAACGAAAAAGTTGTTTATTTCGCCTAATTTCAAGTTGATTTTAATAGAGAATGTTTATTCGATATGGAAAACAAATAAGAAAATGTTATAATTCAAAAACAGAGTACTTCGCTACACATTCTCTTTTACAATTAAATTTTTATACTTTTGACAACTATTTAAAAATTACATAAAAACTATGAAAAAATTAATCGCAGTATTTGCACTATCCATTGCTTTTGTTTCGTGCAACAAAACAACAACTGAAACGAAAGATTTTAAAACCGCATATGTCGATACGTCAAAATTAATGGACGAAAGTGCTGAAGCGAAAGACATCGAAGAAAAATACAAAAGTAAAGCGACTGAAATGGAAGCCAAACTAAAAGGCGATGTAGCGCGATTTGAAAACGAACAACGAAATTTTCAAGCTAACATGCAAAAAAACGGCGAGGCGTGGGCGAAACAGAAGTATGCTGAATTATCCCGAATTGATCAACAATTGCAGTACGCCAAGCAAGGCATGTTACAACAATTGCAATCGGAAAGTGGTAAGGAAATGGACAGTGTTGTAAAAAAATACAAGCAAATATTCAAAGATTACGGCAAAGAAAAGGGATACGATTATATTTATGGAACAGGTGAATCGGCTACTGTTCTTTATGCTAAAGACAGTTATGATATTACGAAGGAATTAATCAAACTCATCAATAATAAATATATTGATGAAAAAGACAAACCAGTTGCAAAAGAAGAGAAGTAGTTTGGTCTTTTGTCAAACCTACAAACGCCTTAATTTTTTGAAGGCGTTTTTTGTTGTGTATTGATGGACAATGTTTTATTTTTGTTTTTCTAAAATCAACGCCATGGAATTTGTAACTGCCGAAGCAAAATACGTTTTGCAATTCATCAATCAAACCAACCGATCTGTTTTTCTAACCGGAAAAGCCGGAACCGGAAAAACGACTCTTCTCAAAGAAATCATCCAAACGACGCACAAGAATACTGTGGTTGTCGCTCCAACTGGAATTGCAGCACTAAATGCTGGCGGCGTTACGATTCACTCGATGTTTCAACTGCCTTTTGGCGGATTTATACCCGACAATTCGTCGCCCCAATTCAATCAAAATTCTAAGTTTGAAAGTCGAGCTACTTTACGTAGACATTTCAAAATGAGCGGATTAAAAAAATCCGTCATTCGAAATATGGAGTTGCTCATCATCGATGAAGTAAGTATGTTGCGCTCCGATTTGTTAGATGCCATCGATTTCATGTTGCAGTCCGTGAGGAAAAAAACCACTGCCTTTGGTGGAGTTCAAGTGCTTTTTATAGGCGATTTGCTCCAACTTCCGCCCGTAATTCGTGACGAGGAATGGCGTGTTCTACGTAATTATTATAGAGGAAAATTCTTCTTTAATGCGCAGGTAATCGAACGAAATCCGCCACTTTACATCGAGTTGTCAAAGATTTTTCGTCAAACCGACGATCAATTTATTTCGATATTGAACAACCTCCGAAACAATAAAATTACACAAATCGACCTTCAGATTTTAAATCAATACGTTCATCCCGCATTCGATTTAAAACGAAACAAAGGCTACATCACGTTAACCACTCACAACGCAAAGGCCGATGCGATTAATGCACAGTCGCTAAAAGATTTGGAAGGAAAATCACACAGCTTTACGGCTGAAATTGTAGATGATTTTCCCGATAAAATCTATCCATTAGAAACGCAATTGGAGCTGAAAATAGGCGCACAGGTCATGTTTATTAAGAACGACTTGTCGCAAGACAAGAAGTTTTTCAACGGAAAAATGGGAGTTATCCAAGCGCTATCCGAAAGGGAAATTTTGGTTCATTTTCCGGATGAAAGCAAAACCATCGAAGTTGAAAAGTACGAATGGCAAAACATTCGCTACACCGTAAACGAAAACACGAAAGAAATAGAAGAAGAAGTAATCGGAACGTTTACCCATTATCCTATAAAATTGGCTTGGGCAATCACGGTTCACAAAAGCCAAGGATTAACGTTTGACAAAGCCGCACTCGATGTTTCGCAAGTTTTTCTTCCTGGTCAAGCGTATGTGGCGTTGTCTCGTTTGCGCTCGTTAAACGGATTGGTATTGCTTTCTCCGCTTCAAATGAACGGAATTTCGAACGATCAGGAAATCATGTACTATGCCGAAAATAAAGCGTCGGAAGAAATATTAGCAAGTACGTTGCAAACAGAAACCAAAAACTACATTCACAACTATTTAACGTCTGCGTTTGATTGTAAACTTTTGGCTCAAGAATGGCGGACTCATCAGTACAGTTACCATGAAAAATCGGATGTTTCCGAAAAATCAAAGCAAGGTATTTGGGCCAAAAATCAAGTGGAAGAAATCGAGAAATTGCTAGAACCTTCGCGTAAATTCATCCTTCAACTCAATAAATTATTTACAGAAAACACTGATTTTAAGTTCATCAACGAACGCATTCAAGCGGCCTATTCCTATTTTTTGTTTCCCATGGATAAAGTGGTTCAGGAATTACTTTGGAAAATAGAAGAAGTCAAACGCATTAAAAAAGTCAAAGCCTATTACGAAGAATTAATGGTGTTGGAAGAACTTCAGGTTAAAGCGGTTTTGGGATTGATGAAAGCCAAATTACTAATGGAAACAGTAGTAAAAGGTGAGACCATATCAAAAGAAAAATTGGTTTCCGAGGAAATTCGGTATTACAAAATCAAGAAGCGTGAGCAAGTTGCCGAAGAATTTAAAAAAGTAAACGTAACGCTTATTGAAGACGAAGTTGATCTTGAACGCTATTCCAAAAAGAAAAAAACAAAAGAACCGAAAAAATCAACGGTTCAAGAAACCTATGAACTTTGGATTCAACGCAATTCAATCAAAGAAATCGCCAACATTCGGAAATTAACGACGCAAACCATTAGCAATCATTTGTGTAAGTTAATCGAATCGCAAACCATATCCTTAAACGATGTTTTACCTGAAGATAAAATATCAGAATTAGCGAAGGTTTTTAAAGGCTTTAAAGGCGATTCGGTAAGTGAATTGAAAGAAAAATACGGAGATACCTTCACGTGGGACGAACTCAAAATGTATAAATCGAGTTTGTAATCAAAGTAAATACAATAGACTAACATCACCAAATAAGAAAACTCACAAGTTCAAAAGATATGACCAAACATAGTAATAAAATTGTTTTGTCACGAATCGAGCGAAGCGAACAGACGAAGTAATTCACAAATTAATATATAGCACTTCTAAAAATTAATTCATCTTTGATGAACATTCGAATACAATCTAATTGCGACATTACAAAATTCGATAACCTGCCTGTCGGCAGACAGGTTCGTGGCTGAAATTTATACAAACAACCCGTTAATTAACTCAACAAAAACACGGCTAAAATAGCGGGAACAAAGTAAATCGCTATCGTGCGCGCACCATCGTAATCTTTTACTAATCGTTGCCCGAAAAGCATAAAAAGTAACGCAATGCACGAAAAAACCGCGCCATAAAAGCCCGTCATTCGACCGCCGTTCCAATACAATTCAAAAACTCCAACCAAACATAAAATTCCGGCAAGAAGTTCAAAAGCTAACAAAATTCCGGTGACAATCGGAATAACATTTTTTAAAAAAGTTTGCGCAAAAAGACCTTTAAGCCACATTTTGGTCGAATTCCAATTCGCTATTTTTTCATACGAAGACATTAAGAAAGTCAGTGCTAAAAACACTAAAATTAGGACCGCTGCAGTATTGTTCATGATTTTTATATAAAGGTATATGAATTTCACAGCAAATAACCAGAATTCTGAAATAATTTAGTGCTTGTGAATCAAACGAGTCAATTTGATGGATAAATCCGTAAGTATGATCTTGGCGTTTCCGTTGCGTTCAATTTGATATGAGGCGTCAGATAGCGAAGAAAAAATCTCCTGGATATTATCTCCCGTCACAAAAGGTGCAAATTTTTCAAGTGTAAACCCGTTTACTTTGGGTTCGAAAAACACTAATTGCTCCGATTGATAATTCAACAGTAAAGCTTGGCGAAAGAGGTCGATGCAATACGCTAAAAATTTCTTCTGACTTTCACGGCCAATGCTGGCTATGTTATCACTCCAATGTAGCAAATCGGATATGGCTGAGGCATTTTTTTTGGCACTGTATGCCGCTCGTAACCAAGTCACAAACCATTCTTCGAACGGAAATTCCTCTCCATCTTCATTGAGAAGTTGCAATGCTTTATTATAATTTCCTTGTGATTGATGAGCAATTTTAAGGGCTTTGTTTTCAGGAATAGACTGTTTTTCAAACAACGTTTTGGCAATAATTTCTTCCGGTAACGCATTGAAATGCAACACTTGGCATCGCGAACGAATGGTTTGAATTAGATCTTCTTCGTTTTCGGATATCAATATAAAAACCGTCTTATCAGTTGGTTCTTCAAGCAATTTTAATAATTTGTTTGAGGCAGCAATGTTCATCTTTTCTGCCATCCAAATAATCATTACTTTATAACCACCTTCATGCGATTTCAACGATAACGATCGTACAATTTCACTAGCGTCTTCCACTCTTATTTCTCCCTGTTTATTTTTTACACCTAAAACCTGATACCAATCAAACAGACTCCCGTATGGATTTTCTTTTAAGAAAGACCTCCAATCACTAATAAAATCTAGGCTTTTAGGTTTTTTTTTGATGTCGTCTGTGGTAACTGTCGGATACACAAAATGTAAATCGGGATGAGAAAGGCCGTTGAATTTTAGGTCACATGCTACCTTATTTTCACCCGAATTCCCACAAATTAAATGACGCGCATAGGCTATAGCAATGGGCAAAGTTCCTGTTCCTTCCGGACCTACAAACAATTGAGCATGAGGTATTCTACCCTTGTTCGCCGATTGGATCAAGTGATTTTTGACGTGTTCGTGACCTAATATTTCCGAAAAAAGCATAAGCAAATATAGTACAAATATTCGAAATATCAGGTGATAGAAACATAATTTTATTAAGTATTAATCTCACAAAATGTTTTAAAAGATTCATTTTATCGATAAAAACATACACTTTAACGAGCAATGTAGTAATTTTAACCTGTTTTAAAAAAAGTAATAATACCCTAATAAAGTTTTTTTATGAACAACTCTATTCAAAAGCCAATCGCAATTTTTATTGCGTTGCTCACTTTTAGTATTGGATATGCACAATTGCCTGTTCCTTTTAAAGTGCGATACCAATCGTATGTTAAAGGAGATATGACTGTTATTGCAAACACCATAACCAATCGTTCCGATTATAATAATTCTTCTAACATTCCGTATCATAATCACTCTAACCATGCACGTTTGAATGACGAATTTGTAATGGAATATATTGATATTGATACTGATAACTCAACTTTTTCCTCGAGTTCTGCACAGTTAATTTTGCCAAATTCAGAAAACAAAAAAATTATTTATGCTGGATTGTATTGGTCGTCGACCTATAAATACAAAACAGGTACTAGTAGTAAAACAGGAAAATACCAAGCAATTGATAAGGATAGAGAAACAATTGACAACATTAAAATTAAACTCCCAAATCAGGATAGTTACATCAATATTGTGGGAGAAGTTTTGTTTGATGGTTTAGGTAAGAAAGAGTTTAAAGATTGTGCTCCGTATGCCGTTTACGCGGATATTACAGATGAAATCAAAAAGCTAAAAGATCCATTTGGAGAATATACCGTAGCTAATATTAAGGCAACTCAGGGAAATTTAAGTGGCGGAGTTGCATCAGGTTGGAGTCTTTTTGTAGTCTATGAAGACCAATCAATGAATGGTAAGTTCATCACAAGTTTTGATGGTTTTGCGGGAGTTACTGATCAACAAGTAGATATTAATTTTTCGGGTTTTCAGACGTTGCCTGAAGGAGAAATTAAAGCTAAAATTGCTTTGGCTTCATTAGAAGGAGATAACAATTTGTTGGGAGATCAAATTTTATTTAAGTCAGCCAATGAGAGAAAGTTCATTCCAATTGAAAATAAAATAAGAAAAGCAAACAATTTTTTTAATAGTTCTATAACTAGTGACGACAACTACTTTGTGAACAGAAAACCAGACGGAAAAAACACTTTAGGATATGACACCTGTTTAATCAACATTAGCAATCCTAACAACTCAGTTATTGGCAATAATGTCAATCAAGCAGCACTTCGTTTAACCTCAAGTGGAGATAGATGTTATCTGTTTTTTGCTGCTTTTAATGTTGAAGTTACTGAAAAAGACAGGCCAACTACTCAGACAACAGAGCCGTTATTTGCGACAACACAAACAGAGTTGCCGTATGATAAAAAACAAACCAGTATACCAATCGAACTTGCTGATTCAGCAGTTATAGATTCGAAAGTAGATCAAAAGCAAACCAGTAATCAAATTAAATTACTTGCTTCAATAAATAAAAGAGAAGCAAAAAAGCAACAACAACTTAGCACAAAAGCAACAACGATAAATGAAAACGACATGTCTGAATTTACAGATGAAGTTGTTCAAATTGAAATCTACGATCAAGAAATCCTCGAAAGTTCTCTGTCAGATTGTAACTTAGAAGAAGATCTTTTTAATACTATAAATTCAACTAAAATCAAGCGCATTAACGTAGACGGGCTTTCATCTGGATATTATATTATCGCAAACGTTTTTGAAATAGATTCGAATTTGAAAAACTTCTTATCTACTCTAAACGAAAAAGGCATTCAAGCGTCATCATTTTATAATCCTATCAATACATACAATTATGTCTATTTAGCCAAAACAGATGATAAAATGAAAGCTCTAGAACTGTACAACACCAATGTTAATAACACCTATAATGAACACATTTGGTTACTTTCTGTAAACAATAGCCAAGATTCGGCACTAACCAATTTAGACGATTAAAACTAGTTAAAGACCCTAATTTAACCAAGAAAATGAAAAAACTTAACCCCAAAACAATCAGTTCATTGCTGCTATTTTTTGCTCTTTCAGCGGGCTATTCTCAGACAGCAAGCAATTTAAAGCCACGATTTCAAAAAGAAATCTATGGAGATGTGACTATTATTGCCAACAACATTACCAACAGAGTTGATTATAGTAATACTGCAAATGTTCCTTACTACAATCATACAAGTGCTGCTTTATTAAACGATGATTTTCACATGGAATACATCGACGTGGACCAAGATGAATCTACTTTTTCATCTAGTAGCGCCGAGTTGTTTTTAGATTCAAGCGCAAATCGAAAAGTAGTTTACGCCGGATTATACTGGGCTGGAACGTACAAATACAATAGTGGGCAAGAAGTTAAAGAAGGTAAGTTTGCCGCCGTTGATGCTACAAGACAACCGGTGAATACCGTTAAGCTAAAACTGCCAAATCAATCACAATACACAAGTGTAACCGGAACAGTAATTTTCGATGGCTTAAACAGCGCCGAGCAAAAAGATTGTGCACCGTATGTTATATATGCCGATATTACCGATCAAGTTAATCAGTTATCTAATCCATCAGGAGTATATACTTTGGCCGATATTAGAGCGACTCAGGGAACTTTACCTGGCGGAATTGCCGCTGGATGGCAGATTTTTCTTGTTTACGAAGACGGAACAAAATCCAAAAAACACATTACAACCCAAGACGGTTTTTCGGATATTTCTAGTTCAAGTGTCAATTTGAATTTTAATGGATTTCAAACCATTGATCAAGGACAGGTTACCGCTCGAATTGCCGTTTCGGCATTGGATGGAGATTATAAAGTTTCAGGCGATAGAGTATTAATCAAAACATCGAAAAGTAAAGATTTTATTGCTGTTTTCAATAAATTAAGAAAGCCGGACAATTTTTTCAATAGCTCAATCACAATCGATAATAAACACGCAGTAAATCGTTTTCCGGACAGTAAAAACACCCTGGGTTTTGACGCATGTTTGACAAAGATTTCCAATGAAAACAATATTGTTTTCGGGAATAATGCTTCAGAAGCTACGTTAAAAGTAGAATCTTCAAGCGACAAATGCTTTTTATTTTTTGCGGCTTTAATTGTAGATGAATCAATTGAAATTCAATCTATTAAAAAAGCGGTAACAATCTCAAAAGCTGAAATTTTAGAAACGTACGACATCAAGAAAGTTCCAATGATTAGAGAAATGTACGCCGATCTTTTTCAGACGACTTCCTCTAAAAACTTTGCAAATAAAGCACAAACGTTTTCCAGTAAAAAAAGCGAAATGAATAAAACCCAATTGCCCATCCAAACACTCAATATTACCAACCAAGACAAAGGGTTTTATGTAGTGGCAAATGCCTTTACTGTTGCAGATAATGCGCGACAATTTTCGACATTACTAGGTTTAAAAGACGTCAAATCAAAATCGTTTGTCAACAAAATTAACAATTACACCTATGTATATTTGGAGCGATTTGACCAATTGGAAGATGCTATTGGTTATTATGCTTCTAAAGCAGAGAACACTTACCCGGAACCGTTATACATTGTATCAGTTAACAATCAGATTAATGGATTAACCGACAACGACTAACATTGAGAACCGATTGATTTTTATAAAAAAAAACAAAAGCGTACCTTTGACATCTAAATTCATAATAAATAGATGTCAAGATGAAAACAATAAACGATTTCGATTGTAAAGAAAAAAAAGCACTTATTAGAGTTGATTTTAACGTTCCTCTTGACGAACAGTTCAAGGTAACCGATACGAATAGGATAGAAGCTGCAAAACCTACAATCGATAAAATTCTAGCCGATGGCGGCAGTGTAATTTTAATGTCACATTTAGGACGACCAAAAGGTAAAGAAGACAAATATTCGTTACGTCATATTGTTGAAACAACTTCAGAAATTTTAGGGCGAAAGGTACATTTTGCCTCTGATTGTAGAGGAGAAGTGGCTCAAAAAGCAGCGTCTAATTTACAACCAGGCGAAGTATTGTTACTTGAAAATTTGCGTTTTTATGCAGAAGAAGAAGCTGGAGATGTAGCTTTTGCTAAAGAATTAGCATCTCTTGGAGATATTTATGTGAACGATGCTTTCGGAACAGCACACCGCGCACACGCTTCGACAACCATAATAGCTCAGTTTTTTCCAGAACATAAATGTTTTGGATTGTTATTAGCGAAAGAAATTGAAAGCTTAAATCGTGTATTGAATAATTCTGTAAAGCCGGTAACAGCCGTACTTGGCGGATCAAAAGTTTCTTCAAAAATTACCGTAATTGAAAATATTTTAGACAAAATAGACCACATGATCATTGGTGGCGGAATGACGTTTACCTTCATTAAAGCCTTAGGAGGAAAAATTGGAAATTCGATTTGCGAAGACGATAAAATGGAATTGGCACTTGAAATTCTGCACAAAGCTAAAGAAAAACATGTTCACATTCACATTCCAGTTGATGTAATAGCAGCCGATTCGTTTTCTAACGACGCGAATACTCAAATTGTCGACGTAAGAGAAATTCCCGACGGTTGGCAAGGATTAGATGCTGGTCCAAAATCGTTGGAGAACTTTAAAGAAGTAATTATGAACTCGAAAACCATTTTATGGAATGGTCCGTTAGGTGTTTTCGAAATGGAAAATTTTGCCAACGGAACGATTACATTAGGGGAACAAATTGCAGAAGCTACACGCCTTGGTGCCTTTTCTCTTGTGGGTGGAGGCGATTCGGTAGCCGCCGTAAAACAATTCGGTTTGGAAGATAAAATGAGCTATGTTTCTACGGGTGGTGGCGCCATGTTGGAAATGCTAGAAGGAAGAGTTCTTCCGGGAATTGCAGCAATCATCGATTAAATGCAACTTTTAACAATATTTACACATTTTTTTACGTTATAAGGTTTACTTTTGCGAAATCGCATAAAACTCTGAATAATAAATAATTGAGAAATCAATATGTCAATAAAAAATAAATTAACCTACACACTTTTACTCATTTCATCTTGCTTTTACGCTCAAGAAACGGCTAGTGTCGTGGACACGATTGTAAAAAAAGAAGTAAAAATTTCATTCCTAGACTCCATCAAGGCTACTTTCATCAAAGACGATATGGCAACTTGCGTGGACAGTTTATGGATGCAAGAATTGACCTCGTTGGATTTGTACAACGAAATGATTACCGACATTAAAACGGTAGACACTGATGCAACAGTTGACTTCGAATTACCCACCGAATTACTCAAGCAACGACTTCGATTACTAGATGAAAAATCGCCGTTCAATATTGAATACAACGTTGGATTAGAGAATGTCATCAAATCATTTTTAAAGAATAGAAAACGCGGATTTGAACGATTAATGGGATTATCACAGTTTTATTTCCCCGTATTTGAAGAGCATTTGGCCAAAAATAATATTCCGTTAGAAATTAAATATTTGGCCATTGTCGAGTCGGCTTTGAATCCGAAAGCAGTTTCGCGAATGGGCGCAACCGGTTTGTGGCAATTTATGTACCATACAGGAAAGCAATACGGTTTAAAAATCGATTCGTATGTAGATGAACGCAGTGATCCATTTCGCGCCAGTGAAGCCGCATCGCAATACATGACCAATATGTATAAAATGTTTGGCGATTGGGATTTGGTGTTGGCATCGTATAATTCCGGACCCGGAAATGTAGCTAAGGCAATTCGTCGTTCAGGCGGAAGACAAAATTTTTGGAACATTAAAAAGTTCCTACCTAAAGAAACGCAAGGATATCTTCCGGCATTTTTGGCTACGATGTATATTTTTGAATACCATAAAGAACACGGAATTGTTCCTAATCGCGCGATTGCGAATCATTTCGCAACAGATACTATTGCAATAAAACGTCACATAACATTCAAACAAATTTCGGATTTATTGAGCATTCCAGAAGTGGAAATTCAATTTTTTAATCCGTCGTACAAACGAAATGAAATTCCCTACATCACTGGTTCTCTTAATTTCTTGAAGTTACCGAAAGATAAAATAGCTGCTTTTGCCTCTAATGAAGACAAAATCTATGCGTATGTTGATTATGTTGCGAAAAACAGAGAACGTCCGATGGAAGATGTGGCTTACACTAAACCAAAAGATACTATAAGTGGTGCAATTGCTTCTCTAACCAAGTATCATAAAATTCGAAAAGGTGAAAATCTTACTTTAATTTCTCGCAAATATAATGTAAGTGTGGCCGATTTAAAGCGTTGGAATGGATTGCAAAGCAACAGCGCACCATTAGGTAGAAATCTTAAAATTTATTCGTTTGAAAAAACGCCTCTTATTGAAACCAAAACTGATGTAGCAGTCGCGGAAGTTAAATCGAATAAAGAAGAATCGGTTAAAACAAGTACTGAAACTGCTGAAAAAATAACCGAACGCGAAAGTTATTACGTGGTGGCGAAAGGCGACAACTTAACGTCGATTGCTCGTAACCAAGGCGTAACTGTACAGCAATTGAAAGAATGGAACAACCTCGTTGACAACACTGTAAAAGTTGGAACGCAAATTATAATTTCTAACAAGAGCCTTTCCGATAAGAACACTAGTGTTGCCGTAGAAACAAAAACAAAAGAACACACGGTTCAAAAAGGTGACAATCTTGTGCAAATTGCAAAAAAGTACAATACTTCTGTCGAAAATTTAAGAGAATGGAACTCTATTCAAGGCAACAACATCCAATTAGGAGCAACTCTAATTGTAGCTAAAACCGAAGTAGCGGTAATCGATAAAAGTACTAAATCTAAAAAAGAAGTTCTTCAAACCGAAAAAGAAAGTTCCTATTACGTAAAAAGAGGTGACTCGTTGTATAGTATTTCTCAGAAATTTCCTGGAGTAAGTATTGCCGATATCAAAAAATGGAACAACATTAAAGACGAAAGTATCAAACCTGGAATGAAATTAAAAATTGGTGGATAATACAAAAATCTTCTATAAATTTGGGTTTTATTTCATTATGAATAAAACCCTTTTTTTATTGGTCGTTTTTCCGATTTTATTTTCTTCTTGTGTCGAAGAGAAAAAAAATACGGCCTATGAAACTCTGGGAAAGGTCAACTCGGTTTCGGTAATCATTGACGACCAATTGTGGAACGGAGAAATTGGCGATTCGCTGCGAAGTAAGTTTGCCGCGCCTGTAATTGGCTTGCAAGATGAAGAACCGCTGTTTACACTAAATCAATATCCGGTAAAATTGTTAGACGGATTTCTATCTAAAAGTAGAAACATTATCGTCATCAAAAAGAACTCAAGCAATAGTTTTAGTTTGGTCGAAAATCCAACAACAAATCCGCAACTTTTAATTCGATTTTCAGGAAGAACGGTCAAAGATATTGTCGATTCTATTGAAGTAAAAGAGGATGAGATTTCGAAAATCATTCGAGATTCTGAGATCAGAGCCATTCAAAGCCAAATATTCATCAACAAATCGGAAACCAACGACATCAACGAACGATATGGGGTCGATTTAAAAATCCCAGTGCGCTTCAAAACCGTCATGAAAGCCAAAAATTTTCTGTGGCTTATAAAAGAAGTTGATGGTGGAAACCTTAGTATTGTCGCATATCAATTGCCCTATAAACGACTTCAAGATACCACCAACATCATCAATTCTATTGTGAAAATTCGTGATTCTATCGGAAGACGCTACATCCACGGAAAAAAAAAGCGAACCACGATGCACACCGAAACTGATTTTACTCCGTACTACAGTAAAACTACTATTTCTACTGCAACAGCATACGAAACCAAAGGAACGTGGAATATGAGAAACGATTTCATGTCGGGGCCATTTATCAACTATGCGATTGTGGATGAAAAGAAAAATAGGGTATTAATTCTGGAAGGATTTTGTTATGCGCCGTTTAAAGGTAAAAGAGATTTCATGTTAGAATTGGAAGCCATCATCAAAACCTTAAAATTAAAATAGCACATGTCTGAGATACAATGGAAAATTAGGCGATTTAACGAGCTATCTTTAGACGAACTCTATGCTGCGCTTCAGTTGAGAAGTGAAGTGTTTGTCGTTGAGCAAAATTGCGTCTATCAAGACATTGACGGAAAAGATGAAAAAGCAATACACCTTCTTGGGGAAATCGACGGATTATTGGTCGCTTATGCCCGATTATTTCGTCCCAATGATTATTTTGAACAAGCCTCGATCGGACGCGTAATAGTCAAGCTTTCACACCGGGAATTTAAAATGGGACACCAGTTAATGCAAGAAGCCATCAAAACGATCAATAATCAATTTGGCACCCGAAACATAACGATTTCGGCGCAATTGTATTTGAAGAAGTTTTACGAAAGTCACCAATTCACTCAAACTAGCGAAATGTATTTAGAAGACGACATTCCGCACATCGAAATGCAGCGTTCTTAAATTAAATTTTAGTAATCAGAATTTCCACCCTTTTATTTTCTGATTCAATGCCACCCGAAATCGGAAATCTTCTTCCATAACCTTTGTACGTAATTCGCTCGGCAGGAATGTTTTGGTCTACCAAATAATCAAATATTTTCTTTGCGCGCGTTTCCGACAAATTGTTTTTTCGGCTGTTGCGATCAAAAGCATCTTTAAACGAATTGGTAATGCAGCACACATGTCCTTGAATTTCAATCTGAGCCGACGGATTATCTTGTAAAAAAGTAACGATTTTCTTGAGTTCGATTTCAGCTTCTTCTGGAAATTCGAAAACCGTTAACGAACCCAAAAACAATAGGTTTTTAAGGATTACTTTATCACCTTTTTGTAAATCATCTGAAAAGGTTTTATAATCGGAAGTTGTTTTTGTTTCTGTCGTTTGAGTTGTTTTTGGCGTAAGAAAATTAGTTTGAAAATCGATCGTAACCACACGGTTTTTTCTTCTGAATTCATCAGCATTGTCAGCTGAAATATCACTTTCCATTTCGCCTTTTCCTTGGGAACTTTCGACCGTAATCTGCAATTCATTTTGAAGAAAACGAGTTACCGATTCGGCTCTTTTTTGAGATAGAATAACGTTCGACTGGGAACTTCCCACATCATCACAAAATCCGAAAACAACGATGTTATTGAACGTTTTATCTTCGGATGAAAAAAGCGAAATTAATTCGGATTGTTGGGCTTCGCTAAGTACATAAGAACCTGAGTCAAAATAAATGGAGTGTTGCTGTGCGGTTGCACAATGTATTACAAATAGAACAAAAAGAAAAAGACGTGTCAAAATTAGATTTTGGTAATCACAAGTTCTACTCTTCGGTCGTATTCTGGACCTTTATTCAACGGAACCGTATTGCCATAACCTTTGAACGTCATGCGAGTTTTAGGAACGCGTCGAAAAGCTAAATATTTATACACCGATTGCGCTCGATTGGTAGATAATTGTCGTTTTTTGGTGTCTTTGTCAATGGCCTCTTTTTGATATTTGGGCGTACAACATACATGTCCTTGAACTTCGAATTGGATGTTTTTGTACCGATGAAGTAATAAGGCAATTTTATCTAATTCATTTTTTGTTTTGGTAGTGAGTTTACTGCTGCCTTTTTCAAAATGAATGTTATCTAAATAGATGTGATCGCCAACAATATGATTTTTTTGAATGGTGTTATAAAAACCAGGAATCTGAATTTTAGGCAAGGGTTTTAGGTTCAGTACCACGTCTACACGACGGTTTTTGGATCGTTTTTCGGGCAGATTGTCCACGATATCATCATCGATGAGGATGCGGCCTTTTCCTTCAATGGTCACGATGATTTTATTTTTTATCCCGTTTTCGATGAGTTTATTCTGAATAGTTGTAGCGCGATTGGTCGATAGTTTGAAGTTGTATGCTTCTTTTCCAATGTCATCCGTGTAGCCAAAAATCTGGATGGATTCGATTCGAGTGGAATCGGTTTTTCGAATGAATTCAACTACTTCGCTTCCTTGTTTCTCATCGAGCGAGAACTTATCAAAATCAAAGTACACACTTTGCACAATTTCCTCTTGAGAAAACAGAAGACTGACCACGAAAAACGGAATAATTTTTATAAACTTCAACATTACATTTTTAGTATTTTGTTGTATTCAGATTTATCAGTAAAGAGCGCAATGGCTCTCGAAATTTCTACATTGCTTTTGGTATAGTATTGATACAAACCTTCTTTGAATTGGTATCTTTTGATCAGTTCATCCTGAATTAATTTCGAGATTTCCTTTTTATTTTTATCCAAAAGTTGTTCTTCACTTTTTTGCAAAGCAGTGAGCAATTGTTGATATTCTGCAGCAATATTTTGCTCAATATTTTCCTTTTTGGCTTTTTCCAACATGTTTTTTAAAGCGACTTCAGTTTCGGTATCAAAACTAAATTTCTCTTTTTTCAAATACGCTTTAAATTCAGCATAATCCGCATCAGAAACGACTGGAATTTTTTCACCCAAATTAGGGTTTTTATAGTAGTATTGCGTGGCGTAATTGAAAATTCCATCATTGCGCTGCAAAGCTTCGCTGATGAAGCTCAATTTGGTTTCTGCAATTTCAATATCGGGTAAAATTCCGCCGCCATCATATACGGTTCGTCCTTTTTTAGTTTTAAAGGCGTTGACTTTGGTCAAGTCGGTTTTGACTACTTTTCCGTCGCTGTCTTTTTTAGAATAATCCAAGGCTTGAATGCATCTTCCTGAAGGTGTATAATAACGAGAAATAGTCACTTTTACTTGCGTTCCGTAAGTCATGTCAAACGGACGTTGCACCAATCCTTTTCCGAAACTTCTACTTCCTAAAATTACGGCACGGTCTAAATCTTGCAACGCGCCCGATACAATTTCCGAAGCCGAAGCACTTTTTCCGTCCACAATAATGGCTAATGGAATTTCGGTGTCAATTGGTTCGCGTGATGTTTTATAGACGTTGTTGTGTTTTTCGTTTTTAGATTTAGTGGTAACGATGATTTCGCCTTTTGGGACAAATAAGTTACACACGTTTATTGCTTCGTTTAATAATCCACCCGGATTCCCTCGCAAATCTAAGATGATTTGAGTCGCGCCGTCGTCTTTTAATTTTTCTAACGCTTCACGGGTTTCTTGTGTGGTTTTTTTGTTGAATTTAGACAATACGATGTAGCCCGTTTTGGCATCAATTTTAGAGAAAAATGGAACTGCCTTTACTTCCACTTCATCCAAGATAAGTTGAGTGGAAAGTGATTTCCCTTGACGCAGGTATTTAATTTCTACTTTGGTGTTTTTGGTTCCTTTGAGTAATTGCGACGCATCTTCTTTGAAATCAGCCAGCAATACATCTCCAATTTGGAAAATTTCGTCGCCTGCTTTCAATCCGGCTTTATCGGCTGGAAATCCTTTGTACGGTTCTCTGATGATGAGTTTATCTTCCTTGCGCGTAATCATAGCGCCAATTCCCGTGTATTCACCTGTGTTGTTGATTTTGAATTTAACAACATCTTGTTCGTTGAAATAGTTGGTATACGGATCCAAATCGGCCAACATGTTTTTTATGGCTTTATCCATCAAATCGGCTGGAGAAACTTGATCCACATAGTTTTGGTTTACCGTTTTGTAAAGCGTGGTGAAAATTTCTATTTGTTTGGCTACTTCAAAAAAGTCTTCTTTGAAACTTACGCCGACAAGTAAAAAACCACTTGCGATTACTGGAATTATATATCTTTTTTTAATTTGTATCCACATTTTGATTGTTTCTTTTTTTCTTAAATCGTTTTCTTATAAAATATATCAAGGCCACTAAAATAAGAATAAAAGGCCATACTTCGATTAACCAAATGAAGAAAGTTGAAATTCCGTTGAAACCCGATTTTATTGCATTGACAAATTTGGTGCCAAAGGAAATTGTGGCTCCAGCTTTGTGTTCGGTTGATTTGTAAAATTCGATAGAAATAGTACTCATGGAAACTTTATTCTGAATGTATTTCAGACGACCTTCTTTGGCTTCAATCTCCTCGCGAATGGTGCCTAATTCTCTTTCTATTTCGAGCATTTCAGAAACTTTAGTGGCTTTTTTAAGTAATTCAATATATCGTTCTTCCAACGCTTTTTTGGTTTTAACACGTGAAGCTACATCAATGTATTCTTCGGTAACATCTTCAATTGAAATGTTTTTTCGATCAAAATATTCTATACCGCTTGCCAAGTCTTTGATGAAGCTATCAAAATATTGGTTTGGAATTCTGAGTGTTAAATAGCGACTCAACGTGTAATCGTTTTTATCCTCGGAATCACTTTGCACAACCGCTTTGTATTTTTTTACCAATTGCTGGATGGCAGTATTGGTTTCTTCCATATTGGAAGTTTCAAAACGCAAATCTCCCGATTTAATAATTTTTTGTTCGATTTTATCGACGGAAGGCGGCGCGTTTGAAGCAGCAACTTCTTCCACAGCAACCGCTGTAGAATCGACAACAATGTCATAGTCTGCTTTTTTATCGTATTCTTTGGGAGGAAGATTTAGCGTAGATATTTGCATTTCGTCAGAAGTGGCTTCTGCTTCCGCTTCTTTGCAACCACTTAAAACAAAAACAACGAATAATAAAATAGGGAGAAATTTCATAAATAATTGGTTTTGAATGTTAAACGAAAAAAGACTTCGTATTATTATTCTAAACCGTTTTATTTTCGTTTATGGCCGAAATGAATTTGGTAAAAAGCTGAATTGTTTTTTCATTGACTTCGGCATAACTCAATCGGTCGCTCGTTTGATAAAAAAACATCGCGGCATATTTTTTATCGATGTTATCGAGTAAAATAGATTTGTTTAATCGGTAGCATTCGCGCAAAACACGTTTGTAATAATTGCGATCAACGGCGTGTTTAAAGTGTTTTTTTGAAACTGAAACTCCCATTTTTAACGACACGTTGTCGTCGTTATCACATTCAACATATACCAAACGTAAGGGATATTTGGAAACCGACTTTCCTTCACTAAAGAGTAAATCAATGACTTTACTGCTTTTTAATTTTTCTTTTTTTGAAAACGTGAAGTCCATTAAAAAAAGCTAATTATAAATGTTATAGACAAATTTTACCTCGGAGTAATTGATGTAAAATTGCATTCTATTGTTTTCTTTTTTGTGGGTGAATATCAAGATATTGCATTTAGAACCGTTGTTGTCGATGCACTCAAAAGGCACTATTTTTTCGTTGTCATTTTCGATAACTTCGCCATACGCTTTGATCGAAAATACTTGAATATCGGGCGAGTTGACTACTATTCTATTTTTTTTACCATCAATCGTGATAAGCAATTGTGCATCAACAAAATCGGACCAGTTATTCCATGTTCCATTTGGACTTTTTTCGGTCACACTCACGGCTGAGGTTTTAAAAAGGATAGTTTGCGAATGTACGTGAAAAGAAAGCCCAAAAAAAGCCAGCATGATTAAAAGACGTAACGATTTCATTTTATACGGTTTTATGAAGTGGTTTAAACTTTTCCATTTGCAAAAAAAGTTTGTCTTTTGCACCTAATTTTCGCCTTTTTTTAGTTCCGTAGCTCTGCTGTGCATCTAAAAAAAGACTTCAATTGGTTACAAAATCTTAAATTTTCGCTTAAATGCAAAAAGTTTAAACCACTTCAATTTATACGATGTAAACTTACAAATTCTATTCCATAATAATGAGCAATAAAAGAGCAGTTAATTCAACAGGTTATTAACAGAATATTTATATTCGCAAAAAAATATAGTTTACTCAGGTAATTTATCATCGCATCCACTATGAAAAAAGCATTTTTATTGTTCCTTATCCCTGTTCTTGCTTTAGCACAAAAAAAAGAAATTGTTTACAAAAAAGTAGCAGCACTAACGTGCGAATGCGCTACTAATAAAGGAGTTCAGAAGCTTACGGAAACCGATTTGGGTTTATGTATTTTTGAATCTTTGAATGTCATTTCAGAAAAGGAGCGAAAAATCATTGGTTATAACCCTGATAAGAAAGCGGCTTCTTTGGAGCGAGTTGCCGAAAATATAGGAGTAGAAATGGCTTTGTTGTGCCCGAATGTTTTTACAAATATCATTAGTGAAGATGGCGTGGCAGAGGAACTAGTTGAAGAAGAAACCATCGCTTCTTCGCACAAAGGAACTTTTGAGATGTTGTCTGCGAGCGTGTTTAATGTGCTTACAATAATCGATGAAAGCAATACTAAAAGAGAATTTATTTGGCTTTTTAGTTTTGGTGGCGATTCGCTGTTCATTAAGGACAAAATCATAAAAGGAGATAAAATTGAGGTTTTTTATGTGGAGCAACAATTTTACGATCCGAAGACCAAAACCTACAAAATTTACAATGAAATTACCGAAGTGAAATTGCTATAAAAATAGAACGCCAAACAAAAGTTTGGCGTTTTTTGCAATTAGTTGAATCAGTTTACGTTCTTTTTTTTAAATGGATAGTTATGAAAAACATCGCACTTAGCTCAGTCGTTATTCTGTTTTTTTTTCACACAACGATCGTGGGTCAAAAACTCAAAGAAACTGATAAAGCGCCCGATTTCTCTGTAGTTTCTTCCACAGGCGATACGTTGCGATTAGAAAGTTTTAAAGGGAAGAAAGTATTTTTGGCCTTTTTTCGATACGCAAGTTGTCCAGTCTGTAATTTTCGGATGAACGAAATCATTCAGAATTACGATGCGCTTCAGGCCAAAGGATATGTATTTATTGCGGTGTTCGAATCCAATAATGAAACGCTCCAAAGCTATTTAAAAGAAACTGAAGTGCCTTTTCCTTTAGTTGGTGACCCAGCGTTACTTTTGTATAAAAAATACGGCGTTGAAAAATCATTTTGGCGCATGGTGGGCTCAATGTTCAACAAAAAAACCAAGAGCAATCTGAAAGAGGGAAAAGTGTTGGTGAAAGGTAGAAATCTCAAAAGAGATGGAAACATGAGCCGAATTCCTGCCGATTTTATCATCGATGAAAACGGTATCATAACCATCGCCTACTACGGCAAAAATATCGGAGATCATTTGCCGTTGGAACAAATTCTGGACTAGTTATTTAATTTCGTATGAATTGTTTTCTTTCTTCACGTCTGCCATCAATCCACTCGGATCAAGGGTTACTTTCTTTATTGTAGTTTTCGATTTCGGAATTTCAAAAGAATAATTCGGATTTCCCCAAGCCCAATCTTTTAATACAGTCCTTCTAATGGATGGCGTTGGGTTTTCCTTTTCAAAATTCATCATTCGAAGCGGAATGTAAAACGTTTCTTGGGTACCATCAATGTATTCAACTAAAACGTCAATTGGCATAGGCATACGGCCGATTCGCTCCAGAAAAATGGCGGTTTGCTGTAGGTTATTTGTTGCCTCGTCAACCTCTTTAATTCCGTAATCAATGGTATTGGTAGTTTGAGTCCAATCGATTAAATACCAATCCAAATGCGCTCCTGAAACGCGTTCTGCACTCCGTTTAATATCGTTGGGCGTAGGGTGTTTGAACTTAAAGTCGTTGTAAAACCGTTTGATGGTTTTGAGCAAGTTTTCTCTTCCGATGAGGTATTCCAATTGTGTTAAAAACAGTTCGCCTTTGATGTACGAAGCTGTGCTGTAACTTCTGTTTTCATCAAATCGATCGGCATGAGTTGAAAGGGGTTGTTCTTTACCCGAATCAACCAATTTGTAATACGCTCTGTAAGAACCGACTAGTGGATTTTCACCTTTTTTGTCCGATAGTTCATAAAGCGCAGTGTCTTCGATAAAGGTCGTAAAGCCTTCGTCCATCCATCCGTGTTTACTTTCGTTGCTGGCTAACACATGTTGAAACCACGAATGACCCATTTCGTGTGCAATAACGCCAACTAATCCGTCGTAAGTTCCTTCGCCCAAAATCAACGTACACATCGCATATTCCATTCCGCCATCACCACCTTGAATCACCGAATATTGGTCGTACGGGTATTTTCCAACAAATGAATTAAAAAACTGCATCAATTCGACAGTTTTTTGCTGTGCTTTTTTCCAGTTTTCAATGATTTTAGGATTGTTTTTGTATAAAAAATGTAGGGTTGCGCCATTCGGAACTTCAACTACATCATGTATGTAATCTTTATCGGCAGCCCACGTAAAATCATGCACCATAGGCGCTTTGAAATGCCAAGTTAGTGTTTTGGAATTTTTCGGTATCGACACTTTTACACCCTCGTCTTGATAATTATATCCGATTTCATTTCCGTTTTGTAAATAACCGGTACCACCTAAAACATAGTTTTTATCGATGGTGATTTTTACATCAAAATTGCCCCAAACGCCGTGAAATTCCCTCGATATGTACGAATCGGCATGCCATCCTTCAAAGTCAAATTCGGCCATTTTAGGATACCACTGACTCATAGAAAGCGCTACGCCTTCTTTATTGTTTCGGCCCGAACGACGAATTTGAACAGGCACTTGACCTTCAAAATCTAAAGTTAATACCGTCGATTTTCCGGGAAGAAGTGGACGTACCAATTTAACTTCTAAAATGGTTTCGATTTCTTTGGTGGTTGCTGGAATTCCGTCTTGCTTAAAATTCGACACATGTAAATAACCTATCTCGTCCGGTTGTAAATGGGCGATTCTGCTTTGCTTTTTTTCATCCGATTCTTTCAATTTGGTAAACATACGACCATCCGGATCTTTTATCGATTGCAAACGCATGTCCATTTCACTTCCGGGTTGGAACGCATTATTAAACAAATGATAGTATACTTTACGAAGCGTGTCGTTTGAATTATTGGTGTAAATTAATTCCTGTTTGCCGTTATATTGGTAGGATTTTACGTCCATAGAAACTTCCATTTTGTAATCGACTTGTTGTTGCCAATAGGAAGTGTTTTGAGCATTTATGGTGGTTATACCCAAAACTAGAAAAGAAAGAAATAGATTTTTCATAAAAACCAATTTAAAAAAAAGAAGGACAAAAGCCCTTCTCATTTGATTTGACTTTAACTTATTTTTTCGACATTTTTTCAGCCATTAGTAACGCGTTATAGACATTTACAATTTTTCCTGAAACGCAGGTTTCTGCGAAAGGAATTGATTTTCTTTCTTCACCAACAGTTACGTTATAGGGTATGTTTGTTCCAGAATCCATGATGATGTGTTTAACTTGTGACGCTGTAAGATTAGGATAGTACGAACGGATTAGCGCTGCAACTCCTGCCGCGTTTGGTCCGGCCATGGATGTTCCTTCTAAATAACGGTATTTGTTGTTGGGAATAGTCGCATAAATTTGAACACCAGGAGCAAAAACATCTACGTTTACTTTACCGTAGTTAGAAAAGGGTGCAACTAATTTTAAACCTGCATTTGGATTTAAGGCGCCAACTGTTAACACGTTATCTGAAATTTCGGTTACTTTATCTTTAGAATCGTTCGGGTAACTCGGTTCAACGTCAATGTTTTTGGCATCATTTCCAGCTGCGTGAACAAACAATACGTCTTTACTTGCCGCATATTTAATCGCATCAAAAACCCACTCTCTATTTGGAGAATAATCTTTGCCAAAACTTCCGTTGATTACTTTTGCACCATTATCCACCGCATAACGAATGGCTAATGCAATGTCTTTGTCGTATTCGTCGCCATTTGGAACCGCTCTAAGAGCCATGATTTCTATATTGTTCGCCACAACGCCATCGCCACCTTTGTTGTTTCCTCTGCTTTGAGCTATGATTCCGGCTACGTGTGTTCCGTGTAATCCGCCTTCTACATCCGGACCTTTTACATTTGCGTTACCATATTTTTTATCATTGATGTCGTTCGGATTATCGCCTACAATTGATCTTCCATCAAAAGAAGTGTTTAAGTTGTAGTTGAGCATGTCATACACCTGAGTGATAAATTCCTTGATGTCAGTTTGGAAGCCTGGACCAGCTTGCATTGCAACACTAGTCATAATCATTTTACTCTGACTTAGCGCAGGGTCGGTAGTTGAAATTCCCTTTAAATCATCAATGGTGTATACTTCTTTTTTAAGATATTCGCGAACGTCTTTATCAGCTTTAGCAATCATGTCAACCTGAGGTTTCGTTTGATTCATAAGGCCTAATTTTTCATCCAATTCAGCTTTAGCTTTTTGGTAATCAGGATTATTTACCTCTCCCTTTTTAACGATACGTGTTAGTTCTAAATTTTCATTTTCGGCATCACCGAGAAAATTCCATCCGTGCATATCGTCTGTATAGCCGTTATTATCGTCGTCTTTTTTATTACCGGGAATTTCCTTTTTATTGTTCCATATTTTTCCCTTCATGTCTTCGTGATCAATATCAATTCCAGAATCAATTACACCCACAATAACTTTTGTAGCTTTTTTACCTTTTAATACTTCAGCATACGCTTTATCAACACTCATCCCCGGAATCGTGTCTTTAGCCAAATCTAAATGACTCCATCGTTTCAAATCCTCTTCCTTTACAGGAGTAGTTTTCACTAAGGTTTTATCTATAGTTGCTGGATTGGTAACGATGAATGGAGCTACTTTCGGACTACAGCTTAGTAGTGACGCAGCCACGAGAGTAGTGATTAGAAAAGAATTTATTTTTCTCATTTTATTTTATTTTGGTATCAAAAATACTAAGTTTAGACTGCTTTTACTGATAGAATTAACTTTATTTTATGCATTTAAAGTTGAATGGTAAGCACTAGTAAATAGGATTCAGATTTAAAAAACATCATTACAGGTATAGACATCCTTTAATCGGACTCCTTTTTCAGTATTTTCTACTGTAATAATTTGGTTGTGTGCATCGTGTTCGAGAACTAAAAAATAATTGCGGTCGGCGGCGGCGTGCATGAATTTGGTTTTTTCACCCATGGTTAAAAGTGGTCGGGTGTCGTATCCCATCACATACGGAATCGGAATATGTCCCGCAGTAGCCAACAAATCAGCACAAAAAACGATGGTTTTATCTTGATATTGAATATGCGGAATCATTTGTTTTTCGGTGTGGCCATCAACATAAAAAATGTCGAACCCCAATTCGTCCGAAAACCCAAAATCGCCTTCAGGGCGTTTAATAAAATGGAGTTGTCCGCTTTCTTGCATCGGAATTAAATTTTCGTGTAAAAACGATGCTTTTTCTCGCGCATTGGGTTGGGTTGCCCATTCCCAGTGGTTTTCATTCGTCCAATATTTTGCGTTTTTAAAGGCTACTTCATATCCGGTTTTATCAGCATTCCAATTTACACTTCCACCGCAATGATCAAAGTGCAAATGTGTCATAAAAACATCGGTAATATCATCGCGATGAAATCCGTATTTTGCCAAGGATTTGTCTAGTGAATGACTTCCCCAAAGCGAATAATAACTAAAAAACTTCTCCGATTGTTTGTTCCCCATGCCCGTATCAATTAGAATTAATCGATGCCCGTTTTCAATCAGAAGACAACGTGCTGCGATATCAATTAAATTATTTTCATCGGCTGGATTCGTCCGGCTCCAAAGGGTTTTCGGAACCACGCCAAACATAGCACCGCCGTCGAGTTTAAAATTTCCGGCTTCTATAGGGTAGAGTTTCATAATTTCTTTTTTACAAATATAATTATTGTTCAATCGATACTATAAAAAAGGCATTTTTACTTTTATCAATAATGAAAGTTCACTTTTGCAATGCAACAGCGCATCTAGCTGGATATTCTTCGATAACCAAGGATTATTTTAAACTATATAAGAAGAGTACTTTTTGTAATGGAAGTGATTTTAACTTTTTCCATTTGCTAAAAAATTTCTCTTTTGCACCCACTTTTCGCCTTTTTTTCGAGCCGTAGCCCAGCTATGCATCTTAAAAAAGATTTCAACGGGTTACAAAATCCTTAATTTTCGCTTCAATGCAAAAAGTTTAAATCACTTCATTGTTTACTGCAGAACAATAATTAAAAGAACAGCTAGAATGGTCTGCTGATAATTTTTTTTAATGGCTTAAAAACAACTAAAGACAAAACACTGTTGTTCTTTACAACTATAGATTGGAAAGCAAATTAAACCGAAATCGTCTTCAAAAATAAAAAACGGACTAAATCATTAATTATCTTCCATCAATAACTTTAAATCCTTTTTAGCATTTTTTTCAAAAGTATCCATGCCCGTCAGAAAAAAAACATTCAAAGTTTGAATTATGGTTTAAGTGAGTTACTACAACTTCGTCCGGTGAGTTTTGAGTGGAATAAAGATGATGGAAGCGGCACTAAAATAGGTTTAATTGCCCAAGAATTGCAACAAGTGCTACCCGAAGTAGTTCGCGATTGGGATTGGGTAGAAGACGAGCAGGGCAATAGAACGAAACAACCCGCTGAAATACTAGGTGTATATTACAGCGATTTGATTCCGGTATTGATCAAATCCATTCAAGAGCAACAAGAAACTATCCAACAACAAAAGGTAGAATTGGACCAATTAAAAGCACAAATTGTAAGTCAAAACAACTTGATTTTGGAACGTCTTCATATCCTCGAAAAGGAGTAATAGTAACTATACTAGGCAACAAATTTAAAAAGAGAATTGTAGTAATTTTAGTAGTTGATTCCCCTTTGCTTGTGGTTTAGCAGTGGGGAATTTTTTTTTTGGAAATCAATTTTTTCTATCCCAGCATTTGTTATAAAAATGTTAGTGTTTGTTGATAAAATAGATAATTGTAGTAACTTTGCCTTTTATTTAGACAAAATCAAAATAAGCTATGGTCAAAGTTTCAGATTCAGCCAGTAAGAAAATCATCGACATGATGAAAGACGATGGTTTTGATGCTGCCCAAGATTACGTTCGAGTAGGTGTAAAAAGTGGCGGTTGCTCAGGTTTGTCGTATGAATTGAAATTCGACAAAGAACTCGGTGAAAACGATAAAGTTTTTGAAGATAATCATGTGAAAATAGCCGTTGAAAAGAAGTCGTTTTTGTACTTAGCAGGAACTATTCTAGAATTTTCGGGCGGATTGAACGGAAAAGGATTTGTATTTAACAATCCGAATGCAAGTAGAACGTGTGGATGCGGAGAAAGTTTCTCGCTATAATAAATTAACCCTCGAAGGGTTAAACAATAAAAACTATGTCAAAATATACCGAAGACGATTTAAAAATTGAACTCGAAAATAAAGAGTACGAATACGGATTTTATACCGATTTAGAATCGGAAACCTTTCCCATTGGTTTAAATGAAGATATCGTTCGTGCCATTTCATTAAAGAAAGAAGAGCCACAATGGATGACCGATTGGCGTTTGGAAGCGTTTCGTGCTTGGCAAGAAATGACCGAACCCGAATGGGCGAACGTACATTATGAAAAACCTGATTTTCAAGCGATTTCATACTATTCGGCACCCAAAAAAGCCGATCCGAATAAAACCTTAGACGACGTTGATCCCGATCTTTTAGAAATGTACAAAAAGTTGGGCATTTCCATCGACGAACAAAAAATGATGAACAATGTTGCCATGGATATTGTAGTCGATTCGGTTTCTGTAGCCACTACTTTCAAAAAAACACTAGCCGAAAAAGGCATCATTTTTATGAGTATTTCAGAAGCGATTCGCGAATATCCCGATTTGGTTCAGAAATATTTAGGAACCGTTGTCCCGCAAAGAGATAATTTTTATGCCGCTTTGAACTCGGCTGTTTTCTCAGATGGCAGTTTTTGTTACATTCCGAAAGGCGTTCATTGCCCGATGGAATTATCAACGTATTTCCGAATCAATCAAGCCGGAACCGGGCAGTTTGAAAGAACACTTTTGATTGCCGATGAAGGCAGCTATGTATCCTATTTAGAAGGTTGTACCGCGCCAAGTCGTGATGAAAATCAATTACATGCAGCAGTTGTAGAGCTAATAGCGTTGGATAACGCCGAAATAAAATATTCTACTGTACAAAATTGGTATCCAGGAAACAAAGAAGGAAAAGGCGGTGTTTATAATTTTGTAACTAAAAGAGGAATCTGCGAGAAAAACGCCAAAATCTCATGGACTCAAGTCGAAACCGGTTCAGCAATTACATGGAAATATCCGTCGGTTGTTTTAAAAGGAGATAATTCGATAGGCGAATTTTATTCAATTGCGGTGACTAACAATTTTCAACAAGCCGACACGGGTACAAAAATGATTCATTTAGGTAAAAACACTAAATCGACTATTATTTCTAAAGGAATTTCGGCCGGAAAATCTCAAAATAGTTATAGAGGTTTAGTTAGAATAAGCGCCAATGCAGACAATGCTCGTAACTTCTCACAATGTGATTCGCTGTTGATGGGCAATAATTGCGGGGCACATACTTTTCCGTATATTGAAAGTAAAAACACTTCTGCCAAAATTGAACACGAAGCTACCACTTCAAAAATCGGCGAAGACCAAGTGTTTTATTGCAACCAACGTGGCATTCCAACTGAAAAAGCGATTGCTTTAATCGTTAATGGTTTCAGTAAAGACGTATTGAATAAATTACCTATGGAATTTGCTGTTGAAGCTCAGAAATTACTCGAGATTTCACTCGAAGGCTCAGTTGGATAATGAATTTGAAAATGTCGTAATTTGGAAATTTGAAAATGGAAGCTAAAGAAAACGTAATTGTAAAATTAACTTTTCAATTTGCCTTAGATATTATTAAATATTCAGAAGGCTTACAAGAAGACAAGAGATTTGTAATTGCAAATCAGCTTTTAAAGTCAGGAACGTCAATTGGAGCAAATATTAGGGAAGCTCAAAACGCAGAAAGCAAAGCAGATTTTATTCATAAGTTTAAAATTTCTGCTAAAGAAATTGAAGAGACAATATATTGGTTAGAGCTTTGTAAATTTTCAGATAATTATCCAAATGTAGACGGTTTAATGGAACAAATTAATAATATATCAAGAATAGTAAATAAAATAATAATTACATCTAAACAAAAGTAAATGTGGAATTTTCAAATTTCCAAATTAACTAATTTCCAAATTAAATATGTTATCAATAAAAAATCTACACGCTTCAGTTGAAGACAAAGAAATATTAAAAGGAATCAACCTTCAAATCAATGCGGGTGAAGTACACGCGATTATGGGTCCGAATGGTTCCGGAAAAAGTACACTTTCAGCCGTTATTGCTGGAAATGAAAATTACGAAGTAACTGATGGAGCTGTTTATTTGGAAGGCGAAGATTTAGCCGATTTAGCGCCAGAAGAACGCGCACACAAAGGCGTTTTCTTGTCGTTTCAATATCCAGTTGAAATTCCGGGTGTATCAGTAACTAATTTCATGAAAACGGCCATCAACGAAAGTAGAAAGGCCAATGGAAAAGAAGAAATGCCGGCGAACGAAATGCTGAAGTTAATTCGCGAGAAATCAGAATTGCTTGAAATCGATCGAAAGTTTTTATCGCGTTCGTTAAACGAAGGTTTTTCAGGCGGTGAAAAGAAACGCAACGAAATCTTTCAAATGGCGATGTTAGAACCCAAAATCGCAATTTTAGATGAAACCGATTCAGGTTTGGATATAGATGCCTTGCGAATTGTAGCCAACGGCGTAAATAAATTGAAAAACGAAAACAACGCGGTGTTGGTCATCACGCACTACCAAAGGTTGTTAGATTATATCATTCCCGATTTTGTACACGTATTAATGGACGGAAAAATCGTAAAATCAGGCGGAAAAGAATTGGCTTACGAGTTGGAAGAAAAAGGGTATGATTGGATTAAAGCTGAATTAGTTTAAAAAGTTCTCGGTTCTCCGTTATCAGTAAAACTGACAACCGACAACCGACAACCGACAACTGACAACTGACAACCGACAACAAAACAATGGATTTAAAAGAAAAACTAGTATCGTCTTTCATGGCTTTTGAAGAGCAAATCGATGTTCATTCTGAACTTTACGACGTGCGCACATCAGCTATTAAAAACTTCGAAAATAAAGGATTTCCCTCCAAAAAAGAGGAAGCTTGGAAATATACGTCACTCAATGCGATTCTAAAAAATGATTATTCTGTATTTCCAAAACATGAAAATACGATTGAATTTAAAGATGTTAAGAAGTTCTTTCTTCATGAAATAGATACCCACAAAGTCATTTTTGTCGATGGGAAGTTTAGTTCGTTTTTATCGGCAACTACTCACGATGGTTTGGATGTTTGCTTAATGTCTTCGGCATTGAATAAGCCTAAATATAAGATGATTATTGATGAGTATTTCAATAAAATTGCTAGTAAAGATGAGACAATGACAACTTTAAATACCGCTTTTGCCAATGAAGGAGCATATATTAGTGTTCCCAAAAGCAAGGTAGTAGAAAAACCAATCGAGATCATTTACTTTTCTACTGGAGTTGAAAATGCTTTGATGGTACAACCTAGAAACTTGGTGATTGTTGGCGAAAACGCCCATGTTCAAATCATAGAAAGACATCAATCTTTGAATGAAAACCCAGTGTTGACCAATTCGGTTACGGAGGTTTTTGCTCAAAAACGCGCTATTGTTGATTATTATAAAATTCAAAATGATTTGCAATCTGCAAGCCTAATTGACAACACGTACATTTCTCAAAAACAAGAAAGTAGAGTTTCAGTACATACCTTTTCTTTTGGCGGAAATATTACTCGAAATAATTTGAATTTCTATCATTTTGGTGAGCGCATTGATTCAACTTTAAAAGGAATTACGATTATTGGTGATAAGCAACATGTTGATCATTACACGCTAGTAAACCATGCTACGCCAAATTGCGAAAGCCATCAAAATTATAAAACTATTTTGGCTGGTAGTTCAACGGGAGTTTTTAACGGAAAGATCTTCGTAGAGAAAGAAGCCCAAAAAACAAATGCTTTTCAACAAAACAACAATATTTTGTTAAGTGATAAGGCAACAATCAATGCAAAACCTCAACTTGAGATTTTTGCTGATGATGTAAAATGTTCCCATGGCTGCACCATTGGTCAATTGGACGAAAGTGCAATGTTCTATATGCAACAACGAGGTATTCCGCAGAAAGAAGCCAAAGCGTTACTGATGTACGCTTTCTCTAACGAAGTCATTGAAAGCATCAAAATACCCGAACTTAAAAAACGAATTACCCAAATCATCGCCACTAAATTGGGAGTGAATTTAGGATTTGATTTGTAGGGTGTAACCACGAAGACACGAAGAACTCGCAAAGAGTGCAAGGATTAAAAACTTTGTGTTCTTTGCGGTTTTTTACTTTGTGTTCTTTTTGGTTAGACTAGAAACAATCCCACTCAACAACTCATTAAAATCAAATTCAGGATCTTCTTTCAAACCCATTCGTACAATCACCAAATCGTGGCTTGGGAAAATCGCGACCATTTGTCCTTGATATCCACTAGCATAATACATGTCTTTTGGAGCATTTGGAAATTTTCCTCCAGCGTTTAACCAAAATTGTCCACCATAACTTCCGTTCGATGTATTGGTTGGCGTTGACACATACTTGGACCAACTTTCGTCAAATAGCTGTTCGCCATTCCAATTGCCTTTGTGTAAATACAGCAGTCCAAATTTCGCCCAATCACGTGTTGTTGCCCAACCATAAGAAGAACCGATAAAATTCCCATTCATATCTACTTCGACCAAAGCCGAATGCATGCCTATTTTATCAAACAAACTGTTGTACCAAAAGTCTAAATATTCTTGATGCGTTTTGAATTGTTTTCTGAGAATTCCGCTTAATAAATTAGTCGTTCCAGATGAGTAATTCCATGTACTATTAGGTTTGCCCACGAGCGGTTTGTCGATTTGCGGAGTTGTCATGTCTTCGGCTATATAGAGCATTTTGGTCACATCCGAAATTTTCCCATAATCTTCTTCCCATTCCAAACCTGAGTTCATTTGCAATAGATTATTTAGGGTAATTTTTTTGCGCTCGTCGCTTTTCCATTCGGCAATTGGCGCAGGTTTCATGATGTCAATTTTGCCTTGTTTTTGCAGAATTCCGAAGTAGGTTGCCGTGATGCTTTTGGTCATCGACCAGCCCAAAATTCGGGAGTTTTTAGAAAAGCCATCGGCGTATTTTTCGGCTATAATTTTGTCTTTGTAGACTACAACGACCGAACGTGTTCGTTTGTCTTTTTGACCTTTTTGATCAAAAGCATTGGCAACTGCTGCAGTTAATTTTTGGTAGTCTATATCGGCAAAAAGAGTATCTATTGGCTCATTATTTCCATACGGAAAAGGTAAGTTGTTTTCGATTTGCGTGCGTTTCGGAACCAAGTACGGCTTGGTAACATCAAAATTGTCGTTGATCAACAGAGCTCCTAAACCGTCGCGATAAATGGCTTTCCGTTTTTTTAATCCGTAAACATCCGCTGTTGCAAATCTCGACTTATCATCAATTTCATTGGTTGCCCAATCTACTTTATCAATATCGTTGTCGCCTTGCTGAATGGTTTCCAAACTTCGGTTATCCAAAAAGTGTCCAGATGCAACACTTTTGGAGGCAAACCCCGAAATCAAATCGAGTTGCGGGTAGATGGAAATCCGTAAGTAAACAATAACGATTAAAAGTAGTACGGAAAATATTTTGAAGAATTTTTTCACAGCAATAATTTTTATGCAAAATACAAAATAATCAACACAGATGACACAGATTTTCACAAAGAAGAAACAAAAGAATCAACACAGATGACACAGATTTTCACAAAGAAGAAACAAAAGAATCAACGCAGATGACACAGATTTTCACAAAGAAGGAACAAAAGAATCAACACAGATTGCACAGATTTTCACAAATCAAAATAAAAAAAAACTGCGGTAATTTGTATAATCTGTGTTAAAATGTAATTTACTTTTAGTATAGTTATACTAAAGTAAAACATAAAAAAATCTGTGTTAATTTGTGGAATTTGTGTTAAAAATATAATTCATTTTTTCTAAAGTTATTTTTAAGTACAACATAAAAAAATCTGCGCTAATCTGTGGAATCTGTGTTAAAGCGTCGCTTAAATTATTAACATCTGTTTGGTAAAAATCAGTTTCAATTTTACTACTTTTGTATTTAGAAAAATTCTAAATAAACAATGTTAGACATTCAGAAAATACGCGCCGATTTCCCGATTCTTTCTCAAAAAGTCAACGGTAAACCCTTGGTTTATTTCGATAATGGAGCTACATCGCAAAAACCTAAAGTGGTCATTGATGCGATTGCACAGTACTACGAAACAATTAATGCCAACATTCACCGCGGCGTGCATACATTAAGTCAGCTAGCTACTGATGCGTATGAGGTTTCGAGAGGTAAAATCCAACATCACATCAACGCAAAATTTCCATACGAAGTGATTTTTACATCGGGAACAACACATGCTATCAACGCCATTGCCAACGGATTTGCTTCTATTTTGAAAGTAGGTGATGAGGTTTTGGTTTCGGCCTTAGAACATCATAGCAATATTGTTCCGTGGCAAATGTTGTGCGAACGAACGGGCGCAACCTTGAAAGTCATTCCAATGAATCAAAACGGCGAATTGATTTTTACAGAGTATGAAAAATTACTATCAATAAAGACCAAGATTGTGGCTGTCAATCATATTTCCAATGCATTGGGAACCATCAATCCTATAGAATTAATGATTGAAAAAGCGCATCAAGTTGGCGCAGCGATTTTGATTGATGGCGCGCAAGCGGTACCGCATCTAAAACCCGATGTTCAAGAATTAGATTGTGATTTTTATGTGTTTTCGGGACATAAAATGTGCGGACCAACCGGAGTCGGAATTTTGTACGGAAAAGAAGAATGGCTAAGAAAATTGCCACCCTATCAAGGCGGAGGCGAAATGATTGCAACGGTTTCCTTTGAAAAAACAACTTATGCCGACTTACCGCATAAATTTGAAGCTGGAACGCCGAATATTGAAGGCGGAATTGTGCTTGGAACCGCAATTGATTATATGAACGAAATCGGTTTTGAGAATATCGAAGCCTATGAACACGAATTGTTGGTGTATGCAACTGAAAAATTACTGCAAATCAACGGATTGAAAATTTTTGGTCCCGAACTTTCTAGTTCAAATAAAACTTCAGTCATATCGTTCAACATCGAAGGGATTCATCCGTATGACATTGGCACGATTATCGATAAATTAGGTATAGCAGTGAGAACCGGACATCATTGTGCACAACCGATTATGGATTTCTTCAACATACCTGGGACGATACGAGCAAGCTTTGCTTTTTATAATACTAAGGAAGAAATTGATATCTTTGTCGAAGCCATTAAAAAAGCGCAACAGATGTTGTCCTAAAAAATAGAAATTATGAAGAATGTATATTTAGTATGCGCAATCACTTTTGCTTTTGTAAGTTGCAATTGCCAAAAGAAAGCTTTAGACCAATCTCCTTCAGCAGCTACAGTTAGTGCTGTAAATCAACAAAACATGCCTAAATTAGAATATGTTGCCACGACAAGAGGTTTTTACGAAAAGATAACCATCGAGAACAACACCGTGACCGTTTCTCACGATCGAAATGGAGTGGATAAAGGCGAAACGGCGCAGATTTCCAATAGTGATAGGAACGAACTGAGAATTGCTCTTGAAAAATTTAAATTAAGCGATTTGTCTACTTTCAAAGATCCTACTCAAAAGCGCTTTTATGATGGTGCTGCAATAGCCACTTTAAAAATTACCGATCAAGAAAAGGTGTATGAAACAACGAGTTTTGATCACGGATTTCCTCCTGCCGAAATTGAAGTGTTGATTACCAAAATCACTTCATTCGGAAAGCAAGAGTAAGTAGTGAAAAGATGCGGAAGTGATTCAGCATAAATGACAACACATGACGATTAAAGAAATACAAGACGAAATAGTAGATGAGTTTTCAGTGTTTGACGATTGGATGCAACGCTATGAGTATATTATCGATTTAGGTAAAAGCTTGCCGCTAATAGACGAAAACTATAAAACGGAAGAAAATATCATCAAAGGATGTCAATCGAAAGTTTGGGTTCATGGTGAGAAAAATGATGATAAAGTCGTCTTTACTGCTGATAGCGATGCCATTTTAACTAAAGGAATTATTGCGATTTTGATTCGCGCTTTTTCCAATCAGAAACCAGAAGACATTTTAGAAGCCAACACCGATTTTATCGACCAAATCGGACTTAAAGAACATTTATCTCCGACACGTGCCAACGGATTGGTTTCGATGATTAAAGAAATAAAAATGTACGCGTTGGCGTTTAGCAATAAAAATTAAATTTAAACCATATAAGGCATATAAGTTCATATAAGACCGAGTTAAAGTAAAAAAAATAAAGATGATGTTCAAATATATATACCACACAACATTTAGTAAAAGCCAATTAAAAGAAAATGGAATTATCGAAAACGTATTTAAAAGATTTGATTTATAATGTGAACGGAGCTGCAATTGAAGTTCATAAAAGTTTAGGTCCGGGATTACTAGAAAGTGTTTATCACAAATGCATTGAAAAAGAACTTTCAATAAAAGACTTTAATTTTAAAACAGAATTGGATATTCCAATAAATTATAAAGGAATAACAGTTGATGTAAATTTAAAATGCGATTTGTTTATAGAAAATTGCTTGGTAGTAGAGTTAAAAGCGGTAGACAAAGTATTACCAATTCACGAAGCTCAATTGCTTACTTATATGAAGCTTTTAAATGCTCCAATTGGTTTGATAATAAATTTTAATGTAACTAATATTTATAAAGAAGGCCAAAAAACATTTGTAAATGAACTTTATAGAAATTTAGAAGAATAGAAAAATAAAACTTAAATGAACTTATATGCCTTAATGGTTCAAAAAACTTAGTGCCTTCGTGGCAAAAAAAACAACTAAAAAACACGCGAAATTGCCTCGTGCCTCGCAATGACAATATGGAAGAATTTAAAGACGAAATTAACCTAGGCGAAAGCGTAGTAAAAACACTAAAAGGCATTTACGACCCAGAAATCCCAGTCGATATATACGAGCTCGGATTAATCTATGACGTAATGATTAATGAAGACAACGAAGTAAAAGTCTTGATGACCTTAACTTCGCCAAATTGTCCAGTAGCCGAAACATTACCACGCGAAGTGGAAGAAAAAGTAGCGAAAATTGACTCAATCAAATCCTGTGAAGTAGAAATTACTTTCGATCCACCTTGGAGCAAAGATTTGATGAGCGAAGAAGCAAAATTAGAATTAGGAATGCTTTAAGATTGTTGTCGGTTCTCGGTTGTCAGTTCTTATAAAGACAACGGGCAACCGACAACCAACAACCGACATGGACGAAATCATAAACAGAGTAACCAACTCCGCACTCGAAGTCTTCGACTTAGAAGACTATTATCTGAACGGAATTCGGACTCAAATTGACATTTCGCAATGGCTTTTCGAAGGATTTTTACTCAAAGAAAAAGACTTCCGTGAAGCGCTAAAAAACCACGATTGGTCGCAGTATGAGAATCAATATGTGGCAATTCATTGCTCGACCGAGGCCATTATTCCGGCTTGGGCGAGTATTTTGGTTACGATTTATGTTGCGCCTTTTGCCAAAAAAGTGGTGTTGGGAACGATATCCGAATTGGAAACTGCATTGTATCAAACTATTTTACATACACTTGATTATTCTCAGTATCAAGACAAACCTGTCATTATAAAAGGCTGTTCCAAGAAACCAGTTCCCGAAAGCGCGTATGTATTGGCAGCGCAATATTTACGGCCATTTGCTAAAAGCATAATGTATGGTGAAGCGTGTTCGGCAGTTCCTTTATTTAAAAAGGGAAAGTAGTATAATTTCTACACTATCAAGCGTTTAGAATTCATTTTTTAATTTGTTAAAGTCAAATGTAATACTACCTTTGCACTCGAATTTTAACAAATAACCTCATGAAAAGAATTCTAACAGCAATTGCAATGGCAATAACTCTGTTTACAACTGCTCAAACGACTGAAAAAGAGAATTTAAAAAAGACAGAAGAAGCTGCCAAAATAGGTGCAGACAAACCCAATGGATGGGTGAAAAAAGGGACGTTTACCTTTTTGGCTAATCAATCTACTTTTACCAATTGGCAAGCCGGCGGACAAAGCAATTTCTCGGGGAACATCGGAGTAAATTACGATTTTAACTACAAAAAAGACACGTGGAACTGGGATAACAAATTCATCGCAGGCTACGGAATTACGAAAATAAAAGATGCCGAGGCGCAAAAAACAGACGATCGTTTGGAACTGAATTCGCTTTTGGGAAAAAAGGCTTTTGGTAACTGGTTTTATTCTGCTTTTTTCAACGGAAGAACACAAATGGATTCGGGTTTTGACCCAGCCAATCGCGCGGTGAGAAATTCCCATTTTTTATCACCTACTTTCTTACAATTCGGACCGGGTATGTTGTGGAAAAAAAGCGATAATTTAAAATTCAATTTTGCTCCAGCAACCACTAAGGTAATTTACGTTGACAAGCAATTTACGGTAAACGGTTCGGCTTTCGGAGTAGAGCAAGGTCGCACCAATCGCGTCGAGTTTGGAGCAGCCGTAAACGGATATTACAAGTTCAATGTGATGGAAAATGTATCGGTTGAAAACATCGTAAATTTATACACCAATTATTTAGAAGACGTTCAAAATGTAGACCTCGATTATCAATTGAATATCGTGATGAAAATCAACAAATATTTGTCCACTAATTTTGCCTTTCAAACATTATACGACGACAATGCGTTCACTGGATTCCAAACTCGTCAAGTCATAGGTTTAGGCGTAAATTACGGTTTTTAACAACTGATTTTTGGTGGGCGAATGTCCGCGTTTTCCACTTCAAGTCCTCACAAAAAAAGAGGTGTTTCTCAGTCGTAAAAAGAGCTTCTTTCAGTCGCTTTTTTTCTCCTAGAAACACACTCTTTTTTTGTTCCGGGCTTTTCATTCCAACCGCTATCGCAACTCAGAATTATTCGACCACAATATCTTTAAAATCGGGATATAAAAACTTGTTGTATGGAAATCGCGTTACGTGAATTTCACGCACTTTGTTGTACACCCGCTCTCTAAATTCTTCAAAATTTTCTTTTTCAATCGCCGAGATAAACAGCGCTTTATCTTTTCCTATTCGCGACATCCAGGTTTGTTTCCATTCTTCTAATGTATAGTGTTTGGTGGTTTTTTCAGTCATCAAATCATCATCGTCAATAGTCAAATGTTTATACGCGTCAATTTTGTTGAACACCATTAAAGTTGGTTTGTCGTTACTTTTAATATCCATCAAAATCTGATTCACCGATTCGATGTGATCTTCAAAATCAGGATGCGAAATATCTACTACATGAAGTAATAAATCAGCCTCACGCACTTCGTCTAATGTACTTTTGAACGATTCGACCAATTGCGTGGGTAGTTTTCTAATAAAACCTACTGTGTCCGAAAGTAAGAAAGGCAAGTTCCCAATCACAACTTTGCGCACGGTTGTATCTAAAGTCGCAAAAAGTTTATTCTCCACAAAAACATCGCTTTTACTAATTACGTTCATCAAAGTAGATTTACCAACATTAGTATATCCAACCAATGCAACCCGAACCATAGCGCCACGATTGCCTCTTTGCACCGACATTTGTCGGTCGATGGTTTTGATTTTATCTTTTAATAACGCAATACGATCACGAACTATTCGACGGTCGGTTTCAATTTCAGTTTCACCCGGGCCACGCAATCCAATTCCACCTTTCTGACGCTCAAGGTGCGTCCACATCCCTGATAATCGAGGTAATAAATACTGACATTGCGCCAATTCAACTTGTGTTCGTGCATACGAAGTTTCGGCTCTTTGCGCAAAAATGTCTAAAATAAGATTGGTTCGATCTAATACTTTACAATCGAGTATTTTGGAGATGTTTTTTTGTTGTGATGGAGACAATTCATCATCAAATATGACTGTAGAAATTTCGTGTTCTTTAACATAGTGATGAATTTCGTCCATCTTTCCCGTTCCTAAAAATGTTTTTGGATTGGGTTTGTCCATTTTTTGCCAAAAGCGTTTATGAACTTCTCCTCCAGCAGTAAAAGTCAAAAATTCTAATTCGTCTAAATATTCTTTTAATTTTTCTTCATTTTGGGATTGAGTGACCACTCCCACTAAAACAGTTTTTTCGAAATTTGTTCGCTCTTTCTCTAACATACCATCAAATTAGTGTGTAAAAGTAGTGAATATCATCGAGAATATCTGTATTTCATCGATAAAACATGCTGATAAACAGAAAATATGGTTAAAGGCTTTTTTTTTAATTATTTTTTCACAAATTTTTTTAAATTTGGGAGTTAATAGAACAAACTACATATTCAACAAACTAAACAAACTAAAATGAGGAAAATTACATTATTACTTTTTACTTTTATTTTCTCTTTTACTGGAAATTCGCAGGGATTGCCTTTAGAGGGATTTGAGGGTGGCACTTTTCCACCGACCAATTGGTCTGTTTTTGATATCGGTGTGGGTGGAACAGTAGACTGGTCAACCAATCCAAATTCATGTCAAGGAACAGTAGCCGCTTACATGAACAGACAAAACATTGCTCAAGGGGTAACATCCGAAGAATATTTGTCTACTCCATCAATTTTAGTTCCTCTTAATGGTGAACTTCGATTTTTCGCGAGAACGTTTACTGCTGGAAATACAGGGACTATTTACGAAGTAAAACTGGCTCCAGGAACTTCAAATCAAAATTTACCGGCTTCCTATACTACGACGCTGGCAACTTACACAGAAGACCAACTATCTGCTGTCTTCAATGTGTGCGATGAAAAAGTTATAAACTTATCGGCCTACGCTGGTACAAATGTGTACATTGCTTTTGTGATGAAATATACACAGCCAACATCTTCATTAACAGGAGATAGATGGTTGCTTGATAATGTTCAAGTAGTTGAACGATGTTTAGATCCAGCCGGATTATTAGCTGCTCCACAGGCAACAACATCAACGCTATCGTGGACAGGGACTGCTACTACTTTCGAAATCGAACACTTAGTGGGTACTGCACCTCCAACGGGAGTTCCAACAGGAACTTCTACAACAAATACATTTAATCAAACAGGTTTAACACCAACCACAAATTATTGCTTTTATGTAAGAGCAGTCTGTGATGCTTCTTCTAGTGCATGGGTTGGGCCTATTTGTTATACAACATCCGCATTGCCGCCTGTTTGCGGTGGAAATTATTTGGATTCAGGAGGTACAACAGGAAATTATACCAATGGTGAAAATATTACGGTCACTATATGTCCTACTTTACCAGGAGATGTAGTAACCGTAACTTTTACGGCTTTTAATACAGAACCATCTTTTGATGGTATATATGTTTATAATGGAAATTCAGTTGCCGCGCCGCAAATACCAAGTGCAAATGGAGTTGGTTTTGGACCGATGACTATCCCTGGAGCATTTTGGGGAACTGCAATTCCAGGACCATTTGTGGCCGCTAATCCAAGTGGCTGTTTAACCTTTAATTTTAGAAGTGACGGATCAGTGGTTCGTCCAGGTTGGATAGCTAACATTACATGTGGCGCACCACCAACTTGTCCTAATCCAAACGGACTTACAGTAAACGGTGTTACTTCAAATTCGGCTAATGCAACTTGGACATCTAATAGCGGTGCTACTGTATTTAATATGATAGCCCTTCCCTGTGGTTCTCCTGCGCCAAATGCTGGAACTACAGGATATTTAACATCTACTACCAATACCAACGCACTTGTTAATGGTTTATTACCGGATACTTGTTATACAATTTACGTTAGAGACGAATGTGGTCCAGGTGATTTTAGTTCATGGATAAATGCGACAAATATTACTACCCAACCAGTTCCGCCAGCTTGTGGAGGAACATTTACTGATCCCGGTGGAGCTTCGGGTAATTATGCAAATAATGCTAACGTTACTACAACAATTTGTCCACCAAGTGGAACAGATATTGTTACAGTCTCTTTCTCTGCATTTGCTTTAGAAAATGGTTTTGATAGACTACAAGTGTACGCAGGGCCTAATGCTACTTTTCCGCAAATTGGTAATTTCACAGGAAATGCCATACCACCAGACGTGGCTTCATCTGCGCCAGGCGGTTGTTTAACGTTTGTGTTTACTTCTGATGGAAGTGTTACTGCTGCTGGATGGGTTGCTAGTGTAACGTGTGGTCCAGCGCCAACTTGTCCTAGACCTACTAATTTAGTTTCTTCTGCCATAACATCAACTAGTGCTACGTTACAATGGGTTAGTAATAGTACTGCTACTACTTGGCAAGTGCTTGCTTTGCCATGTGGATCACCTGCTCCTACTGCAGGAAGTACAGGTTTTCAGGTTGCAACGACGAATCCATATGTAATTACTGGTTTATTGCCTGACACCTGTTACACATTATATGTCAGAGGCGTTTGTTCGGGTACTGATTTAAGCAATTGGTCAGTTGGAATCAACGTTACTACTCAACTAGTTCCGCCAGCTTGTGGAGGAGCCTTTACTGACCCAGGTGGAGCAACTGGGAATTATGCCAATAATTCTAATGTTACAACGACAATTTGTCCACCAAATGGTACAGATCTTGTGACTGTCTCGTTCTCCGCATTTGCTCTAGAGAATGGTTTTGATCGACTACAAGTATACGCAGGACCTGACGCTACATTCCCTCAAATTGGTAATTTCACGGGGAATGTTATTCCTGCAGACGTTGTTTCGGCAGCACCAGGCGGTTGTTTAACGTTTGTATTCACTTCTGATGGTAGTGTAGCTTTAGCAGGATGGGTTGCTAGTGTAACTTGCGGTCCAGCACCGACGTGCTCTAAGCCAGTAACATTAACAGCTGTTGTTTTAACTTCAACCTCTGTAACATTAGGCTGGACACAGCCATTAAATCCAGATGGAAGTACTGCTACTACTTGGGAAGTAATTGTACAACCAGCTGGTGCGGGAGTTCCTACCGCTGGTTCAACAGGAACAATAGTTACTACTAATCCATATACAGTAACGGGTTTAACGCCAGGAACAAATTACGAATTTTGGGTAAGAGCTATTTGTTCTGATACGGATAGTAGTGCGTGGGGTGGACCTCGTACATTCTTTACACAAGTTAGTTGTGGAGATTCTCAACCATTTTGTGGTGATACGGGATTAACTTATACTAACGTAACAGGCGCTCCAAGTTATGGATCAATTGATTGTTTATTTACAACTCCAAATCCGAATTGGTATTTTATGAATGTAAATGAAGCCGGAAACCTAAACTTCCAAATTGCACAAACCAATAATACTGGTGGTGGAATTGATGTTGATTTTGTGTGTTGGGGACCATTTAGCTCAAATGATTTTTCAATTATTTGTGGTCAATTATATGATTATCCGGATGGAAATCTTGGAGTTCCAGATAATGTGATAGCATGTAGTTATTCGGCCGCACCAATTGAGAATTTTACCATTCCTAATGCACAAGTTGGACAATTTTATATTGTATTGATCACTAATTTTAGTAACCAGCCAGGAACTGTTACTTTTGTTCAAACCAACAATAACCAGCCAGGAGCAGGTGGAACTAGTTGTGATATTGTTTGTGATGTTGATTTAGGAAATGATCAAGTATTATGTAATCAAACATCCTATACAATCACATCAACAAATGAAAATGCAGATGGATATACTTGGTTTAACGGAACCACTCAGATTCCAGGTGAAATAGGTTCTACATTAGTTGTTACCCAATCTGGTACTTATACTTGCGTTGTTACTTGTGGATTGAATACTGCTAATGATTCAGTGGTAATTACTTTTAATACTCCAGTTGTGCCTACATTTGGGTTTACAACAACTGTTTGTCAAGGTTTACCGGCACCAATATTGCCGTCATCATCGACAAATACACCGGCAATTACTGGAACATGGAATCCTACAAGTATAGATACATCAATAGTTGGAACAACAACGTTTACTTTTACTCCTGATGCTGGTCAATGTGCAAGCATTACCACAGTGGATGTAGCTGTTGTAGCGGCTTCAGTTGTTTCGACATTTGATCCTATAGCAAATATATGTCAAGGACTTCCTGCTCCGAATTTACCAACTTCTTCTACAAATACTCCAGCGGTTACGGGAACTTGGTCACCGGCTACGATTGACACTTCGGTAGTAGGTACGGTTACCTACACCTTTACTCCAAATGCTGGACAATGTGCAACAGTAACAACGTTAGATGTCACTATAGATGCGCCTTCAATAGTACCAACATTTGCATCAATCGCCAACATTTGTCAAGATTTAGTTGCGCCATTATTGCCAACATCTTCTACAAATACTCCAGCGGTTACGGGAACTTGGTCACCGACTACGATTGACACTTCGGTAGTAGGTACGGTAACCTACACCTTTACTCCAAATGCTGGACAATGTGCAACAGTAACAACGTTAGATGTTACTATAGATGCGCCTTCAATAGTACCAACATTTGCACCAATCGCCAACATTTGTCAAGATTTAGTTGCGCCATCATTGCCAACATCTTCTACAAACACTCCAGCGGTTACAGGAACTTGGTCACCGGCTACGATTGACACTTCAGTGG
>CAIUWH010000007.1 GCA_903902795.1 uncultured Bacteroidota bacterium
CCAAATCTTGTACTGACAATAACTCAATGAACTCACTCTTGCGGGGTGCAAATATAAAGAAACTTTTAAACCCAAACCAAATCTTTTATAACCTTTTTTACGCTTTTTTTTAACACACTGAATCTTAGTTTTTTGGAAGCTCAACTTTACTCTTTCTTTACATGGTAATTCCGTTTTTGATGTTTTGAACAGGATTTCTTAACACATCAAATGCCCTAGCCCGGATGGAAGCGGCATCCTGGCATTGCGATACAACTAAACCTCACCTTCAGATTACTACACTTCGCTCGCAATGACAGATACAGCGAACAGCCGGAAATAGCTTCAAATAAAAAAAACCTCCGAAGATCGAAGGTTTAATTATATAAAGAGAAAACTGCTATTTATTTAGCTTTACTTATCTGATTAGCTTTATCCACCCAATGCACGTTCAGTTCGTCGATGTCGACTGGATTGGCTGATTTTTGTTCCTTAAGTCTACCACTATAAAAAGCGCGTTGCAGAATGGTTTCAATCAAATAGTCTTCGTTTACTTCATAAGGTGCGTAGGTGGTTTTTAGATTAATATCGAAAAGACGAGCCGTGTTATTCGACCAAAATGCCTTCCAACCGCTTTTATAGTCTTTGATTAAATCAAATGTTGAAATACCCGTCTGACGATGTATGAGTTTTACTAAAATCTGTCCTTGTTTGCGTGAAAGCTTTTTAAGTTGCGCTTTGAATTCGTTTTCCATATAATTTTCAACTATCTTAGAATACTTCTTTTTCTCTTTATTGGACTTCAATTTATTCATGTTAGCATTTAAAGCCGTCAGTCTTTCCGACGCAATTTTAGCATACGGATAAACTTTATACACTCTGTTTTGCAGTAAAAGAAATTGCTTCTTAGCTTCTGGGTCGAGTTTATCCCTGTAGACAATTACTTCTTCCAATAAAATAGTGTCGTTTAAGATCGAATCGTTCTCTTCGACATTCACTTCTTTATTGTTTTGAGTAGTGACTTGTCCAAAGGAACAAATCGATACCAAAAGAAATAGCGCAAAAATTATTTTTCGGAACATCATAGCTGATAAATAAAGTGTAAAAATATAGAATTTGATTAACAACTGTAATGCCAAATTTATATTTTAGCAGAAAAATAATAATTTATGGCGACAAAATCAATACTGGGTAAATCTTCCCTCACCTTTTTAGAAAAATACTTGAATAACGCATCTCCGACTGGATATGAATCAGAAGGACAAAAAATATGGATGGAGTATTTAAAACCCTACGTGGATACTTTTATTACCGATTCATACGGAACCGCAGTTGGAATCATTAATCCAGAATCGGATTACAAAGTAGTCATAGAAGGTCACAGCGACGAAATTTCATGGTATGTGAACTACATTACCAGTGACGGACTCATTTATGTGATTCGAAATGGCGGTTCCGATCATCAAATTGCGCCTTCCAAACGGGTGAATATTCACACTAAAAACGGCATCGTAAAAGGTGTATTTGGTTGGCCAGCCATTCATACCCGTGGTAGAGGAAAAGAAGAACCTGCTTCTTTAAGCAATATTTTTATCGATTGTGGATGTTCCACGAAAGAAGAAGTTGAAAAATTGGGCGTTCATGTGGGTTGTGTGATTACGTATCCCGATGAATTTATGGTTTTGAACAAAAATAAATTCGTCTGCCGAGCCATAGACAATCGTATGGGCGGTTTTATGATTGCGGAAGTAGCTCGATTATTGAAAGAAAATAAGAAAAAATTGCCTTTCGGATTGTATATTGTCAACTCAGTTCAGGAGGAAATTGGTTTGCGTGGTGCCGAAATGATCACCCAAACGATAAAACCTAACGTTGCTATTGTGACCGATGTTTGTCACGATACAACTACGCCAATGATTGAGAAAAAAATTGAGGGCGAGTTGTTTATGGGAAAAGGTCCGGTTATCGCGTACGCTCCCGCAACTCAAAATATTTTGCGTGAATTAATTATTTCAACAGCCGAAGAAAAGAAAATTCCATTTCAAAGACACGCTACTTCTCGCGTAACGGGAACTGATACGGACGCGTTTGCTTACAGCAATGGTGGAGTTCCATCTGCATTGATTTCGCTAGCATTGCGCTATATGCACACTACCGTAGAAATGGTACATCGTGACGATGTGGAAAACGTAATTAAATTAATTTACGAAAGCGTCTTAAAATTAGAACACAATCATAACTTTTCGTACTTCAATAAATAAGTATAAAAAAAGTCCCAAGAGCTTAAACTTGGGACTTTTCAACAACTGAACTATAATTATGATTTATAACTATTCGTATTTTTGATTAAGAACGCCTCGCGATTCATTCCGGAGAACGAGTTGATTAACTCAAAATCCAATGGGAATTCTTCGTCACTTCTTGTACTTTCTATAATCATTTCATTTTCTAAAATGATTTCGTCTATTGATCTTCCAAAAATTGCATCAAAATCGAATGCTTCTTTACTTTCAATAATTGACTCGTTTTCTATGATTACTTCCATAAGTGGTTTTTCATAGTTGGCGGACAAAACAGAAAGAACTTCTTTTTGTTCAGATTCTGATTCGACGGCAACAGTTGGTTTAGATAAAATGTTTTTACATACAGACGAATCGGATTGCAATGCACCGCTTACTACTTCAGTGTCAAAATTTTGATCTTCGATAACTTTAACGCTTCCAAATGATGATGTTAGAAACATCATTGATACCATTCCAAAATACAAGATTGATTTTTGGGTAACACTACTAAAATTGGTTTTTTTCTGAATTTGATTTGTTGTTTTCATGATGATTTGTTTCTTTTTTTACTTGTAATGTCTTTACTAAAATACCTTGCATTACATAGTAGCTATTCGTATTCTTTCAAAATTTCACTATTTAAATGGTAATTAATCAATTACAATTATACGGATAAGACGATGTGTAACAAAAAATGTTACAGCAATTTTGAAAAAAAAATAAAAGCCACAAAATTTGTGGCCTTTTAAGAGTTGTTTTTAAGTGTTGAGAAATTGAAGTACGTTTCGCTCAATCCGCTCAGTTATATTTGAAATATCGGCTTTTTCAAACGTATCACCTAAAATATTTTCATACAATTCGATGTAGCGTTCGGATACCGTTTCGATGTATTCGTCAGTCATGTTCGGAATTTGCTGACCTTCTTTTCCTTGAAATCCGTTTTCAATCAGCCAGCGTCTCACGAATTCTTTTGACAATTGCTTTTGCTCTTCTCCGCGATCTTGACGTTCTTGATAACCTTCTGCGTAAAAATACCGCGAAGAATCAGGTGTGTGGATTTCATCTATCAAAACAATTTTTCCGTCTTTTGTTTTTCCGAATTCGTATTTGGTATCGACTAATATTAATCCGCGACTTGCAGCAATTTCAGTTCCGCGTTGGTATAATGCACGAGTATATCGCTCTAGCACTATATAGTCGGCTTCTGACACAATTCCTTTTTCCAAAATCGCTTCACGCGAAATATCTTCGTCGTGTGACCCATTATCAGCTTTAGTCGTTGGCGTAATGATTGGTGTTGGAAATCGATCGTTTTCTTTTAGTCCGTCGGGCATCGTTACACCACAAATCGTTCTTTTTCCGCTAGCATATTCACGTGCGGCATGTCCCGAAAGATAGCCACGAATAACCATTTCTACTTTAAAAGGATCACACAAAAGTCCGACAGCCACATTTGGATCGGGCGTTGCGATGAGCCAATTGGGCACAATATCTTCCGTTAAGTTCATGAATTTCGTTGCAATTTGATTGAGAATCTGACCTTTATACGGAATTCCGCGTGGCATTACCACATCAAAAGCCGATAGTCGGTCAGTGGCAATCATCACCAAAAGTTCGTCGTTAATGTTATATACTTCACGCACTTTTCCGCGGTAGACTGATTTTTGGTTGGGAAAATGGAAATCGGTTGTGGTTAATGTATTCATTATAGTTACTGTAGTTGTGAACTGCAAAAATAGTTGCTTTTGAATTGATAAACAATTAAAAAAGTGTAAACCATTTGTTTATATTAATTCTTAAAAACTTTCATTCTAATGATAGCGTTAAACAATCTATAGCCCAACAATATGCGGAGGAAGTGCATGAATTTAGCGTCAAACCCAATGGTATATCGTCTGAATTTTTTAGAGGGATGCTCTGCAATATCAAAAATCTTTTCTACAATATCTTGCGTTAGATTTTTGTTTTTGGACGTTTTTTTATTGAGAATATCGGTAATGTTATCCATCAAGGAGTTGTACGATTGAATATTCGTTTTTTCACTTTTCACCACATTCTTCTGAAAATTGGTCGGTGCATTTCCGAATTGAACCGTGCACACACTGATGTTGAAATCCATTAATTCATACGACATGCATTCGGAGAAACTTTCTACTGCTTTTTTGGTCGAATGGTAAAAACTTCCCAAAGGTAAATTGACTAATCCCGCAATTGAAGTAATATTAATGAACTGTCCGAAACCTTGTTTTCTAAAGATCGGAATAAAGGCACGGCACATTTTTACCACGCCGAGCCAGTTAATATCAACAATCGCATCAATTTTTTGATCTTCCGATAGCTCAACAAAACTGCGGTACCCTATTCCAGCGTTGTTTACAACCACATCAATAATAGGATGATTGGTAACAATAGCACTTTTGGCTTGATCAATACTTTCTTGCGAAGTGACGTTGAGCTCGTAACAATATACATTACAGACATCTTGAAACACTTCTGCTTCATTGATGGTTATAACCGTGGCAATAACATTCCAACCATTAGTTGCAAAATACAACGCAATTTCTTTGCCCAGTCCGCCAGACGCTCCAGTTATGAGTATGGTTTTCAATAAAATATTAATCTAGATTTTCGATACTTTTATAGGCATCAATCACTTTCTTCACTAATCGGTGGCGCACGATGTCTTTGTCATCCAAATAGATGATTCCAATACCTTCTACATCTTTTAGTATAAGAAGCGCTTCTTTAAGACCCGAAATCGTTCTTCGAGGTAAATCAACCTGACCCGGATCACCCGTGATGATGAACTTCGCGTTTTTACCCATACGCGTCAGAAACATTTTCATCTGTGAATGCGTGGTATTTTGCGCTTCATCCAAAATCACAAAAGCATTGTCCAATGTACGTCCGCGCATAAAAGCCAACGGCGCAATCTGAATAATTCCTTTTAAAATATAGTCTTCCAAGGTTTGTGGCGGTAACATATCGCGCAACGCATCGTACAACGGTTGCATATAAGGATCCAACTTTTCTTTCATATCGCCTGGTAAGAACCCCAAGTTTTCTCCTGCTTCTACAGCCGGACGTGTGAGTATGATGCGTTTGACTTGCTTTTCCTTCAATGCCTTTACGGCTAAAGCCACGCCGGTATATGTTTTACCAGTTCCTGCCGGACCGACCGCAAAAACCATGTCGTTCTTATAGACATAATCCACTAATTTTTGCTGATTTGGCGTCATCGCTTTGATGAGCTTTCCTCCTAAACCGTGCACCAAAATTTTGTCATGATCAGGCATCCGTTGCTCTTCATGAGAATTACTTTGAATCACTCGGTCAATTACATTGGCATCAATATTATTGTAACGCGTAAAGTGAACCATAAGACGTGCGAAACGATTTTCGAACTCGTCCAATTCTGCTTTTTCGCCAAATGCTTTGAGTGTGGTTCCGCGAGCAACAATTTTTAGTTTGGGATAGTACTTTTTAATGGTTTCAAGATGAGTATCTTGAGCACCCCAAAATTCTTTGGGAGCAATGTCGTGTAATTCAATAATGCGCTCGTTCAAATGGTTGTTTTTTTAATTAATTTTTTGCTAAATATTATTAGCTTTGCAATCATTTCAAATTTAACAAATACACTAATACGTTTCTCATTTAGTTATAAACAATTTTATGTCAATAATTACCCTTACAACCGATTACGGCTTAAAAGACCACTTTGTGGGTGCGTTGAAAGGCAAGATTATATCTGAATATCCTGACGCTCAAATTATTGACATCTCACACTACATTGATCCGTTTAATATCTCAGAAGCCAGTTACTTGCTTTCGGCTGCCTACAACAGTTTTCCAAAAGGAAGCGTTCATATCATTGGTGTGGATATTGAACGCAATAAAGAAAACCAACATCTTGCCATCCAATGGGACGATCACTTCTTTATTTGTGCCGATAACGGAATTTTGAGCATGCTGATTCAGAAGAAAATTCCGCAGAAAATGGTGACCATCAACATTCACGACCGTGCTTTACCCGATGCGACCGATATGGATGTTTTTATCAAAGTGGCGTGTCATATTGCAAAAGGCGGATTGTTAAATGTTATTGGGAAAGAAATCAGCGAGATTAAATCGGTTACCGAATTGCAAGCCGTTGTCGATGTTGATACCATCAAAGGCAACATCATTTATATCGATAGCTTCGGAAACGCGGTATCCAATATTACAAAAAAGATGTTTTTGGATGTATCGAAAAACCGTCCCTACGAAATCAGATTCAAAAATAAAACCATAAAAACCATACTCTCGCGCTATTCAGACATTGCGGCTGCCGAAAAATATCCAATTAAATACTATGAAGGATTAAATTTAGCCGTTTTTAATGAAGCGGGCTTTTTAGAAATTGCTATATTTAGAAGTAATTCGGCTACCGTAGGTTCGGCCAGCACGTTACTCGGACTCGGATATAGAGATGTTTTATCCATTCATTTTACTTAATATGCTTGTTAGAATTGTCAAGATGTCGTTCCACGAAGAAAATATTCCAGCATTTTTGGATAATTTTCAATTGATGAAACACCACATACGAAATGCTCCGGGAAATCGTTTTCTAGAGTTGTATCAGGATAAAAATAACACCAATATCTTTTTTACGTACAGCTATTGGGAAACCGAAAATGACTTGGATAACTACCGTAAATCGGCACTGTTTGACGAAGTGTGGACGTTTACCAAAAAATTATTTAATGAGAAACCTGAGGCATGGAGCGTGGACAAATTAGTTAGCTTACCCTAGTTGTCAGTTATCAGTTCTCTGCTATCAGACAACCTACAACCGACAACCGACAACAATTAAACCTATGAAATCAATACTACTACGAGAAATAAAGTCCTTTTTTGGTTCGCCAATTGGATATCTAGTAATCGCTATTTTTTTGTTGCTCAACGGATTATTCCTTTGGGTTTTTGAAGGCGATTTTAATATTTTAAACAGTGGGTTCGCCGATTTATCGCCGTTCTTTACTCTCGCACCTTGGATCTTAATTTTCCTGATTCCGGCTGTAACCATGCGAAGTTTTTCGGATGAAAAAAAGCAAGGTACAATCGAATTATTACTCACCAAGCCCATTTCTCTGTGGGAAATCGTAAGCGGAAAATTCTTCGGCGCTTTTATCTTAATCGTCATTGCCATTATTCCTACTTTTATATACGTCTATGCAATTTACGGATTGGGATTACCCGAGGGAAATATTGATATGGGAAGCACAATGGGTTCGTATTTCGGATTGCTGTTTTTAATTGCAGGCTATACCGCCATTGGCATCTTCACTTCTACACTATCTGAAAATCAAATTGTAGCGTTTATCCTTTCGGTGTTTTTGTGTTTTGTTTTCTATTACGGATTTGACGGAATCGCCACCTTCATCAAAAGCTTTGAAGACACTATTGCGTCCATCGGTATGGATTATCATTTTAAAAGTATGGGACGTGGTGTGATTGATTCGCGTGATGTGATTTATTTTATAAGCATTACTCTTTTATTTTTAGCGTTGACGGTGTATAAATTAAAATCCCTAAAATCATAATGAAAAACAAGAAAGCAAACCTAAAAAGCCTGCTCACCATCATAGGGATTTTGATTGCAGTAAACACAATAAGTCATTTCTTTTTTAAACGTGTCGATTTGACCGAAGATCAGCGGTATACATTATCGAAAACATCACTAAATATTGTTGAATCGGTAAAAGAACCGTTGTATATTGATGTGTTTTTGGAGGGGAATTTTCCGGGTGAATTTAAAAAACTGCAAACCGAAACGCGTCAGTTATTAGAGGAATTTAAAGCTTATAACTCCAATATCGTGTTCGATTTCATTAATCCATTAGAAGAAGGAAATGAAACCGAAATCATGCAGCAGTTTGTCGACCGCGGATTAACGCCACTAAACGTAACGCTCGACTACAAAGGAAAACAAACCCAAGAAGTAGTTTTTCCGTGGGCTGTTGTAACCTACGGAAATAAAAGCACCAAAGTACCTCTCTTAAAAAACATGATGGGTGCGTCGACCGCCGAAAAAGTAGTGAGTTCGGTGCAGCATTTAGAATATGCATTTGCCAACGGATTTAACACCGTATCCAAATCGAAGGAGAAAAAAATCGCCATCATCAAAGGCAACGGAGAAATGCATGAACTTTTGATTGCAGACTTCCTAAGATCGGTGCGCGAGAATTATTACATTGGTCCGTTTACGTTGGATTCGGTAGCCGTGAGTCCACAAAACACCATCAAAGCCTTAAAGAAATACGATTTAGCCATCATCGCTAAACCAACTGAATCGTTCACCGACGAAGAAAAACAAGTGCTAGACCAATTCGTCATCAACGGCGGAAAAACCCTATGGTTGATGGATCAAGTGGTGATGGAAATGGACAGTTTATACACCGAAACGGGTTCCAATTTGGCCTTCCCAAGAGATTTGAATTTGAACGATATGTTCTTCAAATACGGCTTCCGAATCAAACCCGATTTAATCAAAGACGTACAAGCGGCACCCATTTCATTGGCAACCGGACAACAAGGCACTGCAACGCAATACACCCAATTTCCGTGGTTGTATTCACTTGCTGTTTTTCCTGAAATCAAGCATCCAATTGTCAGTAATTTAGATGTAATGAAGTTTGAATTCACCAATCCGATTGAATTGTTAAATAATGACATTCAAAAGACTGTACTTCTAAAATCATCTTCCAATTCAAAACTAGTCGGAACACCTATCGAAATCAGTTTAAGTATGGTAAGCGAGCAACCCGATCCGGCTGAATATGCACAGAAAAAGGGCAATATTCCGGTGGCTGTTCTATTGGAAGGAAACTTTCATTCGGTTTATGAAAATCGCGTGTTGCCGTTTGAAGATAGCACCTTTTCAGCTAAAGGAAAAATGAATAAAATGATTGTAATTTCTGATGGAGACGTCATCAAAAATCAATTGGATAAAAACTACCAACCGCTGGAATTAGGCTATGACAAATGGACAAATAACATGTATGCTAATAAAGAATTTCTGATGAATTGCGTCAATTATTTGCTCGACGACAACGGACTTATTAACATTAGAAGTAAGGAAGTAAATTTACCATTATTGGACAAAGAGAAAGTCTTCGAAAATTACACTTACACACAAGTCATAACTATCGGACTACCAATTCTTATTTTAAGTCTTTTCGGAATTGCCTTCACCTTTTTCAGAAAGAAAAAATACGGAAAGTAATGTTAATAAAAATCTTTTTGAAATCGACTTCTTTACGATATATTTGTAAAAAAATAAGGGAATTGAAGTGTCTCACAAAATCAATTTGATAAAAGTAAAAAGTGACATTATCTTCCAATAAAAATTAAATAAAAAATTAAGAATGAAATTTATTGTTTCAAGCTCGTATTTATTAAAGCAACTACAGGTATTAGGTAGTGTGATTAATAGCAGTAATACGTTACCAATTTTAGACAACTTTTTATTTGAATTAAATAAAAAATCCCTTACCGTTTCTGCCTCTGATTTAGAAACGACTATGTCGGCAACTTTAGAAATTGAATCTACAGATAAAGGAAGTGTTGCCGTTCCAGCAAAATTAGTATTGGATATTTTAAAAACATTTCCAGAACAACCGCTAACGTTTACCGTTGAGGAAAACAGCACCATCGAAATCAGTTCAAACTCAGGTAAATATGCGATTGCGTATGCGCCGGGAGAAGAATTTCCGAAATCGGTTCAACTAGACGATCCGTCTTCTACTATGGTTCCGGCAGAAGTATTGGCTACTGCCATCAGCAAAACTATATTTGCTGCAGGAAACGACGATTTACGTCCGGTAATGTCGGGTGTGTTTTTTCAGTTTTCACCAGAAGGATTGATTTTTGTAGCTACTGATGCTCACAAATTGGTAAAATATGCACGTACCGATGTGAAAGCATCGCAAGTGGCTGATTTTATCATGCCGAAAAAACCATTGAACATTTTAAAAGGAATTTTAGGCGCTTCAGATGTTGAAGTTAAAATCGAATACAACGATTCAAATGCTAACTTCTCTTTCGAAAATTATATCCTAACTTGCCGATTAATTGACGGGAAATATCCCAATTATGAAGCGGTTATTCCAAAAGAAAATCCGAATAAATTAATCATCGATCGTACGCAGTTTTTCAACTCCGTGCGTCGTGTGGCGATTTTTTCAAATAAAACAACGCACCAAATTCGCCTGAAAATTGCTGGTGCTGAACTAAATATTTCTGCCGAGGATATCGATTACTCGAACAAAGCTGAAGAGCGTTTGACCTGTGATTATCAAGGTGATGACATGCAAATTGGTTTCAATTCTAGGTTTTTATTAGAAATGTTATCCAATTTACAGTCAGATGATATTCAGTTAGAAATGTCGATGCCAAATAGAGCAGGAATACTAACTCCGGTTGATGGCTTAGATGAAGGAGAAACCATCACAATGTTAGTAATGCCTGTGATGTTGAATAATTAACCAACCAAACTTTATATTTTGAAAACCGTTTGTTATTACAGGCGGTTTTTTTTTGTGGATTTGAAAAAAAAGTCTACTTTTATCCCTTTAAAGGAGGAATCGAAAATCCGTAAGAGTAGAACAATCAAACCGTTGCGTAATTTGAGGATTAATTTACGCAGCACAAAAAACAATCAATACTATGAAACAACTAGTACTAGCTATTATGCTCTGCGTAGGTACACTATCGATGGTACACGCACAAAAATTAGACAAATTTGGTGCCGATTTAGGTAAAAAATCACTTATGGGAAAAGAAATTAGAATTCCATATACCGATTTAACTAGCTATTTTGGTTTTATTAAACCAGGCTCTACACCTGATGAAGTAAAAGGTGGTAAAAAAATGTACTATATCTACGTTTGGATTCCAATCGCAGCGCCAGAAATCGGAATTAGAATGATTTCTCCAGTTCCAGACGGAACAAAACCTTCTGGCACAGATTACGTTTCAGCCGATTACACTGCAAATGCTTCTGATACTAAAAGTTTCTTTGACACATGGGTCACTTTTGAAAGAGCAGAGGGAATTTTCAAATTGGAAGACGTTGCAGCTAAAGCAAAATCAGCAACATGGACAAAAATTGAAAGTAATGATGATTCAAGTGAAATGCCTGCTCAGCCTTCTGGCAGCAAATATAATTCGCTAATGAGAATTACAAGTGACACATCAAATCCGGCAAAATCAATTGTAATGGGATTATACAGAATAGGTTTCACAACCTACAAAACGGGTGAAGTTCAAGGAAGCTTTTTAGCACAAATGGGCGCGCCAATTAAACTTCCTGGAGTATTAGTTGCAATTAAGCCAGAAGAGTTAGTAAAAAAATAATCCATTTCACTTCAATAGAAAACCGTCCCGATTTTGTATCTGGACGGTTTTTTTATTAATTTCAAATGGAGTGTAAAACTATATATTTTCAATGCATCCGACTCAAGTTTCTAAAAATGTTTTTAGTCTACCAATCACATCTATCGACTTAAAATCTATAGTAGTTTATTATTCGTGTAAAACCAAAACCGGAATGGTGCTCGCATAACTCATCTTTTCGGCCAAACTGCTTTCAAAGAGGCTTACAAAAAAATTGCGTTTATAAGTTACCATCGCCAAAACGTCAATTTCCTGGTTGGTGATAAAATCAACAATGGTAGTCGAAACATCGTTATCCGGTACCACGAAAAACTGAACCAAGTCAGTTTCGAAAAAATTTCGCCATTCGGTTACTTTTTCATCAAGTACGTCAGAGTTATTGGTTTTCACATACAAACACTTCACTTTCGAATGTGTCTTACGAGCAATCTCAATGACTTGAGCCAAGGCTGCTTTATCTTTCTCTCTGAAACGAGTGGTAAAACCGATGTTTTTAATTGACACATAATCTGCTTTCGCCGGTACACACAAGACCGGAACCGAAACTGATGCAATCACATCGCTGGTATTTGTGCCGAGAAATAATTCCTTCCATCCCGTTGCGCCCGATGTTCCCATCACAATCCAATCAACTCCTTCGTTTTTAATGCATTCATTCATGTTATACACTAAATCGCCTACCATTATTATATGCGAAAAATTGACATGACCAAGCTTTCGCCCTTCGGCAATCTCGTGGAGTTTGGGCACAATTTCTTTGAATTTTTCAAATTTTACCAATTCTAATGAATCGAAAATGGCTTGGTAATTTTGTGGTGCAAACTGATTGTCAACAATCGGCAATTCATACGTATGAAGCAAAAGAAGTTCGGCGTCTACTTTGCTAGCTAATTCTAAAGCATGAACGAAGGCGTTTTCGGCTACTTCAGAAAAATCGGTGGGCACTAAAATCTTTTTCATGGTTTGAGTTTAATAAAATTGATTATGTAAATGTATTTAAGTTTTGGGCTTTTTTGCATGATAATTGTCATAATCTTAGTTATTTAACATTGCTATCCAATAAATAATATTGCCAAATTCTTTTCATCTAAGAAAATATAAAAATGGTATATTTGGCATCAAATTTTAAGACTAATGATTTATAACGATACTATTGTTGCATTAGCTACACCTTCTGGTGCGGGCGCAGTTGCTATTATTCGAATTTCTGGAAAAGATTCGATTACTATAGCTTCAGAAGTATTTCAATCAGTTAGAAAAAAAGATATTACAAAACAAAAAACACATACTATTCATTTAGGAACTATAGTAGATGGAAGTAAAATTTACGACCAAGTGCTACTTTCTATTTTCAAAAATCCGAATTCCTATACTGGAGAAGACGTAATTGAAATTTCCTGTCACGGTTCGACTTTTATTCAGCAACAAATCATACAACTCTTATTACGAAAAGGTTGTCGGATGGCGAAAGCAGGCGAATTTACGTTGCGTGCGTTTTTAAACAGCAAACTCGATTTATCACAAGCAGAAGCAGTAGCTGATTTAATTGCGTCGGATAACGAAGCGTCACATCAAATTGCCATACAACAAATGCGCGGCGGATTCAGTAATGAAATCACACAACTGCGTCAGGAATTGCTACATTTTGCTTCACTCATCGAACTCGAATTGGACTTTGCAGAAGAAGACGTCGAGTTTGCCGATCGTACGCAATTCAACGATTTGTTAGTTAGAATTGAATTTGTATTGAAACGACTGATTGATTCGTTTGCAGTTGGAAATGTCATTAAAAACGGAATTCCAGTTGCTATTGTCGGTGAACCTAATGTAGGAAAATCAACTTTATTAAACGCTTTATTGAACGAAGAACGCGCTATTGTTTCAGACATAGCAGGAACGACTCGCGATACGATTGAAGACGAATTGGTGATTGACGGAATTGGCTTCCGATTCATCGATACGGCCGGAATCCGCGAAACCAAAGACGTAGTAGAAAGCATCGGAATTAAAAAGACGTTTGAGAAAATTGAACAAGCGCAAGTGGTTTTGTATATTTTGGATGGAAGCTGGATGCTGGAAGTTGGAAGTTTAGACGCTGTAAAAATTGAAATTGAAAAAATTAGAAATCAGTTTCCGCTAAAGCCGTTGATAGTAGTAATCAATAAATCGGATACATTAACGAATAAGCAGATTACCGAATGCACCCAACAACTGACAACCGACAACCGACAACTGATAACCATCTCTGCTAAACAAAAAACCGGAATCGACGAATTAAAAAATCAACTCCTATCGTTTGTCAACACGGGTGCGTTGCGCAACAATGAAACGATTGTAACGAACACGCGGCACTACGATTCGTTATTGAAAGCGCTGGAAGAAATTCAGAAAGTCAAGTTCGGATTAACGGCTGGCCTATCGTCTGATTTAATGGCTATCGACATCAAGCAAGCTTTGTACTATTTTGGTGAAATCACAGGCGAAGTTACCAATGACGAATTGCTGGGGAATATTTTTGCGAATTTCTGTATCGGAAAATAACCTAATTCACCACAATCTTTTTAGTCACGACTTTGCCTTCACTTGTAATTTTAGCAAAGTAGATTCCGGATGCAACGTCTAAGTTAAAGCGTTGTTCTCCAATAAAATCAGCAGTAAATACCGGTAATCCCAAACTTGAAAACACTTCCACTCGACTTTGAGATTCTAGTCCGAATATGGTAAAAGAAGATTGAAATGGATTAGGATAAATTACTACGTCCTTATCAGAAAATGAAGTCGTGCTCAAGTTTGAAAACCATTGCTGACCCGCATTCGTACCCCAAATGTAGTCAGCCAAATTAGGGTAGTCAATAAACGGATTGCGGTTCAATTGCCACGTATAAATATAGTTGTTGCGATTCATTTCGAAGTCGTCACTCGGATCGCTAACATTCCATGTTAACAAGGTAGCTAAATCACCCAGCTGACCTACTGTTGTATCGGGAATATCACCATTAACCACGCTCAGCGCATTGTAACGAACCGCCATATAAAACACCGAACGAGCAACATCACCTTTCCATGAACCGAGAGTTCCAACCGGACCGTTGTACCCTGTCAAACCGTAATCTTTGTTGCCACGCGAACTATTTTCTGGTCCGTCTTCAGCACGAATGTGATGCGCGTCTGCATGACCGGCAATAATATCATCCGCACTAGTGGGAAGCCAAATATTGATTCCGTCTTCAACTTCTGAAGTTGCATCGGTAAAACCGCCTCGCGATTGCGGATAAATGTGCTCACGATTCCATTTCCCCGTATTGTTACTAGTGGTTTGAAACTCAAATTTAGCACGTGGAACTTCTTTGTACATTAAAAAAACTTGGTTACTATTTAACGGATTTTGATCGGCAGTATTTAAAATCTGTACCATATCACCATAGTTATGCGCTCGGACTACTGCAGGATTAGCAATAATGTCTTGCACCGCTTGCTTTAACGCAGTACCTGATAAACCTTCCAATGAACTATAATATCCGCTTGGGGTAGTTGCAATAACATTTCCATACGTTGGGTTTAGTGGAGTACCAAACGGAAGTGTATAAAAATCGTTATCGATAACTCGGATTTCGATGTTGTCATTCAATCGATTGTATTCAAGGGGAAGCGTTCCAAAACGAACTTTAAGTAACTCATCACCTTCGTCTGCTACATCATCAATGGTTTGAATGGTGAAACTTGCGGTAGAACTTCCAATAGGAATAAAAATCGTGGTTGCACCCAAATAATCCGACGTATTGAATGAACCGTTATTGAGTGAGAAAGTAAATGATAAATCAGATGTAACTGGCGTTTGAGAAGTAAAAGAAACATTAAATGCATCTCCTTCATTGATTTGAGTTGCATTTACAGCAATGGTTAATCCGTTAAAAATAAATCCACTTCCATCATTATTGGCGCCAGGTGTTGGAGCTTTAATTTCGAAAGTCCCGTCTGATTTTCGTTGGATGGAATGATTGACGCTCGAACCGCTACCACTTTCGTTCAATTGTGTAGCAACTCCGAGTAAAGCCATTAAATCGGTTGCATCTGGATCATTCGTGCCGTAGACCATGGCATCGATTAAATTCGCAGAGGTTGCCAACGTATTATTGGGAAAATCAGCGGAACTTCCCAAATAAATAGCTACGCCGTCTGGTCCGTTTTGAAAAATACTATCGGGTAAGTTTTTTCCAGGAACAGGAGAAACTAGTTGATTTCCAACAACAAACAATCCGTTTACATCGGTTGAAAACCCGTCTAAGTCAATAACATAATAGCTCAAATTAACTTGAGAACCCGTTCCGTTGAATAAAACAATAACATAATCATTAAGCGAAAAATTGGGAGTAGTCGATTTTAGTTCAATAAATTCTTTGTCGTCAGTACTTGGCGTGTCGCAATCTAACTCATTGATAAGCAGCTGACTTGAAGCAAACATCACATTGAAAAGCGTAATCAGTATGGCGATTTTTCGTAGCATTTTTTATGATTAGGTTAGTGTGCAAAAATAGGTTTTTTTTAGTAAATAGTATTCATTTATAACGTATTATAATAAATACTTAACATGAAATCAAAACATATTCTTAAAGTAAATTGCTAGTATCAATTTTTTAAATACTTTTGCAAAAATTTTTTAATCAATATTTTAAGTAATGAAAAAAATAATCAGTGTTATCATCCTTAGTTTAGTTGTTCTTTCATGTAGTAAAGTAAAAAAAGGAGAGTTTTTAATTAGTGGAACCGCGAAAGGTATTGAAAATGGAAAATCAGTTGTTTTACAAACACAAGATGAAAGTGGTATGATGATGATTCCTGTGGATACTGTAAAAGTAAAAGACGGGAAATTTGAATTCAAAGGAAAAATTACTGAACCAAAAATGTATTCTATAGTATTTCCTGAAATGAATAACGGCCTATCTCTTATTGTAGAAAATGACGAAGTAAAAGTTGAAGTATACAAAGATAGTATTCAATCTTCAAAAATCTATGGTACCTACAACAATGACGAATTCTACAAATTCAATTTAGACATGAAGAAAATTGGTAAAAAAGTAGACGACAAATTGAAAGGGATGAAAGCCACATACGACCAAGCGGTAGCTACAAATGATACCGTTACCATGAGCAAACTAATGGCCGAAGCAAATACTATTCAGCAAGGACAACAAAAAACCTATTCAGAAACCATGAACGCGTATGCAAAAGATCATCCAAAATCTTTCATTAGCGTACTTATTATCGAAAGCATGTTCCGCGCACCAGATGCAGATGTTAAAAAAATCAAAGATTTGTACGAGGCACTTGACTCTGATTTGAAAAATGTAAAAGGCGGGAAAAACATCAAAAAGCAACTTGACGAACTTGCGACAGCAAAAAAAAATCCAACTCCGCAAGTAGCTCCGCAACCAGCTCCTCAAGTAAAGTAAGCGAAAGTCAAAAAAAAGCACCTGATTTCTCTGCTTCATCGCCAAACGGAAAAGCAGTTTCGCTCAAGGAATCATTAGGAAAAGTAACACTGCTTGATTTTTGGGCTTCGTGGTGTAAACCCTGTCGAATGGAAAATCCCAAAGTAGTGGCGTTATATAACGAATTCCATGCTAAAGGGTTAGAAATTATTGGAGTCTCTTTGGATGACAATGCGGAGCAGTGGAAAAAAGCAATCGCCAAAGACAAATTGATGTGGATACACGTTTCCAATTTAAAAGGATGGAAAGATCCCATCGCCGAACTATATGAAATCGAGCAGATTCCAAGTACCTTTTTACTCGATAGTTCCGGCAATATTGTTGCTCGTGATTTAACAGGTGAAGCCTTGAGAAGTAAAATACAATCGATGTTAAACGTACAATAGTAACGCGTTGAAATACAGATAAAGAATCCCTTCACACGAAGGGATTTTTTTAGTTCACTCACATACAAAGGTTTAAATAAATTTAAGAAATATTGTGCAAAAATTATTTGGAAACCCTAAAAGTGTTTTTATATTTGCAGAGTTCTTAATCATTGGGGAGATACTCAAGCGGCCAACGAGGGCAGACTGTAAATCTGCTGATTACGTCTTCGCAGGTTCGAATCCTGCTCTCCCCACGAATAAATACCACAAAAGAAAAAAAGCACCAAGTTCCACTTGAGTGCTTTTTTTCTTTTGTGGTATTTTCAAAGCGTAGCTTTGCAGGATGGACGCAGTCAATCCTGATTCGTAATAACGTCAAAGAAAATTAAGCTCTGCTTGAGCACTTTTTTTATACTATTCTATTTTCTCCCGATTATCATCGGGATTTGTATGGACGCAGTCAATCCTGATTCGTAAAAATTAACCAGTTAATTTTACGAATCGCTATAAAATCGCAAAACCAAACAAAAAAAGCCCAGTATAAACTGAGCTTTTCCTTATAAAATTAACTTCTATTATTCCAACACAAAAGAAACCTGAACGGTTGCACTGATTTCAATTTCACCAACTGCTAAAGTTTCGCGAGGCATTCCTCCTGCTTCACGGTCCATTGCCATCGCAACACCCTTAAACATAGGTGCTGGAGGATAATAAACACTAGAATTATCAGAAATCAACACCGCTTTACCTACCTTCTGGTTCAATACCGAAACATAATCTTCTGCTTTTTTCTTTGCATTAAGCATGGCGCTTTTGCGTGCATCACTTTCGTATTCCGTTAGTTTAGATGATTTAAATTCAACTCCTTGAATAGTGGTAACTCCGGTATCAGAAATTCCCATCATGAATTCGTTATATTTTTTCAAATCTTTTAAGGTCACCGTAATGGTCTGATTCGCTACAAAATTGTACTTCTTTTTTTCATAATCGTAATTCTTGTACAAACTCACATTCGTCGTTTGAAAATCACTGGCTTGAATTCCGTTTTTCTTGATGTATTTGATGACTTTATCTATAATATCGTCATTCAATTTTTTTACTTCGGCCGCATCTTTTCCAGTGTTTTCAACTCCAAGCGATACTACGCCCATATCTGGAGTTACTTTAATTTTTCCTTCTCCGCTTACAGAAATCTGTGGAGTTTGAATGGACTTCGAATCCTGAGCTTCTAGCATACTACTTACTAATAAAATTACTACTACAATTACTTTTTTCATGATTTTCTTGTTTATTTCAGCCGTTGCAGCTGATTTAGGTTTATATATTAATGGGTATCCAAATTTTATGCCACTATATCTTTCCTGAACGGTCTAAAACAAAAAGTGCAACAATCGGCAACGCTAACAGTATAACTAAAAATAGATTTTCGCTAAAAATTTCGGGCTGTTTCATCAAGGTCAACACATATCCTCCAACTGCGCCACCAAAATGCGCGGTGTGACCGATATTGTCGTTTTTGGCTCTCATGCCGTAAATCGAATACAACAAATAGCCAATTCCGAATAAGTAGCCCGGAATATCAAACATCGGCAGAAAAATAAAGCTCAAACTGAGATTCGGTTCGAGCAAAATAGCCGAATAAATAATTCCGGTTACAGCACCGGACGCGCCTATAGCTCTATAACTGTAATCATCTTTGTGCATCGCTAGGGTGAGCAAACTACCAAAAATTAAACTCCCAAAATAAATCAATAAAAAAGAAAAATTACCTAATTCATTATACACATAATGCGCAAAAAAATACAACGAAATCATATTGAACGCCAAATGAGCTACATCGCCGTGTAAAAAACCCGACGAAACCATACGATATTGTTCACCAGAACGAATGCTACCAATGTGAAACTCGTACTTTCTAAAAAAATGCGCATCCGAAAATCCAATGTAACTTACAATGCCATTCGCGGCTAAAATTGCAAGTAGAAACAAGCTCACATCCATAAACTAACTATTTTTTGTAAATTTAGTAATAGTTACTTAGGATTTGTTAAATGCTAAAAATAAAAAATCAATTGATGTATATTTGCAAAAAAATAGTTCCATGCAGTTTCTTTTTTTTCTACTCTTATACCCGATTTTTTGGCTGATTTCCATTCTACCATTCCGACTGTTGTATGCCTTCTCTGATTGCGTATTTGTACTGATTTACTACGTTTTAGGATACAGAAAAAAAACCGTTCGACACAATCTAGCCTTAGCATTGCCGCACCTTTCCGAAGCGGAACGTTTAGTCATCGAAAAAAAATCGTTCCGCCATTTGTGTGACATGTTTCTAGAAATGATTAAAACCATGTCGATTTCCAAAAAAGAAATAGAAAAACGATTTGCTTTTACCAATCTTCCTCTGTATTTCGAAGAAGAAAAGAGAGGAAAAAGCATCGCGATGATGATTGGACATTACGCCAGTTACGAATGGGTAATCTCGATGAATCACTACATTTCATTCAACGGCTACGCCATTTACAAGCGCATCTCCAACAAGTATTTTGATAAATTGGTCAAGGATATTCGCTCAAAATTTAAAGCGTATCTTATCACAACAAAAGAAACCAAACACGTCATCGAATCGAACGCTAAAAAGGGAATTTTGGGTGTTTACGGGTTTGCAAGCGATCAGACGCCGCGACCTTCAGAAAATATGTATTGGTACCATTTTATGGGAATTGAAACACCTATTCACGTTGGAGCCGAACTTTTTGCCAAGAAAAACGACATGAACGTGATGTACCTGAAGGTAAAAAAAGTAAAAAGAGGTTTTTATGAAGGCACGTTTGAAATTCTATCGAACGACGTGCATTCGATTCCCGATTTTAAGCTATCTGAACAATTCATGGATAAAGTAGCACTACAAATTCTCGAAGCACCTGAATACTATTTATGGACGCACAAACGGTGGAAACACAAAAGAGAAAACTTCAATTAAACTCTGCCTTTTAACGAACTGAAAACCCACGCGTTAGCCAGAAAACCTACACCAGTAGCTCCAAAACCCCAACCTGCAGATTCGTTGTAACGAAACAATCCCAACCCGATCAGTATGAATCCCATGATGGTCATTATTAAGGTTGCATACCCAAAAACGGTGTTTTTATTCATTGCCATTGTGCTAACTTTTTAATTATTTTAGGAAGGCAAATATCGTAAAAAAGCTGCGACATCAATCGATTTTATGTTTTTTTTAGAATATCTTTTTATGCCTTTAGTCGTATAATTTCAAAGCCGCTGATTGTAAAGATTAGCACAGATTACGTTGTATTAAACAAAAAAAATCTTTGTAATCCTTTAAATCTGTGGCAAAACAATTAACCACGTCTTGGTCTTGAAGTCGATAGGTTTGGTTGGTAGACTGAAATGCTGGGATAAAATACTATCAAAAAAAATGTAACCGCAGATTCACAGATTCTAAATAGTTAAGATTAAAATTAATCTGCGAATCTGTGGTAAAAAATTTTAGAGCACGAAAACGAAATACACTGAAGAATATTGTTCTAACGAGTATTGACACCAATAAAATAGTTATATTTAGAAGCCAATCCAGCCCTACGTTCCGCGTTTTTGGTTGCCTTTGTGTTTTTGTACCGCGCAAAAGTAGTTTCCGTTGGTCACTCTTTTGCCCCAACAAAAACTACAAAGCCACCTCAAAAAACGCTTACTGCGGCCTGCTTTCCGGTAGGCAGGTCTGGGCTAAAAAAGTGCTACGAAGACAACTGTCTTAGCCACGGTTGAAGTGAAAAGCCCGCAAGACAAAAGGCGTTTTGTTCTTAGTGCCAATGGGCGACCAACGGAAGCCTAATTGGGAGTATAGAACAACCGACTTTGGGCTGAGGACTTGCAACGGAAAACGCGAACAGCTTCTAATTAAAAATCTTCACCAACATTTCTTTTAATAAATCGTGGTTGGACAAAGAATTGGCACCGATGCCTTTACTTTTGGCATCAATATCGCGCAAGGTCTCCACAATTGAGCTTACTTTTTTCATTGGGTAATTGCGAAGTGCAGTATCGTAGTCTTTTAGAAAAAACGGATTGACGCCCAATACAGAGGCGACGTTTTTCGGATTTTTATCTTTCAATCCGTGGTATCGTAACACCTTGGCAAAAAAAGTAAAGATCAACCCTGTGGTAAGCACCATCGGATTGTCTTTGGGATTATCAGCAAAATATTGGGCAATTTGATAGGCTTTCAGTTGATTACGAGAACCTAACGCGTTTTGCAATTCAAACACGTTAAAATCTTTACTAAAACCAATGTTAACTTCAATATCGCTGGGCGTGATTGTATGGCCTTTGGGTAGAATGATTTGCAATTTGTTCAACTCATTGCTTATTTTACTTAAATCGTTGCCTAAAAACTCGACCAGCATGGCATTGGCTTTGGGCTCGATGGATAAACCTCGTCCTTGCAACACGCGCGTAATCCACGTTCCAACCTGATTGTCATACATTTTTTTACTTTCAAAAACTACTCCGTTTTTGCTGAGTACTTTAATCAGTTTCTTGCGTTTATCGAGTGTTTTATATTTATAGGCAAATACCAAAACAGTCGTAGGTTGTGGTTGCTCGGCGTAACTTTCTAAATTATCAATGGTTTTGACCAAATCTTGTGCTTCACGAACGACAACCACTTGCCGCTCGGCCATCATCGGATAGCGTTTAGCGTTCGAAACAATGTCTTCTACCGTGGTATCCCGACCGTACATCACCATTTGGTTGAAGCCCTTTTCGTCATCGGTCAAAACGGATTCTTCAATGAACTCGGTAATTTTATCAATATAATACGGTTCGTCGCCCATTAAAAAATAAATAGGTTTGATGTTTCCAGCTTTTATATCGTTGATGATTTTTACTACTTCGTCCATTTTTTTGGAAATTTTAAATTTTGAATTTTGAATTTTGAATTACCTTTGTGCTATGCAAAAACTCAATTTTCCTTCCTATTCGTTTCGCTTCAAAAATAGTGAAAATAAAGTTGCCATCTTTGATGAAATAAGGAAAAAATTCATCATTCTCACTCCCGAAGAATGGGTGCGTCAGCATGTAGTTTTGTTTTTGTTAGAAGAGAAAAAGTACCCGAAATCGCACCTCAATGTGGAAAAATTAATCAAAGTAAATGCGTTAAGTAAACGCTACGATGTCGTTGTTTTTCAGCCGAATGGCGATTTGTTTTTGTTGGTGGAATGCAAAGCACCCGAAGTAAAAATTACGCAAGAAACCTTCGATCAAATTGCGCGGTATAACCTGACTTTAAAAGCGCAGTTCTTGATGGTAACTAACGGACTAAATCATTACTTTTGCCAAATGGATTTTGAAAATGAAAAGTATACTTTCTTAAAAGACTTACCTGATTTTATATCTAAATAATGTTTAACTGTGTAAAAAAAAGTATTTTTTGCCACTAATTGTCGAATTTATAAAAAACAACTATTCGATTAATTCGAATGTTCATCTCCGATGAACAAATTTTAAATTCACAATATGGTAATTAGTGTATTCGTGGCTAAAATAAATTCATAAGCATAATAAGCTAAACATTTAGTAAGTAAAATTGGTACCTAATTTAAATAAAATTAATCAATTCAAATTGAAAAAAATAGCGGTTGTCATACTGAATTGGAACGGAGCGAAATTGTTAGAACAGTTTTTGCCTTCGGTAGTTGCTTTTTCAGAGGAAGCCACGATTTATGTAGCCGATAATGCGTCGACCGATGCTTCGATTACGGTGATCAAAGAACAATTCCCAGCGGTACAAATCATACACAACGATTCCAATTACGGATTTGCAAAAGGTTATAATGTGGCGCTAGAGAACGTTGAAGAAGACTATTACGCTTTAGTAAATTCGGATGTTGAAGTGACAAAAAATTGGCTTGCTCCCATCCTATCCATTTTTGAAAATGAGTCAGAAATCGGTATTATTCAACCTAAAATTTTAGATTTTAAAAATAAAGACTACTTTGAATATGCGGGTGCGGCCGGCGGATTCATTGATAAATATGGCTATCCGTATTGTCGTGGACGAATTTTTGAGACCTTAGAAAAAGACACGCATCAATACGACGACGAACGCGAAATTTTTTGGGCTTCGGGAGCGTGTTTGTTCATACGTAAAAAACTCTTTAAAACCCTAAACGGCTTTGACGCTGATTTTTTTGCGCACCAAGAAGAAATCGATTTGTGTTGGCGTGCGTTTAATTTGGGCTATCAAGCTAAATATACTTCAAAATCGGTGGTGTATCATGTAGGTGGCGCGACCTTGAACGAAGGAAATCCGCGGAAAACTTTTCTAAATTTCCGAAATTCCTTATTGATGTTGGTGAAGAACATTCCTGATCATCAATTGATTCCGATCGTATTCATACGGCTTGTCTTGGATGGTGTAGCCGGAATTCAATTTCTTTTCAAAGGAAAATGGAAACATTGTTTGGCTGTACTCAAAGCCCATTTTTCGTTTTATTCTTTGTTCAAAAAAGCCTACAAAAAGCGAGGTTTGGTTCAAAAAGAGAACTATTTTAACACTAAAAGCATTGTTTACAGCTACTTTATCCAAAGAAAAACCACTTTCGAAAAGTGATTTAACATTTCTTTAGAGGAAAATAGCAAAACTTTTACGTTTAAATAGTGTAATTTTGTGCCACCTAATTAATATAAAAGTATGAGAAAATTTATTGTAATCCTTACAGCTGTGACGCTTACTTTAACTTCCTGCGGGACAAAAAAGAAAATAGCGGAACTTGAATTGAAAAACAAAGAATGTCAAGATTTATTGAATTCTACCACAGTTAAATTGAACTTGTGTTTGACAGAAAAAGATGCCTTGTCACAACAAAACGACTTTTTAAAGAAAAATAATTCCGATTTAATCAATAATATGGGTAATATGACCACCTTAACCCAGCAAGGTGCCGCAAATATTGAAAAAGCGCTTGAATCAATTAAGGAAAAAGATTTGAAAATTTCGAGACTTCAAGACGCTTTAACTAAAAAAGACTCGGTTACCTTGGCTTTGGTGACGAGCATAAAAAGTTCAGTAGGCGTTACTGACCCAGATATTGAAGTAAACGTAGAAAAAGGAGTAGTATTTATCTCTATTGCCGATAAGTTGCTTTTTAAAAGCGGAAGCTATGTAGTATCCGACCGTGCGAAGGAAGTATTGGCTAAAGTAGCTAAAATCATCAATGACAAACCTACTTTCGAATGTATGGTAGAAGGTCACACCGACAACGTTCCCTTTACTGGAAATGCTGTTTTACTAGATAATTGGGATTTAAGTGTGAAAAGAGCTACTGCTATTACTCGTGTTTTAACGCGCGATTTAAGTGTGAATCCAAAACAAATTATTGCAGCAGGACGTGGAGAATATATTCCGTTGGTAGAAAACAATACAGTAGAAAATCGTTCTAAAAACAGAAGAACACGTATCGTCATCTTACCAAAAATTGATGAGTTCTACGAAATGATTGAAAAAGAAATGAAGAATTTATCGAAAAATTAATTCGGATTTAAAATATTAAAAACGCCTTGAGAAATTGAGGCGTTTTTTTTATTAGTTGTCGGTTGTCGGTTTTTAGTAGTATTCTAAGATATTTGCGGTCTTTCTTCTTTCAGCGCAGCGGTCTTTCTTCTATTCTCTTTTTAAATAATATCCACATCTCCTTTTCCGACGCGAATTACTTCTGGTTCATGTCCGGATAAGTCAATAATAGTAGACGGAACATTATCTCCGTAACCGCCATCAATAACTAAATCAACTAGATTTTGCCATTTTTCAAAAATCAATTCCGGATCGGTTGAATATTCTAACACCTCATCTTCATCGTGGATGGAAGTCGACACAATGGGATTGCCCAACATTTTCACAATTTCGATGGTAATGTTGTTATCAGGAACCCTAATTCCGACTGTCTTTTTCTTTCTGAATTCTTTAGGTAAATCGTTGTTTCCGGGCAGAATGAAAGTATACGGTCCGGGTAGCGCGCGTTTTAAAATCTTAAACGTCGACGTATTGATTTGCTTCACATAATCGGACAAATTACTCAAATCACTACAAATAAAGGAGAAATTGGCTTTCTCTAATTTGATTCCTTTGATTTTAGCAATCCGTTCCAACGCTTTGGTGTTGGTAATATCGCAACCCAATCCGTATACGGTATCGGTAGGATAAATGATCAATCCGCCGTCACGCAGCACATTCACCACTTTTTTAATGGCAGCTTCGTTGGGATTGTCTTCGTATATTTTGATGAATTGACTCATTTCTTTTTAAGATTATAGAACAAAGATAATAGAACATAGACAACGAGTCCGTTTCAGTACATACATTTGATCAATTAATTAAAATCTATTTTCTATTCTCTACTCTCTATTTTCTATTTTCTATTCTCTATTTTCTATTCTCTACTTTCTAACCTATCACATCCAATTTGGCAAATCGCAACAATAATTTCTTAATTCCGCCTACGTCGAATTTAATTTCAGCTTTTTTATCGGCGCCCGCGCCTTCCAAATTTAGGATTTCACCTTTGCCAAATCGCTCGTGCATCACAATATTTCCAACTCTTAATTTACTATCAAATAAATTGGTGGCACTTGGTCCACTTGCTGAAACAGGTTTTAATTTACGAATAGTTGACGAAGAAACAGGTTCATCGCCGTATTTTTTTGGCGGCGTTCCAGCTACTGGTTTTGCTAGACGTAATTTCGATTTATCGATGTCTCCAAAAATATCCAAATCCATCATCGGTTTGTAGCGGTAACTGTCGCTTTCACGCGGATTGATGTATTCTAGATATTCGTCTTTTATTTCTTCTATAAATCGGGATGGCTCGCTGTCGGTCAGTTTTCCCCAACGGTATCTCGACTGTGCATAGGTTAAATAGGCTTGTTGTTCGGCGCGCGTTAAGGCAACATAAAACAAACGGCGTTCTTCTTCTAACTCGCTTCGGGTATTCATGCTCATGGCACTCGGGAACAAATCTTCTTCCATTCCCACCACAAAGACATACGGAAATTCCAATCCTTTAGCCAAGTGAATCGTCATCAACGCCACTCGATCGTCATCGCCGGTATCTTTATCCAAATCGGTTGCCAGCGCTACATCTTCTAAAAATTCAGATAATGCGCCGCGTGCGCCATCAATTTCGATTTGTCCTTCGGTGAAATCTTTGATACCATTGAGTAATTCTTCGATGTTTTCGATACGGGCAATTCCTTCCGGAGTTCCGTCTTTCTTCAACTCTTGCACCAAACCTGTTTTTTTGGTCACATGTTCGGTTAAGTAAAAAGCGTCTTGATTTTCGTTGATGACTTGAAAACTTTTGATCATCAAGACAAAATCATTTAGTTTTTGTTTGGTGCCTGAATTCAATTTCAAATCAATCTTATCGATGTGTTCCATTACTTCAAAAATGGAACGCTTGTAATGATTGGCCGCAACGGTGAGTTTTTCAATTGTTGTATCTCCAATTCCTCGTGCAGGATAGTTGATAACGCGAATAAGCGCTTCTTCGTCTTTTGGATTGATGACTAAACGCAAATAACACAATACGTCTTTTATTTCTTTGCGCTGGTAGAAAGACAATCCGCCATAAATTCGATACGGAATATCTCGTTTACGCAAGGCATCTTCCATGGCACGCGATTGAGCATTGGTACGGTACAAAATGGCAAATTGACCATTGTGTAATTGGTTGCGCATTTTTTGTTCGAATATTTCACCAGCGACAAAACGACCTTCTTCTCCGTCGGTAATACTGCGGTGGACTTTAATTTTCGGCCCAAAATCATTCGCCGTCCAAACTACTTTATCGAGTTTGGTTTTGTTCTTTTCAATAATGGAATTGGCCGCTTCGACAATATTTTTAGTAGAACGATAATTTTGCTCCAAACGATAGGTTTTTACGTTATCGTAATCTTTTTGAAAGTTAAGGATGTTGTTGATGTTGGCACCACGAAAAGCGTAAATACTTTGAGCATCATCACCTACGACGCAAATGTTTTGAAACCGATCTGATAACGCACGAACAATCAAATACTGCGAGTGGTTCGTGTCTTGGTACTCATCCACCATAATGTAGCGAAAACGGTCTTGATATTTGGCCAACACATCCGGAAAACGATTCAGTAATTCGTTGGTTTTTAAAAGTAAATCATCAAAATCCATGGCTCCGGCTTTGAAACATCGATCTACATAATTGGAATAGATTTCTCCCAAACGAGGCTTTTTCGACATGGCGTCCTGCTCTTGCAACTCGGGATTATTTTGATAGGCTTTAACGGTAATTAATGAGCTCTTATAGGACGAAATTCTACCCAAAACTTGCTTCGGTTTGTAGATGTCTCGGTCGAGTTGCATTTCTTTGATGATGGCCGAAATAAGTCGCACCGAATCTTGTGTATCGTAAATGGTAAAATTAGACGGGTAACCTAATTTATCGGCTTCACTTCTTAAGATACGGGCAAAAACCGAGTGGAACGTTCCCATCCAAAGATTCTTGGCTTCATTGGTTCCGACTATGTCAGCAATACGTTTCTTCATTTCACGAGCCGCTTTGTTAGTAAAAGTCAGTGCCAAAATAGAGAATGCATCGACTCCAAGGCTCATTAAATAAGCTATACGCATGGTTAACACTCGAGTTTTACCAGAACCCGCACCAGCAATAATAATCATTGGACCGTCTTTTTGGTAAACCGGTGCTTGCTGCGCTTCGTTGAGTTGACTAATGTATTTTTGCATGGAAAATAGAGCGTATCTTATTTTACAAAAATAGGATTACTACTCTTGAAATACAATTTAATTTAAGCGGAATTATCAACTATTTTTTATTGTTTGACAGTTTAAAATTGTTTTACTTTGTGTGAACAATAATTTCATGATTATGAAAACAAAAAACTGTTTTTTCGCGCTCGGTTTGCTTTTCTTTTTGGGATGCTCGTCACCTTCAAAAAATCTTAAAATTACTTTCAACGCTGAAGCGAATGAAGGTATGATTGTGGGTACAATTTGTATAGAAAAGAAGATGTACAATATTTTTACGTTTATGTATAGTGACGACAAACCATCGATTAATAATTATCCGAACCAAAAAGATTCATTTACATTCAGAAATTCGATTGGTGATTTCAATACAAAAGGCAATACATACTATTTGTTCACCATTTCAAAACCTGAAGGAAAATATAAGTTCTTCAAGTTGAAAATTTTCAACAACATGAGAAATGATCAATCTACTATTGAAATACCATTAGACATGAAGTTCGCAATTGAAAAAGGCAAAACAACCTATTTTGGTGAGTTAAAAATCAATACCCAGAAAAAAATATATACAGTAGACAATCAACTAGAAAGAGACCGAAAGTGGTTTGCTGAAAAAACACCTCAAATACAATTTTAATACCCTATGAATACAGACAAGATTATCGAACTAGCTTTTTACACGTTACCTGCATTGATTACGGGCGGAGTTACTTATTATTCGTTTCAAACTTTTTCAAAAAATGAAGAAAACAGAAGACGTTTCCAGTTACTCAAAGAAAATCAAAAACAATCCTTACCTTTAAAATTACAAGCCTATGAGCGGTTGGCCTTGTTGCTGGAACGCATCAATCCGACAAAATTAGTAATTAGAGTTGCTCCATTAGGTGATGATAAAATGGATTATCAAAATCTATTAATTCACCATATTGAGCAAGAATACGAGCACAATTTAACCCAACAAATTTATATTACAGACGAGTGTTGGACGATGATTGTGACAGCTAAAAACACCGTGATACAAATCATTAGAAAAACAGCGATGACTACCAATGTAGCAAATGCCGAACAATTACGCGAGCAATTATTGAACAATGTATTGGAAACTGAATCAGCAAGTACGATTGCTTTGAGTTATTTGAAGAATGAAGTGAAAGATTTTTTATAGACCTTAATTTCAGATGATAAAAAAACCTTCTCCTAATCTGAGAAGGTTTTTTTATATAATGGAAAATTAAAACTGCAAAAAAAACCGCCTAATAAAAATTAGACGGTTGGCATTATTAGGGTTTAATATTAATTATTTCGTTGTTGCTGTATTTGAAATTCTATTAACAGTTGGAATGATTACTTCTACATAGCGCTCTAAAGCCGGCGAAGCTGGTAAAACTTGTTGATTAATCAAAATTCCGAACGAGTTAAATGCTCTAAAAATCAACACTTCATTTCTTGGCACACCAGCAGATAACATTCCGTTTGCACCAGTTACACCTAAATCCATTAAAACATCACCAGTACTTCCTGCTTGTCTCGTTATAGTAACTCGAACACCGTTTACAGGAGTTAAGTCAGAGTTTTTAACTGTTACAAATAAAGTAGCTACTACATAAGCATAATCATTATTCCACCATGTGAAGTGAGAAACAGAACCGTAGTATTTATTACCTACTTTTCTTGAGAAACCTTCCTCTACCCATAAACCGCTAGTTTCATCAAAGTGCCATAACGGAATTGTTGCAGGTGCTGTATCTAACTGATTTTCTGCAATTGGTAAGACCATATCTACTTCGTGACCTGTTTGGATTTGTAATTTCTCTCCGTTTGAACCTTCTAACTCTACATTAATCATTCCGTATGTTTCCATACCAGAAAGTGTTCCATCTGTGCGAGTTCCTAATAAAGTACCAGGCATTTTGATAAATACATCTGGATCATTAGCGGCTAAGTGATTCACAATAATATCTACATTTCCGTTATACGGAGCACCATCTTCTGTCATAAAAGCACCATCAAAAGATAGTTTAACAGAGTTAGGTAAAAGTACATTTGTAGTTTGACCAGTAGGAATAGTTGCTACTACATTTCTTGGAAGTAACATGATTACCATATTATTTTCACCTTCGTGAGGCATAGTCGCTCTAGAACCTGTAAGGTATCCATCTTTTTCAGCAGTTAAATAAGCAAAACGCTCTAAAACGGGAACTGAGGCTAAATTAAAAATTCCGTTTGAATCTGAAGTTGTAGTAAAACTTCCCATTTTAATTGTAGCGTAAGCAACGGGGTTGTGATTCTCATCTACAACTGTACCTTTAAAATTTCTTGTTACTGATTCACCCAAAGTAAATTCATAAGCAACTTCTTGTTCATCTCTTTTATCACAACCTGTGAATACTAATGACAAAAATGCGAATCCTAAAATAAATAGTTTGTTGATTTTCATAATCTTTTAAAAATTTAATAATTAACTAAATAATAATAAACTGGGGCTATCAGTATTTTATAAGGCAAATAACACAACAAGTTATCCAAGTAAAAAAAAAAAATTCGTTATACAACTTCAAAACTCGATGAACTGCATCAAAGCATATTTATTAACAAACAAATGTTAAAAAAAGTTATGAAAATCAGCCGATTATGTAGTATAAAATCTACTTTAGTTAGAAAGTAGATTTTGCACTTTTATTTGCTCTAAAGAATTTAAAGTAGGTAGAAGATTCTGAATGAGAGTTTTGTTTTCTTCTTTAACCAAAAGTTTTTTCAGTGCTTCTTTGGCATACGAATTAAAACGCCATTTAAAATGAGTTGTTGCTTGAATCAAATTGCGAATCACAGTTTCGTCGTTAGTTTGAAGTTGAAGCAAAGCATCAAAAGCATTCTCTCTAATGGAACTTTCAAAATTGGGTGAAGAATAATTTACAAGTTCGTTATAGAGCAGCTTCTTTTCATCTTCAGGGAGATTTTTAAAAAGTTGAGCATAGTATAAATATAAAATACGCGACGATTTATCGTTATTGCCTAACCAATTTTTAGCTGCTTCCATATATTTGAGTCGATCATCTGGGAAACTATTCCATAAATTGACAAATGCAATTTCTCTGGTTACATAGGATACATCGCTCAATAAGATTTCATAACCAGACTTTAAAGAAACAGGAACTTTTGGGAATGACCGCGCAACTGTTTGCCTCACTTTAAAATCATCAGAATTTAAAGCCAGTACTACTAAGTCCTGATTCAATTTAAAATCAAGATTCCTAATTTGCAGTATAATCTCTTGTTTGATTGGATAATAGACTTGCGATTGCAAAAGCGTTCGATAATCATCACTGTAGGATTCAAAATTGCTGTTATTTACATCTTTCTGCTTTTTAATTTCGATATATTGCGCAATAAAAGAGCTGTCTTCAGTCAACAGTTTGATAGCTTGTTGGTATTCAAAACCCGCTCGTTCCAGCCATATTTTCTTGAAGTTATCGGTGTCAAAATCACTTACCTTATTCACTTCATTCAAAAAATCATCGGTTTCAACATTTTTAAATTGATACTTTTTTAAATAGTTCCTAACTGCATTTCGAAATGCCTTCTCTCCGATTGACTCTTTTAAAACATGTAATGCCCATGCACCTTTCTGATAAAAAGTAAGTGAACTGGCTTTTTCATTCATGACGGGAATAGTGTCGGTTTTGGCTGCATTTCGCAATTGATTGGCAGTCTTATATAATTCGTAGTAGAAATAATCATTACCGAAAATATCCCTCTCGGCCAACAAAGCATAGTAAGTAGCAAAACCTTCTTGCAACCAATGGTGCTTTCCTGATTTGGCAGTAATCAAATCGCCAAACCATTGATGCGCCAATTCGTGTGCATTCACATTGACATAATTTCGGTCGTTAAACCCAATTTCGTCAACAACATAATCTTGAGCAAAAATAGTCGCAGTTGTGTTTTCCATACCAGCATACAAAAAATCGCGCACCGGCACTTGTCTGTATATCTTCCATGGATATTTTACCCCAATCTCTCTTTCAAAAAAATCGAACATTTGCTTCGAATAACGATACGTTGGCTCAAACTTATCCACATCATTTCTATCCAAATATAACTCCAACGGAATTCGGGAAGAGGCTTTTTCTTCTCTTTTAACAAAATCTCCAATAGCTAGCATGACCAAATACGATGACATTGGTTTGTGCATTTCATACTTGTACGTAATGAAATCCTTACCCTGAGACCATGACTTTTGCGTCACAACTTCCTTTAGAATACCATTACACAATATTGTTTTTTTCGTTGCATTTTTATCTTCAAAGTTATATTCGTTGTTGATGCTCAAATTAAATATCACTTTCTCATTCACATCATCAAAACTGGGTAACCAATGACTGGTATACCTGCCTTGACCCTGCGTCCATATTTGCAAATCATCACCCTGGCCGATAAAGTAGAGGGTTTGTTTTGGAGTAGCCGAATAACTAAATGTCAGTTTGTTTTTACCTTTTTTAAATCCTTCAAAAAGAAGTAGTTGAGTTGTAGTTTTTTTAAAATCAACTACTTTTCCGTTGATTTTCACAGTTGAAAAATCCATGTTCTTCGCATCAATCCGAATGGTATCAATGGACGATTTAACAGTAAAGGAATAGGCTATTCCACCTGAAATTGATCTAGTGGCTGCATTAGGATATAAAACCGCATTCATCTTTATAAAATCAACTTTCTCTGATTGTTGTGCAAAAGAAAATACGGTGATAAAAACCAAAAGAAAATGACGCATTAGTGTAGTATTTTGTACAAATATAAGTATTCAACAAGAATTGATTAAAAATACTTTTTGAGTTTCGTAAATATTCCCTATTTTTATAATTCGATAGCGTATCATTTATGTCTGTACTAAAATCAAATTTAGAGTTTACTAAAATCATTACATTTTTAAAGGATATCGGAATTGATATCGTTGAAAAAGAATTGGATGAAGCCACCTTTCTACCCGGATTGTCATTAGGTTCCAACTGCATTTTTATCGATTTGGAAAAACTGGAATATCCTGGCGATATTTTGCATGAAGCCGGACACCTAGCCGTCACAACTCCGCTTGAGCGACATCAAATCGGGACTGAAAACATGTCAAAAGATTGGCCCAGTCAAGGTGAAGAAATTGCTACGATGCTATGGTCATTTGCAGCCTGTAAGCATTTGGAATTGCCTTTGGAATATGTTTTTCATGCGGGCGGATATAAAGGAAGTTCAAATTGGTTGATGGACAATTTCAGTTCTGGAAATTACATCGGATTGCCTTTCTTGGAATGGACACAAATGGCTTTGAGCATTGAAAAGGCACATGAACACAATAAACCCGCCTTCCCTGAAATGATTAAATGGATGAGAGAATAAAATGGACGAATTGGTACGACACATAAAGTTTCCTATGCACTTTGACCCTGCAAAGCTCAAAGAGGACCTGCGTAAAGTAATGGACACTCCATGGATTGACCACTATAATCAGAATGACTATGATGGGAAATGGTCGTCCATAGCATTGATGTCGCCCGACGGAAAATCAGACAATATTTACGCGTTCAATGCTAATTCAAAAGAAATTACAGCCACCGATATTTTAGACTCCTGTTCGTATTTTGAAGATATTTTAGATTCTTTTCACTTTGAAAAGGCAGCTGTTCGGTTGCTCAATTTAGCCGCAGGAGCGCAAATTAAACCTCATAGTGATTATTGTCTCGGCTATGAAGATGGATTTTTTCGTTTGCACATACCTGTAATAACCAATCAAGAGGTAGTTTTCATTCTGGATGACAAACGATTGATTATGAATGAAGGTGAATGTTGGTACATTAATGCCAATTTCACCCATTCAGTTTCGAACAACGGCACAGATGACCGAATTCATTTAGTAGTTGACGGAATACGAAATGATTGGACGGACACGCTTTTCTTCGCGCAACATTCGGAAAAACAATTCCAAAAGCCTGAACCAATTATAGATGATCACACTAAAAGATTAATGATTGAACAATTGGAATTAATGAATACCGTTACTGCAAGAGCTTTGATTGAAGAATTGAAAAAATAAAAAAGTATTTTTAAATTTTCTTATCTTCGTACGAGCATAATCTACTTATAAGCCAAAATGAACTCACTTCTCGACACACCCATCGAATACTTAAAAGGCGTTGGTCCTCAACGTGGCGATTTGTTACGCAAAGAACTCAATATTCACAAATACAGCCATTTAGTTAATCTATATCCAAATAGATATATTGATCGAACCCGCTATTATACAATCAATCAGCTTAGCACCACTAATTCGGAAGTGCAAATTATTGGGAAAATCGTTCACATCAAAACCGTTGATCAAGGAAAAGCTAAAACCCGTTTAGTGGCTACTTTTACAGATGACACGGGTCAAATGGAATTAGTTTGGTTTCAAGGTCAGAAATGGATTAAAGAAAGTCTCAAACTCAATGTTTCTTACGTAATTTTCGGAAAAATAATGCAATTCGGAGCCACATTCAACATGGCACATCCCGAAATGGAATTGTTGGATGAACATAAGGCTAGTCTGCGCAGTGCCATGCAACCCGTTTATCCTAGCACGGAAAAACTGTCCAATAAAGGCATATCGAATAAAGTCATCAATAAAATGATGCAACAGTTGTTTGTAGAAACACAAGCCAAATTTGCAGAAACGCTGCCGGATTATTTGTTGAAAGAATTAAAACTCATACCAAAAAACGCAGCTGTTTTTAATATTCATTTTCCTAAAAATCAAGAGCTACTATCGCAAGCGCAATTCCGACTTAAGTTTGAAGAATTGTTCTTCATACAACTGCAACTCATCACCAAAAATTTAGTTGGAAAGCACAAAATAAAAGGCCATCCTTTTGAAAAAGTAGGCGAAAATTTCAACGAGTTTTATCAAAATCATCTGCCGTTTGAATTAACCAATGCGCAAAAAAGAGTCTTGAAGGAAATTCGAAACGACATGGGAAGCCATGCACAAATGAACCGCTTGCTGCAAGGAGATGTCGGATCCGGAAAAACCATTGTTGCCTTAATGTGTATGCTTTTGGCCAAAGACAACGGATTTCAAAGTTGCTTGATGGCACCAACTGAAATTCTTGCAACCCAACATTTTAATGGTTTAACCGAATTGGCTAATCAGCTAAATATCAGTATAAAACTACTAACTGGCTCAACCAAAACTGCAGATCGAAAAATCATTCACGAAGCATTAGAGAATGGAAGTTTAGACATCCTAATTGGGACACATGCCTTGTTAGAAGATAAAGTCCAGTTTCAAAATTTAGGATTGGCGGTGATTGACGAGCAACATCGTTTCGGAGTAGAACAGCGTTCTAAATTATGGAAGAAAAATGAAATTCCGCCTCACGTACTCGTCATGACTGCAACACCAATTCCGCGTACCTTAGCCATGAGTTTGTATGGAGATTTGGATATTTCGGTTATCGACGAATTGCCACCAGGACGAAAACCCATCAAAACCGTTCACCAGTTCGACAGCAATCGACTGAAGGTGTGGAAATTTATAAAAGATGAAATCGCCAAAGGCAGACAAATCTATATTGTTTACCCATTAATTCAAGAAAGTGAAAAAATGGATTTCAAAGACTTAATGGACGGATATGAGAGCATTTCGCGTGATTTCCCTTTGCCACACTACAGTATTTCTATTGTTCATGGCAAAATGAAACCGGCTGAAAAAGAAGCCGAAATGAAGCGCTTTTCGGAAGGAAAAACCAATATTATGGTCGCAACAACGGTAATTGAAGTAGGTGTAAACGTTCCAAATGCAAGTGTAATGATCATCGAAAGCGCCGAAAGATTTGGATTATCTCAATTACATCAATTGCGCGGTCGCGTAGGTCGTGGTGCAGAACAAAGTTATTGTATATTGATGACAAGTTTCAAGCTCAACAACGACACCAAAACCCGTTTGGAAACGATGGTTCGCACTAATGATGGTTTCGAAATTGCGGAAGTTGATTTAAGATTGCGAGGCCCAGGCGACATAATGGGCACACAACAAAGCGGAGTAGTAAACCTGCAAATAGCCGATTTAGTTAAAGACAGAGATATTTTGCAATTGGCTCGAAATTATGCATTGCGATTACTAAAAGATGACGCATCGATGACTAAACCTGAACATCTAACACTTAGAAATGTATTCCTGGAATTGAGCAAAAAGAAAAACATTTGGAATTACATCAGCTAGTCTGGCGATTGTAAGTTGGCATACTACAGCTCTATTTTTAATCTTCTTTTCTTTTCTAATTTCCTGTCTTTTAGTAAGAAGTTCTTGTTGCAGTGCACTTGCGATTTGATTGAGCTACATCATTTATATTTTCTCCGAAATACTCAGAATTGAGTATATTTGCTTTCGATTTTTTTTTTACACTTATGGTTCAATACAACCCTAAAGATTGGATTACTTTTATTTTTAGATTTCACAAAGCGGATACATTTCGGAAATTGTTTCCCATGATGCTATTAATAGGATTTTATACCGGTGTGATAGGTTATTTAGAGATTGAATACTGGAAGCTATCTCAAGACAGCCATGTAAAAAACATCACGATTATGCACGGGATGTTGGGTTTTGTAATTTCGTTGTTATTAGTATTTAGAACCAATACTGCATATGATCGTTGGTGGGAAGGTCGAAAGCTATGGGGTTCATTAGTCAACAACAGCCGAAATTTAGCCCTCAAATTATCTGTTATTGTGCAGGATGACAGCGACAGGATTTTTTTTAAAAAAATTATTCCAAATTACGCATCCATTTTGCACGAACACCTGAAAAATGAAGAAACGAGTAAAGTGCTGTTTGACGGATTAGATTTAGAAATTGACCACCATAAACATCGTCCCAATCAAGTTGCAAAAATGATGTATCACAAAGTCAACGACTTGTATAAATCAGGTGCCATTTCAGGAAATCAATTAATCATAATCAACTCTGAATTACAATCGTTTACCGATGTTTGCGGTGCTTGTGAACGCATCAAAAACACCCCCATACCCTATTCATACAGTGCATTTATTAAGAAATTTATTTTTTTCTATGTCATGACTTTACCTTTTGGTTACGTCTTTAGTTTAGGCTACTATACGATACCTGTTGTTATCTTTATCTTTTATGTATTAGCCAGTTTGGAATTGATTGCCGAGGAAATAGAAGATCCATTTGGAAGCGATGTCAATGATTTACCAACCGAAAAAATAGCAAGTACCATCAAAAAACAAATTGAAGAAATACTCTAAGGAATATTATTTGGGATTATTTTTGTTAATTCCAATCTAAATCCTATTTTTGAAAGTAATTATTCTTCGTAACGATTTCAATACATATGGAGCTATTAAATAAGTATAAAAAATACATCATCATTTCAGTGCTTGTTTTGGTGGCCTTTTTTATTGCTTTCAAATTCATTAAGAAGGAAACCATTTTAGAAACTTTTTCTATTAAAGAAGACGCAGATGTATTTGATTATTCTGCCGGAATTACCAAAACGGATACACTGGAAAAATACGGATTTCACGCCGTTGAAAATTACGTAGTAAAAGAAGTTGGAGAAGTGCGTAGAACGCCAAATTTTGCACCTTACAACACGATTCATAAGTTGCGTTTCGGAACTAAAGTGTATACAAAGGAAGTAGATTCAAGTAGTACTATAAAAATCGACCCAGCTCTTGTTGCTCGCGAATCCCGTAATGATTATGTTGCTGTGTATGCTAGTAAACCGATTACTTTTTCGGATATGCCAGTTGGTTATATGTCGAAGGATGAATTCGTAAGAAAATCACAGTTCAAATACTACAAACCCGAACCTATCAAACCCGAAAAAATTGAGTTTGATGCCGGAATCAAAGCAACAATTGAAGAAAGTTATTTAATCAATGAGGATGGATTCCGTTTGGCAGATGATTTTAGACGCTACAATAATTCGGTGGTATACGGCGATTTTAATGACGATAATTTAAACGACTTTGCGGTCATCTTGGAACAACCCGATGGTTCCAATTCTGCTCTATTAATTTATTTCTTTAATGTCGAAAAAAACATCTACAATCTGATGCTTAAGAAAACGTATGACGGACTGTTAACTATTAAATCTGTAAAAAAGAATACAAATACCATCGTCAATTCAGAAACTACAAGCTTTCCAATCGATGGAGTCTCAATTACTAATGCGTCTAAAGGAAGCTATTTTCATGTATACAATTCCGACAATAAATCGTTTATGATTTTACCACAATAGGCATAATATAATTTAAAACTACTGCTACGGTCGCGAAAAGATCACTTTACTATTTCTGCAATAAAAGAAAAAAATCACGTATAAAAATGGAAAATAGTTGCCCAAATTGTAATCACCTTATTATCGAAAATTTTTGTAGTAATTGTGGACAAAAGAAGTACAAAAGAATCGACAAAAAATACGTTTTAGACGAAATCCAATACACACTTCTTCATACGAATAAAGGACTTTTCTACTCCTTAAAAAAGTTAATAAAAAGTCCCGGTACAACAGCCAAAGAATACATCGATGGCAATCGTGTCAATCACTACAAACCTATTTTACTAGTATTTTTATTGAGTGGTATTTCTGCATTCATCTCCTACAAATTGCTTGGTTTTGGTGAAATTATAAACGATTTCAATGCTCAAAAATACGGCAATTCAGAGTTTTTGGGCGACTTAATGTCTTTTACATCAAACTATACTGCTATTTTGATGCTGATGATGGTTCCTGTTTTTGCACTAACTACAAAACTTTTATATAGAAAATGGGGGCACAACTACTACGAGCACATAGTCATGAATTGCTACATTCTTGCTGCGTTCACGCTAATCAGCATGATTATAGTGTATCCAATTATGTTCTTTTTAAAAGATAGTCCCGACAGTTTCCTTACTATTTCGCAAATTCCCTTTTTGATTGTGCCTTTCGTATTAGTTTGGTTTTTTAGAGGATTCTACGGCGAAAAACCCGTAAAAAGTATTGTTTTACGATCGCTCTCAGCTTTTGGCATTTTTGCACTCGGATATTTGGGAATAATAATTGTCGGGAGTATTTTATTAGTAATTTATGCAATGATTTACGATCCCGAGTTGATAAAATATATGCAACCACCAAATAAATAGCAGAATCATTTCCTTCGTAACTTACATTATACAGAGTATCTCAATTGTGAATTAGCGAATTATCGTTATCTTTGCCGTCTTAAAAATCTATACATCATGCGCATTTCATACAACTGGCTAAAACAATTTTTAAAAATAGAATTACCTTCTGAAGAAACCGCTACTCTATTAACCGATTTAGGTTTGGAAGTAGAAGTAGTGGAACCGTTTCAATCGGTAAAAGGTGGATTGCTTGGCATTGTGGTAGGCGAAGTGCTAACGTGTGAAAAACATCCTGATGCCGATCGATTAAAAGTAACAACCGTTAATTTAGGAACTGATAACCCAGTTCAAATTGTTTGCGGTGCACCCAATGTAGCTGTAGGTCAAAAAGTTCCTGTTGCCACAATCGGAACAAAACTATATGATAAAACAGGTGCCGAATTCGAAATTAAAAAAGGAAAAATTCGCGGACAAGAAAGTCACGGAATGATTTGTGCCGAAGACGAGCTAGGATTGGGTGAAAACCACGACGGCATTATGATTTTGGATAAAAAAATCAAACCCGGAACGACTTTAGCCGAAGTACTAAAAATTGAAAACGACGAAGTATTCGAGATTGGTTTAACGCCAAATCGTGCCGATGCGATGTCGCATTTTGGCGTAGCTCGTGACTTGCGAGCGAGTCTCTTATTGAGCAATAAAAATGTCGAATTAATTTCGCCTTCTGTATCCGGCTTCAGAGTCGATAAGCGAACACTGAAAATAGACGTCGATGTAGTCGACTCAAATCTTGCACCTCGATATTGCGGCGTAACCATTTCCGGACTAAAAGTTAAACCTTCACCCGATTGGTTGCAAAACCGATTGAAATCGATTGGGTTAACTCCGAAAAACAACATTGTCGATGTAACCAATTATGTGTTGCACGAATTCGGACAACCACTGCATGCCTTTGATGCGGCAAAAATCAACGGAAAAGTAATTGTAAAAACACTTCCAAACGGAACTAAATTTACCACACTCGACGATACCGAACGCACGTTACACGAAGACGATTTAATGATCTGTGATGAAAACGGTCCGATGTGTATTGCAGGTGTTTTTGGAGGGAAAAATTCAGGCGTTTCGGATGCTACGACGAATATATTTTTAGAAAGCGCTTATTTTAATCCGATTAGTGTAAGAAAAACAGCCAAGCGTCACGGATTAAGTACCGATGCTTCCTTCCGTTTTGAAAGAGGAATTGACATTAATTTGACAGATTATGCATTGAAACGAGCTGCAATGTTGATTCAAGAAGTGGCTGGCGGCGAAATCACTTCTGATCCAATTGATTTTTACCCAAAAAAAATAGAAGATTTTGCGGTGTTTTTGAACTTCGAAAATACCAAGAAAATCATTGGACAAGAATTACCTAAAGAAACCATAAAGAAAATACTTGCTTCATTAGATATTAAAGTTAATAGTGTAACCGATGCAGGTTTGGGACTAATTATCCCTTCCTACCGTGTTGACGTTCAGCGCGAAATTGATGTAGTTGAAGAAATTCTTAGAGTATACGGATACAATAACATTGAATTTTCAAAAAAATTAAACGCAACAGTAAGCAATGCTCCGCGTAATGAAGATTATAAACTTCAAAACATAATCGCCAATCAACTGAACTCAAACGGATTTCATGAAATGATGGCGAATTCGCTAACCACTCCCGATTACGTAAAATTATCAACGGCGTTAAAAGAAGACTACAACGTGACGATTTTAAATCCCTTGAGTAACGACCTGTCGGTCATGCGACAATCGCTTTTATTTTCGGGATTGGAAGCCATTGCTTATAACATTAACCGAAAGAACTCCGATTTAAAACTGTTTGAATTCGGGAAAAGCTATCATAAATTATTGTCAGGTAATGCCGAGAAGAAACATTTGTCGGTATTCCTATCGGGAAATCGTTCGGGCGAATCATGGACTAATCCCACAAAACCAACCGATTTCTTTTTGTTTAAAGGATTTATTCACTCCATCTTAAGTCGGTTAGGATTAACCAAAATCGTTAATAGACCCATTGAGTCGGATGTATTTGCAGAAGGAATTGCCTTGGCTTCAGGAAATGACATTTTGGTTGAATTCGGAATTCTAAAAAAATCAATTTTAAAAGAATTTGATATTAAGCAAGAAGTCCTATTTGCCGATTTCAATTGGGATTTACTCCTCAAATTGGTTGCGACGAAAATTAAATTTCAAGATATTCCGAGATATCCCGACGTGAAACGTGACTTGGCGTTGTTGGTGGACTCGAGTGTGAGTTTTGAATCTATCTATACTATTGCTACGCAAACAGAAAAGTCGCTATTGAAAGAAGTCAGTCTTTTTGATGTGTATCAAGGAGCCAACTTACCTGAAGGCAAAAAATCGTATGCCGTGAGTTTTGTCTTGCAAGATGCGACCAAAACTTTAACGGATGTCCAAATCGATAAAACAATGGGCAAAATCAAACATAATTTGGAAACTGAATTAGGCGCAAGCTTACGTTAATACAAAACATATTGAATACCGCAATCACCAATAAAACCTATAAAAAACTGACCATTCAAGTATCATTGAACGGTTTTAGTTTTTGTATAGTCGACACCTTGTCTGAAAAGGTAATTGCACTGAAGAACATTCTTTTTGATGCGTTTCAGAAAAGTGCCAACATTACGGATTTGTATTCGTTGGTATTTAATGAACATCCCGAATTGCTTGAAAAATACGATGAAATTTTAGTCATCCACAGCAATAATCTATCGACGTTTGTTCCGACAGCTCTTTTTGACGCCGATTATTTAGGAAGTTATTTACAGTACAATACGAAGGTTTTTGAAACCGATTTCTTCACGTACGATCAACTGCATACGTATGAAATGAATAATGTGTACATTCCGTATGTCAACATGAATAATTTCTTTATTGACCGATTTGGCTCTTTTGAATACAAACATGCCAATACCGTTTTAGTTTCAAAACTATTGGATGTTTCTAAAAATAATGACGAACGCAAAATGTTCATCCACAAAAGTGAAAGTCATTTTGAAATTGTGGTTATTCAAAATCAGAAATTATTGTTTTTTAATTCGTTTGATTACACCACTCCCGAGGATTTCATTTACTACATTTTATTTACTGCCGAGCAATTGCAACTGAATCCAGAAAACTTTAAACTTGAAATTGTAGGTGATTGTCTTGAAAACGATGCGTATTATTCACTCATTTATAAATACATCCGAAACGTAAAGTTGTTTGACGTTTCATCGATGCAGAACTCGTTTTCAGAAGTAGAAAATCGTACCCATTATATACTCTTACAATCATGAGAATCATATCGGGTACATTCAAAGGAAGACGCATTACTTCGCCCAAAAACCTTCCCGTTCGACCCACAACTGATATGAGCAAAGAAGCATTGTTTAATGTCTTGAATAATCACTTTAATTTTTCAGATTTAAAAGTATTGGATTTATTTTCAGGCACGGGAAATATCAGTTACGAATTTGGTTCTCGTGGTGCTGAACCCATTGTGGCGGTGGATGGCGATTTTGGATGTGTGAAATTCATCAAGCAAACGGCAACCGAATTCGACTTTAATATTACAGCCATTCGGAGTGATGTATTTTCATTTCTTGAAAAACACAACACCAGTTATGATGTGATATTTGCTGATCCACCGTATGGAATGGCACAGAAAGAATTCGAAAAACTCATCGAATTAATCTTTAAAAACGACTTGCTCGACAGCGAAGGTATGTTGGTCGTAGAACATTCCAAACACACTAAATTAGACCACATGATGCATTTTTCGTTTCAGAAAAATTACGGTGGTTCGGTGTTTTCGTTTTATGAATATACTTAACAAAAAGTCCTGAACTATAAAGACTTCTTTATTTAACTATTTATCGTTTTAATGAAAAGTGGGCTCTAAATTGTCGTGTGGTGTTTTGTTCTGAAAAATCTACCGTAAACCAATAATCGGTCGCAGGCATAATTTGTCCGTTGTAGGTACCATCCCAACCCGGACTCTGAGAACTCAACTGTTTGATTAGTTTCCCATGGCGGTCAAATATATAAATTTTTGCCGTTGGTTGACCGCTAAGACCAACTATATTCCAATTGTCGTGGATACCATCGCCATTTGGAGTGAAATACAACGAATAATCAATAGTTTGAACCTGAGTGATGATCAGCGGATCACAACTGTTATCCAATCCACCCTCGGTATCCCATACCGTAATCACGTGATCGCCAATTCCAACATACTCAAATATAGGTGAATCCTGACGTGGTCCATCATC
>CAIUWH010000008.1 GCA_903902795.1 uncultured Bacteroidota bacterium
AACTGTACCAAGGGTTCGAATCCCTTACTCTCCGCTTCTTTAGTTTTTAGGGCTTATTTTAGCCCGGTTATCGCGTCCCGATTGGAAATCGGGAAGACCGCAGATACGAATCTATGACTAAAAGCGGGGTGTAGCGTAGCCCGGTTATCGCGCCTGCTTTGGGAGCAGGAGGCCGCAGGTTCGAATCCTGCCACCCCGACAATAATGGTCTCATAGCTCAGCTGGATAGAGCAACTGCCTTCTAAGCAGTAGGTCGAAGGTTCGAATCCTTCTGAGATCACACAAAAGCCTTCTTTTAAGAAGGTTTTTTTGTATCTAAAAATGCCTGATTATGTTCTACTTCTATATTTTACATTCCACGCAACTCGATAAATTCTATATAGGTCATACCACTGAAAATCTTCAAGAACGACTGAGAAAACATTTAAGTACGCATTCTGGATTTACTTCAAAAGCAAAAAAATAGTCAAGGAATTACTATGTTTTTTTTACATTTACAAAAAGAATATTTTGAATATGTTTAAATTAAATGGTCTTGCAATTTTATTACTGTTTTTTAATTCTTGCAAGCCCAAGCAAATGGTCGCACAGGTGCTAACAGAAGCGCCAAAAACCGCAGCAAAAGTAAAAGTTGTTTCCATTCCAAACCCGGTAAATGATACCACATTTGTATCGATTAAAGAGTACAGCTCTGATTTTGTTTTTGATATGAAATACGCTTCGCCAGATAATTTTTTAAAACAGCAAGTGTACGATTGTGCCGAGTGTTTTCTGCGATATGCTACAATAAAAAAACTAATTAACGCCAATAATGAGTTTATTACTCGTGGCTTTAGAATCAAGTTATATGACTGTTATAGACCACTCGATATTCAAAAAAAAATGTGGAAAATTGTTTCCAATCCAATGTATGTAGCAGATCCTAAAAAAGGTTCTATTCACAATCGAGGTGGCGCTGTCGACATTACTTTAGTAGATAAAAATGGAAACGAACTCGATATGGGAACAAATTTTGACCATTTTGGAAAAGAAGCGGGTCACAATTATTTACAACTTTCAGAAAATGTACTTGAAAATAGAACATTACTAAGAGAAGTGATGCTTAACAACGGATTTACCGCGTTTGAATCGGAGTGGTGGCACTACAACAGCATTGATGGTAATCTATTACCATTGGCTAATTTCAAATGGCAATGCAATTAATCAATGCATTTTAAATAATCTACAAAATAACTTGCTGGCTTATAAACCGACCGGTCAGATTCTGAAAACAATTGGTCTTTTACAATATAATCCAATGTTTCAGTGGCATATTTAATGCGCATTAGCGTAATAGAATCTTTTTTTAATTCCTCAACAGTACCTTCTACAAAAACGAAGTAACCATTTAAAACCCTGCAATTTTTGTTGTCAATTACTAAGGAACTGCCGCAATTAGATTCGTTAACACTAATTAAAGATACTATTTTGCCATTTGCCAACTGAAAATAAACTCTTGATCGTTCATCAAAACAACTTGCAGGTGAAAAATCATTGCTTTTTTGAATAATTTGGATATTAAGTGATTGAAGCCCGTCACTATTAATCAGTGAAAAATAAATTGATTTTTCATTTCCGCCAAAATTTCGTTCATGCATTAAAACACTTTTAGTAGATTTGTAAGAACCTATACTATCGGTAATATTAGTACTGAATTCACAATCTTTTTGGGCGTTAAAGAATTGGATAGAGAATAAAAAAACGATAGTCAAATACTTTTTCATAAATCAATTAATTTTCGTGCAAAGTAAAGCAATTTTGCATTGGTTTAAATCAGTAGTAAAGAAATAATAATTAGTTCCGCCTTCTTTAATGCTCCATTTTTTTCTAATAAAATCGACAGATTCAGGGAAATTTCTAATGGTCACGTTAGCTGTTGTTTTCTCAACGTATTTCTTTATCACATTTTTTGAATAATCCAAACACAATTTGATTTCGAAAATCCGTCCTGGAAATTCAATTAAGTCATCTGATGTATATAAATGAGAATGTTGATGCAGTTTGAATACTTCAAATTGATTGCAAACAAATCCAAATCCACCCGATTTCATAATTGCGCTATTCGGCTCATACAAGTACCTCTTCGGCAAATGATACGTTGTTTTTGATTCTAAATCCAATCGAAAATCAAAATGTTCAATACCTAACTTAGTCTGATTAGCAGTTTTAATCAGTACCGCATCACTAATATTTTTACTTAAAATCCAAAGCAGCTCTTTAACTTCATTGTCAACGGCTATAACATGAATTTCTTTGACATTTTTTAATTCAGTTAAGCCAGCAGCAATATCTAAAATGGGTGAGGTCTTAATAAGAATATTTTCGGCAAACTCAAAATAAAAATCGAGTGAATCTGGCACATTTGGCAAACAATCGGCCAACATAAACACTTTGCCTTTAGCATCATTTCTTCTCGACGGATCAATGTATATCCAATCGAACTTCTGATTTAAGTTTTTTAGCGTTTCATAACTATCACCATGGATACATTCTACATTTTCAACCTGCAATTGCATCAAATTATGCCTAACAATTTCAGATAGTTCTTCATCTATTTCACAATGAATCACTCGTTTCATTGTTTTTGAAAAGTAGTAATCATCTACACCAAATCCGCCTGTTAAATCAATTAAAAAATCTCCCGAAACTAATTCCGACTTGTATTGTGCAGTAGTCTCAGACGAGGTTTGTTCTATCGAAATTTTGGAAGGATAAATACTATTTCTGCAACTAAACCAAGTAGGTAATTTCTTTTGACATCTTGTGCGGCATTCTATCTGATGCAGAAGTGTCGCATATTGTATATCAGGAAACGGATTTTTAATAAAAGCTAACTTCGTCAGATTTTCACCCGTTTTTTCATGGATGAAATCTTGAACATCGGTTTGGAGTAATAAATTAAAATGCATTTAAGATATATGGTGCCGCGTTTATCAACTAATTAAATATTTCGAGTAAGCGATTTTACGATTTTATTGTTGGGTAAGAATTCCTTGCCAATTACCTTTAATATGGTAAATAAAGGAACTGCAATAATCATTCCCATGATACCAAATAAAGTTCCAGCAATCAAAATAATTAAAAAGATTTCCAGCGGATGTGATTTAACACTTTTTGAAAAAATAATAGGAGAAGAGATATTGTTGTCAATTAGTTGCACGATAAAAAATCCAATGGTAACATATATGGTTGTTGGAAGCGTTACTGTTTGAAAATCATTATTGATGTTACTTATCATCGTTAGCAAACCTGCTAAAATCGAACCAATAAGCGGACCGACATAAGGAATAATGTTTAAAATAGCACACAGAAAAGCAATAACAAACGCATTTTCAACGCCGAATATCAGTAAAACTATAAAATACAAAATGCAAATAATAGTCAGTTGCACCACTAATCCTATGAAATACCGAGACAATAATTCTTTGATTTTTTCTGCCGAATTCAAAATTTTTTCTTCTTGCGATTCAGGCAGTATTCGTTGTACTCCAATCAGAAATAATACTTTGTCTTTTAATAGAAAGAAAGTGATGAAAAAAGTAGTTGCTAATCCAATTCCGATGCCTGATAATGTGGTCAAAATCGAATTGAAGAAATTAGTAAAAACGTTGAAATTTATTTTTGAAGTGAGATCGGATTCCTTTACGATTCTTGACAAATCTACGTTATGATTCAAAAGATACGAATTGATTTGTCCATATAGCTCAACACTTCGGTCTTCCACAGCTCTGGTATCTAATAATGATAAATTGTCACTTTGAGATAGTATTAAAGGAACAAATAACGAAAACAATCCCAATAATATCATCACAAAAATAAACATCGTTGTGACTACCGCGATCGTATTGCTAAATTTGAATTTTCTTCTCAAAAACTCCACAATAGGATTCGCAATTAGCGCAAAAACAATTGATACAACTACATACACTAGCACCGTTTGGATCAAATAAATGAAATACAACAGCAGTAACACAGCAGCTAGTATTCCGACCGCTCTAAGTATTCCGTTTGCAATAGTTTTTGAATGTAGCATTTCTAATTATTAAAAACGTAATTTAAAATATTTGCACCCATTTTTAGGGCTTTTTCTCGAACTTCTTTCGGGTTATTATGTACTTCTGGATCTTCCCAGCCGTCACCCAAATCACACTCAAAGGTATATAATAAGACCAAACGATTGTTTTCTATGATGCCGAATGCTTGCGGCCGCTTACCATCGTGTTCGTGAATTTTTGGTAATCCACTGGCGAACGTATACGGTTTTTGAAAAATCGGATGATTTGCCGGTAATTCCACTAAATTTGAATTAGGAAACAACTTTTTAATTTCTTTACGGATGTACTGATCCATTCCGTAATTGTCATCAATATGTAAAAAACCGCCCGAAAGCATGTAATTTCTCAAATTTAAAACGTCACTGTCACTAAAAACAACATTTCCGTGTCCAGTCATGTGCACAAATGGATACGAAAATAACTCCGGACTGCTCGGTTCAACATTAATAACTTTTGTTCTGATCTTCGTATTAATACTCTGATTCGTATAGCGAATTAAATTAGGTAGTGAAGTCGGATTCGCATACCAATCGCCACCGCCGTTGTATTTCAACAACGCAACTTCTTGAGCAAATCCGTAAAAGCCCGACAAAAAAAGTACAATTAAATAATTTTTCATTACATTTCGTTTATAAATACGACAGTGTGGCAGGCAACGATGGCTGCGGTTTCAGTGCGCAATCGAGTGCTTCCCAAAGATACAGGAATATAGTTACTATCCAAAGCCAATTGGATTTCTTTAACAGAAAAATCTCCTTCCGGCCCAATCAATACAGTGCAATTGGCGTTAGGAAGTAACACTTGTTTCAAAGAATTTTTATCGGTTTCTTCACAATGTGCAATAAATTTTTGTCCGATTTGCTCCTTCAAAATGAAATCTTTAAACGTCATTGCTTCATTCAATTTTGGTAAGTAGTAATGCAGCGATTGCTTCATAGCCGATTCAATAATTTTCTCAAAGCGATCAGCTTTAATTACTTTTCGTTCCGAGTGGTCACAAATAATCGGAGTAATTTCATGTATACCAATTTCGGTTGCTTTTTCTAGGAACCACTCGTAGCGCTCATTCATTTTTGTTGGTGCAACGGCTAAATGCAATTTGAAATTGGACTCAGGTTGGTGTTCAAACGAAAGGATTTCTACGGTGCATTTTGAATCGGAAGCCAACTTGATTGTAGTTTTAAATATAAAACCTAATCCATTAGTAACAAACAAGATATCACTTTCTTTCTTACGTAAAACTTTAACTATATGTTTGCTTTCTTCCTTATCAAAAAGAAATACCGTATCTGCAGCCTTTATATTGGGATTGTAGAATAATTGCATATTAAAATTCGATTCGTGCGTTGGATGAAATCGACGCATCGTTAAATTGTTTTTCTAAAAATTTATAATATCCAACAATCCCAATCATAGCTGCATTATCGGTGGTGTATTCGAATTTCGGGATGAATGTTTTCCATCCGTATTTCATTTCTGCTTCCTTCAAAGTAGCTCGAATACCAGAGTTGGCCGAAACGCCACCGCCAATAGCCACTTGAGTAATTCCCGTTTGCACCACTGCCATTTTTACTTTTTCCATCAGTATCTCAATGATGATGTTCTGAATCGATGCACAAATATCAGCTTTGTTTTCTTCTATAAAATTGGGGTTTTCTTTGACATTCTTCTGAATAAAATATAAAATCTGAGTTTTTAAACCCGAAAAGCTAAAATTCAATCCTTCTACTTTAGGTCGGGTAAAGGCAAATCGTTTTGGATTTCCTTCTCGAGCAAATTGGTCTATTAACGGTCCACCAGGATAAGGAAAACCTAAAATTTTAGCCGATTTATCAAAAGCTTCGCCCACAGCATCATCGGTAGTTTCACCTATAATTTCCATATCAAAAAAACCATTCACTTGAACAATTTGTGTATGTCCACCTGAAATGGTCAATGCTAAAAAAGGAAACTCAGGCTTAGTAAAACCTTCTTCATCAATAAAATGTGCTAAAATATGCGCATGCATGTGATTGATTGCTATCAGCGGAATGTGTAAGGCTAGTGATAGTGATTTAGCAAATGAAGTTCCAACAAGCAGTGAACCCATTAAACCCGGACCTTGAGTAAAAGCGATAGCCGAAAGTTGAGCAATGGAAATCCCCGCTTTTTTCAACGCTACATCAACTACAGGAACGATGTTTTGTTGGTGTGCCCGCGAAGCCAATTCGGGTACCACGCCACCGTATTCTTCGTGAATACTTTGTCGCGCAACAACATTCGACAGCACTTTATCGTTTAGTAATACAGCAGCGGCTGTATCGTCGCACGAACTCTCAATTGCAAGAATATAGGTGTCAGTTCGATTCATTATTGGGCATGATTTTTGAAAACTATTTGGAAAACCACTATAAAACGCTAATTTTACTACGTTTACAAAAGTAACTATTTTTCAAGGTTTCTTGCAAACCACAACAAAGATTGGAAGAAAAAAAAACAAATACACGGTTCAAAAAGATTCGGAAAATATTTTTTCGACTTCTTATTGTGCTCATCTTGTTACTCTTACTTCTTGGTGTGGCGTTATCTCTTCCTTCTGTACAAACCAAAATTGCACATTACTTTACCGAACAACTCAACAACGATTACGGCACAGATATCAACGTTGAGGAAGTAGAAATCTCTATTTTTGGCGGTGTCCACCTCAAAAAAGTACTTGTTTTAGATGAAAAAAAAGATACTTTAATTTTTTCTACACGAATAAAATCAACTATTTCGGATGTTAATAAGTTATTGGATGGAAAACTCATTTTTAAAAACATTCAAGCTGATAATTTAAAATTAAAAATTGTCACTTACAAAGGACAAAAAAATTCCAACCTTGACAAATTTGTCGCTTCTTTTGATGATGGAAAACCATCCTCTGGAAAATTTTTAATGACTTCTAAGAAAATTATCTTGCTTAATAGTCGATTCATGGTTATCGATTACAATCGTGAAAAACCAATAGACGTCGATTTTACTAAGCTCAACGCAGAAGTAACCGATTTTAAAATTGAAGGTTCAAATGTAACTACTTCTATTGATAAAATGGCCTTTAAAGATCATCGTGGCTTGACCGTCGAAAATTTGAAATCGAAGTTTACCTATACTAAAACAAACATTCTTTTGGAACAATTACTCTTAAATACTCAACAATCTGTATTTCAAGGCGATGTAATTCTCTCCTATAATCGAAAAGATTTTTCTGATTTTAATAATAAAGTGATCTTTACTATAAAAACAGAAAAAGCATCACTTTCTACAAATGACATTCGGTTTTTTTATGATGGCTTGGGGAAAAATCAACAGTTTGATTTCAGTGGTTCAATTAAAGGTACTTTAAATGATTTGACCGCTAAAAATCTAGTGCTTACGGACAATCATAACACGCAAATAATTGGCGACGTTAATTTTAAAAATCTGTTTCAAAAGAAGGGAAAAGGTAATTTTTACATGAAGGGTTCGTTTGATCGTGTTTCATCGAATTATAATGAATTGATTACATTATTGCCAAATGTTTTAGGAGAAAAATTGCCTTCCTCACTTAAGAAATTAGGGCAATTCGATTTATCTGGTTACGCCGAAATTACAACTACATTCATCAATGCCGATTTTGATCTAAAAACCCAATTAGGCAATGTCAAATCGAAAATGCTCATGACCAACATCGATAATATTGACAATGCACAATACAAAGGTAATGTACAGTTAGATCGTTTTGATATAGGAACTATGCTTAATAGTAAAGATTTTGGCATTGTTTCGCTTGATATCAATGTAGACGGAAAAGGATTTACAGAGCAGTACATCGATACCAAAATGTCGGGTACAATTTCGAGTTTTACGTACAACGGTTATACGTATAAAAATATCAATGCCGATGGAAAATTTAAAAAACCCATTTTTGAAGGTAAATTAAACATCAATGATCCTAATTTATTTCTTGACTTTGATGGAAAAGTTGACTTGACTAAAAAAGAAAATATTTATGATTTTAATGCCAAAGTCGATTATGCCAATCTAAAAAACTTAAATTTCCTTGACTCTAAAGTGGCGGTTTTTAAAGGAGATGTCGTGATGAATGTGTCTGGAAGTACTATCAATAATGTACGTGGAGATGTAGTAGTTTCGAACGCTTCGTATCAAAACGAAAAAGACATTTATTTCTTTGATAATGTTACAGTTAACTCTAGTTTTGATGCGGCAAACGAGCGTACTATTACCCTATATTCACCTGATGAAATTCGTGGTGAAATTAAAGGAAAATACGACTTCAATCAAATTCGTAAAATTGTTGAAAATTCGCTAGGCAGTTTGTATGCGAATTATAAACCTAATACTATTAATAGAGGTCAATACATAAAATTTAATTTTTCCGAGTTCAATAAAATTATAGAAATCTTTAGGCCCGATATTTTGGTCTCAGAAGATGCTACGCTACGAGGAAGTATAGTTGGCGACACCAACGATTTTAAGGTGAATTTTGTATCAGATTCGATTTCAGCTTTCAATACTAAATTTGATAAAGTTCAAGTTCAGGTCGATAACAAAAATCCACTTTATAATGCATATGTCCAAATGGACAGCATCAAAACAAAGAACTATAAAATTCGTGATTTTTCATTAATTAATGTAACATCTAAAGACACATTAAATTTCAGAACTGAATTTAAGGGCGGAAAATTAGGGAATGATTACTACAATTTGAATATCTTCTATACAATCGACAAAGACAAAAATAATATTGTAGGATTCAATAAGTCGGAGATGATGTTTAAAGATTTTATTTGGAAAATTAATGAACAATCTAATGATAAGAATCGAATTGTATTTGATAAAACTTTTACTAATTTCAATTTTGAGGATATTGTTTTTTCGCATGATGACCAATCAATATCGCTTAACGGAATACTCAACGGAGTCAACGATAAAGATGTAACGCTCCTATTCAAAAATGTTGATTTGAACAAAATAACTCCCGATGTTGCAAAATTTAAATTTGAGGGATTTGTGAATGGCGAAGTGAA
>CAIUWH010000009.1 GCA_903902795.1 uncultured Bacteroidota bacterium
AGTGTATCAGTTACCGTAAATTCGCAAAGTATCATTCAGTGTAGAGTTTAAATTTGCAAATTTGTTGTTGTTCTAATTTGGATTTATCCGAATCTCAAACATCTTATCCCAGTTTTTACCCGTCACAAAAATCGTTTGGGTAGCCGGATTATACGCAATTCCATTTAACACATCCGTATTCGGCAATTTGGTAATTTTAGTAGTTAATTCAGCTAAATTGATAATTGCTTCTACAGCGCCGGTTTTCGGATCGATGACAGCAATTGCGTCTTTTTGATAGACATTTCCGTAAATTTTTCCGTCAATCCATTCCAGTTCGTTTACCGAATCAATTTTGGTTCCCAGTGAATAAACATTAATGTAATCAATAGGTTCAAAAGTAGCTGGATTTAAAATATGAATCCGTTCAGAACTATCAGTCATATAAAGATTCTTGCCGTCGGAAGTCAATCCCCAACCCTCCATTTTTTTATAGTACGTAAATTGCTTTTCTTTTTTTAAGGTTTTAGCATCATACACGAAAGCCGTATTTTCTTGCCACGTCAATTGATAGATCTTGTCGTTTAAAAACGTAATTCCTTCGCCAAAAAATTGTTGTTCTAAGTCAATCTTGAGATCTATTTTTCCAGTTTTGTAATCGGTTTTGCGCAGTGTCGAGGTACCATACTGACCCGTTCCTTCATATAGAATGCCGTTGTAAAATTCGAGACCTTGAGTGTATGCATTAATGTCGTGTGGATAAGTATTTACAATGGTATATTTCAATAATTTAGGTTGAATGTTGGAAACAATCTCAATTCGAGTCGAATCAACCTCTACTGCACCATCATAAAAAACAGAAGTTTTCACTTCATTATAACCCAATTTTTCGTTTTTTAATTGGTATGAAAATGTTGAACCGCTTTTTTGAGAACCGACGCGTTTTCCGTTTAACTCATATACAACACTGTCGATTTTTTCCGTTTTTGGATTCAGAATTTCGACCGAAAGTTGATCAGGTAACGTATACTGTCCTTTTAATTTTTCTTCATTGATGTTGAATAGATCTTCTGTTCCGCCACAATTGGTAATTAGTAATCCTAAGAAAATGGATGCTAACGCGTTATATTTTTTCATGGAAAATAAATTGTATTTAATCAAGACAAATGTATTATTTATGATGTTAATTTCTTGCAAAAATATAAAAAGATTGTATCTTTGCCGCGGCAAGTCCTACACGACCAGCTCCTGCAAAATCCTCCAGGATGGGAACATAGCAAAGGTATGCGGTTGTAGCGGTGCGATGTAGGTCGCTTGCCATTTTTTAGTCTTTGCGAGAGCCTGTTCCGATTTTCGGAAAACGAAGCAATCTTTCAAAATTACTACTATCTTCGTGTAATTCACACAATGATCTGAACCTGTTTCAGATTTTTTTTTAACTTCAATTTTCCTTTAATGCATTTATCTTGGCAAATAGTTCGATTGAATTTAAAGGAAACATTCTCTATCAGCTACGGAAACTACTCGTATCGCGATGCATTAATTATATCGCTCAAAAAAAACGATTGTTTAGGTTATGGCGAATGCACGGCAATCGATTACTATCACATTAATTTAAACGATTTTACAGTCGATTTACAACGCATTCAGTCTAAGATTGAAAGTCATACGACGGTTCATCCCAATGAATTTTATACTTTATTGCTGCAACTCGATGTGCATAGTTTTTTACGTTCAGCACTCGATTGTGCGTACTGGGATTTGTATGGAAAACTTGAAAAAAAGAGCTTTTTAGAATTGAATTCTATAGCAGTCAACCAGTTGTCCGATTCTTCGATTACGATTAGTGTGGATACGGTTGATAACCAAATTAAAAAGATACAACAATCTGATTGGTCAAAGTTTAAAATAAAATGCAATCATTTTAATCCCGATGATATCCTACAATTAGCCCAATTACAAAACGATATTGCACTCGATTCTAACGGCAGTTTCTCTCCAGAAAATTGTTTGTGGTTGCAGGAAAATCAGCTCATTTCTAATTTTTCCTATCTTGAGCAACCTATGAAAAGCGGAATTGACAAGTATTCGGTTTTGAAAGCAAGTGGATGTGCGAACTGGATGGCGGATGAAGATTGTCAAGATAGTTCTGTTTTAAACGACTTACAGCCGCATTACCGAAGCATAAATATTAAATTAGTGAAATGCGGCGGATTAACGCCAGCACTTGAAATGATTCGGTATGCTCGTACGTTAGGTTTTACCGTCATGATTGGTTGCATGACCGAATCGACGATTGGAATTTCCGCTGGTGCTGTTTTGGCACCGTTGTGCGATTATGCCGATTTGGACGGAGCCAATTTAATTGCGAACGATATAGCAACGGGAAATCATGTAGTGAAAGGAAAAATTATTCTTACCGAAAAACAGGGCTTGGGAATTGAATTAGTGTAAAAAGGTTTTTTATCTTTAGCGCGAATTACTCGTCAGAAGGCAGAAGGCGGAGAACAGATAACTAAAAACAAAGAACAGATAACAATAAGAACGAGATTGCTTCGTTCCTCGCAATGACAACATGAATAAAGTAGTACTAATAACAGGTGGTTCGTCGGGAATTGGAAAATCGATCGGTGAATTTTTATATGCCAAAGGTTATACGGTGTACGGAACCAGTCGGAATCCGGAGCGCATTTCGCATTCGGTTTTTCCACTTATTGCATTGGATGTTCGAGACAAAAGCAGCATTCAGAATGCAGTTGCGGAAGTGATTTCGAAATCGGGTCGAATTGACGTTGTAATCAATAATGCGGGTGTAGGGATAACCGGACCGATAGAAGAAATTCCGACCGATGAAATCAAAAACAATTTCGAAACCAATTTGTTCGGTCCGATTGAAGTGATGAAAGCCGTTTTACCGCAGATGCGATTGCAGCAATCGGGTTTGATCATCAACATCACATCGATTGCGGGCTATATGGGATTGCCTTACCGCGGCATTTACTCGGCTTCCAAAGGTGCACTCGAACTAATTACCGAAGCCTTGCGTATGGAAGTCAAATCATTTGGTATTCACATTACCAATGTCGCGCCGGGTGATTTTGCGACCAATATTGCTGCTGGACGTTATCATGCGCCATTAGTTATAGGTTCGGCTTACGAAACTCCGTATGGAAATACCTTAAAAATGATGGACGAACATGTAGATGGTGGTAGTAATCCTAATGAAATGGCAGAAGCGATTTACACGATTATTCAACATCCGAATCCGAAGATACACTACAAAATCGGTGCCTTTATGCAGAAGTTTTCCATCGTGTTGAAACGCATTTTGCCGGATAAAGTGTATGAAAAAATGTTGATGAATCATTACAAATTGTAAGGAGAATAAAGAGAATAGAGAAAAGAAAATAGACTTACTTTTTTTACTTCTGACATTACAATTGATTTTCGTAATTTTGCACTCGATTGCGTTAAGGATTGAAGCGGTATCCTTTTTTTTGTAGATAAACACCTCGACTGCGCTCGGCGTGACAAAAAAAAGATATAGCGGAAAGCCTGACCCGAAGTGGCGTAGGAACGAAGTCACGCAGGGTAACGCCCAAAATAAAATAAACACAACTTAATTATATACTATGAAATTTTTTATTGACACAGCTAATTTAAATGACATCAAAGAAGCACAATCGTTAGGCGTTTTGGATGGCGTAACAACCAATCCTTCGTTGATGGCAAAAGAAGGAATCACCGGAAAAAACAACATTTTAAAGCATTACGTTGACATTTGTAACATTACGGATGGCGAAGTGAGTGCCGAAGTGAATGCGGTGGATTACGACGGAATGATTAAAGAAGGCGAGGAATTGGCTGATTTGCATCCACAAATTGTGGTAAAATTACCGATGACCAAAGAAGGTGTAAAAGCGTGTAAGTATTTTTCGGATAAAGGAATTAAAACGAATGTAACGTTGGTGTTTTCTGCAGGTCAAGCAATTTTGGCTGCTAAAGCGGGTGCGACCTTTGTTTCTCCTTTTATTGGTAGACTGGATGATGTTTCTACCGACGGTTTAAATTTGATTCAGGAAATCAGAGAAATTTACGATAATTACGGGTATGAAACGCAAATTTTAGCGGCTTCTGTGCGTCATACCATGCACATTGTGAATTGTGCTAAAATTGGTGCCGATGTGATGACCGGACCGTTATCGGCGATTTTAGGGTTGTTAAAACATCCTTTAACCGATATCGGATTGGCGCAGTTTATTGCGGATTTTGAGAAAGGGAATAAATAAGTATTCAGTGTTCAGTAATTAGTGTTCAGTAGAAGGCAGATTTCAGAAGGCAGAACGCAGTTTGAATAAAATATAAAAGTCGATTTTCAAATGAGAATCGACTTTTTTTATGGATTTACGTTTTTTACGTTTTGTATTCTGCCTTCTGCCTTCTGCGTTCTGCCTACTTTAAATTCTCTTCAAACGTCACATCAAAAATGTTTGTAAACGCATTTTTGATACTTTTATCTTCGTTAACCACAATGGTTCGGTAGATTTTAGTAATCGCCCATTTGGCTTTGATGTCTTCAAAGTCGGCACAACAGTATTCCTTAACGTCTTTGAAATTGTATTTGGAAAGTGACTTTTTCCAATTCTCATGTTTATCTAAATTCACGGCTATAAACTGACAGTCGGGATAGATTTTTTTGAATTCCATGATTTTTTTATGTGCATTAATCATGTGTGAATTGGCGTTCTCAGTCCAAAAAAAGAACACGGTGTTTTTTGTGATTAACTGATCGGATTGAATAGTTTTGCCATTTATATCAACTAATGTTACCGACGGAAGTTTCTTGCCAGGAAGCAGTAACTGAATGGCATTTCCAATTTTGTTGATTTCGTTTTTCTGGCTTTTGTCGGTAGAAAATTTATGATATATTTTCAGAAACTCTTGGTTGTTGACCATGTTCTGATCTTCCAATAGGTACTGAAAAGCGATGTTATTTAAAATCTTATTTTTAACTACTTTGTTATTGATCAGCGTGTCGGCAATATTCAGTTTATTGATGTTAGTTTTTAATTCTAAATCAACCTGACTAAAATGATTATGGTATTTGATGGTGGAGACGTTATTTAGCATGTGATTTAAATACATGACAAAAGGTGAGTACCCTGAAAGCAACTCATTATTGTAATCGATTTCAGTGCGATAGGAATAATACGTTTTCGGGAGTTTTTCGTAAACGTCTTTTCCAGTTCGCATATTGTGAATCATCGGATAAATCTCTTTTTTAGTATAATGCGGATATAGGTAGGAAGCTTTCGCAAATAAGTCAAATTCAGGGCTCCATTTTATACTCTCTTTTTTCTTGCTATAAAATTGCTCATTTTTTTTATGGATGGAATCGATAACCTTATTGAATTTGTCAAAATCGTAATCAAAAACATCAAAAATGTTATCCTTATCCTTTTCGTTTGTGAGGTACATTTCCATCAAGAAGTTGTTTTTCTCATCTCCACGTCCGCAAAAAACCATTGATTCGTCAAATTCATTAGAATTGACGTGTACCATAACACTGTCGTTTTTATCGAAATAGACGTATTGGTATTCAGGGTCGTGCTTAAAGGAATATAAACCTGGTGTTAATGAATCGAACTTTTTGAAAAAAGTATTGTCTTTATTTAAGGTAATGGTATCGATTACCTCGTCGTTTTTACAAAATAATACGAAGCGACTACTTGGGTTGGTAATCTCACCTCCAAAATAAGCTACATAATTATCACTAGAGAATTCTTTGTTACAAGAACTCAAAAGGAATAAGAGCATGATGGGAAGAAGAAAAGGTTGTCTCGTGTAATTTTGTTTCATTCGCTGGTATTACTATTGCAAAAACAAATGTATCGGATTGCTTCTAAAACTATTGTTAATCTCACGTTAAATAAAACGTAGTACTGTGCAAACATATGTTAAATCAGCTTTTTTTAGGATGTTGACCTAGAAAAAATGAAAATATGGCACAGTTCGTAACTAGCAAAAAAACTCCGTTGGTTGCATGAAACACTGAACACTTTTCACTACTTTTGCACCGCTCAACGCCGAAAGGCACAAAGTAAAAATTTAAAACACTCTACATTCATGCTTACGGTTTCAAATTTATCAGTTCAATTTGGTAAAAGAATATTATTCGACGAAGTAAATACTACCTTCACTCAGGGGAATTGTTACGGAGTAATCGGTGCTAACGGCGCGGGTAAATCGACTTTCCTTAAAATACTAGCGGGCGATATCGATCCGACTTCGGGTCGTGTTATATTGGAACCTGGAAAGCGAATGTCGGTTTTGAACCAGAACCACAATATGTTTGACGACCATACGGTTTTAGAAACGGTGATGATGGGTAACAAAACATTGTTTGCGGTAAAATCGGAGATGGACGCGTTATACGCTGATTATTCGGACGATAAAGTAGACCGAATCGGTGAGTTGCAAGTCCAATTTGAAGAAATGAACGGATGGAACGCTGAGTCGGATGCCGGTTCGATGCTTTCGAATTTGGGAATCTCTGCTGACATGCATTATATGATGATGGGTGAAGTGGAAGGAAAAATGAAAGTCCGTGTTTTATTAGCGCAAGCGTTATTTGGAAATCCCGATGTATTAGTAATGGATGAGCCGACCAACGACTTGGATTTTGAAACTATTTCGTGGCTCGAAAATTTCTTAGCTAATTATGAAAATACCGTGATTGTTGTATCACACGACAGACACTTTTTAGATTCGGTGTGCACGCATATTTCGGATATCGACTTTTCTAAAATCAACCATTACTCAGGAAATTATACGTTTTGGTACGAATCGAGTCAGCTAGCAGCCAAACAAAAAGCGCAACAAAACAAAAAAGCGGAAGAGAAGAAAGCCGAATTAGAAGAATTCATCCGTCGTTTTAGTGCCAACGTAGCGAAATCAAAACAAGCGACTTCTCGTAAGAAAATGATTGAAAAATTAAATCTTGACGAAATTAGACCGTCAAGCAGACGCTATCCTGCCATTATTTTTGATGTGGAACGCGAGGCAGGTGACCAAATTTTGCACGTTCAAAACCTTGCCGCATCAGTAGATGGAGAAGTGTTGTTCAAGAACGTCGATTTGAATATGGCCAAAGGCGATAAGGTAGTGGTGTTCTCCAAAGATTCACGTGCTACAACCGCTTTTTACGAAATTTTAAACGGCAATCAAAAAGCAGATGCAGGAACGTTCGATTGGGGAATCACCACAAATCAGTCGTATTTACCGAATGATAACAGTGCGTTTTTTACCGACGGAAGTCTGAATTTAGTGGATTGGTTGCGTCAGTTTGTCAAAACAGAAGAAGAACGTGATGAAGTATATGTTCGTGGTTTCCTTGGAAAAATGATTTTCTCAGGCGAAGAAGCCTTGAAAAAATGTACGGTATTATCGGGTGGAGAAAAAGTGCGTTGTATGTTGTCGCGCATGATGATGATCCGTGCCAATGTATTGATGTTGGACGAACCGACGAATCACTTAGACTTGGAGTCGATTACTGCGTTTAACAATTCGTTGAAAAACTTTAAAGGTTCGGTGTTGTTTACTACGCACGATCACGAGTTTGCTCAAACCGTTGCCAATCGTGTGCTGGAAATCACTCCAAACGGAGTCATCGACCGCTACATGACGTTTGATGAATATTTGGACGATGAGAAGATTAAAGAGATGAGAAAGAAAATGTATTCTTAATAAATTAAAAAGTTATACTTAAAAATTAATGGTTGGGAAAGAAAACATTGTTCAGCAGAAATCAAATAAATTACTTGAAGAGGCATTAGAATTATGTAAAATTTTAGCCAAAATAAAAATTTCAATGAAAAAGGATAATTAATAGTTATCCTTTTTTTATTAATTACTAATTTTTAATTTTAAATTTGCCAAAATACATTGCTTCATTATGAGTCAAAAAATATTACTCACATCCAAAGAAGTTACCATTATTCTTAATCGTTTGGCTTGTCAATTGATTGAAAAACACCTCGATTTTTCGAATACCGTTTTAATAGGTTTACAACCCAGAGGCACTTTTTTAGCGAATCGAATAAAGCAAATTTTAGAAGAAGAATACCAAGTAAAGCAAATACAACTCGGCTTTTTAGACATCACTTTTTTCAGGGATGATTTCCGTCGCGGCGAAAAATCACTTGAAGCCAACAAAACCAAAATCGATTTTATTGTAGAAGATAAGAAAGTCGTATTTATCGATGATGTACTGTTTACCGGACGAAGCATCAATGCTGCATTGACCGCCATTCAATCGTTTGGCCGACCATCAGAAGTGGAATTGTTGACACTCATTGACCGACGTTTCAGCCGTCATTTACCCATCCAACCCGATTACCGTGGACGACAGGTCGATACCATAGATGGTGAAAAAGTAAAAGTGTGCTGGACAGAAAATGAAGGAGAAGACGCGGTGTATTTAATTACGAATTAAAAATTAAAAATTAAAAATGAAGTGCAACACTAATCAATTTTTGTAACACATTATTAACCGACAACCGACAACCGACAACCGACAACCACTAAATAACCTAACCTAATGTCCGAACTTTCCGTCAATCATTTATTAGGAATAAAATACCTTACCAAAGACGACATTCAATTGATTTTTGAAACGGCCGATCATTTCAAAGAAGTCATCAATCGGCCGATCAAAAAAGTGCCGTCACTGCGCGATATCACTATTGCCAACATCTTTTTCGAAAACAGCACACGCACCAAATTATCCTTCGAATTAGCTCAAAAACGCCTTTCAGCCGACGTCATTAGTTTTTCCGCTGCACAATCATCTGTAAAAAAAGGGGAAACTCTAATCGATACGGTTAATAATATTCTTTCGATGAAAGTCGATATGGTGGTCATGCGACATGCCAATCCCGGCGCGGCGTATTTCCTATCACAAAATGTAAATGCGAGTATCATCAACGCTGGAGATGGCGCTCATGAACATCCAACGCAAGCACTTTTAGATAGTTTTTCCATCCGTGAAAAATTGGGAGAAGTAGCCGGCAAAAAAGTAGTGATAGTAGGTGATATTTTACATTCTCGTGTTGCCTTGTCGAATATATTTGCTTTACAAATGCAAGGTGCAGAGGTAAAAGTATGCGGACCCAAAACGCTCATTCCGAAACACATTGAAAGTTTAGGCGTAACGGTCGAATCGAATTTGAGAAAAGCACTCGAGTGGTGTGACGCCGCCAATATGCTTCGCGTGCAAAACGAACGCATGGATGTGAATTATTTTCCATCTACGCGCGAATACGCCCAACAATACGGATTGGATAAAGCATTATTAGATTCGTTGAATAAGGAAATCGTCATCATGCATCCTGGCCCAATCAATCGTGGAGTCGAAATTACTTCCGATGTAGCCGATTCACAACAATCGGTGATTTTAGATCAGGTAGAAAATGGAGTAGCGATTCGAATGGCAGTGATTTATTTGTTAGCCTCCAAGATTAAGCAATAGAAATGACACTAATTTCACCAATTAGCACTAAATTTATTACTAAGAACAATTAGTGAAATTTTATTTTCCACGAAGAATTGGTGTAAATTCGTGTAATTCGTGTAAAAAAAAATAGAAATAAGTTTAACCTATAAGATTGCTTCGTAAACTCGCAATGACATGAAAGTAGAACAAAAAGGCCACACCACAATTATTAAAGATACGCAAGGCGACATTCAATCGTTTGTTGAAAAAGTCACTCATGAATACAACAGTTTTAAATCACACAATTTAATTCTGGATGTGACGCACGATAAAAGTGTGACGTTGAACCACATCAAATTATTTTCTGATTTGTCCAAAACACATCGAACAGCCAAAAAATCATTTGTAATTGTCGCCGAAGACATCGATTTTAACAGCGTTCCCGTAAAGTTAGTTGTGGTTCCGAGTTTACTCGAAGCGCACGACATTATTGAAATGGAAGAAATTGAACGCGATCTCGGATTTTAATCACACCCAACCATGAAATTAAGTAACAAGACCTTAGTATATATTTATGTCGTCGTTTTATTCGTGCTGACGTATTTGTTTGCTAGCCGATTGATTACCAGTTTAAAAACAGGAGAATTCGATTACATCCGACTCGGAATTAACGCAGTACTGCTCACCTATATTATTATTAAGGTGGTGAAATTGGGCAAAATCGAAAACGACAAAAGCGAAAACTGACAACTTATTAAAGAACGCAGAAAGCAGTAGCAGACCACAGTGTTCAAAGAAATGAACCTACAACCGACAACCGACAACTGCCAACCGACAACACATGAAGCTTACCATACTCGGCTGTTACGCTGCCACACCAAGAACACTTTCCAACCCAACATCTCAAGTTTTAGAAATTAAGAACCGAGTGTTTCTAATCGATTGCGCCGAAGGAACGCAAGTGCAGCTGCGTAAGAGCAAAGTTAAGTTTTCAAAAATCAACCATATTTTTATTTCACATTTGCACGGTGATCATTTTTATGGCTTAGTCGGATTGATTTCGACCTTCATGTTACTCAATCGGGAAAGCGATTTGCATGTATACGGTCCGAAAGGCATCAAAGAAATTATTCTCCTCCAACTTAGAGCATCAGGTTCGTTTACTGGATATAATTTGTACTTCCACGAATTGGAATCCAAACAATCGGAGGTCCTTTTTGAGGACGACAGAGTAGTGGTGAAGACCATTCCACTTAAGCACCGTGTATATACAAATGGGTTTTTATTTCAAGAAAAAAACATCGAGCGAAAACTCAATATTGAAGCCGTTGAAAACTACAACATCAATAAATTGTATTTCAATAAAATCAAATATGGTGGAGACATTACGCTTGAAAATGGTCAAGTAATTCCGAATTCCGAATTGTCATTCGACGCTCAACCGTCAAAATCGTACGCTTTTTGCAGTGACACAGTATACGACGAATCCATCATTCCCATTATCGAAAACGTTGATTATTTGTATCACGAAAGCACCTTTTTGGACAGTGAAGTACATTTGGCAGAAAAAACCATGCATTCAACCGCCAAACAAGCGGCGACAATTGCGTTGAAAGCGAATGTCAAACACTTGATACTCGGTCATTTTTCGACGCGCTACGGCGATTTAAGTGGGTTCCAAAAAGAAGCTCAAACCATTTTTGAAAATATACTCTTGGCAGACGACGGCAAAGAATTTGACATGGAGTAGTGGTATCAGTAGCAGTCAATTTGTGGCTTTAACAACAGTTGTCCCGCTATCCGCCTTTATCTTTTTTTGTCACGCCGAGCGCAGTCGAGGTGTTCGTCTACAAAAAAAGGATGCCGGCTTCTATCGGGGCTAGTGTAGAAGTTATTGTAATTCATAGCAAGTTTACTAACTTTGTAGTGGTGTCTATGGTTTTATTCCGCTGCGCTCCGAATAATTAATTTTTCTTAATATCAAATGCCTCGGGTCAGGTTTAAAGAGTCTAACCTTCTAATTTTCTAACCTTCTAAAAATCCTAAAATCCTATAATCTTACAATCCTAAAATCTTAAAATCCTATAATCAACAATCCAAAAAAAATGAAAGATCTAAGCAATTACAGAAAATCCTACGAGAAAAGTGAATTACTCGAAACAAACATTCCGGAAGATCCGATTAATCTATTCAATCGATGGTTTCACGAAACGGAAGATTTGGGTGGTAATGAAGAAATCAACGCCATGACAGTTTCTACTATTGGATTAGATGGTTTTCCGAAATCGAGAGTGGTCTTACTTAAAAAATTCAATGAGGAAGGATTTATCTTTTTTACCAATTACGATTCTGAAAAAGGAATTGCAATTCAAAATAACTCTAATGTGTGTTTGTCTTTTTTTTGGCATAGCGTTGAACGTCAAATCATTATTAAAGGAACGGCTCAAAAAACTACTGATGTCGTTAGCGATAATTATTTTAATTCGCGTCCCGATGGAAGTAAATTGGGTGCAATTGCCTCTGAGCAAAGTAGGGTAATTCCATCTAGAATTGTTTTAGATGAGAAGTTATCTGAATTAGAACGCTACTATGAAGGTAAAGAGATTCCGAGACCAAGCAATTGGGGTGGGTTTGTAGTTGCTCCTATTGAAGTTGAGTTTTGGCAAGGTAGACCCAATCGATTACACGACCGAATACGATATACACTTCAAGAAGATTACAGTTGGAAAATTGAACGTTTATCTTCTTGATTTGTAAGAAATATTCCTAAGTTAATTTAAAATAGATGTAATTCATCGATTTTTTTTTGCAGTTTACCGATATGTATGTAATATTGTTCAACCCAAATGCAACAACACGTTCTTTAAATAATATTAAGTAATAACCCTAAAGATTTTTGCCCCACATCTATCTTAAAAAACTTAACCTACTACTATGAAAACAAATTTACTACGTCTGTTCATGCCATTATTTATGGTATTAACTTTAGCTTCATGTTCAAATGATGATGCAACCGATCAAAAAGAAGACTTAGAGCTAATTACCAATTACGATTACTCTGCGGAAGAGTTAGATTTAGCAAATAGAATTAACGAATATCGTGTTTCTGCTGGATTGAATACTTTGGAAATTGTTAATCACATCTCCTACAAATCCTTAGAACATAATAACTACATGATTACAAATAATGTTGTA
>CAIUWH010000010.1 GCA_903902795.1 uncultured Bacteroidota bacterium
GCATTCATTACATCATCATATTCAAGCAATCGTTTACGAGTTCCGAAATTGTTTTCTTCCACTTTTTTCTGTGCACGTTCAATAGATTTGGTCATCATCGAATGCTGAATCACTTCACCTTCTTTCAATCCCATTCTGTCCATGATTTTCGCAACTCTATCCGAACCAAATAAACGCATCAGGTTATCTTCCAAAGACACATAAAACTGTGAACTTCCCGGATCACCCTGACGACCGGCACGACCTCTCAACTGACGATCCACACGACGCGAATCGTGACGTTCTGTACCGATAATTGCTAAACCACCAGCTGCTTTTACTTCAGGAGTTAACTTGATGTCGGTTCCACGACCGGCCATATTTGTTGCAATCGTTACCACGCCAGGATTACCTGCTTCGGCTACAATTTCTGCTTCTTTTTTGTGCATTTTCGCATTCAATACGTTGTGGTTTACACCGCGCATTTTCAACATTCGACTTAATAATTCGGATATTTCAACTGAAGTAGTTCCGATTAAAACCGGTCTTCCCGCTTGCGATAGCTGCGCTACATCTTCGATGACTGCATTGAATTTTTCACGTACCGAACGGTAGATTAAATCTTCTTTATCCTGACGTAACATTCCTCTGTTGGTCGGAATTTCAACGACGTCTAATTTGTAAATCTGCCATAATTCGCCCGCTTCTGTTACAGCCGTTCCCGTCATACCCGCTAATTTGCTGTACATGCGGAAGTAGTTTTGGAGTGTAATCGTCGCAAACGTTTGTGTGGCAGCTTCGATGGTTACTTGCTCTTTGGCTTCGATGGCTTGATGCAATCCGTCTGAATAACGACGACCATCCATGATACGACCCGTTTGCTCGTCAACGATCATGATTTTGTTGTTCTCAATCACGTATTCTACGTCTTTATCAAAAAGTGTATAGGCTTTTAATAATTGGGTAAGTGTATGGATTCGTTCCGATTTGATTCCGAAATCTTGAAACAACTTCTCTTTCGCTTCCGCTTCTTTATCTTTTTCAAGGTTTTGCTTTTCGATGCTGGCAATTTCAGTTCCGATATCGGGAAGCACGAAAAATGTTTCATCCGTATCTTGCGACAAGAACTTGATTCCATTGTCGCTCAGTTCTACTTGATTGTTTTTTTCTTCAATTACAAAATACAAAGCTTCGTCAACGATGTGCATTTTTCGATTGTTGTCTTGCATGTATTCATTTTCAGTTTTTTGAAGTATTTGTTTTACGCCTTCCTCGCTCAAAAACTTAATTAAAGCTTTGTTTTTAGGCAGCGAACGATACGCTCGGAGCAATTGGAATCCGCCATCTTTGGTATTTCCTTCTTTGATCAAGCGTTTGGCTTCCGATAAAAATCCGTTTGCCAATTGACGTTGTAAGTTGTATAGATTTTCAACTTTTGGTTTTAATTCGTTGAATTCGTGACGATCGCCATCCGGAACCGGGCCTGAAATAATCAAAGGTGTTCTCGCATCATCAATCAAAACCGAATCGACCTCATCGACAATGGCGTAATTGTGTTTGCGTTGTACCAAATCTTCCGGCGAATGCGCCATATTATCTCGTAAGTAATCGAAACCGAATTCGTTGTTTGTTCCGTAGGTGATATCAGCTTCATAGGCTTTTCTACGTTGTGCTGTATTGGGCGAATGATTGTCAATACAATCGACAGTCAGACCGTGGAATTCGAATAATGGTGCTTTCCATGTGCTATCACGTTTAGCCAAGTAGTCATTCACCGTTACTAAGTGCACACCGTTTCCAGTCAAGGCATTTAAGTAGAGTGGAAGCGTGGCAACTAATGTTTTTCCTTCACCTGTTTGCATTTCGGCAATTTTACCCTGATGCAATACGACACCACCAATTAACTGCACATCGTAGTGGATCATATCCCAAGTAATTTCCTTTCCGGCTGCATTCCATGAGTTGGCCCAAATAGCTTTATCTCCATCCAAAGTGATGTAGCTTTTGGTTGCAGAAAGTTCGCGATCTAACGGCGTAGCGGTAACCGAAATGGTAGTACTTTCTTTAAAGCGTTTCGCGGTTTCTTTAATTACGGCAAAAGCTTCGGGAAGAATGTCGTTTAATGTTTTTTCAGAAATATCATAAGCTTCTTTTTCTAAAGCATCAATTTCATTGTAGATGTCTTCTCTTTTATCGATATCCGAAGTGTTTTCGGCTTCCAATTTAAGTGCGCCAATTTTGGAATCTTTTTCAGCTCTCGCCTCTTTGATTTTATTTTTGAATTCGATTGATTTCGCTCGCAAGTCATCGTTAGATAACTGCGACAAAGCATTTTCAAATGTTTTCACTTTTGTGATTATGGGCTGGATTGCTTTGACATCTTTTTGGGATTTATCTCCAACAAAAGCTTTTAGTATGCTATTTATGAAACTCATAATAATTTAGGTATATAGGTGTGCAAATTTAAACAAAAAAAAAGCCCCATTGGAGACTTTTTTTGAGCTGTTTTAAGTTTATCTTTTAATATTCATCCTCGTTCCAAAGGTAATCTTCGTCGGTTGGATAATCTGGCCAAATTTCTTCCATTGACTCGTATATCTCACCTTCGTCTTCAATTGACTGAAGATTTTCAACTACTTCAAGTGGCGCGCCAGCTCGAATAGCATAGTCAATAAGTTCATCTTTGGTTGCAGGCCACGGCGCATCACTTAAATACGATGCTAATTCTAATGTCCAATACATCTTCTAGGGTTTTAATTTGTGCAAAAATAAATTTATTACTGAAAAAGTCAAGTTTTTTTTGATTTATTTTTCAATTAAGTTTAAGAACGTCTTTTTTCAGATTCCAAAAAGCAAAAAACTAAAAACAAATACGGTCGTTTTAAATTTCGTTTTTCTCGTCAAAGAATTTGTATTTTGGGATTTGTATTTTGGAATTTGTATTTTGGAATTTATATAAAGTTTTTACTTCCTCGGTATCCATTTTACTTCATCCGCTTGCAGGTCGTAGGTCAACTTCCGTGCCAACACAAAGAGATAGTCAGAAAGTCGGTTTAAGTACTTAATTACACCTTCATCGGTCGGTTCAATGTCATTTAAATGTACGGCTAAACGTTCCGCTCTACGGCATACGCAGCGCGCAATATGACAATATGACACAGTGGTATGTCCGCCCGGAAGTACAAAATGCGTCATTTGTGGTAAACTTTCTTCCATCGCATCAATTTCGTTTTCTAGAAATTCAATATCCGATTCAATAATACCCAAGTTTTTTAGACGTTTTTCACCGCTTTTTAAAATTTCCTTTTCAGGTGGAGTGGCCAGTATGGCACCAACGGTAAAAAGACGGTCCTGAATTTCGATGAGTACGTTTTTGTACATCGGATTCATTTCTTGGTCGCGGATGAGTCCGATGTGCGAATTTAGTTCGTCGATCGTGCCGTAACTTTCGATACGAATGTGATGTTTAGGAACTCGTGTTCCTCCAAAAAGAGCGGTTGTACCGGTATCTCCGGTTTTGGTATATACTTTCATTGTAGATTGTTAGATTATTAGATTTTTAGACTGCTTCGATTTGTATCAAAGTATAAAAACCGTAATTGATTTTCAAAGGTAACAAAAAATAAAATGGATTGTTCACTAGTCCGACCTGTCTGCCGACAGACAGGTTGGACGGAAAGCTTGTGAGGAACGAACAACTTGGAGGAAAAGCGGGAAAAAGGATTGCAAAAAAGTGACCAAGCCACTTGCTTCGCTTACTTTCCGTTTAAAAACTACAAATGATCTTTGTTTTCAGCGTCGCTTTCAATCAAACCATCGCGCAATCGGATGATTCGGTGTGCGTATTTGGCTATGTCTTCCTCGTGCGTAACTAAAATTACGGTGTTGCCGTTTTTGTGAATATCGTTGAATAAATTCATGATTTCTACGGATGTTTTACTGTCTAAGTTTCCGGTTGGTTCGTCGGCCAAAATGATGGAAGGTTTGTTGACCAAAGCTCTCGCCACCGCTACACGCTGACGTTGTCCTCCCGATAGTTGGTTGGGTTGGTGATCCATACGATCGGAAAGTCCGACTTGTGTCAGTACTTCCGTTGCTCTTACATTGCGTTCTGATTTGGCATAACCCGCGTAAATCATAGGCAAGGCCACATTATCTAAAGCGGTAGTTCGCGGTAACAGATTGAACGTTTGAAAGACAAAACCAATTTCTTTGTTTCTGATTTCGGCTAATTCATCGTCGTCCATTTTCGAAACGTCTTTTCCATTCAAAATATAACTTCCCGATGTTGGTGTATCCAAACATCCTAAAAGATTCATAAGCGTTGATTTTCCGGAACCTGACGGACCCATCAAAGCCACGTATTCACCTTTGTTGATTTGCAAATCAATACCTTTTAATACGTTAATGATCTCATTCCCTAGAACGAAATCTCTTTTGATGTCTTTTATTTTGATTAATGGATTTGCCATTGTTAGCGTTTAAAAGTTTAAAATCGTTTAAAGTTAGCAATAAGACATCTATTTTGATAGAATGTTACAACAAAATTACACCTATTTAAACAATCTTAAACCCGAACCACAAAATGTTCCTTCTCTTGTTCGGCTCTAAAAAATACAATTCCCCATTGAAAGGTATCGATAGTTACAGACACTTTTGGGTGATTTTGAATGATTTCCCACGCTTCTTCCATACCGTTACTCCAGTGAATGTCATCGAAAATCCAAACCGAATCGTTGGAAATTGTAGGCAATAAAAGTTCAAAATAGTCGAGTGTGGCTTGTTTGGAATGATTGCCGTCGAAATAGATCAGTTGTCGGTTGTCGGTTGTCAGTTGTCGGGTATTGAGATAAGTTGAAAACTCAGTGTTGACAAATTGAATGTTTTTAGTAGGTAACTTGAGAGTTAAATCATTAAACATCTCATTTGCAATTGCCATTGTATTCGGACAACCTTCCAACGTAATGATTTTCGCCTTTTCGTTTCCCATTGCTAAGGCCGAAGTAGCCAATCCGAGTGAAGTTCCAATTTCTAAAATTGTATCTGGCTCAAAATAACGCACCATCCGAAACAACAACTCCGCTCTTTTTGGGGAAATTCCGGCGTTTTTTGCAATTTGATTGATAGCGCGAGTATTGCTTTTAAAGACTCGTGAACCCGCACCAAAATCGGTGACTTCAATCGTGTTGGTGTTTTGTAAAAGCGATTTTCGGTAGTTCTTTAAAATGGAGTATTCTGGGTATTTTGCAGAATCATAAAAACATTTCGTCACTAAATCAAATACAAAAGGCGAATGCACTCCGTGTTGGTTTTTGGAGTGCCAGAGGAATTTGAGATATGATTTTATGTTTTGTAACACAGAGTTTCACAGAGTTTGTCACAAAGCTACACAAAGAAAAAATAAAGCTTAGCGAAACTCTGTGTTTTTCTTAGTGAATCTCTGTGTAATAATTTATTCCATTTTACTCGATAACTCAAACCAACGTTCTTCTTTTTTCTCCATTGCTTGAATCACCTTTTGTAATTCGTTGGCCTTGTTTTCGATTTCGTTATCGGCTACTTTTCCGTCGGAGAACAATTGCTCGATTTGTTTCTTTTCGTACTCTAAATCTTTGATTTCCTTTTCAATTTTATTGAACTCTTTTTGTTCGTTAAAACTCAAACCTGTTGAAATCGTTTTGGTTTGTTTCCATGATTTTGCGAGGGACGAAGCAATCTTATCGTCTTTGTTCGGTTCCGCCGAATCTTCATACGCTCTAAAATCAGAGTAATTTCCTGGGAAATTTTCCACAATTCCGTTTCCACGAAACACAAATAAATCATCTACAATTTTGTCCATGAAATACCTGTCGTGCGAAACCACCAACAAACAGCCTGGGAAATCCAGTAAAAAACTTTCCAATACGTTCAACGTAACGATATCCAAATCGTTGGTCGGCTCATCCAAAATTAAGAAATTCGGATTCTGAATCAAAACCGTACACAAATACAACCGCTTCAATTCGCCACCGCTTAATTTTTCTACGTAATCGTATTGTTTTTTGCTGTCGAATAAAAATCGCTCTAATAATTGCGAGGCCGATATCAATTTGCCTTTCATAAGCGGAATGTACTCGCCGTATTCTTTAATAATATCAATGACGCGTTGTCCGGGTTTCGGATTGATTCCGCTTTGCGTATAATATCCAATTTTTATAGTGTCGCCCGTAATTACTTTCCCGCTATCGGTCGGAAGTGTTCGTGTAAGTAAATTCAGAAACGTCGATTTACCCGTTCCGTTTTTCCCGATAATTCCGATGCGAGCGCCGCGTTGAAAATCGAAACTAAAATTATCCAAAATCATTTTATCGCCAAACTTCTTCGAAATTTTGTGCAATTCTATGATTTTACTACCCAAACGTTCCATGTTGATTTCGAGCTCAATTACGTTTTCTTTACGTCGGCTTTCGGCCTTTTCTTTGATTACGTAAAAATCATCCTGACGCGATTTTGATTTGGTCGTACGCGCTTTTGGCTGACGTCGCATCCACGCCAATTCCTTTACAAAAAGGTTTTGCGCTTTGTCGATACTCGCATTTTCTGAAGCCAGTCGTTCTTCTTTTTTCTCCAAATAATACGAATAATTACCTTTGTATTGGTAGAGTTTACCGTTGTCCAATTCGATGATTTCGTTGCACACACGCTCCAAAAAGAAACGGTCGTGCGTCACCATAAAC
>CAIUWH010000011.1 GCA_903902795.1 uncultured Bacteroidota bacterium
AATCTCAGTAACTTTACCTCTTCTTTCAGAAGGCAGAAGGCAGAAGGCAGAAGGCAGAAGGCAGAAGGCAGAAGGCAGAAGGCAGAAGGCAGAAGGCAGAAGGCAGAAGGCAGAAGAAAGAAGGCAGAAGAAAGAAGGCAGAAGAAAGAAGGCAGAAGAAAGAAGAAAGAAGAAAGAAAATAGAAGATAGAAAATAGAAAATAGAAAATAGAAAATAGAAAATAGAAGATAGAAGATAGAAGATAAAATCTCATAGTCGTATAGTCTTGTAATCTTACAATCCAAAAATCTTACAGTCTAACTGTCTAATAATCCAGCAATCTAAACAGTCTAAAAAATGACTTTTCAAGAACAAATACTTCAAGGAATTCCGAAGGTTTTACCACAGCCTAAACCCTACGAATACGAAATCAATCACGCACCTAAACGTAAAGAAATTCTTTCCGATGAAGAAAAAAAACTCGCACTCAAAAACGCACTACGGTATTTTGAACCGCAACATCACGCCGAATTAATTTCCGAATTCAGAGACGAACTCGAAACCTACGGCCGTATCTATATGTATCGTTTGCGACCCGATTACCGCATGTATGCACGACCTATTTCAGAATATCCGGGCAAAAGCGAACAAGCCAAAGCCATCATGCTCATGATTCAAAACAATTTGGATTATGCTGTGGCACAACATCCCCATGAACTAATAACCTATGGCGGGAACGGTGCGGTCTTTCAAAATTGGGCGCAATACCTGTTAACCATGCAGTATTTATCCGAAATGACCGACGAGCAAACCCTAACCATGTATTCAGGTCATCCCATGGGTTTATTTCCATCACACAAAGAAGCTCCAAGAGTTGTGGTAACAAACGGCATGGTGATTCCTAATTATTCAAAACCCGACGATTGGGAAAAAATGAATGCCCTAGGCGTTTCGCAATACGGACAAATGACCGCTGGAAGTTATATGTATATCGGTCCACAAGGAATTGTTCACGGCACAACTATAACAGTTTTAAACGGTTTTAGAAAAATTAAGAAAGCACCCAAAGGCGGATTATTCGTAACCTCTGGACTGGGCGGAATGTCTGGAGCTCAACCAAAAGCAGGAAATATCGCGGGTTGCATAACGGTTTGTGCCGAAGTGAATCCAAAAATCACGCACATACGCCATTCGCAGGGTTGGATTGATGAAGTAATTGAAAAAATTGACGAACTAGTGCCTAGAGTTAAAAAAGCGCTCGAAAAACAAGAAGTTGTTTCAATCGCTTATCTTGGAAATGTTGTAGAGGTATGGGAACGCTTTAATCAAGAGAATGTTCATATCGATTTGGGGTCTGATCAGACTTCGTTGCACAATCCTTGGGCTGGAGGTTACTACCCAATCGGATTTACTTTTGAGCAGTCGAATGCCTTAATGGCCGACAATCCTACTCAATTTAAGGAAGAAGTGCAAAAAACGTTGCGTCGTCATGCAGCCGCAATCAACAAACATACCGCAAAAGGAACGTATTTCTTCGATTACGGAAATGCTTTTCTATTAGAAGCTTCTCGTGCGGGCGCCGATGTTATGGATGAACATCCTACAATTGGTCACGAATTCAAATACGCATCCTACGTGCAAGACATTATGGGTCCAATGTGTTTTGATTACGGTTTCGGTCCTTTTCGTTGGGTTTGCGCCTCAGGAAATCCTGAAGATTTAGCTAAAACTGATAAAATTGCTTGCCAAGTATTGGAACAAATGATGAAAAACTCGCCCGAAGAAATCCAACAACAAATGGCGGACAACATTCAGTGGATAAAAGGCGCTCAAGAAAATAAGTTAGTCGTTGGTTCACAAGCACGTATTTTGTACGCCGACGCCGAAGGAAGAATTAAAATTGCCGAAGCGTTCAATCAAGCGATTGCAAACGGTGCCATTGGTTATGTGATTTTAGGTCGCGATCATCATGATGTTTCAGGAACCGATTCACCGTACAGAGAAACATCAAACATTTATGATGGTTCGCGTTTTACTGCCGATATGGCAATACAAAATGTGATTGGTGACAGTTTCAGAGGTGCTACTTGGGTGTCAATCCACAATGGCGGCGGAGTTGGTTGGGGCGAAGTAATTAACGGCGGTTTTGGTATGGTTCTTGATGGCACTATAGAAGCATCAAGACGCTTAGAATCAATGCTTTTCTGGGATGTAAACAACGGAATTTCAAGAAGAAGTTGGGCCAGAAACGAAGGCGCGATTTTTGCAATAAAAAGAGCGATGGAGACGCAACCTTTATTGAAAGTAACCATCCCTAATTTAGTAAATGATGATTTGTTTCAAGTTTAAAGTTTCAAGTTAATTATAGATTCAATTTGAGACCTACACTTGATTCGCCTCGACGAAAAACAGAGCGCAGCTAAACTTGAAACCTGAAACTTGACCCGAGGCGTAGCCGAACTATATGGAGCGCAGCGGAATAAAACTAAAATAAAAATACTATGAAAACACAACAATTTATCCCTTTCCTCCTACTCTTCGTTCTTGCCTCTTGCAGTTCAGTTCGAGTAAATACTGACTACGACAAAAATGTGTCGTTTGATGGTTATAAAACCTATGCCTACCATAAAAGCGGTATCGATAAGGTAGAAATATCAGATTTAGATAAAAAACGAATATTACGCTCTATCGATGAAGTAATGGCTGCAAAAGGTTTGACCAAAAGCGAAACTCCCGATTTGCTCATTAACTTTTTCACCAAAGAAAGAGAACAAGTCGATATAAACCAATTCAATATGGGTTGGGGTTATGGTTGGGGTTGGGGCTGGAATCCATGGATGTGGGGCGGCAATACCTCAGTAAACCGCTATACAGAAGGAACCTTAACAATCGACTTTATCGATGCGAAGAAGAAAGAATTGATTTGGCAAGGACAAGGTGAAGGCGTGCTGACCAAAAGAATGGAAAAAAAAGATGAAAACATCAAGGAGTTTGTAACGCGAATTTTGGAACAATATCCGCCAACGGTAAAAAAATAGTTGCTTCACCTATAGCAGCGTATTTAATTGAATACGATGTACTTTCGAATGATGTAACCTGCTTGATCGGTCATTAAATTATAAAATGAATAAACCGCAAACTTGATGTTGCGGTTTTTTTTTGGCTTACTTTTTTAAAAAAGGTATGCAATCAACTCTTGGGTTGTCCGTGACTTTTTTGAGAAAGGTCCAAAAAAAACGGCTCCTAGTATTGGAGCCGCTTCATTCAACAATCAACTTAATCAATCTAATTTTAATTTGTTATTTAAACTACTCCATCCGCCGCCATTTATCGCTTTGATACCATTGCTTTTTAAAATCGATGTGGCTTGCGCGCTACGCATTCCACTTGCACAGCAAACGATAACAGGTTTGTTCAATTTTTTTATGGCCTCAATTTGATTTCCAATTGCGCTCAACGGAATATTTTTAGAACCGTTAATGTGGCCATCGCGGTATTCTCCGACTGTTCGCACGTCAATAATTGCAGCTCCTTTCTCCATGTATTCATTCACACTTTCAGTTTTTCCGCCAAAGCCTAATATATTTAATAATCCCATAGCTTCTTTTTTTAAAATTTATCGAATATCTTTCAAATACTCGTCGGTACACAAATCTATAGTACTAATGGCAAAATCATACTACAAAAATAATCCAACTCGAACCACAATTAAGTAACAAAAGTTACTCAACTCAAAATATTATATATATTTGACCTTCATGAAAATTACCGATCGAAAAACCGAAATCGTCAATGTCTCAGCAAAACTTTTTAAAGAGAAAGGTTATAGCGCTGTAACCATGCGCGACATCGCACAAGCAATGGACATCAAAGCCGCCAGTTTGTACAATCATATCAAATCCAAACAAGAGATTTTAGTACTCATTATCATCGAAATTGCAGAGGAATTTACTTCTGTAATCGATGAAATCGTAGCTTCCGAAATTTCAACCATTCAAAAAATTGAACGCGTCATCCAACTTCATATCGACATTACACTCCGAAATCCCGATGCTTTAGCCTGTCTAAACAACGATTGGATGCATTTAACCGACAGTGATTTGACGTATTTTGTAAAAATGCGTGAAGACTATGAAGAGAGTTTCCGAACCATCATCAAAACTGGAATCGAGAACAACGAAATCAAAAATCTAAACATCGAAGTCATTATTTTTTCCACTCTTTCTACCTTACGAACCTTGTACCTTTGGTATGGAAAGAAAAAAAGTCCAAATCCATCAGTCCTGAAATCCAATATGGTTCAAGTTTTACTCAACGGAATAGTTTAATAATTAAAACCCTCGAAGAGTTTTGAACTCAACCCTCGAAGAGTTTTGAAATCTTCGAGGTTAAAAAAAATTACAACGTTTTCGTAACCAATCAAAAAAATCATTAAATTTGCCTAACAAACTAACAAATGTTAGTTTTGTTTAGTTGACAACATATGGCAAAATTTCATTCTATTAAGATCGCTGATATTTACAAAGAAACCAAAGATTGCTCGGTTGTTACGTTCCATATTCCAACCGAATTGCAAACTGAGTTCCAATTCAAACAAGGGCAACATCTAACCTTGCGAGCGAATATTAACGGTGAAGATGTTCGTCGTTCCTATTCATTATGTACCTCTCCTTTAGAAAATAAGTGGCAAGTTGCTGTCAAAAAAATCAATGGTGGTTTGTTCTCAACCTATGTAAACGAAACTTTAAAAAAAAATGACACTATTGAACTAATGGCGCCGAGCGGAAAATTCAACGTTGAAATCGACTCGCAAAAAGCCAAGAATTATATCGCCTTTGCAGCAGGAAGCGGAATTACTCCGATACTATCTATCATAAAAACGCATTTAGCAGCAGAACCCAACAGCACTTTTAAACTATTTTATCTAAATCGTGCGGTTAAATCAATTATCTTTAAAGAAGAAATTGAGCAACTAAAGAATATCTATTTCAATCGATTTGAGATTTTTCATTTTCTTACCAAAGAACACCGCGCATCCGAGTTGTTTAACGGTCGTTTCACTAAAGAAAAAATTCAGGTTTTAACCGAAAAAATTATAGATATTCCGTCAACTGACGATTGTTTTATCTGCGGACCCGAAGATATGATTTTCCTACTGCGTGATGAGTTAAAAGCTGCTGGATTGGACGAACAAAAAATTCATTACGAATTATTCACGTCAGGAATTTCTGAAGAAGATAAAAAACGAATTCAAAGAATAGTAGAAAATAAAGTAAATGGAACGGATATTACCATCATCGACGGAGGAAAAGAGTTCCACTTCGTCATGGAAGAAGCATTCGACAATATTCTCGATGGCGCGTTAGCAGCTGGAGCCGATTTGCCATTTGCGTGTAAAGGCGGTGTATGCAGCACTTGTAAATGCAAAGTTGTAGAAGGAGAAGTCGAAATGAAAGTCAACTATGCTCTTGATGCACACGAAGTTGCAAAAGGATTCATCTTGAGTTGTCAAGCCGTCCCAACGACCGACAAAGTAGTAGTCGATTTTGGAGTGTAAGAGTAACGATTTAAGAGTAACGAATTTTGATTGATGACCTTAAAAATCTAAAATCAACAATCGTTAATCAACAATCAAATAAATCTTTTACAGCGAATGGCTCGGGAATTTTTGTAGTCCATTTTCCTGCTTTACACAGTATCTTTTTTTACAAAAAAGGATACTTGCTTCAACCTGTCTGCCGACAGGCAGGTCAGGGCTAAGAAGTAAACGAATTGAATAAAAATTAAAATATAAAACAGCACTATCTTAATGAACCTTAAATAACTAAATGGTTCAAAAAGAATAAAATAATAATCGTTCAAAGTTACTGCAAAGTAAAGTATTACGGTGACTGAACACCTGCCTACCGCAGGCAGGCTGAACACTAATTCAAAAAAGTATGTCAGAAAAAGAAGTAAAAAATTTAGAAGAAATCTTCGATGCACGAATTGCTAGAGACGAAAAAATCGAACCTAAAGATTGGATGCCCGAAAAGTATCGTCAAACACACATTCGTCAAATTTCCCAACACGCGCATTCCGAAATCGTAGGAATGCTACCCGAAGGAAATTGGATTACACGTGCGCCTTCACTTAAACGTAAAGTTGCACTTTTGGCTAAAATCCAAGATGAAGCCGGACACGGTTTATACCTTTATTCTGCTTGTGAAACTTTAGGTGTATCACGTGAAGAATTATACGAACAATTGCATTCTGGAAAAGCAAAATATTCCAGTATTTTCAATTATCCAACACTGACTTGGGCCGATATGGGCGCAATCGGTTGGTTGGTTGATGGCGCTGCAATTATCAATCAAGTGCCGCTATGTTCAACATCTTTTGGACCTTACGCACGAGCAATGGTTCGCGTGTGTAAGGAAGAAAGTTTTCACCAGCGACAAGGTTTTCAAATTATGATGACCTTAGCCGAAGGAACTCCAGAGCAAAAAGAAATGGCGCAAGATGCATTGAACCGCTGGTGGTGGCCTTCTTTAATGATGCTTGGACCTTTAGATGCCGAATCTGTGCACACCGAACAATCAATGAAATGGAAATTAAAGCGTAAAAGCAACGACGATTTGCGCCAACAATTTGTAGACCAAACCGTTCCTCAAGCCAAAATGATTGGACTAACCATTCCAGATCCAGATTTAAAATGGAACGAAGAAAAGCAATGCTACGATTTTGGAGCAATGAATTGGGATGAATTTTGGCAAGTGGTAAAAGGTCACGGACCATGCAATAAAGAGCGTATCTCAGCAAGAGTAAACGCTTGGGAAAACGGCAAATGGGTGCGCGATGCCGCGATGGCTTACGCCGAAAAACAAGCCAATAAACAAGTACAACAAGCAATTTAATTCAGTTGTCAGTTATCTGTTATCAGTTTTAACTGAAAACCGACAACCGACAACCGACAACTTTCAACACTATGAAGAATTGGCCTCTTTGGGAAGTATTTATTCGAAGTAAAAACGGGTTAGAACACCGTCATTGTGGTTCATTACACGCGAGTGATGCAACTATGGCATTAGAAAACGCACGCGATGTTTACACACGTCGTATGGAAGGCGTAAGCATATGGGTTGTGCCCTCAGCTCAAATCACAGCGTCAAATCCAGATGATAGCGCTGAGCTATTTGAACCTGCAAAAGACAAAGCTTACCGTCATCCCACCTTTTACGAACTTCCAGACGAATTGAAACACATGTAGAATTTGAAATAAGTTTTACTTAAATGACCTTAATTGTCTTATATGGTTTAAACTTACTATTTCTTAATTTCTTAATGGTTTAAAAAACAAAAAATGAACAACAATTTAATTCAATACATATACGGAATTGCAGATAATTCTCTAATTCTAGGACAACGTCTCGGTGAACTTTGCGGTCACGGTCCAAGTCTAGAAACCGATATCGCACTGACCAATATTTCACTCGATTTATTCGGTCAAGTACGCAGCTATTTTCAATATGCTGCAAAAGTTATTGGAGGAGACGCGACTGAAGATACGCTTGCTTTTTTAAGAAAAGAAAGAGAATATAAAAATGTTTTGTTGGTTGAACAACCCAATCAAGATTTTGCCTATTCGATTTCACGACAATTTCTATTTGATGTTTATCATTTGTTAATGTTAAACGAATTGCAAAATAGCAAAGACGAAACTTTGTCGGCAATTGCCAAAAAAAGCATAAAAGAAGTGTCGTATCACGCTCGTTTTTCTTCTGATTGGATTAGAAGATTAGGCGACGGAACGGAAGAAAGCCATAACAGGATACAAACTGCTATAGACAATTTATGGATTTTCACCGACGAATTATTCCATCAAACGGATGCCGATAAAGCAATGGTTGCGCAAGGAATTGGTGTTGATGTAACACTATTGAAAACAAATTATTTCAATAAAGTAAACGAAATTTTAACAGAATCAACATTGCAAATTCCAACAATAGAATACTTCCAAAAAGGAGGAAAACAAGGAGTTCATAGCGAGCACATGGGATATCTTCTAGCGCAAATGCAATACATGCAATTAGCGTATCCAAATATGAATTGGTAAATGATTAAGATTGTCGACCCGAGAGCTATGCTCGAACTGGCGAAGCATTTCTGAATTTTGATTTCTGAATTTTTTCAATTCAAAAAAGCAAAAATCGTTACTCGAGAGCTTTGCTCGAACTGGCAAAGCAATCTTCAATCAAATAAATCTTTATGACAGAAACAACAGGACATATCGACCAAAAACTTTTCGAAATTCTCGAAACAGTTTCCGATCCAGAAATTCCCGTTTTATCCATTATGGAAATGGGCGTTGTACGTTCTGCCAAAGTTGTTAATGATATAGTTGAAGTTCAAATCACCCCAACCTATAGTGGTTGCCCAGCAATGGATGTTATTGAAGATGATATTGTTGCAGCATTCAAACAACAAGGATACGAAGCCAAAGTAGAACTAATCCTATCGCCAGCGTGGACAACCGATTGGATTACGCCTAAAGGTAGAGCAGCATTAGAAAAATACGGAATTGCTTCACCCTTATCAGAGTCAGCTGATAAAGAAGCACTTCTTGGAAACAAAAAACTAGTAAAATGTCCACAATGTGGCTCATTAAATACTAAATTAGTTAGTCAATTCGGTTCAACAGCCTGCAAAGCATTTTTCCAATGCGACGATTGCTTGGAACCATTCGACTATTTTAAATGTTTAAAATAAATTCCCTTATAAATGGGAATCTTTTGAAATCAAACGCTTAATGAAGTTTAATTTCTTAATGGTTTAAAAATAAAATAAGGTATGAGCAATAATTCAATAGAACTAAAAATTGAGAACAATGTCGCGTTGATTTCACTCAACAGACCCGAAGTTTTCAATAGTTTCAACCGCGAAATGGCATTTCGGTTACAAGAAACTCTAGATAATTGTGCAAACAATAGTGATGTTCGTGCAATAGTAATCACCGGAAACGGAAAAGCATTTTGCGCCGGACAAGACCTAAAAGAAGTAACCGACCCAGAATTAAATCCAGGTTTCAGAAAAATATTAGAAGAACATTATAATCCAATCATTCAAAAAATCAGAAACATAGAAAAACCAATAATTGCTGCAGTAAACGGAGTCGCAGCCGGAGCTGGAGCAAACATTGCATTAGCTTGCGATATAGTCGTAGTATCTGAAAGTGCCAGTTTCATTCAAGCATTTAGTAAAATCGGATTAATTCCAGATAGTGCAGGCACTTTCTTTTTGCCTCGATTAATTGGCTTCCAAAAAGCAGCTGCATTGATGATGTTAGGCGACAAAGTAACTGCACAAGAAGCGCTGCAAATGGGAATGATCTATAAGATTTATCCAACATCATTTTTTGAAGAAGAGGTAATGACATTGGCAAAAAACTTAGCCCAAATGCCAACAAAAGCAATCGGATTAACCAAAAGATTATTAAATCAATCGATGACCAATAATCTAGAACAACAACTAGCTTTAGAATCAGATTTGCAAATCGAAGCCAGTTCATCAAACGATTACAAAGAAGGCGTAACTGCTTTCGTTGAGAAAAGAAAACCCGAGTTTAAGGGAAATTAAAAGAGACTGTAAGACTGTACGATTTTAAGATGTTTTTAAAATCCTACAATCCTACAATCCTATAATCTTACAATCAGAAAATGAAAGTAGCCATCATAGGTTCAGGAACAATGGGAAGCGGCATCGCACAAGTAGCTGCCACTTCAGGTTGTACAGTAAAATTATTCGATTTAAATCAAGAAGCATTGACCAAAAGTAAAAATGCGCTTGAAATCACTTTATCTAAATTAATGGAAAAGGAGAAAATCGATGCAACCGAAAAATCACGAATCCAAAGCAACATTTCTTACGTCACTACCTTACAGGATTTGTCGGATTCCGATTTGGTCATCGAAGCCATTGTCGAAAACCTTGAAGTTAAGCGAAAGGTGTTTTCCGAATTAGAAACATTAGTTTCAGAAAAAACCATTCTCGCATCCAACACATCATCGTTATCAATTGCTTCCATTGCTGCCTCTTGCCAAAAACCAGAACGTGTCCTTGGAATTCACTTTTTTAATCCAGCACCGCTAATGCAATTGGTAGAGGTCATTCCAGCGGTTCAAACTAGCGAAGAAGTACTGCAAAAATCAGTGCAAACCATTTCCGATTGGAAGAAAGTAGTTGCCGTTGCCAAAGACACTCCAGGATTTATAGTAAACCGTGTCGCAAGACCTTTTTACAGCGAAAGTTTACGACTATATGATGAAGGAATAGCTAGTTTCGCAACAATAGATTGGGCTTTAAGAACGATAGGTGGGTTTAAAATGGGACCATTCGAATTAATGGATATGATTGGTCACGATGTCAATTACACAGTGACAGAAACTGTGTTCAGCGCCTTCTATTTTGATCCAAAATTCAAACCATCATTCACACAAAAACGTTTGCTGGAAGCTGGATTTTTAGGCAGAAAATCAGGAAGAGGATTTTATGATTATAGCCAAGAATTACCTGCTCCAAAAGAAGATGCCTTTTTTGCAAAAAGCATTTTCGAAAGAGTCATCGTCATGCTCATCAACGAAGCGGCAGATACCCTATTTTTAAATGTAGCATCTGCGAAAGACATCGACAACGCAATGAGCAAAGGAGTAAATTACCCAAAAGGATTACTCGCTTGGGCAGACGAACTCGGAATACAATGGTGCGTAGAGAAATTAGACGAATTATACCACGAATACCACGAAGATCGATACAGATGTAGTTCAATTTTAAGAAGAATGAATAGAGAAAACAAAACTTTTTTCAACTAATGACAGCCAAAGAAATTGTAAATAAAATGTTTGATAATGATGCTTTTAGCCAATGGCTAGGCATCACGGTTGAAAATGTAGACGAAGGAACTTGCTCACTTTCTATGGTTATACGAAAAGAGATGACAAATGGTTTTAACATCGCTCATGGCGGAATCACCTATTCGTTGGCTGATAGTGCTTTAGCATTCGCTTCTAATTCTCATGGCCGTCAATCAGTGAGTGTTGACACATCAATTAATCATATAGAAGTTTTAAAAGAAGGTGACAAAATTGTAGCTATTGCAAAACAAGACGCACTCAAAAATAAATTTGGTTTTTATACCATCGAAATAAAAAAAGAAGAAAAAACAGTGGCCTTATTTAAAGGAACGGTGTTTAGAAGTGATAAAGAATGGGAATGACTTTTTGAAGCTTAATCCCGCTTTCCGTAGTATCTTTTTTGTCACACCGAGCGCAGTCGAGGTGCATTTCATTAAAAAAAGGATACTACTTCTAATCAGGGCTAAATAGTAAATGCATTGAATCGAGAATAAAATAAAAAACAAATATAAGTTCAAAGTTGAGCAACTGTCAACTGAAAACTGTCAACTGAAAACTGAAAATGGAAGCATATATCATAGACGGCGTTCGAACGCCAATCGGAAGTTACCAAGGAACACTAGCATCGGTTCGCCCAGATGATTTAGGAGCTTTGGTCATCCAAACTGTAGTAGAAAAAAACTCAAACATCCCAACCGATGCCTACGACGACGTCATCATGGGTTGCGCCAATCAAGCTGGTGAAGACAACCGCAATGTGGCTCGTATGTCATTATTATTAGCAGGATTGCCTTATACGGTTCCAGGTGAAACCGTAAATCGCTTGTGCAGTTCGGGTTTATCAGCCATAATCAATGCCAATCGTGCCATCAAAGCTGGCGACGGACACGTTTTTATAGCTGGCGGAATCGAGAACATGACACGCGGACCATTAGTCATTTCCAAACCATCTTCAGCATACGGCACAGATAGTAAAATGTACGATTCTAGTTTTGGCTGGCGTTTCATCAACCCTACATTGCACACCATGTACGGTACCGATGCTATGGGTGAAACCGCTGAAAATCTAGTTGAAAAATATAATATAAGTAGAGAAGACCAAGATGCGTTTGCTTTAAATAGCCAACAAAAAGCAACAGCAGCGCAAACTTCAGGAAGATTAGCCAAAGAAATAGTAGCTGTTGCAATTCCACAACGAAAAGGCGATGCAATTCAGTTCTCCAAAGACGAATTCATCAAACCAACGACATCCTTAGAAGGCTTAGCCAAATTGCGTCCAGCTTTCAAAAAAGACGGAAGCGTGACTGCTGGAAATGCATCAGGTTTAAATGATGGAGCTTGTGCCACAATCATAGCATCAGAAGAAGCAGTAAAAAAATACAACTTAAAACCACTTGCTCGCATTGTAAGTTCATCTGTAGTTGGAGTTGAACCAAGAATAATGGGAATTGGTCCTGTAGAAGCCACCAAAATCGCTTTAGAAAAAGCAGGATTAACATTAGATCAAATCGACATCATCGAATTAAACGAAGCCTTTGCAGCTCAAAGTATAGCATGCATTCGCGAATTAGGATTGAAAGACAATGATCCACGAATAAATCCAAACGGTGGCGCCATCGCACTTGGGCATCCATTAGGAGTAACCGGAGCAAGAATCGCGTATTCAGCTGCATTAGAGTTACAATTAACAGGAAAAAGATACGCCTTAATCACCATGTGCATCGGCGTTGGTCAAGGTTACGCCGCAATTATAGAACGCGTAGCTGAATAGCCGTCGGCTTTAGCCAATAGAAAAATGATTACAAATACACAAATAGATTACAAACTAGCCCTGATTGGAGCAAACCACCGTGTGGTGCGGAAAGCAGGAAAATGGATTACAAATAAAGACCAAGCCATTCGCTCATAGAAAAAAATAAAAATCCGTTTAATCTGTGAAATCTGTGGCAAAAAATATAGAAACCTTGCGAACCTAGCGTAAACCTTTGCGCTCCTCGCGGTTAAATGAAAAAGTATGAATAAAACACAACATTACGTACTCGGAAAATGGACTTCTGCAACTGGAGATGGAAAACCGTCTTATGACGCAGTCACAGGAGAATTCATCGCAGAAACTTCAGTGGAAGGATTGGATATTCCAGCCATTTTGCAGTATGGAAGAACCAAAGGTGGCGAAAAACTCCGCAAAATGACTTTCCAAGAACGAGGAAATATGATTAAAAGTTTGGCAATGTATTTAACCAAACGCAAAGAAGCTTTCTATGAGATTAGCTATAGAACTGGTGCTACTCGCGTCGATTCATGGATTGACATCGAAGGTGGATTCGGAAACTTATATGCCAATGCGTCTTTGCGAAAATTATTCCCAAACCAACCGTACCACGTAGAAGGAGATCCAATCGATCTATCAAAAGGTGGTCGATTTATGGCACATCATATTTTGGTTCCGAAAAAAGGAGTTGCAATTCACATTAACGCTTTCAACTTTCCAATTTGGGGAATGTTAGAGAAATGTGCCTGCAATTGGATGGCCGGAATGCCAGCGGTTGTTTTGCCAGCGCCAGTAACTGCTTATTTAACCGAAGCTGTTGTTCGTGAAATAATCGCATCCAATATATTACCCGAAGGCGCACTACAATTAATTTCAGGAACAGCAAAAAATATTTTCGATACGGTTGAAAGTCAAGATGTCATCACGTTTACAGGTTCCGCTACTACTGGAAGATTACTAAAATCGCATCCAAGAATCATCCAAGAATCGGTTCCGTTTACCATGGAAGCTGACTCATTAAACGCATCAATTTTAGGAGAAGATGCCGTTCCAGGAACACCCGAATTCGATTTATTCATCAATCAAGCTCGAAGCGAAATCACTGTAAAATGCGGACAAAAATGTACCGCCATTCGCCGTATGATAGTTCCAGAAAAATTGATGGATGACGTTCAAATAGCACTTTCCAAATCATTAGACAAAGTTGCTATCGGTGATCCAAGATTAAAAGAAGTCCGAATGGGTGCTTTGGTAAGTAAAGACCAAGTCCATGTTCTAAAAGGAAGAGTTACAGCATTATCAAAATCTGCCGAAATAGTCTACGGCAATTTAGAAAAAACCAATATAATCGGAGCCGATGATAAAGGCGCTTTTGTAAGTCCAATTTTACTTCGGGAAGATAATCCATTCACCAATTTAGCCGTTCACGAAACCGAAGCTTTTGGTCCAGTTTCTACGATTATGCCATACAAAACTTTAGACGAAGCCATCGAATTGGCTCAAATGGGTAAAGGTTCGTTAGTGTCGTCAATCGTTACAAATTCAGACGAAATTGCAAAAGAATACGTAGTAAACGCTGCATCGCATCACGGAAGAATTTTGGTTCTAAACAGAGAAAATGCCAAACAAAGTACAGGTCACGGATCTCCATTGCCATTGTTAGTTCACGGTGGTCCAGGTCGTGCAGGTGGCGGAGAAGAAATGGGTGGAGTTCGCGGAATTAAACATTATATGCAACGTTGTGCGATTCAAGGTTCGCCGACGACTTTAACCGAAATCACCGGAATTTATCAAGCGAATTCGGCTTACAAAGAAATCACACAGCATCCTTTTCAATACCATTGGGAAGACATCCAACCCGGAATGTCATTACGAACGCACAATAGAACAGTAACCGATACTGACATCATCAATTTTGCCAATATCACTTGGGATCATTTCTACGCACACACCGACATTACTTCGCTTGACGGAAGTATTTTCAAAAAACGAACAGCTCACGGTTACTTCATTTTAGCGGCTGCAGCAGGTTTGTTCGTGTACCCAAATAAAGGTCCGGTTGCCGCGAATTATGGTTTGGAAGAATGTCGTTTCTTGCGCCCAATTTACCACAACGACACGGTTTATGTTCGATTAACGTGTAAACAAAAAGTGGATAGAGATGTGGCTTCTGCCGAACATCCAAGTGGCATTGTAAAATGGTTCGTAGAAGTTTTTGACACAGAAAACGAATTGGTAGCAGTTGCCACAATTCTAACAATGGTTCAGAAAAAGCAAGAAACATTTGTTGAAATGACGGATGAAAAAATAACCGAATGTTTGAATAAATTGACTGAAAATTCAAAACCAAGTTGGGGAATTCTAACGCCACAACATTTGTTAGAACATTTGGAAGAAGGTTACAGAATTATGTCAGGAGAAATTCAAGATTTTGAAATCGCAACTCCCGAAAAGATTTTGGATAAAGTTAATAATTCGTTATACAATTACGATAAATTCCCAATGGGAACCCAATTTCCAACGATGAAAAAAGACGAATTGGAAGTTTTAATTCATCCCGATTTCGAAACCGCCAAAGCCAAATTTTTTGAAGCCAGAGAACAATATAAAACCTTTTTCAAAGAAAATCCAGAAGCCATTTTAAAGAATATGGTTTTCGGTGAAATGAATAAATACGTCTCTTATCTATTAGAAAGAAAGCATTTGAACCATCACTTTGAACAATTTGGATTAATTTAAAAATGAAAAACTTAGCGAACCTTGCGAAAACCTCGCGACTTTGCGGTTAAATAAAAATATGGAAGCATACGTAAAACAAAACACACAAAACAACATCGCGACCATCGAGTTTTTTCATCCAGAACAAAACTCCTTGCCAAGCGCTATATTAGCACAATTAGCCAACACAATAACAGAAGTTGGAAATAATTCAGAAGTTAAAGTCATCATCCTAAAAAGTGGTGGCGACCGAACCTTTTGTGCTGGAGCAAGTTTTCAAGAACTAATTTCCATCAGCGATGCAGCAACCGGAAAAGTATTTTTCTCAGGATTTGCAAATGTAATCAACGCCATGAGAAAATGCCCAAAATTCATCATAGGACGCATTCAAGGAAAAACCGTTGGTGGTGGAGTAGGAATAGCAGCGTCAACTGATTATTGTATGGCGACTAAATTTGCAGCCATAAAATTATCAGAATTAAATGTCGGAATCGGACCATTTGTAGTTTCACCAGCCATCGAAAGAAAAATGGGAGTTTCAGCCATGTCACAAATTGCCATTGATGCCAACACATTTTATGAGGCAAATTGGGCAAAAGAAAAAGGTTTGTTCGCCAATGTTTATGAATCTATCGAAGAAATGGACGAAGCGGTTCAAAAATTCGCGGAGCATCTATGTTCTTATAATCCAGAAGCTATGACAGAAATGAAGAAAGTTTTTTGGCGAGGAACAGAAGATTGGGACAATTTACTTGCCGAAAGAGCAGCCATCAGCGGCAGATTGGTATTGTCTGATTTTACAAAAGAAACGTTGAAGAAATTTAAATAACCAAGTTGTCTGTTATCGGTTGTCAGTTCTCAGTTAGATGAACTCAACCGACAACCAACAACTTACAACCGACAACTATGGTTTACGAATTCAAAGGGTTCATCCCAGTAATACACGAAAGTAGTTTCATACATCCGCAAGCAGCGGTAACGGGTAATGTGATTATTGGAAAAGACGTGTACGTTGGGCCAGGCGCGGCTATTCGTGGCGATTGGGGAGAAATAATTATTGAAGACGGTTGTAATGTTCAGGAAAATTGTACGATTCATATGTTTCCTGGAAAGTCAATGGTATTGAAAGCCGGAGCACATATTGGTCACGGAGCGATTATTCACGGAGCCAATATTGGTAAAAATTGTTTAGTCGGAATGAACGCTGTAATTATGGATGATGTAAACGTTGGTGATGAATGTATCATTGGAGCACTAAGTTTCATCAAAGCGGGAATGCAAATCCCAAACCGAAAAATGGTAGTTGGAAATCCAGCAACAATAATAAAAGACGTTTCCGATGAAATGATCGATTGGAAAACCAAAGGAACTGCTTTGTACCAGCAATTGCCGAAAGAATGCTATGAAACATTAAGGGCAGTCGAACCATTGCGTGAAATTCCAGCCAACCGTCCAACACAAGAAGCGTTTTATAAGACATTAGAAGAATTTAAATTAAAAGAAAATAGAAAATAGAGAAAAGAATATAAACCGAATCAAAAGTCTATTTTCTACACTCTATTTTCTTTCATCTCAAAAAAATGATAACAGAATTCAAAATGCCCAAAATGGGTGAAAGCATCACCGAAGCCACCATTATCAATTGGTTGAAATCAGTTGGTGATTATGTGGAAGCCGATGAAACTATAATTGAAGTAGCTACTGACAAAGTAGACAACGATGTGCCTTCGCCAGTTTCGGGTATAATCACTGAAATCCGTTTTCACAAAGACGATCTGGTTGAAGTTGGGACAGTTTTGGCGTTGATAGATTCTAATCAGAAGGCAGAAGGCAAGAAGCAGAAGGCAGAAGCTACTCATGAAGAAGTTGTCTTTGTTTCAGCATCACAAAACCAACAATCGAAAACCGAAAACCGAAAACTGACAACCAATCCGAATGCGTTTATTTCACCTCTAATCATTTCCATTGCCCAAAAAGAAAACCTTTCAATTGAAGAATTACAAACGATTTCCGGTTCAGGTGCTGAAGGAAGATTGCAAAAAAGTGATGTTTTTAATTATTTGAAGAACCGTAAATATCCTATTCAGTCCAAGCCGACAACCGACAACCGACAATCGGCAACTTTTCCAAAACCAAAAATCAATTTTATAGAAGGAAAAGACCGAATCGTCGAAATGGATCGCATGCGCAAAATGATTGCCGATCACATGGTGTATTCCAAACAAACGTCGCCACACGTAACTTCGTATATTGAAGTGGATGTGACAAATTTGGTCAACTGGCGTAATGCAAACAAAGATAAATTTCAAGAAAAGCACAACGAGAAATTAACTTTTACGCCTGTTTTTGTTCAGGCGGTAGCTAAAGCTATTCTCGATTTTCCCATGATCAATGTTTCTGTGGATGAAAAGAACATTATCGTTCACAATGATATCAATATCGGAATGGCAACTGCTTTACCTAATGGGAATTTAATCGTTCCTGTGGTTCGAAATGCGAACGAAAAAGATCTGATGGCTTTGGCTAAAGATGTAAATTCTTTGGCGGAGGCTTCTCGAAATAACAATTTGAAACCTGAACAAGTTCAAGGAAGTACGTTCACCATTTCAAACGTGGGAACCTTCGGAAGTTTGATGGGAACACCTATCATCAATCAACCCGAAGTAGCCATTTTAGCACTCGGAATAATTAAAAAACGTCCCGAAGTGATTACCACTTCAAAAGGCGACGAAATCGCTATTAGAAGCATGATGTACCTTTCCCTTTCCTTTGACCACAGGGTGGTTGATGGATTTTTAGGAGGTTCATTCTTGCGAAAAGTAGGCGATTATTTAGAACAATTTGACACCAATACAACACTATAAATTATGACAGAGTTTATGACATCAACTATAAAAATAACCAAAGTCACACAATCAAGAGTTTCAGAAGTCAATCTTGAAAATATTACCATGGGAACCCATTTCACCGATCATATGTTCATTTGTGATTTTGAAAATGGCGAATGGAGTAATCCAAGAATTGAACCTTTGGCATTAATTCCAACACACCCGGCAGCAATGGCATTGCATTACGGACAAGCTATTTTTGAGGGAATGAAAGCCACTTTGGGAAAAGACGGAACTCCATTATTATTTCGTCCGGATGAAAATGCAAAACGTCTGAATTTTAGTGCCGATAGAATGGGAATGCCATTATTTCCGGAAGATTTGTTTGTAGAAGCATTAAAACAATTCACCGCTTTAGAGAAAAATTGGATTCCGAAATCAACAGGAAGTGCCTTGTATTTACGTCCGTTTATGTATGCTGATGAAGCGTTCATCGGAATGCGCGCAGCCACTAGTTTTAAATTCATTGTGATGGGGTCGCCTGCTGGACCTTTTTTTAGTAGAAGAATTAAATTATACGCTGAAAAAAAGTACGTTCGTGCCGTAAATGGCGGAACTGGAGAAGCCAAAGCGGCCGGAAATTACGCAGCAGCTATTCGTCCAACCGAGTATGCAAAAGCGAAAGGCTATGATCAAGTGTTGTGGTTAGATGCCCACGATTTCGAATACATTCAGGAAGTAGGAACCATGAATATTTTTTTTAAAATAAATGGAAAATTCATCACGCCGAGTTTAACAGGTTCAATCTTATCGGGAATCACGCGAATGAGTGTCATCGATGTATTGCGAAGCGAAGGTTTTGAAGTAACCGAACGTCCAATCACCATCACTGAAATCATAGAAGCTTCGAAAAATGGAAGCTTAGAAGAAGCGTTCGGCACAGGAACGGCGGTTGGTATAGCAATGATAGAAGAAATTGGCAACAACGACTTGTCCATCAAATTTCCTGCAGAAAATCCAGTTTCAGTTATGGTAAATGATACTTTGAATGCGATAAAAGTGCAAGATATAAAAGATGAATTTGGTTGGATTGTAGAAGCGAAATAAACAATTTTAACCATTAAGATATTAAGAAAAATTAAGAAAAAGCTGAAAAAAACCTAATTGTTAAATAGAGTTTATGGTTGTAGTTTTAGTTTAAGAAAACTTAATGAACCTTAATACCTTAATGGTTCAAAAAATAGAATAATGTTAGACAAAAAAATACTCGAAAAAGCCTTCGCCACCATGGCAACCGCAAAAGCCATGTCAACGTTGTACGAAGACAATTTCAAAATCGTTTCCAAATACGTACACGCTACGTCACGCGGACACGAAGCGATTCAAATCGCAGTCGGAATGCAATTGTTACCTCAAGATTACGCATTTCCATACTATCGTGATGATGCGATGCTATTATCCATCGGGATGCAACCCTATGATTTAATGTTGCAATTAATGGCTAAAAAAGACGATCCGTTTTCAGGCGGGCGAACCTATTATTGCCACCCGAGTTTAAAAGATGCGGATAAACCTAAAATTCCACATCAATCATCGGCAACTGGAATGCAAGCCATTCCAGCTACCGGAACTGCGATGGGTTTTTGGTATAAAGAAAATATAGGAATTCAAGATATTAATCAAGAAAAACCTTTAGTCGTTTGTTCTTTAGGTGATGCTTCTGTCACCGAAGGTGAAATTGCCGAAGCCTTCCAAATGGCTGCTTTAAAACAACTTCCGATTTTATATTTAGTACAAGACAACGGTTGGGACATTTCGGCCAACGCTGCTGAAACCAGAGCGCAAAACGCCTTCGAATACGCCCAAGGATTTCACGGAATCGAAGCGATTTCCATTGATGGCGCCAACTTTACGGAAAGCTATTTAGCCGTTCAAAAAGTAATCCAAACGATTCGTGAAGAACGTCGTCCGTTTTTAATTCATGCTAAAGTGCCGTTGCTCAATCACCATACATCTGGAGTTCGAATGGAATGGTACCGCGACGATTTAGAAGAAGCACAATCACGCGATCCTTTTCCGGTTTTAATCCAACAATTATTGGATGCCGGATTCACCCAACAAGAAATAGAGCATCTATCGGCTACAGCTTCAGCTGTGGTAAAAAATGATTTCCAAAAAGCCCAACAAGCAGAAGACCCAAAACCCGAAGATTTATTTACCCATGATTTTGCGCCAACACCAATAACCGAAGAAGTTGGTGAACGAAATCCACAGCGTGAAGACAAAGTCGTAATGGTCGATTGCGCCTTATTTGCAGTTGAAGAATTAATGAAAAAACACCCCGAATGTTTGTTGTACGGACAAGACGTTGGTGCGCGACTCGGCGGAGTATTCCGAGAAGCCGCAACCTTAGCTCAAAAATTCGGAGACGAACGCGTGTTCAATACATCCATACAAGAAGCTTTTATTGTTGGTTCAACGGTCGGAATGTCGGCGGTTGGTTTAAAACCAATTGTTGAAGTACAATTTGCCGATTACATTTGGCCAGGATTGAACCAGTTGTTTACCGAAGTGAGTCGGTCGTGTTATTTATCCAACGGAAAATGGCCCGTAAGCATGATTTTACGCGTTCCAATTGGAGCCTACGGAAGCGGCGGACCTTATCATTCCTCATCGGTAGAAAGCGTTCTGACCAATATTCGTGGCATCAAAATCGCTTATCCAAGTAATGGTGCCGATTTAAAAGGTTTGCTAAAAGCGGCGTATTACGATCCAAATCCAGTAGTGATTTTAGAACACAAAGGTTTGTATTGGAGCAAGGTAAAAGGTACGGAAACGGCACGAGTTAACGAACCATCGGAAGATTATCTGTTACCTTTCGGAAAAGCCAATATTGTGCAAGAAATCTGGGAACAAGAAACCGCCGAGACTTTAACAATTATCACTTACGGAATGGGAGTGCATTGGGCGTTGAACGCATCAGCCGATATCCAAAATCAAGTCGAAATCATCGATTTGCGCACCTTGTATCCGCTCGACGAAGAAGCGATTTTTAAATCGGTTAAAAAGGCAAAAAAATGCTTGGTCGTAACCGAAGAACCAACCAACAATTCCTTTGCGCGTAGCCTAGCCGGATTGATTCAAGAAAACTGTTTCAAATACCTTGATGCGCCTGTCATGGTCATCGGATCCGAAAATATGCCCGCAATTCCACTCAATAGCACACTTGAGTTTACCATGATTCCGAATGTGGATAAAGTACGAATTAAAATAGAAGAGCTGTTAAACTACTAGTCCAAACTGAACACTGAATACTGACAACTGATTAGAAGCCAATCCCGCTTTCCTCTTCAAGTTTTTGCAAACAATGCTTTTTTTGTAAGGCATAAAACAGCTTCCGCTGGTCGCTTTTATACACCAACAAAAAATAGCATTGTTCCGCAAAAAGCTTTTCGCTACAATCGGGGCTAGAATAGTAGTTCTTATGACATGTCCAACTTCAACATTCAAAATTCGTTGTTCAACATTCCTTGTTCAAGTCTTTCCCTAAAATTATAACCACTCGTTATTGAATTTTGAATATTCAACTTGG
>CAIUWH010000012.1 GCA_903902795.1 uncultured Bacteroidota bacterium
TCTCTTTATTATTTAGCTTTTTATGTTCAAAGGTGTTTTCGCAAGACGATAACCCAATGGAGCCAACGCCATCCATTGGTTTTCTTAAATTGGAGAACGGAAACTCGTATTTTGGACACATAGAATTGGGGAAAATGAGCGGTATTGGAACCCAATTTTTGTCGAATGGAAAGCATCGCACGGGTTATTTTCAAGATAACCGCTATTTGGGAGATTTCATTGTAACACCTCCATGGCATATGATAGACATTGATCTTTGGTTGGAAGAGGAACAGGTGATGGAAACTTTTTCAATCGACGTCAATATCTTGTCGGATATCCCGGACAGTGTCCAAATATACATTGCCCCTTTTGGTACCTCGACCATCAACGGTGTACAATTCTACGGTGGAATTCAAACCCAGTGTGGTGGGTATAATTCAGTAGCAAACTATGAAAATGTTGGTCCCTTTAAACTTTTGGGAAGGTCAATGATTTTTTCGCGATGGGGTAGTCGGTCTGAGGATGCTTTCATCAAGGCTAAAGGTGGCTTATGCGAAAGCAGTGGGTACGAAGGCGATTTTGTATCGGTGCGAAACGCATTGCAATGGAAAAAAGGAAAATACACCTTTACCTTGCGAAAAACGGACCAAACGATATGGTTGGATTCCGCCACGCATACATATGTTGAAATGGTCGTTTATGACCATCAGACGAAGAAAAACCATAGCTGTGGCTCTTTGGCCTTTCCCGGAAAAACGCTGGTGTTAGGTCATGAAAACTATATGTTCTTTGAATTATATGGAAAGCGACTAAACGTCAATGAATTAACTCCATACACGTTTGTTTGCGACAACATGTTGGTAAACGGAAAACAAGTGAACTATACGTTTGTGGCCTCCTCCTTTGATAAGAAATTTCCCATTTACGCAGATGCCAAATTTTCAGACGGCAAATTTACTGTGGAAGTGGGTAGGCCCAACACCAAACCAATTACGGAAGGAAAAGATTTTAATTTCAACATTTTATATTCTAATGAATAGCTCTTCCAAAAAGGCATTAATAGGTATTTTGTATGAGGTAACATCCAAATAACAATCGAGTTTAATCTTTTGGTAAAAGGATAGGATTCCATTCATACAACTTTAGATATGACTTAAAAAAATGGGGTGGAATGAAAATGGTAAGATCGATGGGTTCAGTCGAACAATTCAACAGCCCTACGAAAGGTATTGCAATGTGCTTCCACGATGACTTTGATATCCGGAGAATAGCCGCCGCCTAAGGCAACAGCTATTGGTATATCAAGATTCTTCAAGGTTTTGAATACAAATTCATCCCGCTGTTTACATTCCTCTAAGCTCACTTCAAGTCTTCCGAATTTATCGGTATTCAAGATATCGACCCCTGCCAAGTAAAAGGCGAAATCGGGTTGAAACAATTCGATGATTCTTGGGAGATGTTCGGTCAATAGAGTCAAATAGGCCTTTCCAGTAGTACCATTCTCAAGTTCGATGTCGAGGTCGGATTGCTCTTTGTGAAAGGGATAATTGGTTCTTCCATGCATACTAAAGGTGAACACCTTTGGATTGTTTTCCAACAGTTTGGCGGTACCGTTTCCTTGATGCACATCGAGGTCAATGATTAAAATTCTCTGACAATACTCGTTCTTTAATAAAAAATTCGACGCAATGGCCATGTCGTTTAACAAACAAAATCCTTCACCGCGCTCGGCGAAGGCATGGTGTGTACCTCCGGCGACGTTTAAACCGACCCCATGCTTAAGTGCATGCAGGGCAATGTCGATGGTTCCTTGGGTAATGACTAATTCACGATTCACTAGTTCGGGGGAAAGTGGAAATCCGATTCTTCGTTGTTCAGAAGGACTTACTTGTTGTTCAATTAACCGGTTGAAGTAGAATTCGTCGTGAGTGTCTAGTACCACTTCGTGTTGGCAAGCGCTTGGCTTAAAAAAATGATTAGAAGTGCATGTTCCTTCGTGGAGCAGTTGCTGCGGAATCAATTCATACTTGAGCATGGGAAACCGGTGGTTTTCAGGCAGGGGATGCGAATAAATCGGGTCAAAAGCAATTTTTACCATATCCTTTACAAACCTAGCAATTAATCCTCTGAGTCGTTGTGATGTACTTGGGACTTAATCAACACTTTGACATAATGCCGGTTCCGCCGCCCCTTATTGGCGTTGGCCCGTTTAGCTATGCGCTTATCCATTACAATGAGGATAAGGTCGTTTAAGTCGGATATTTCACGCACGTCGTTGAGGTAGGCTCTTTTGGGCACCCTTTAAAAACAGGTGAGGTAAAGAAATGTTTGAGATGCGTTCCGGGCGCGTCGCTTAGATATGTCTGTAGAATTAGGACTACTCTGGAAAATTTGTACTTTGGGGAATTGTCATTTAATTGGGCTTTATTCCGGAGCTAATTCAATGTGACAACTGCAGTGAATATTTTTTTAAAGAGGTGGACCGAGTCCAGCCTAGCCATGCGGTGTTAGAGATTGTTTGACGAGTGTTGAACCTGATTGAAAAAAAAAGCCCTGCTTCGTTTCTAAAAACTTCGCAGGGCGGAGGTGGAGTCGGAGGGTATGGTTAGCTGCGCTGAACCCTTGCACTGACGTGCAATGGATCAAAAAGCTTCATCGCAAGGCGTGCAGGGAAACCCACCAAAAGGTATTTGCGAATAATGGAACAAATACAGAAAGCTGAAAGCATACCATACCACGAAATTGAAATGGCGTTGTTAGGGTGAAGAATATTTATTAAATTGGCTTATCAATTATTGAAATAGCGGATTTAACAAGAAAAGAGGTAATTAACTCAGCTCTTCAGAAGGCTGTAGATAGATACGAAAAAAGAACGGAACTATAAACCCAATACCGAAAAAATAATAATAATGAAAAAGATAATAGTAATTTTTAGTGCCCTTTTTGGGCTGATAAGTTGTAGCGATTTAAATAGGACAGAGGTAGAAAAATCAGAAGATTTAGACAGAACAGAGGTAATAAAATTAATAGTAGTAAAAGACAGTTTGAATTTAAGAGGAGTAAATTTATACAAGGTTGATTTAAGTAATTTAGATTTAACCTACGCTAATTTATCAAGAGCTAATTTAATGGGCGCTAATTTAACAGGAGCTGATTTAACGGGAGCTGATTTAACATTCGCTAATTTAACGGGAGCTAATTTAACGGGAGCTGATTTAACATTCGCTAATTTAACGGGAGCTAATTTAACAGGCGCTAATTTAACAGGAGCTAAATTAGAAGGAGCTGTTATAACAAACGCTATAGGATTTTACACTGAATTAGAATGTAATAAAAAAGAAGGACAATTACAAACCGATGGTTTTAAAAAAACAGACAAACTTGATTATAACAAGAAACAAGGACAGTCTGATCGTTTTGAAACAAAGGAATTAGTGTGTCAATCTAAAAATAGATATTTCTACAAAGAAAAGACTATGCAATTATCACAAGTAAAATGTAACTCAGAAGAATCCAAATTGAAATACGATGGTTTCGAAAAAGTTAGCCAAGTAATTTATAATTCTAAAAAAAATAATCCTGGATATGAAACTAAAAAATTAGATTGTGTTGGTGGTACAAGATATTTTATTAAAAAGAAATCTTCTCAAACTAAATAATAATAAAGTAAAAGTTATCGGAAAGAGGTCAATTTAGCCGTACACTAATCGTCCAAAAAGTAAAATTTAAAATCGTAAAATCCTATATGTTATGTATTTACGATTTTTTTATTTCTGAAGTCAGAAGGGAGGGTTAGCTGCGCTGAACCCTTGCACTAACGTGCAATGGATGAAAGCATTTATTCACTACGTTCATTATGCTGTTTTTTATTTTAA
>CAIUWH010000013.1 GCA_903902795.1 uncultured Bacteroidota bacterium
CACACTCGAAAAGTTATTTAACAAATGCTTTTTCACAACTGAAAACACCAATATTTTATATCGAGTTTGAAGATATTTCAAACAAAAAAAACTTAAAAGATTTTATAAATAAAGATTATGAGCATTATGAAGCAGGAGCAGTTTATATCAATGAAAAATCAGCCCTATGGTCAACCAATCTTTATGAAAATTTTGATGCCATAATTTACGTGGATAAAACAAAACCAGCTGAAAATTATAACTTGGAAAAAATTGCAAAATAGTAAAACAGCCACTAACAGCGGTTTCAAGAAATGGCGAGGCTCGGGATTTATCAGAAATTGGAAAGGTCTTTAATTAAAAGTTTTGTTTATATTTGTGAAGGCTTGGTCTTGGCTCATCGCCACTTCTTGAAGCCGCGAAACGTTATGTGAGATTTATTTGAAGTACGTTGCGTAACCATTTTCGTTGACGACTTCAATCCTACCCCAATCATAAGTAGTAATTGTTTTGCTTTCGTGAAATCTGTGTAATTTTTTCATAATTCTATAATAACGCTCAAAAAATCTTTTCATAGCCATAAATTCAGAGTTGGCTTTAATTTCTTCAAAATCGTGAGTTCTAAATGTATCAAATCCAAATAAACTCCAACTTTCTCTTACTTTATAAGTTTGCATTAACTTTGCTTTTTTACGAAGTTTTGCAATATGTTTTGCTTTTAATTTTCCCATTTTTGTCTATATTTAAACCTCACATAACAGCAATTTGGCAATATGTCGGGTTTATTGCTTAATTGATGTTATGTGCTTTTATTAATGTTTTTTTAAATTGAATGTTCTCGTTTCTTAATCCGCCACATCGCCAAGTTGCAAACCGTTACCAGCAACCCTAAAAGACGACAGTGCTAAACATGAACAGACAGAAAAACGACATAAAAGCCAACCGCACATTTAGCACATTTGGTTTTGCCCGACACACAAGCCAACGCTTCGCAAAACCAAAAGAGCTAAATTTTGCCAACGCACCGACAGACAATAAAAAGTAAAACATGAACAAAAAAGACTTATCAGAAGCCGACATAAAGGAGAAGTTTATCACTCCAGCCGTGACAAAGGCAGGTTGGGACGAACACACTCAACTTGGACGTGAAATATTTTTTACTGATGGACGCATTTATGTGAAAGGTAAAATTACAGCAAGAGGTAAACGTAAATTTGCCGACTACATTCTATTTTACAAACCAAACGTTCCTATTGCAATCATTGAGGCAAAAGACAACAACCATTCTGTAAAAGCTGGAATTCAACAAGCATTAGGTTACGCCAACACGTTGGACATTCCTTTTGTTTTTAGTAGTAACGGAGACGGCTTTTACTTCCACGACAAGACCGTTACAAGCGGAAACATTGAAACCGAGATTTCAAATGACGAATTCCCTAGTCCTGAACAACTTTGGGAGAAATACAAAAAATACAAAGGCATAGAAGACAAAGAAGTTGAAAGTGTTGTTTCAACCGACTATTTTTTAGACGGCTCTGGTCGTTCCCCACGGTATTACCAACAAATTGCCATTAACAGAACCATTGAAGCAGTTGCGAAAAAGCAAGACAGAATTCTTTTGGTAATGGCAACGGGAACTGGAAAAACTTACACGGCTTTTCAAATCATATACAGACTTTGGAAAAGCGGAGCAAAAAAACGAATTCTGTTTTTAGCAGACAGAACTTCACTTATTGACCAAACTGCAAGAGGAGATTTCAGGCATTTCAAAGATGCAATGACAATTATTAAACACAAACAAATTGACACGGCTTACAATGTATATTTAGCTTTATATCAAGGCTTGTCAGACAGCAAATCAGATGATGCTTATAAACAATTCAGTCCTGAATTTTTTGATTTAATTGTAGTAGATGAGTGCCACAGAGGAAGTGCAAAAGAAGATAGTAAGTGGCGTGAGATACTAGACTATTTCAAAACCGCAACACATTTGGGCATGACAGCCACACCAAAGGAAACAACCGAAACTTCAAACATTCATTATTTCGGTGAACCGGTTTACACTTATTCGCTTAGACAAGGTATTGACGATGGTTTTCTTGCTCCTTACAAAGTAATCAAAGTAACACTTGACATTGATGCCGAAGGTTGGCGACCAACAAAAGGCTTTTTAGATAAAAACGGAAATCCTGTTGAGGATAGAATTTACAACAGAACCGACTTTGATAAAAACATTGTTGTTGATGAACGCAGAGAATTAGTTGCAAGAAAAATAACAGAATTTCTTAAAGGAAATGACCGTTTTGCAAAGACAATTGTTTTTTGCATTGACATTGAGCATGCCGAAGGCATGCGAACCGCATTGGCTAACGCCAATGCCGATTTGGTTGCTCAAAACAATAAGTATGTAATGCAAATTACTGGCGACAACGAAGAGGGAAAAAGAGAGTTGGACAGTTTTATAAATCCAAGTGAACGCTATCCAGTTATTGCGACAACTTCAAAATTAATGACTACTGGTGTTGATGCTCAAACTTGCAAACTCATTGTATTGGATAGTAATATCGGTTCACCGACAGAGTTCAAACAAATAATTGGAAGAGGAACAAGAATTAATGAAGAATACGGCAAAACGTATTTTACCATTATGGATTTCAGAAATGTAACCAATCTTTTTGCAGACCCTAATTTTGATGGCGACCCTGTAATGATTAAAGATGTTACGGAAGATGATGATATTTCAGGAACAGATGATGAAGTAACAGACGAACCAATTGTTGATGTGGTTGATGGTGGTGATGTCGTTTTTCCTACGCCTGAATATCCAACTGTAACTGGTGGTGGTTTTATAGTAGCAGAACCAAATCCAAGAGAAAAAATAAGAGTAAACGGTGTTGAAGTTAAAATTGTAAATGAACGTGTTCAATACTTAGGTGCTGACGGACGAATAATAACCGAAAGTCTGAAAGATTACACCAAGAAAAATGTAATTGAAAAGTACGCAACACTTGAAACGTTTTTAAATTCATGGAAAAACGCTGCCAAGAAAAAAGCAATCGTTGAAGCATTGGAACAACAAGGAATTTTCTTTGAAGCACTGAAAGAAGAAATCGGAAAAGACTTTGACCCTTTTGATTTGATTTGTCATGTTGCTTTTGAAGCAAAACCATTGACACGAAAGGAAAGAGCAAACAACGTGAAGAAAAGGAACTACTTTACCAAATTTGGAGAAAAAGCACAATCAGTTATCAAAAGTTTGCTTGACAAATACGCAGACGATGATTTGCTTACCATTGAAAGTTTGGATGTTTTAAAACTTGACCCATTAAACAAATTAGGTTCGCCACTTGAAATAATTAATGCTTTTGGTGGAAAAGAAAATTACATACAAGCATTAAAAGAATTGGAAAACGAACTTTATAAAGCAGCATAAGAAATGACAAACGTAAGTGCAGTAGTAAGCAGTATTAGAAATATTATGAGACAAGACAGAGGTATCTCTGGAGATGCTCAACGATTAGAGCAATTAGGTTGGATGCTTTTTTTAAAAATAATTGACGACAAAGACCAAGAATTGGAAGTAATAAAGGACAATTACGTTTCAGTAATTCCTGAAAAATTCCAATGGAGAAATTGGGCCACAAACCCAGAGGGAATTACTGGCGATGAATTAATAAATTTCATTGATAGCAACGAGTTAGTTAACAAAGGACTATTTCTATCATTAAGGGAAATTAAAAGCACATCAAACCCTAAACGTGCTATGATAGTAAAAGAAGTTTTTGACGGCACAAATAACTACATGAAAAGTGGTTATGAAATGCGTAAGGTAATCAATAAACTTAATGAAATTGACTTTACAAAGTCAGAGGACAAACACATTTTCGGAAATATTTATGAAAGCATTTTGCAAGAATTGAGAGATGCCGGAAACAAAGGCGAATATTATACGCCAAGAGCCGTAACTCAATTAATGACAATGATGACGAACCCAAAACTGGGTGAAAAAGTTCTTGACCCAGCCGCTGGAACAGGTGGGTTCTTAACTGCGGCTATTGACCATGTGAGAGATACTTATGTAAAAACAGTAGATGACGAAGCCCTTCTACAAAATTCAATTACTGGTTGGGAATTAAAACCGGTTGCTTATGTTTTAGGCCTAACAAATTTAATCTTGCATGAAATTGACATACCCGATTATCATTACATTGACAGTTTAAAGAAAGAATATAACAGCATAGGAAAGAAAGACCAAGTGGATGTTATTCTTGCAAATCCACCTTTCGGAGCAAGCATAGCGGACGGTGTAGAAACCAACTTTCCTTCAACTTATAGATGCAAAGAATCGGCAGACTTATTTGTAATTCTAATGTTACAATTATTAAAGCCAAATGGTAGGTGTGCAATAGTCTTACCCGATGGCTCAATTACAGGCGAAGGAGTAAAGGCAAGAATTAGACAGAAACTATTAACCGACTGTAATCTTCATACAATTATAAGATTACCTCAAACAACCTTCTTTCCCGCATTAGTTAGTACGAATCTTCTATTCTTTGAAAAAGGTTCACCTACCAACGAAATTTGGTACTATGAACACAATCTGCCTGTAGGTCAAAAAAGCTATTCTAAAACAAAACCTATTCAATTTGATGAATTTAATCCTATAATTAATTGGTGGCATAATAGAAGTGAAAGTAAGGTTTCATGGAAAGTCAATATAAATGATATAAAAGATTGGAATTTAGATATTAAAAATCCTAATCAGGAAATACAAGAATTGGGAAATGCGAACAATCACTATGCAAGTTTTATAAAAGGAGATGATGCATTCCAAAAGCTACTGAATGAAATTGCTACAGAAATTCATCTAACAAAAAATCCGTTACTAAAATCCTTAATCGAAGAAAAACATTATCTTTTTAGAAAAGGGGAAGTTATAAAACTGCTCAGACAATCAATTTTGCAAGCAGCAATTCAGGGAGAGTTAACTGAAGATTGGAGAATTGCAAACCCACATATTCCGTCAGCTAAAGGAATACTAAAACAAGCAAAAGAGTTTAAGAATAGACTAGTTGAATCCAAAACTATTAGAAAAGAAAAACCGTTGCCAAATACATTATTGAATGAAACACCATTTGAAGTACCCTCTAATTGGGTTTGGTCATTACTTGATGATATTAGTGTAATTAATGGTGGCTACGCTTTTAAAAGCTCAAGTTACATTGAAGAAGGAGTAAGGGTTATCCGCATTTCAGACTTTGATGAGAACGGTTTTAAAAACGAAAGAATAGTTAGATATGAATACTCAGATGAACTCGAGCCTTTTCTTTTAAATGAGAGAAATATTCTAATGGCAATGACTGGCGGTACAGTTGGTAAAAGTTTATTTGTTAATTCACTTCCAGAAAAAATGGTTGTTAACCAAAGGGTTGCTACTATTAAGATTAATGAACCCATATTAGAAGCATATATGAATTGTGTAATTCCAACAAGGCTCATTCAAGATGTAGTACAAGAAGCAAAAAATTCAACAAATGACAATATATCAATGACAGATATACGTGGCTTCAAAATTCCAATACCACCTATTGAGGAACAAAAAGAAATCATCGAAAAGGTAGAAGCACTTCTAGAAAAATGCAGAACATTGGAAATAACAATAATTGAAAGTGAAACAAATTCTGATATGCTTATGAAATCAATTCTAAAAGAAGTGTTTGAAACAAAAATAGAAGAAGTATAAAATGCCAACGCTAAAGTCATACACATTTGCAAGCCACACAAGCCAGCCCACAAACCAAAGCTTGCAAAAGAGTATGCCTTTCCAACCGCACAGTCAGAGCAACACAGCGGACAGACCTACCACGAAATACAGAAGGGCAGCTGGTAACAGCGGTTTTGCAAAATGGCGGGTTCAGTGCTTCTATGACAGTTTAGTGCAAGGTTCAACATTCGGAATTCTAATGAACATTTGTGCTGAAAATCCGCCACTTCGCAAAGCCGCAAAACGTTAGCGGTCATGCTAAGATAGATTGTCTAAAAATAGGTTAACTGAAAATTTAAAAAAATAGTATTATGAAAATTTTTAGAGTTTATGAAAATTATACTGGTGGCTGCCAAGACAGTGAATGTATACAAAGATTTCGTATTCAAGAAACTTGCTCATATCATAACAATTACAAAGGAGCCCAAATTGCGATTTCAAAAATGATTAAAATTAAAGTTGATGAAGCACTAAAACGAGGTTTAATGAGAGAAAATAACCTATATAATCTAAGATCTAATAGAACAAATGTCCGTATTGGGACTTCTAATTCACCACATACATCTTTTGCCAGATACGAAATTGAAGAAATTGATGTAATTGAGACAGAAGATGATGGTCTACCAATGCATTACAACCAATATGGCTTGTATGATGGTAGATAAATTTAAAAAAAAAAGAAATTTATGCAACTCGAAATTAAACATCCCTATAAAAACGAAAAATATTTAATAACTATTAATACTTCTAAAAATGAAGGTCAAACAGTATATAAATTGACATACGTGGATAAAAGATTGAATGATATGTATGGAGTAGTAAGTTTAATTAGAAATGCTGACGACTTATGGAAGTTCCCTGAGAAGTTAGATTTTTTTTTAATTTCATTAATTTCTGAAATTATTTTTCAGATTATGAATAATGAAGTACAAAATAATTAAGCACGAACCGCTAACCGCCGTTTGGCAATATGGCGGGTTTTGGGATTAATTTGAAGTTGGTTTTGTACTTGTAAAATTAGTTATTAATCGGAAGTTTAGGCTTCCTTAATCCGCCACATCGCCAAGCGGCCAAACGTTAGCAGATAGTATAGAAAACCTCAGTAAAATCAACATATGAATATAAAATCAACATTTATAATCTTAATTATTTTACTCGTTTCTTGTAAAGAAAGTGAGAGTAACAAAGTTGACAATAAAGATACTCAAATTGAGAATTTTAGAACAAACTCCGCTGAATTAAGTGATTATGAAAGTTCTGATGAATTGTCTGATGGAACTTACTGTGCAGAAGTTGAATATTATAATCCTTCAACGGGAACTAGAAATACTTACGATTTAGATGTTGAAGTTGAAAGTGGAGAATTAACTGTTATTCATTGGCCAAATAGTGGTTGGTTAGACAGCTCACACTTTTCGCCAGAAGATATTACCGATGGAGAATGTGAATTTGAATCGGACAAAGGATATAGATATACAGTTACTCTTGGTGATTTTGGTGGTTGTGGTTATACAGATGAATATAAAATTAGAAGAGACGTAAATAATGAAGTTGAGGAAACAACTTGTCCAAAATGTGGAGATGAAAAGTATAGCTATGATGATATTTGTGATGACTGCAAACGAAAAATTGAACAAACTTGTCCAAAATGTAACGGCTACAAATTTAGTAGTTTTGAAAAATACTGTGATAATTGCACAGAAGAATTAGAAAATGATGAAGAATAACTAACAAATATGAAATTTATGAAACAATTATTATTAATGTTTGCTTTTTTATTAATTAGCAACAGTGTTTTGTCCCAAAATTTAACATTAGCTCAAATTTTAGAAATCAAGAAAAAAGATATAGGAAATGCAGAAGAATATCTAACGGCTAAAGATTGGGAATTTAAAAATGCCGAAGAACCTACATATGAAAAACTTGGATTTGCCTGTTTTACATACAACAAATCTGAAATGTCAGATTTAGCAGAATCATTTTTAACTTTTTATTACAGTAGTTATTCAGATAAAACAAGAATTTCTATTCAAGTAAATAAAAAAATAAAATACAATGAATATATCAATTCAATTAAAAGTTATGGTTGTAAATTAATTGATTCAAAAATTGAAGAAGGCAGGATTGTTAAAATTTACAGAGGTGCAACAACAACATTTCGAGTTTCATCAAGTACAAGTTCAAATTATTATAATGAGGACACAGCTGTTTGGTTTATATTAATAGTTTCTAATGACGATTATGATTTAAATTGGGGTGATGAATAACAAAAACCATCTGCTAACAACGGTTTGCATCAATTGCTGGGCTTGCGCTTGCGTTTTTGTCTTCGTGGAAAATACTCAGATATTTTCAATTTTATCTTTCAAATTAATTCCTATATTTGTTTTGGCCAGAGCCGGCAGCAGCAACTGAATGCAAGCCGTGGACGTTAGCGATGATGCTAAAAAAATCGTAAAGAAAGAACACTTGTAAAAAAAATCACTAAATTTGGAACATGAAAACATATCAAATTGACATATTAAATCCTAAAGCGGCAAGACTTCTCCAAGATCTTGCTGACTTGAAACTTATCTCTATCAAAGAAACTAAGAAACAAGATTTTATGAAAATTGTTTCTAAATTCCGTAAAAAAGCTTCTAATAATGTTCCAACTTTAGAGGAAATAACTAAGGAAGTTGAAAATGTTAGAACTGAGCGTTATGTCAAAAATAAAGGATAGAATTATTATTGATACTAATCTCTGGATAAGCTTTTTACTTTCTAAAGATTATGTAAAGCTTGATAAACTTTTCAACTCTGAAAACTTAATTTTACTTTTTAGCCGTGAATTACTTGATGAATTTGTTGAAGTTGCTCGTAGGCCTAAATTCAAAAAATATTTCTCAATTTCAGATTTAAATGAATTACTAACTGAAATTCATTCAAGAGCAGAATTTATTGAAGTCACAAGTGAAGTAAATCTTTGTCGTGATGAAAAAGATGATTTTCTTCTTGCTTTGGCTAAAGATGGAAATGCAGATTTTCTGGTAACTGGAGATAATGATTTACTTGAATTAGAAAAGTTTGAAAAAACAAAGATCTTAACTATAACTAATTATCTCGAGCAGAAATAAGCACCAATCGCTAACCACCGTTTTGCAAAATTGCGAATCTTTTGCAAGCCGGCCGACTATCTTTCGCTAGAATTATTATCTTAGCGGAAAGTATACGGTTCCGAAGCTCGCAACTTAGCAAAGCGGCCTAACGTTGGCAGAGATTTTAAATCATGGGACGAATTCAACAAATTAATTCAACAAATTATGAATGAAGTTTATTTAGTTAAAGATGGAATTTTAAAAGATAAATTTAGTAGTAAAAACAAAGAACAAGTTAAAAACACAAATTTTCACATAATTACCATTGATTTTAAAAGATATTTTGGTAAATACAAAAAAGAAATTCAGCACAATGGGGCTTTTACACATCAATAGGACAATTAATTAATAAAAAAAGATATTATCTTTTAAGTACGATAGTTGAATGTATCAATAAACTTAAAGAACTTAAAGGAGATGATAAAGTAAGTGTGATAAATAATTATGAATTATCCAAATATTTAGAAAATAGTTAATATAAAAATCTATGAAAAAAACTGTATTGTCATTTATTTTGTTGCTAACAATTAATAGCATTTATTCCCAAGTAAATCAAAAAAGTGATATTAATAAATTTAAATTAAATGGACTTGTAAAAAGTATTGAACAAAGAGCTTTTAGAGGGATTCAGAAATTTGGGGAAGCAATTTCTGGAAATGAATTTACCGATGTTTATGATTTTAATGTACGAATAGAATTTGATACTAACGGAAAAATTATTAGTATTATAAATTTAGCTTATGAAGAAACATCTTATGACGGAAGGATGTATTACACCTTTGTTAATGGAAATCAAAAAGTAATGATAGATGGTTACTATCATCCCGAAGAAATATACAAATATGATCAGGATAATAACATGATTGAAGAAAAACATTACAACGATGATGGCAGTTTACATTTTAAAGTAATATACAAATATGACAATTTATACAATCTAATTGAAACGAGATGTTATGATAGAAATGGAGTCCTAGAAAGTATTGAAAAGAGTAAATACGATAGTTTTGGAAATGTTACTGAGGTCAAACAATTTATGCCTAGTATAAATAAAACAACTATTGAAACGATAATATATTCTTTTGACAAAAACAACAATTGGGTTAAAAAAATTAGAACATACGAGGGTGAATTGTATGCGATTATTGAAAGAAAAATCATTTACTATTAAAAAACCGTCTGCCAACCGCCGTTTGGCAATATGGCGGGTTTGGGCTTAATTTAAAGATGGTTTTGTGTCTGAAAGTTCAGTATTTAACCGGAAGTCTAGGCTTTCTTAATCCGCCACATCGCCAAGCGGCCAAACGTTGGCGGTAATTTTAAAATAGACACGAAAAACTAAAATAATAAAAAACATAAATGGGACAACAAGACGAAAACAAAAAAACTAACAATTCAGTAAAGGTAAATTGGTTCAGTCGAATTTTACTTTTGATAATTGGAGGTCTAATTGGATATATGGTAATCTTTAAGTTTTTCTTAATCGAACCTAAAGCTGAAATAACAACTGGAATAATTATATTGCTTGCTTTTTTAATAATTCTGGCTTTAAGTGAAATATTTGATAATTTTTCAATTGGGGAAGTACTAAAACTTTCAAGAAATGTAAAAGAAAAAGAAAAAGTAATTGAGAAAAAGGAAAGTGAAATTGTTAAAATTGAAAACGAAAAAAATCAACTGCTAAATCAAGTAATCACTCTATCAAATAATTTTAGTCAACGACAAAGTAATACAAATATTTATGGATTGTCTCCAGATTTAATGAGACAAATTGGAGTACAAAAAGCAAACCCTGAGGAAGTAGAAGAATTAAAAAAGAAAGAAGCCCAAGAAGCGGAAAAAGAAGAACCCTCGCGAACTAAAACGAAGAGATTAGACAGTTCAAAAGTTGAAGAACTTGCTTTGAGAAAGTTTTTAATAACCAACAATATTGATATTTCTAAAATATTCAGAGAAATAAAACTTCAAGCATTTCAGGGAATTGACCCAATAAGTGAAACAAGCCCAATTTTTGATGCTTATCTAAACGACATTGACAGAGAAGTATTTTTTGAAATAAGACAAAGCAAAGGTTATATTTCAGGTATGTTTATGGACAGACTTTACTTAATGTTAAGCAAGATTTATCATTACAGGACAGTCAAAAAAACAAATACATTTTTGAACCTTATACTTGTCGAGTTTCCAGAAGACAGTAGCGAAGATAATAGACATTTAAATCGTATTCTTGATTTATTTCAACCAGCTTTAAATAACAGTCTATTGCGAATATCAGTAGTTCGTTTAGAGGAAAATGAAATGACAAACTTATATGAAAGCTAAAAAAACTACCGCCAACAGCAGTTTGGCAAAATGGCGGGTTCAGTGCTAAATTGAACATTAGGTTTTCAAATAAACATTAGTGCTAAATTGAAAGTAAGTGCTTCTAAATCCGCCACATCGCCAAGCTGCAAAACGTTGTGCAGCATGCTGGTAGAAACGAAAAAAAACTATGAAGATTATTTACAAAATAACATATCCAAATAATAAAATATACATTGGAAAAGACTTAACTAATAGTATAAATTATTTTGGAAGCGCTAATAGTAAACTCATAGAAAAAGATTTTTTACAAGAACATAGAAAAGATTTTACAATTCGACGAGAAATTTTATGGGAATCTGAAACCGCTAATGATATTGAAGTTAATCAAAAAGAAGTTGAATTAATTCGTCAATATCAATCAAACAATCCTGAAATTGGCTACAATCAATGGCCAAAATATATTAAAGAATAGAAGCACGACTGCACAACCACCGTTTTGCAAAATTGCGAATCTTTTGCAAGCCGGACGACTATCTTTCGCTAGAATTATTATCTTAGCGGAAAGTAATCGGTTCCGTAGCTCGCAACTTAGCAAAGCGGCCGGACGTTACAAGCAAGCTTATCCGAAATTACCGCAAAATCTTGTGTTAAAAAGAAAAATAACAGAAATTAAAAACAAAAACTAAAATTAACAAAATGAAAAAAATTATTTTTTTAGTCCTTTTAGGATTTAGTATTTCAACATCAGCACAATTAGCTGATACATTATTCGTATCAAAATTAAATGACGCAGAATGGGTCAAATCAATTCCCAATTCTACAAAATTTATGTATTTAAAATTTGCTGATGGCTCAACTTTACAAATTGGAGATAAAATGTTGTTAGGAAAACCAAGCGGAACTAATACATCAAATCAACAAACACCTGGACTTTTTAATTCGACAAACCAAACTGTAAATAATTTTAATTATCTAATGTTAGGCAGAATGGGGAGCGCAATATTAAGTGGTATAACTTATTTACCCGAAGCGTTTAAAGGAAGAGAAGTAGAAATTGAAGATATAAAGTTTGCTAAAAATGGAAAGAAAGCAACAAATGCAGGTGTAATGATTATATTTAATAATCCCGGAATGGACATTACTGTTTTGAATTTAGACTTTGCACTACAATATGGTGAATTAATAAATCCAAAAGCTTCAATGACAAGCGACCAAGCACTTGCGGAATTACAGAAAGCAAAAACTAAACTCGACTTGGGCGTAATTACTCAAGAAGAATATGAAAATATCAAAAAGGAATTAATGAAAGTTATCAAATAAAAAGCCAGCTTGTAACCACAGTTTTCCGCTATTGCTGGGCTTGCGCTTGCGTTTCTGTCTTCGTGGAAAATACTAAGATGTTTTCAATTATTTCTTTCTAAGAAATTTCTATATTTGTTTTGGTCAGTTCCGGCAGCAGCAACAGACGGAAAGCTGTATACGTTAGCAACAAGATTATTGCGCCAACGTAAAATTTGAAGTGCATTATAAAATTTATTATATTTGTTTAAAATTATAGATTATGAATATCGAAACTCGTAAATTAACCTTTATCCAAGAATTTCTCAGACTTCAAAATGAGGAAATTGTTATTGGTCTTGAAAAATTACTTCACAAACAAAAAGCTGAATTAATTGAAAAAGAGATGAAACCAATGAGTATCGAAAAATTTAATTCTGATATTGACCAATCTCTTGAAGATGCTAAAAATGGTCGAATGATTTCAGCAAAAAAATTAAAAAGTGAAATACAAAAATGGAGTTAGAAGTTTATTGGACTCAATTTGCAGAAGATAAATTGGCTGATATTTTTGAATATTATAAATACCGAGCTGGAATAAGAGTTGCTAAAAAAATAACTAATGAAATTGTTGATGAATCTCTTAAACTAGAAAAAAATCCTTTCATTGGACAAATAGAGGAATTACTTTCTGAAAGAGTTCAAAATTATCGTTATTTAGTTCATAATAATTATAAAATCATTTACTGGGTGGATGAAGTCAATAAAATAATTTTTGTTTCTCATGTGTTTGACACACGGCAAAACCCAATAAAGATATCTAAATTTTAAATCCTGTTGCTAACCACAGTTTGCACCAATTGCTGGGCTTGCGCTTGCTATTTTGTTCTTCGTGGAAAATAATCTGGTGTCTACAACTCTAACTTTCTAAGAAATTTAGTAGATTTGTTTTGGTCAGTGATTGCAGCAGCAACTGGTGCAAGCTGTATACGTTAGTGGCAAGATTACCACAGAAGTGCAAAATAACCCAACCAAAAAAAAGAAATCATGAAAAAAATTACACTAAACCTATTTATAATTTTTGCGACATTAAATATTTATAGTCAAGAATTAGTTGATGTTTGTGAAAAAACAATAAAAGTTACAGCTTTGAGCGAAGAAGTATTTTACTATGGATTTGCAGAAGGTGATAAAATTGTTTTTAGTTTGGAAGAAATAAATGGAAAAGATATTAAAGAAGTTGAAATTATGGAATATCCCGGAAGTTCTAAATTTTCAGATTTTAAAACTACCAAAATAGATAATAAGCAAATCCAAGTAATTAAAAAAAATGTGTACAAATTTAGAATATACAATTCATCATTAGGCGGAAGAATATGCAAAATTAAAGTTCAGAGAATTCCATCAAGTGAAAAAACTAAAAATTTTAATACAACCATAAATTGGATAGAAAAACAAGAAACAACTTATAATACATATACTAAAGATGTGACTGTAGGTTATGAAACAAAATACGAAACAAAAGTTAAAAAGGAATTAGTGAAAGTTGACACTCTATTTACTCAATTATTTGATAAAAATTTGAGAGTTCATTCTGAAATGGCTATTGGTAAAACTCAACATACATACGCAACAGTAGAATTACCTATAAATTCATATTTTCCTAACCAATTAAATCCATACAAAACAACAGAAGTGGTTTCTTGGTCATATTGGTTAGGTGTAGGACAAAAATCTAAAGAAGATTATGATAACGCAAATAAAAAAATTATATCTGGAATTAGCGCAATAGGCACATTAACAGGTTATGGCGCACTTGCTACTCTTGCTGCAACAGGAGTTTCAATGTTTGCAAATACAAACATTGGAGATAATGTAAATTTTAAATTTTATGGAATTCAAAACGGAAAAGAAGTTATAATTGACTATGGTAATGTAGTAAGCGCATCAGGTAGAAATAACAAAATAACTCAAGGTGCATTTTCAGTTCAACTATACAATGACAATTTTAAAGATGGTATTGACGTAAATCTAATAGTAGTTGTAATGCAAATTCAAAAAACTTGGCAAGACAAACAGTATCAAGAAAAAATTGAAATACCAAAAATAGAAAAACAAATTTTTAAAGAACCAATAATAACAACTGTGAGTGTTCCAGTAATGGAAGAATAAATCCTGCCACTAACCGCGATTTTGCGCTATTGCTGGGCTTGCGCTTGCTACTTTGTTCTTCGTGGAAAATAAGCTGGTTACTACTACTCTATCTTTCTAAGAAAATTTGTAGATTTGTTTTGGTCAGTGTTTGCAGCAGCAACAGACGCAAAGCCGCATACGTTGGCAGCAATGGCAACGCCGAACGTAAAAATACAACTGAGTCAAATTTTTAATAAACATATATGAAAGCAATACGATACATCATTTTCATTCCAATAATCTTTGTGATTATTGCGTTAGTTTACACTTTGTTACCATTATCTCTATTTGGCTTAATGAGTTTAAGTAAATTTTGGTTAATTGTATTACTAATATTCTTCGGTGGTTTAACTGTAGGTCTTTTTGCATTTCTGCCAGGTGGAATAACTTGGTTGTCCGCTAAAATTTCCCCAAACAAAGAATTTGCTTTTTATTCTATATTGACTATTAGTGTTCTATTAGGTATTTCGCAGATTTATAGCTATTGGACAAACCCAGACTTGAATGAAAATGGTTTTGGTATATTCCTAGGAATTATGCTCACATGTTTGACAATTGGATTTGGTGCATCTTTATCTGTTGGCGCAGGAATAGAAATGTTTGAAGAAAAAAGCCAATCTCTTAGCACTGTTCTTTCAATAGGAACATTTATTTTTTACATTGGGATTTTCTTGGCTTTTTGCCTATTGTCAACAAAGATTTGCAATATCAACCCAGACAAAACTTACACTTGGTATTCGGGAATTTGGCACGGCATATTTGTTATACCTCATTGGGTTGTAAGCTGGTTTTCTGATGATATATATTGTAAAGCTCCTAACTCGACAACAGGATACAGCATATGGTGGTGGATTAGTTTTATATTTATAGGCTTGGGAATGTTAGGTGGTGGAAATAGACGAAGAGAATACTAAATAAACTGAAATATATGGACAAGTTCATAAAAATATTTTTAGCTATTCTATTTTTTATTTGTCTAGCCAAAATGCCATATGGCTACTTTCAATTTGTGAGGTTTGCTGGAATGGTCGGTTTTACAATCCTTGCATTTAAAGCACACGAAGAAAACAGAAAGACAGAGATGATAGTTTATATTAGCCTTGCAATTCTTTTTCAACCATTCTTTAAAATAGCATTGGGAAGACAAATATGGAATATCGTTGATGTTATTGTTGGATTTGGATTGTTAGCTTCATTATTCATGAAAAGTAAAGTTGATAGAAACTAGCAGACAAATAGCCACAGCTGCCAACACACGTTTGGCGCAATTGCGAATTTAGTGGTAAATTCACATTTATTTTCCGCAAGAAATTTTATCTTTAACAGAAAATAATCAGTTCCGAAGTTCGCAACCTCGCCAAGCGGCGGAACGTTGTGCGAAATTTTAAAAAAATACGTTAAAATTGAAATTGTACGGATTTTATTTATATTTTTGTACGTATAATATTTTTTATCATGGATACAAAATTGACATTAAAATTAAATCAAGAAATAATTGAGAAAGCAAAAGTATATGCTTCTCAAAAAAAAGTAAGCTTATCAAGAATTATTGAGAACTACCTAAACTCTCTAACTAATGATAACAAAAATGATAGTACAATTGAAATTTCACCTTTTGTTAAAAGTTTAAGCACTGGAAGTAAAATTCCATCTGATTTAGACTATAAGAAAGAATATTCTGAACACTTAATGAATAAATACAAATGAGTAAAAGAGTATTTTTAGACACTAACATTGTTCTTGATTTGCTTGGTGAAAGAGAACCATTTTATAATTCAATTGCACAACTTGCAACTTTGGCTGATCAAAAAAAAATTGAAATAATTGTTTCACCTATTTCTTTTGCTACTGTGAATTATTTCCTTACTAAGTTTGACGGAACTTCTGTCGCAAAAGAAAAACTAAGAAAGTTCAAGGTGCTTTGTGAGATTTCTAAAATTGATGAGACAATTGTTGAAAAAGGTTTAAATTCAGATTTTGTAGATTTTGAAGATTCACTACAATATTTTTGTGCGGTTGACTCTGAGTGTGAAATTATAATAACTAGAAATGCAAAAGATTTTAAACATTCACTGATTCCTGTAATGTCCGCTGAGGAATATATAAAGAGTATTATTTGATTTAAAAACTTCGCACAACCACAGTTTTCCGCTATTGCTGGGCTTGGGCTTGCGTTTTTGCCTTCGTGGAAAATACTCAGATATTTTCAATTTTATCTTTCAAATTAATTCAGTAGATTTGTTTGGTCAGTGTTCGCAGCAGCAACAGAGCGAAAGCCGCGATACGTTGGCAGTAATTTTAAAAAAAATGAAGTACATAGAAAACAATAAAAGAATGAAAAAAAATTATTTAGTTAGAAACAGCATCATTACCCTCATTATTTTCTCCTTGATTTCCTCGCCCATATATGCTTGTACCGGCATAACTTTAAAATCAAAAGATGGTGGAGTTGTAGTGGCAAGAACTGTAGAATGGGCATTGAGTGACGCACAACACAACCAGCTTTTAATTGTACCAAGAAATAAAGAATTCAAGGCACAAACACCTGAAGGTTCAAACGGTAAAACTTGGAAAGGTAAATATGGTTTTGTCACACTTACTGCTTATGGCCAACCTTATGGTCCAGACGGACTAAATGAAGAAGGCCTATATGTTGGCGTTTATTATCTACCTGGATTTGCAGAATATTCGATATACAATAAAAATGACGCGGCGAAATCTATGAGCGTCGGTGACTTAATGCAATGGATGCTTTCCTCTTTTAAAACTGTTGATGAAATTTTATTGCATTTAAATGAAATAATTATTGTGAGTGTTGAAAATAAAGATTTTGGAGGTGCTGATTTACCGTTCCATTTTAAAATTGTTGACCCAAATGGAAACAGCAAAATAATTGAAATTGTAAATAAAGGCGAAGTAAAAATTTATGATCCATACATTGGCGTAATAACCAATTCACCAACTTATGACTGGCATTTAATTAATCAAAGAAATTATCTTAATCTATCAACAAGTCCTAATAGTCTAATGAATGTTGAGGGAAATAATTTAAAACCATTGGGTGGAGGTTCTGGATTGATTGGGTTACCTGGAGATTTTACTCCACCTTCCAGATTTGTAAGAGCCGCTGCATTTACAGCTTCGTGTCGTCCTTTAGAAACAACCCTTGATGCCGTTTTCGAATCGTTTAGAATTTTGGATAACTTCAATATTCCTTTAGGAGCTCAAGTCCCAAAAGAAAATTTACCAACAGACATTGTAAGTGCAACGCAAGTTACCTCTTCATCTGATTTGAAAAACAAAGTATATTACTACCATACCATGTGGAATAGGCAAGTTCGAAAAATAGACCTTAAGTCAATTGATTTTTCCACAATTGAGGAGCAAATAGTTAATGATGATATCAAAAAGGAAAACGTTGTAAAAAATGTAACACCTTTATCTAAACAAATAAAAAAGAAGTAACTATTTTACTAACATAATTAAATTTTAAAAATGAATTTTATAGATAAAATAATTCACCTATCTGAAAAGACAATATATTATACATTATCACTTCTAATAATCTTATTCGTAATTTATGAGACATTCGATCTCATACATTTATTCTATACTGAAGTCTGTAATGCCTCAATTCTAGATAATAAATCAATTGCACTATCAGGTGTTCCTTTATTCTTCAATATCATAATTGCGTTAGAAATTTTGGAAACGTTCAGAGGAGATAATGAAAATATTCTACGAAAAGTTAAAATAATTCTACTGATTGCATTAACTGCAATCTCAAGAAAAGTAATTGTTATGGATGTCAAACATACTGAATTTGAAACTGAGTTAGGGATAGCGATTTTAGTCTTATCCTTTTGCATTGGATATTTCATTCTGAATAGTAAATTGAGAAGGAAGAAGAATATTTTGGACGATAATTTGAACTAAAGTAAAGATAAATAAGAATGTCCTATCTAAATGAATTCGACGCTTGGAAAATAGCATTAATACTGATGTTAACAATACTTACTCTAACTTTCCTCGGTTATAAAGTAGGTAATATAAAATTAAAAAAACTTAAACTTGATACAGTAAAGGAATTAAGTTCAAGTTTTAGTTCTCTTTCTGGATTACTATTTCTGCTATTGGCTTTTACTTTTGGAATGAGTGTTAGCAGATATGATAATCGTAGGCAAAATATTGTTGAAGAATCAAATGCGATTAGTACAGCTTTATTACGTGCTGACTTATATGCAGAAAAAGAACGATTAGTCTTTAGACAAGACTTTCAACAATATATTGAGTGTAGAATAGAGTATTATAAAGCTGGTAGAAATATAGAAAGACTAAGGCTTTCAAATGAGCATGCTAATTCTATTTCAAAGCGGTTATGGCAAAGAGCTACAAGACTGTCATTTGATCATACTAATACAGATGCAACTCGTCAAATGATTCCTGCATTAAACGAAATGATTGATATTACTACAACTAGAGCAGCAGGAGAGAAAGCAAAAGTCCCTGACAGTATTATTTGGTTGCTATTTGTTTTAGCTTGTATTACTTCTTTTTACTCTGGTTATTCAGCAGCTTTAAAAGGAAGTATTGATTGGCTAGTTGAATTTGGTTTCTGTCTGATGATTTCAGTTACAGTCTTATTTATATTCGATTTAGACAGACCTTTCAGAGGTTTAGTAACATTGGACGAATCAAACAAAAATATAATTGAATTAAGAAATAGTTTCAATTAAGTAAAAACTACTGCCAACAACCGTTTGCATCAATTGCTGGGCTTGCGCTTGCGTTTTTGCCTTCGTGGAAAATACTCAGATGTTTTCAATTATTTCTTTCAAATTAATTTTGTAAATTTGTTTTGGCCAGTTTCGGCAGCAGCAACAGATTGAAAGCTTTATACGTTAGCAAACAGTTTAACTCCTCGTATTTAAGATAATAAACATGGTTGAAAAATATAGAGATTTTACGTTCAAAATTTTGATGATTTTTCCTCTTTTTGCATGCCTTCTATTAATCGACAGTTGGATTTTACCACAAAATAAAATTAACGATACAATTATTTCTTATAGTGAAAGAACAATTAGTAGTAGAAAAAAGTTTTCAAGTAGAAAAAGTAGTTATATGACTTGTTATAAATTTTTTACTAAAAAAGGATATGAATTTTCTACTGAAAAAAGATTTGTTGACGAAAACGATGTTATAATTCAATACAGCTATATCTTTAAAAATATTACTTCTGTGAAGTCCCAAAAAGAAGATTATACAAACAAATTAGTTTCAGGTTTAAATGGTTTAAACTTATTATTATTTCAGTGCTTAGTATTAACATCGATAATTAGTATGATGATTCTACATCTATCCATTAATGGATTTTATAATATAATCTTATCAAACTCATTCTTGTTGTTTATCTTGTTATACTTTTGGGGCTTTAGTAATTGATATTTCAACTCAAAATTTAAAAAAACCGTTTACTAACACTAGTTTTCGCCTATTGCTGGGCTTGCGCTTGCGTTTATGTCTTCGTGGAAAATACTCAGATGTTTTCAATTATTTCTTTCAAATTAATTTTGTAGATTTGTTTTGGTCAGTGTCCGCAGCAGCAACTGAATGCAAGCGGCCGAACGTTATAGGCGATTTATTCAGAGTAAAAAACAAATAAACCATAAAATCAAAATCATGAAAAAAAAATTATTAATAATGTTAATCTTTGTAGGTGTTATTATAAAACCATCTATATCTTTTGCCCAAAATAACGGAACAGCTGGGGCAGCAATTGCTGGTGGAATTATTGGCATCGGAATTGGATTAGCTGCTATTGAAGATTTAAAAGAACAATTAGAATTGACTGGTACAGAGTGGTTATTAGAAAATCATCCTGAAATTTCAAGCTTTTCTCTAAAAACATTAGATTTTGAGGGAAAAAAATTGAAAGATATGTCTAATGTTTCGGTATTAACATATAAACTTCAGGAATTTAAACCTACAGAAGAATCAAAACTAGATGGTCGAAAGCAAGTTCTGTTTGCTTTTACAAGTTACGGTTGGTTTAATGACTATGGTGTAGATTATAATAAAGTATCTTGGTATTTGATTGACGAAGATGAATGGGTAAAAATGATGATTGCTTACGCAAAAGTTTCATCAATGGAAAAAAACGAGCAAACACTTAGAGAAAGTATTAAAAATGGAGTTGTAGTTAATAAAGGTATTCGAGTAAAAAATAAGATAGAGGTACCTTTTTATAAATTAGAAGGCGATATGTATTTAGTCACTGACTATTCTTCAAAAATGAAATTTATATATAATGAAAAATCATTAGGTATTTTTTTGAAAGAAACAGGGAATCTTGTTCAAATCAGAAGAAGCACTATTCTTGAAATTCATGAATTCTTTTTTGGGTCAAAATAATTAAACCGCCTATAACCGAGGTAACGTATTCGAATGGTGATCTACTACTCCACTTTTTTGATTAGAAAAGCAAAAGATGAGTTCAATTGCAATAGAATTTTTCATCTTGGTTTAAATCCATTATACAACAAGATGCTTTTACAGTTCTTTAAAATTAATTAAAAGAATACCTCGTACAAAAACTTCAATTACATCAAAAGAACTAAATTATTTAATATATGAACAATAAAGAATTAGCATTTACAAAAATTTCTAACGATAGAAAATTTATAATTGATTGTTATACAGAAATGCTGTCTAGAATTAATGAAAACGAAGTGGTGGCTTTGATTAACAATACTTTACATCACGCTAAAATAGAAGAGAATGAACTTGCAGACGAAAAAATAATTCAGGCATTAAGTATTTATTTTCAATTAATGACTTTAGTTGAAGAAAATGCTGCCACACAATACCGAAGAAAATTGGAAGACCACGATACCATTACTACCATGCGTGGTTCTTGGGCAGAAGCTTTTAACCTATGGAAAAATGCCAGCATTAGTGAAGATGAAATGCTTGAGGCTATTTCTAAAACGCATATAATACCTGTAATAACTGCGCATCCTACTGAAGCTAAACGAATTACTGTTATTGAAATACATCGAGAATTGTATTTACTTTTAGTGCAAAAGGAGAATACAGCGTTCAGTAAAATTGAACAAACCGTAATAAAAGAAAATATCATCAATCTTTTGGAAAGATGGTGGCGTACAGGGGAAATATATTTAGAAAAGCCAGATGTAAAGGATGAAAGATCTAATGTACTGCATTACCTAAGTAAGGTTTTTCCAACAGTACTAAAAAACACCGACAATCATTTAAAAAGTTCATGGATAGCATTAGGTCTAAATCCCACCAAAATTAAAAACCCAGATTTATTTCCAATAATAAATTTTGGTAGTTGGGTTGGTGGTGATAGAGATGGCCATCCATTTGTAACAGCTTCTGTTACTAAAGAAACATTACTACTGCATCGAACAAGTGCGCTTGCATTACTACATGCAGAATTAGTTAATCTAGCAAAAAAACTGTCTGTTTCAGCCATTACAAACCCGGTTCCATTCGAACTTACTGAAGCAATAAAAATAAAAGCATTAGCCTTAGGCGAATCAGGTAAAAAAGCGATTTAACGTAATCATTACGAACCTTGGAGACAGTTTGTTAATTTAATGATTTGTCAATTAGACAATACCATTGCGGAAAATATTGCTGACTCTAAAACACACTATAAATCAAGTAAAGCCTTAGAAGAAGACTTGAAGGTTTTACGAACTGTTTTGATTCAAAATGGTTTAAAAAGCCTTGCAGAAGATGTATTGTTTCCAGTTGAAAGATCAGTCAAAAGCTTTGGCTTTCATTTAGCTAAATTAGATATCAGACAAAATAGTGCATTTCACGACAAAGCAATCGCTCAAATTATAAAAACGAATGGCGAGCAAGACTATGACTTTGAAAATTGGGATGAAGAGAAACGCGTACACTATCTAAGTATTCTATTAGAAAATAATGAGCCAATCACAGATGTTGCGATTTCATAAGGCGCTGAGGCTGACGCGGTTTTGGATTGTTACAAGGTTGTTCGCCAGCATATTAATCAGTATGGCGCAGATGGTATAGGCTCGTTTATAGTAAGTATGACCAGAAATTTAAGTGATTTATTAGTTGTTTATCTAATAATGCGGGAAACACAGTTATTAAATACCTGTATAAAAGTCGTTCCGTTATTGGAAACAATTGAAGACTTGCACAATGGACCGCACATTCTAGAAGCATATTTAAAGCATCCAATTACTGAATTACGTGCAAAAGAAATTGGATTTAAGCAAGAAGTAATGCTAGGCTATAGTGATAGTAATAAAGATGGAGGTACTATCGCCAGTAAATGGAATTTATACAAAGCAGAAATTGCATTATCAAATGTAGGTTTAAAGTACCATACCGAAATTTACTTTTTTCATGGCACAGGTGGAACCATTAGTAGAGGTGGCGGAAAATATCATCGTTTTTTAGAAAGTATGCCCGAAAACTCCGTTTGTCGTACGTTTAAAATAACAGTGCAAGGAGAATCTGTCGCACAACTTTTTGGAAATCCAATGACGGCTAAATACAATTTAACTGCACTAACATCGGGAATTGCCCGACACATAATCGAAAACAAAACTAAGAAGGCAGCACCCCAATACCCTACACAAACTATGGAGTTTCTTGCTCAAAAATCTTTTGAGCATTATAAGAACTTAATAGAAACTCCAGGATTTATAAATTTCTATAGTAAAGCGACTTGTATTGATGTTTTAGAAAAAAGTAAAATAGGTTCAAGACCAGCCAGAAGAACAGGTACAAGAACACTAAAAGATCTAAGAGCTATACCCTGGGTATTTAGTTGGAACTTATCAAGATTTACCCTAACGGGTTGGTTTGGTCTGGGAGAAGCACTTAAAATATTAAAAGCCGAAAAACCACAAGAATACAAAGATTTAAGACAAACTTTAAACAATTGGAATTTCTTTAAGTTTTTAATGATTCAAACCGAAACCAATCTTATACTTTCTAATGTGGAAATGATGAACAAATATGCCTTGTTAGATGAGGATTCCAATGAAAGAGATTTGTTTATGAATACACTTATTGCAGATTACAAAAATGGCTTGCACTTTATAGAAGAGTTATTTGATGAACCAGCTACCGCGAGAAGATCAGGTCAGTACGATAATTTAAAATGGCGTAACGAAAAACTTTTTGTATTACACAAATTACATATTAAATATTTAAAAATATGGCGAACGCTTCCTGATGAAACTAGTTTAGAAAAAGATAAATTACTTAATAAGTTATTGAGTCTAATCAATGCCCTAGCAAGCGGTTTGAAAAATACAGGATGATCAAAAAAACTAAGTAGTTTTTATCTTACTAGTCTAGTATCGATAATTAGTTTACTTAATTCAAAAACGAAAAAAAGGTAGTCTGCTTGCAGACTACCTTTTATCTAAATGTATGCGTTAGTACTACTCTAAATCAAAACGATCTAAGTTCATTACTTTCGTCCATGCCGCAACAAAGTCTTTTACAAACTTATCTTGACCATCACCACAACCGTATACTTCGGCAATAGCACGCAATTCCGAATTAGATCCGAAAATCAAATCTGCACGCGTTCCTGTCCATTTTAACATTCCTGTTGCGCGATCGCGACCTTCAAATACATCATCCGCATTTGAAGTAGCTTTCCAAGTAGTTCCTAAGTCTAATAAATTCACAAAGAAATCATTAGTCAAGGTTTCTGGTCTTCTAGTAAATACGCCCAAAGTAGAACGGTCAAAATTAGTATTTAAAACGCGCATTCCTCCTACAAGTACTGTCATTTCTGGAGCCGTAAGTGTCATTAGTTGTGCTTTATCTACCAACAGTTCTTCCGCTGAAACGGTGTATTTGGTCTTAGAATAATTTCTGAATCCGTCCGCTTGTGGTTCCAATACTGCAAACGATTCTACATCAGTTTGGTCTTGTGAAGCGTCGGTTCTTCCTGGCGTGAAAGGAACATTAATATGCTTGCCTGCATTCGCAGCAGCCTTTTCAATTCCGACATTTCCAGCCAAAACAATTAAATCAGCCAATGAAACTTGTTTTCCATCGTTTTGAGCTGCGTTAAATGCCTCTTGAATAGCAGTAAGCTTTTCAATCACTACTGATAATTCATACGGATTATTTACATCCCAATTTTTTTGTGGCGCTAAACGAACGCGTGCACCATTGGCACCACCACGTTTGTCTGAGCCTCTAAAAGTAGAAGCCGAAGCCCACGCTGCAGAAACCAATTGTGAAACAGACAATCCTGATTCGTTGATTTTCGCTTTTAATGTAGCCACATCATTCGCGTCGATTTGTTTGTAATTCGCTGTTGGAACCGGATCTTGCCAAATCAACTCTTCTGCAGGAACTTCTGGTCCTAAATAACGAGCAATTGGTCCCATATCACGGTGTGTCAATTTGAACCAAGCTCTGGCGAATGCATCATCAAATTCAGCTGGGTTTTCATAGAAACGTCTTGAAATTTTCTCATATATCGGATCAAATCGCAACGAAAGATCGGTTGTCAACATAATTGGAGTATGACTTTTTGATGGATCGTGTGCGTCTGGCACTGTTCCTGCTCCTGCTCCATCTTTGGGTTTCCATTGATGTGCTCCAGCCGGACTTTTCGTCAATTCCCATTCGTACCCAAATAAGTTTTCAAAATAATTGTTACTCCATGTTGTTGGCGTCGTTGTCCAAGTTCCTTCTAAACCACTCGTTATCGTATCTCCACCTTTTCCAGTTCCAAATGAGTTCTTCCAACCCAAGCTTTGCTCTTCAATTCCTGCTGCTGCTGGTTCTGGACCAACGTACTTGCTCGGGTCTGCGGCACCATGCGTTTTACCTAAAGTATGTCCACCTGCAATTAAGGCAACCGTTTCTTCATCATTCATAGCCATACGAGCAAATGTTTCGCGAATGTCTTTGGCAGCTAAAACTGGATCTGGATTTCCATTTGGCCCTTCCGGATTTACATAAATAAGTCCCATTTGCACTGCTGCAAGTGGATTCTCCAAATCACGGTCGCCCGAATATCGCTGGTCTTCTAACCATTTACCTTCCGAACCCCAATAAATATCTTCTGCTGGTTCCCAAACATCTTCTCTACCACCTGCAAAACCAAACGTTTTAAATCCAGCCGATTCTAATGCACAATTTCCGGCCAAAATCATCAAATCTGCCCAAGAAATCTTTCTTCCATATTTTTGTTTAATAGGCCAAAGTAACAATCTAGCCTTGTCTAAGTTGCCATTATCTGGCCAACTGTTTAATGGGGCGAAACGTTGCGTGCCAAAACCAGCACCGCCGCGTCCATCTGCAATTCGGTACGTTCCAGCACTGTGCCATGCCATACGAATAAAAAATGGCCCGTAATGACCGAAATCGGCTGGCCACCAATCTTGTGAATTGGTCATCACTTCTTCAATATCACTTTTTACAGCCGATAAATCCAACGAATTGAATTCTTTCGCATAATTAAAGTCGTCACCCATTGGGTTAGACAATTGTGAATGTTGACGAAGAATACTTAAATTGAGTTGGTTAGGCCACCAATCTTTGTTTCGTGTTCCGCTGCCAGCAACTGGCTTGTGAGCTGTTCCAGAAAACGGACATTTACCTGCTGTGTTTTCGTTTACATTGTAACTATTAGCATTCGATGAAGAATGATTATCACTGCTATCCATAATGAAAAATTTAGTTGTTTAATTTTTATAGCGCTAAGGTACTAAACAATTTATTTATTGAAATAATTTTTCGATAGAAATTACTTATAGAGTATTCTAAAACCCGATATAAACCACTACTTCACGCACTATCAAACACATTGCAAAAAAGAGATGTTTTTAGAAAATATACAAACTAAATAGAGAATTATATAAAAATGATTCGATCATTTCAAATCGTAAAAAATTGACTCACATTTCAGTTGGTTTTGTATATTTGGCCCACTCTAGTAAAACAAAAAACCATACATGTCAAAAGTTACAACCCGACAGCAACAAGCCAAATTAATCCGAGTTTTCAGAAAGATTCACCGCACCATGGGCGCATTTTTATTTGTGTTTTTTTTTATTATTTCGATATCGGGATTGTTATTGGGTTGGAAGAAAAACAGTAACGGATTACTTTTAGCCAAATCCTACCACGGAACGTCAACTGAGTTGAGCGAATGGCTGAGTATAGACAGTTTGCACAAAAGAGCCTGTGCCATTATTATGGATTCAGTTTCGAAGGAAAGTTCACTTGAATTGGATCGAATTGATATTCGAAAGGACAAAGGAATGGTGAAGTTTGTGTTTTCGGAAGACTTTATCGGCGTACAATTGGATGGTGCCACGGGAAATTTATTGCACTTAGAAACCCGACGTGCCGATTTTGTTGAGAAAATTCACGATGGTTCAATTTTGGATTACTACTTTGGCACTTCAAACGGAATCATCAAACTCATCTACACATCCATTATGGGAACTGCCTTGTTGCTTTTTACCATTACTGGATTTTGGCTTTGGTACGGACCGAAACGGATGCGAAATCAATCCCATTCGGATAAAGACTAGAGAAGATTACAATTCCATTCCAAATCGCTTCTGTACCACAATTGACCCTGTGACACTTCCAATGGACAATCGAAATTGTTGGTATACAATCCGCCTGTTCCTAATCCTTGTGGCATTGCATTGTTTTGCATGAAGGTAAATTGAGCGATCGCATTCAAACCAATATTACTTTCTAAAGCTGAAGTAATCCACCAACCAATAGATAGTCGGTTTGCCAATTCAATCCATTCCGTCGTTCCTCTAATTCCACCCACCAAACTAGGTTTTAAAATGATGTATTGAGGACGAATTTTTAGTAGTAATTGTTCTTTTTCTTCCAAAGAAAACACGCCAATAAGTTCTTCATCCAACGCAATGGGAATCGGAGTGGTTTTACACAGTTCTGACATACTGTCATGCTGGTTAATTTGAATTGGCTGCTCAATACTATGTAATTTAAAACCAGCTAATTGATTTAGCTTAACTAAAGCTTCGTTTGATGTAAATCCGCCGTTCGCATCCACGCGAATCTCGATGGTTTTTTCATCAAAATTACGCCGAATAAACGTCAATAATCCGAGTTCTTTTTGAAAATCTATCGCTCCAATTTTGAGTTTGATACAGTTAAAACCTTGCGCTAATTTTTCGGCGATTTGTTGCTTCATAAATGCTTCTTCTCCCATCCAAACCAAGCCGTTTATAGATATCGATTGAGTGCCGTTTGTGAAATTAGAAGGAAATAAAATATACGGATTTTCGCTTTCCAGCGACAAAAACGCCATTTCTACTCCGAATTGAATCGACGGGAATTCGATTAATTGCTCCCATAATTCGTCTTTTCCCAAGTCAATATTATCGCAGATCCATTGCAATTTTTGCTCGTAATCGGGTCGGTCATCGATGCTTAAGGTTCGTAAAATACCGCACTCGCCTATTCCTTTCTTTCCGTTGCTTTCAACAATAATGAACCAAGTTTCCTTCTCCGTCATGATCCCACGCGAAGTTCCTGATGCTTGTTTGAATTGAAGAATATACTTGTGATAACTGGCTTTCATAGAGGTTGGTTTAATCCATCGAACGAATGATTTTTCTATAATTTTGTTTTGGAAAGTTCAGTTTTTCAAACCTTTTGAAATCGGTTCTTGCTTGTTCAGTCCAACTCATTCCGTTGGAAAGCGTTTGATTGGCGTATTTCTTGTAGATTTCCTGCGCCTCAGACGAACGATCGGTAAATAAATACACATGAGCTAGGTTAAGCTGAAAATGAATCTCTGACGGATTTAATTTCAATCCGGTTTGATACGCATCTTCCGCTTTAGTGAATTGCTTGGACAACAAATAGTAATCGCCTAAAATTCCGTAATCTTTATAGCTCGCTCTTTTCTTAGCCATCATTTCGGTGCTAATCACTTCGATGGCTTCGTTGGTTTTTCCGCGTTGGAATAAATCGTACGAGCGATCGCGTATGAGGTTGTAGAATTTTTCGACTTCACCTGATTTTTTTAAACTTTCTTCAGAAATGATTTCTAATACGTTATCACGTTCTACTTGGAGTAATTGTTTGAATTCTCTTGTGGTGTATTTCTGAGAAACTGCATCCAAAAACAAGGCATAATACTCGTCTTTTTTCTTCAAAAACGGTACTACTTTTTGCTTTTCTATGATGGATAAAAGTTCTTTTTTGGCGTCCGAATTCCAACCGCGACTGAGTTTGTTATTGACCCACGGCACGACTTCTACCGTAATTTTCTGTCGCATCACCCAGTTTTTGCTGTCGAATACAAACCATAAATTGGAACCCGAAACCGCTTGTAATTTGGCGTCTTTGTTGATAGGCGTATTTTGAACATAAACGCTTTTGGCGGTTTTGTCCGATTGAATAAAGTGTTGCGCTTCTGCTTCGGAAGAAAATACGGCAAACGTACATTTGTCGTCGCCCGCGATTTTAGATGCTAAAAATAGCGCTCCGGCCGAACCTTGACTGATTCCGGTTGGATCGGGAATCGCCTTTAAAAGTGAAACCAAACTACTGGAAAGTTGTTGGTTATCGTCGAGAACCGTTATTCTAAAAACAACCTCGGTGGTGCCTTCGGGAAAACTAGCGGTTTTAAGCAGTTTCTTTTCGTCTGATTTTACAAGAATGGTTTCGTTGGTGGTGCGAATATTATCCCAATACCCTTCTTTGGATTGGGAAAAAGATACAATCGGAAGTAAAAACAATAGAACTTTAAGTGATTTCATGTATTTTTTTACTGAGGATAAACAATTTAAGTGCCACATTTTACAAGTACTGCTTTTTAGGAGATTGCCCTAGCCCAGATTAAAGCCGACATCCTTTTTATTGTTACATAAACATTTCGACTGCGCAGAATATGTCTGACAATAAAAAGATAAAGGCGGAAAGCTGGAATAAGCTTCTCATATTCAAATTAAGAACATGAGATTGCTTCGCCTTTGGCTCGCAATGACACCTTGCAATGTCAACTATAAAACAATGCTCTCACCTATTTCGAGTAACATCAAATCTTTACCAGCATCAAAGAATTTCTTTTTTGCCGCGTCGTGGTTGATTTCGATGTAACCAAAAGTGTCGAAATGGTAGCCCAACACTTTATCACAATCGACAAAATCGGATGCAAAGATGGCATCTTCCACATCCATGGTAAAGTTGTTTCCTATGGGTAAAATGGCTAAATCGAGTTGGGTGCGCAGCGGAATGAGCTTCATGTCCATCGTCAAGGCTGTATCGCCGGCAATGTATATGTTTTTGTGTTCGCCTTCGATGACAAATCCGCCTGGCTGACCGCCATAACTGCCATCGGGAAACGAACTGGTGTGGTGCGCGGTTACGTATTTTACGTTGCCAAAATCAAAGGTCCAACTTCCGCCGTGGTTCATCGGGTGGTGATTAAAGCCTTTAGCGCCGTAATGCGATGCGATTTCGTAGTTAGACACAATTACAGCTCCGGTTCGACTTGCAATGGCTTCAACGTCGAGTGTGTGGTCTTGGTGTGCGTGAGTAAGCAGAATATAATCGACAGGAATTGAAGTGCTGTCGATGTGCGAAGCTTTTGGATTTCCCGTAATAAATGGATCTACTAAAATGTGTTTTCCTTTGATTTCAATTCCGAGACAAGCGTGTCCGTAAAATGTAATTTTCATAGTAATATTTTTTTATTGGAATAGCGCTACAAGTCGGTTGACATAATAAATCATCATATCGGATACAAAAAAGATCAGCGCTAAGGAAAGTAAAACGGAGAGTAAAAAAGTACTGATGGCCAATTTTTTTAATTCAGGGTCGAGGAATTTCGGGTGTTTATTTCGATACACTGTTAGCAAATGACTCGCCATTGGAAAATACGCCACTACAAAAATATACTGATCAAAATTGAATCGGTTCAATACAGCAAAAACAACTACCAAAACCATGGCTGAAATCACAAGGAAAAAATGATATTTTTTAGCCCAAGCGCCACCCATTTTCACTACCAAGGTGTTTTTATTGGCTTTACGGTCCGATTCTTCGTCGCGCATATTGTTGAGATTCAGCACGCCCACGCTCAAAAATCCGATGGCCGTAGCGGGCAAAACCAACAACCCATCCAATTGTTTGGAGTACATGAAGTAAATTCCCATGGTGCTTACCATTCCGAAGAACGCAAACACGAATACATCTCCCAAACCACGATAACCGTATGGATTTTTTCCCACCGTATAGCGAATCGCAGATGCAATGGCTAATATTCCCAGCACAAAAAAGATCAGCGAATAGATTAAATATTTTCCTTTGAACGAAAAGTAAATCAACAACATCGCCGAAACAAACGTTAGAAATCCAGTGATAAAAATAGCATAACGCATGGCTCCAGGCGTAATAGCACCACTTTGAATGGCACGTTTTGGCCCGACTCTATCTTCGTTATCGGTGCCTTTCATTCCGTCTCCGTAATCGTTCGCAAAATTGGATAAAATTTGTAAACCCAAAGTTGTTGAAAGCGCAAAAATGACAATTTTCCAATTGAAAATTCCTTGCGACATAGCGTAGAAACATCCGACCAAAATACCTGAAACGGATAATGGTAGTGTTCGTACTCGTGCGGCTTCAATCCAGTGTCTCATAACGTATCGTTGAATTCGTAATTAGTGATTTATATTCTTCAAAACTACATCCAATTACTGTTTGATGTTTCAATTTTATACAACCAATTATTAACATACTTGTTAATAGTGGCATAATTTCCGAGTTGAAAGGTAACATTTCCTGCGGCAGTATGCAAGGTCAATGTACCAATATTTAGTCCTTTATGCCAAAACAACTGCGACGTAGAAACCGCTTGTATCTTGTCAATTTTGATGATTTCGTGATCAATATCCCACGCACCACTTTCCTTAATAACGGTATCTTCATTGACAAATAGGCGGTAATTTCGGAAGCCGAAGACCAAAATCGTCAAAAAGAACAATATGTAAACGATTACAAAACTCGAATAATCTAGCAGTTTGGGATGAATGTTCATTCCGAATAGAAAAAACCCTGCCACCGGTAGTACTATGATTAAAAAAATTGAAAAGACCAATTTACGGAAATTCGGCGTAATCATTTCTCCTTTTTGAGGCAATTGTTTAAAAATCAGTTGTAGGATTTCGTCTTTTTCGATTTCGTTGCAACCCGGAACTTCAATTTGTGATTTGCTGTGCTGCTTTTCATCGCGCACCGCTTGTTTGATTTTCACCTCTAGAACATTGAGTTTTTTCTGAAAATAATTCCGCGTTATTGTAACGATTTGAACCTTTTCTGGTTTGACGATAGTACTTTTGGTGCTGATTAATCCGTACGAAAGCAACAAAGAACCTTTTTGCTTAGTAATGGTATAATTAAAATATTTTACCAAAGTACGTACAATATTGATAATGAAAACCACACTGAACATCAGCAAAATAAATAAAAAAACTGAATAGACAACTGAGCTATTGGCTATAAACCCTTCGATGGCATCCTCGTTAATAAGATCATCTTTACCTATACTGTGAAGGTTTTCTTGAATTGTAAAGAAAAATGTCAGAATCAAGGCAACACTTTTTACATAGTTTGACGTAATTCCAACCTTAATCAAGCTCAATATGTTGATTTTCAAAAAGGTTTGTTTTTCCGTCTCATCAACCAGTACCAGTTCGTCAGCAGTACGTCTAACTGTTCCTGCAGAATTTTCCAACAATCGAGCTTTTAAATCAAGGGCTAAAGCATGAGAAATGGCTTTGATGTTTCCTTCTTTGTTGTCGCTTCCTGCGGTATCAACATCAACTGCGTAGACATTCACCAATCGCTGAAAAAAGGATTGATTGATGTTCACTTGCTGAATTTTATTGAGTTGAATAGTGGTTACGGTTTTATTAATTATTCCTTCTTTAATGACAAATTCATCGTTCTCATCGTCGATATAAAAGGTAAAATTGACGTACTTCAAATACGCTATCAAAGCAGTTACAAGAAACACGCCCAATAAGGCAAGTACGACAAAGAGCATACTCAAGTTTTTATTTTTGAAAAAAAACACTAGCAAAATAGGTAAAAAAGCGCGTCCGAACTTCTGAAGCGAATCGACAAACAAAACGAAAATACCGATAGATGATTGGCGCTGAGGAGTATTGAAATTACTTTCCATTACAATTGCTTTTGAATTTTACCCATCAGAAGTTGTTTGATGTTTTCGGCTTCTTCTTTTGCTATTCCAGGAATCTCAATATCACTTGAACTTCCACCAGCGGTAAAAATTTCCACTTTCGCCAATCCAAAATAACGTGAAATAAAGCCTTCATGCAAGGCTACGTGTTGTACTCTATTATAAGGAATCACCATTGTATTCGTAGCTATGATTCCGCTTCTGTAGATCACATCATGGTTTCTAAAAGCAAATCCTCTCTTCTTAAATCCCAAACGAGAAAGTGAAAATGCAATCAAAAGAACGATTCCAAATCCGATTAAAATAAAAGGCGTCCACCGATTCAATTCTTCGACTTTAAAAAGTGCAAAGGTTAATCCTACGGCAATAATCAAAAATAGAATACTGATATTGCAAACGATTACATTCCAATATTTAGGATGCAATGAATTAAGTTCCACTTCTTCAAAACGAGGAAGCAGTTTGGTATCGATGGTTTCGTTGGTAAAGTTTTCCATATCTATTTCAATGCAATTTATTTATACTGCTTTCTGACAACTGTTCACTGAAAACTGAACACTGATTTACGGTAGCCATTTTTTATCAAAGTTCGGTTTTCTTTTTTCCAAAAACGCATCTCGTCCTTCTTTGGCTTCCTCGGTCATATACGCCAAACGAGTGGCTTCACCAGCAAAAACTTGTTGACCAACCATACCGTCATCGGTTAAATTCATAGCGAATTTGAGCATTTTTATAGAAGTTGGTGATTTAGCTAAAATCTCTTGCGCCCATTGAAAAGCGGTATTTTCTAAATCGTCGTGCGGAATAACCGCATTGACCATTCCCATGTCAAAAGCTTCTTGTGCAGAGTAATTCCGACCCAAAAAGAAAATCTCTCTGGCTTTCTTCTGCCCGACCATTTTGGCTAAATAAGCTGAACCATATCCGCCGTCAAAGCTGGTCACATCGGCATCAGTTTGCTTAAAAATGGCGTGTTCTTTGCTAGCAAGCGTTAAATCGCATACTACGTGCAAACTATGTCCGCCGCCAACAGCCCAACCCGGAACGACGCAAATGACCGCTTTCGGCATAAAGCGAATGAGTCGCTGCACATCGAGTATGTTCAATCGGTGATACCCATCATCGCCCACATAACCTTGATGTCCGCGTGCTTTTTGATCTCCGCCCGAGCAAAACGACCAAATGCCGTCTTTGGAACTCGGACCTTCAGCAGAAAGCAAAACGACACCAATAGATGTATCTTCTTGTGCATCGTGGAAGGCTTGCAATAATTCCGCTGTAGTTTTCGGACGAAACGCATTTCGAACATCGGGACGATTAAACGCGATTCGGGCCACACCGTCGCATTTTTTATAGGTAATGTCCTCAAAGTCTTTTACGGTCTTCCAATTAATTGTGCTCATAGTTTTAAATTATAATGGTAAAAATAGTATATTTAGCCCCAATTATTTATTAAAAAAAATGAAAAATTCGATTTTATTACTGAAAAAACTAGCTTTAGTATTCATCGTTTTAATTGCAAATTATAGCGTTTCGCAAACCTATGAATTTCAAACTGTTAAAGAAATTAATTGCACACCTGTGATATCGCAAGGTAAAACAGGAACGTGTTGGAGTTTTTCCTCTACATCCTTTTTGGAATCTGAAATCATGCGAACAACAGGTAAATCAATAGATTTATCAGAAATGTATTCGGTTCGACACACCTATCCAAAAAAAGCTTTAAATTATGTTATGCGTCAAGGAAAAGCGCAATTTGGTGATGGTGGATTGAATCACGACGTAATCAATAGTGCATTTGAATTTGGATTAGTTCCAGAAAGTGCGTATTCGGGAAAAGGCAGCTCAACAGAGCATGATCACACAAAAATGGTGGTTGAATTAGAGAAAATTGTTAAAACAACTGTGGAAACTCCAACTCCATTCAATACTAATTGGAAAGCAAACTTTGAATCGGTTTTGGATCAATACCTTGGGAAAAATGTAAATGAATTTACCTATGAAGGAAAAACGTATACTCCGAAACAATTCTTCGAATACACTGGACTCAAATTAGACAACTACGTTACCATTACATCCTTCATGCATGAACCTTATTATACGAAATTCATCCTTGCTATTCCTGATAATTTTGCTAATGGAATGTTTTACAATCTTCCGTTGGATGAATTTATGTCGACCATTGACAATGCTTTGGATAAAGGTTTCACCATTGCACTTGATGCTGACGTAAGCGAAAAAACTTTTTCAGGACAGCGTGGCATTGCAGTTATTCCTGCTAATGAAACCGATGTTCCTGCCATTTTTGCCGAAATAAAGAAAGAAAAAGTAATTACTCCAGAATTCCGACAAGCTGAATTTGAAAATTTAAACACTACCGATGATCATTTGATGCACATTGTAGGAAAAGTACAAGATCAAAATGGCACAATCTATTACAAAGTGAAAAATTCTTGGGGAAAAGATTCAGGAAAAGCTGGGTATGTTTATATGAGTGTTTCTTACATGAGACTGAAAGCTATTTCGGTGATGATTCACAAAGATGCATTAAACAAAAAAACGCGAAGTGTTTTTGGAATTTTATACTAACACATTGCCTATAACCCGTTGGGTGCAATTATTAAAAACGTCAATTCGAGTGTTTTTTGTGTAGTAAAACGGAACAAAAAATGTATCGAGAATCGTTTTTAATGAAATTTTTCTTATTCTCGATACGATTTTCTGGTGAAAATCACTCGAATTGACGAAAAATTATCATCAAAAACTAATTTCACCCAACGGGTTGCCTATAATTTTTATAAATTTGTAAAAAGAATTTTATGAATCGGTTTTTGTCGACAAAAAATGGATTAATCCAAATTATACTTTGGAGTTTGGTTGTAGTACTTTCAGGATTGCTTGTTAGTTCTATTATAACTAGTACGCCTATTCCGTTTGTTCCGAAACTAATTCTTGGTTTGGTAATTGCATTAATTATTTGGGTACTATTGGATACACGTTATGTCATCAAAACTAAATTTCTACTGTACCGTTCGGGACCATTCAGAGGACGAATAGACATCACGAAGATTAAAAAAATTAAATTGCATTCTGGACTATTTGTACCCGTTTCTATGAAACCTGCTTTAGACATCAATGGCTTCATCATCACCTACAATCAGTACGATGACGTATTTGTCTCACCGAGCAACAGTTCGATTTTCTTAGAGGAATTGAAAAAAATAAATCCGTCGATTGAGATTAATACTTAATCACTACAGCTATTTAATCAAATGCACGCCGTCGTCTTTGATTTCAATGAGTTTTTCTTTGTAGAGCAAACCGATGGCTTTTTTAAAGGTTTTTTTACTCATTTGCAAAATTGATTTAATATCTTCTGGATCACTATTGTCATTAAGACGCAAGAAACCTCGACTAGCTTTGAGTTCGCTTAGTATTTTTTCGGCGTTCGGTTCGATGCCTTGATACCCTAATTTTTGTAAACTCACATCAATTTTACCATCTGGCCGAATAGTTTTGATGTAACCTTTATGACGCTGACCAGGTTTAACTTCCATAAAAGCTTCATCTTTATAGATCAAACCTTTGTATTGTTCGTTGATGATTACGTTGATTCCGATGTCGGTGATGTGCGAAATAATGATGTCTACTTCCTCATTTTTTTCCAACCTAATGTCTTCATTCTTTAAAAACTGATTGGTTTTGCTAGAAGCAACTAGTCGGTTGGTTTTTTCATCCATATACAAATAAACCAAATATCGTTTGCCTTGTTCCATTGGACGCGCTTGTTCTTTAAACGGAACAAACAAATCTTTTTCCAATCCCCAATCCAAAAAAGCACCAAATTCATTGATGTAATTGACACGCAACCAACCAAACTCATTCAATTTGATGTACGGTTCTAAAGTTGTAGCAACCGGACGTTCTTCTTGATCAAGGTACACAAAAACAATCAACTCTTCCCCTATTTCATATTCATGCGGAACGTATTTATTGGGTAACAAGACATCTTCTTTACCATTAGTAAGAAATAATCCAACTTTGGTTTCTCTGTCGATTGTAAGTGTATTGTATTGACCGATGTTCATGTGTACTTGATTTGTTGCAAAGGTACGAAATCAATTACGAACTGAGAATTACAAACCGAAGATTGCTGCAAAAATGATTACATTTGGATACTTTCAACGATACCATGGACAAAACCGATCCCAATGCAATTCAGGCCCAAGAAGAAGATTATTTGTTTGTAAAAACCTCACGACTATTCAATTCCGGTAACGGATTATTTACCGCTATCGATCTGTATAAAGATGAGATTATTTCGATTTTTGCGGGTGAAATTTTATCGAGTGGAGAAGCTGAATTAAGAGTAAAAAATGATACCCATCATTATTTTATGAAACTTTTAGACGGAAGTATTTTAGATTGTAAGAACACCCATTGTTTTGCAAAATATGCCAATGATGCCAACGGGTTTTCTAAATCAGAATGCAAGAATAATGCAAAAATTACCTTAGACGATCAAGAAAATGTTTGTTTAAAGGCTATGCGAAAAATTAAATCCGGGGAAGAGATTTTCTGTGACTATGGAAAAAGTTATTGGAAAACGCACACGCATACCCGAATTAAGCCAGTTCTGTAAAATAGTCCAGCAATATCTTGTCGTTTTGTAAGGTTGGTGTAAAAACTTCCAATAAAAAAGGCTTGTCATTCTGATGAAAAAGTTGATTCAAACCCGATTGCAAACTGTTCTCATCGCTTGCAATTTGGTATTTAAATCCGTACATCTTTGCCAAATGTTCCGCAGTTAAACAATGCGACGTTTCAAAAAAGGTATGAAAGGTCTCGTTTTCTTCGTGTCCGGGTAGAATTCTAAAGATACCTCCACCACCATTATTGATTACTATAATTTTGAAATCTTTCGGAATATAGTTATTCCACAATCCGTTGCTATCGTATAGAAAACCGATATCGCCCGAAATACAAACCGTCGGACGATTCGACCCTCTTGCTGCGCCTATTGCGGTTGAAGTACTTCCGTCGATTCCACTTGTTCCTCGGTTGCAAAACACTGTAATGTTAGGATGAATGGAAAACAACTGTGCGTACCGAATCGGAGAACTGTTGCTGATTTGCAGACTGAATTTATTCGGAATCGCAGACAAAATCGCATCAAATGCTTTTAAATCTGAAAACGGAATTTTTTCTAAATAAACCTCGTGTTTCATTGCTCGATACTGACGAACTTGCAATGCATCTTTTAAATAGTTACTTTGAACAGATTGGGTTTGTTGGAACAATTCCGTAAAAAAATGATTGGGCGATGTCGTTACAGTATGCGTCAAACATCCAAACGTATCGTACGCTCTGAGTTCGTCTATATGCCAATGCTCTTTGGGTTGGTAGTTTCGCAAAAACGTTTTGATGCGTTTGGAAACAATCATTCCTCCTATTGTAATCAAAACATCGGGTCGAAATTGTTCAAAATCGGTTGCCGAAAACGGAGTGATTAACGCATCAATATTGGTGATAAAATTTGGATGATGCACGTTGGACGTTACTTCCGTCAGCACAACTACTGAGGAATCGGTTCCCAATTGGTTGAGGATGGATTGCTCAATATCATTCGGATGCAAACCGCCAATCAGAACTAATTTCTTTGGCGCGCTATTCCATGAGTTGACGTAAAACCCCAAATCGGTTACTGGCATTTCAGTTGCGGTTGCATTAATCACTTTTGGATGATGAGAAAGTTCGTTTACAACTTCATACAAAGGTTCTTCAAACGGTGCGTTGATGTGCGTCGGACCTTTTTGAACAACTGCAATAGTAATAGCTTCGTTAATTAACAAATCATTTTCATCAAAAGCCAATTCGGTTAAATTGGCATTGAACAAACTGTGATTGGCAAATACATTTTCTTGGCGAATCGTTTGTCCGTCACCAATATCAATTTTACTTGAAGGACGATCGGCAGAAACCACGATAAGCGGAATCTGACTATAAAATGCCTCGGCGAAAGCGGGATAATAATTCAGAAGTGCCGAGCCCGATGTGCACACCACGGCTGTTGGTTTTAAAGTTTGCTGGGCAATTCCGAGTGCAAAAAACGCAGCCGAACGCTCATCAGCAATACTGTAGCAATTAAAATACTCGTGATTGGAAAACCCAATGGTCAGCGGAGCGTTTCTGGAACCGGGAGAAATTATAATATTTTGTATTCCTTTAGCACGAAAAATTTCGATGATTGATTGTGCTAAAGGTATTTTGGGATGAATCATTAAGGTTGAATTGCTGAAGGGCAAAGTTACTAACTTGTATGGTTTTTTACTACATTTGACCTGTTTTTTTAAGACTAATTTATAGAATGAAAATCAAAATCAGACCTTATCATACCGATGATGCGCACGTCATTTTAGACATCATCAATTATAACATTCTTCATTCAACCGCTTTGTACGATTACAAACCTCGGACGTTAGAAAATCAAATCGTCATTTTTGAAGAAAAACGACAAAAAGGATTTCCGATTATTGTGGCGGTAATTGATGATGAAGTGGTAGGCTTTGGTTATTATAGTGAATTTCGTTTTAGAGAAGCGTATAAATTTACCGTTGAACATTCGGTGTATGCACATCCCAATCATCACGGAAAAGGAATTGGAAAATTAATTTTAGCCGAACTAATTGAATTAGCCAAAGAACAAAAACTCCATACTATGATAGGTGTTATCGACTCGGAGAACACGTCGAGTATTGAATTTCATAAAAAATTCGGTTTTGAGAACGCTGGATTTATTAAAGAAAGTGGTTATAAATTCGACCGATGGCTACATTCAGTCTTTATGCAGAAAATGCTTTAAAAAAAAAAACGACTCCCATGAAGAAAGTCGTTCAGATTGTTGGTATGTGTAGATTATTTTTTAGTCACCCACATTAACGTTTCTGTGCTAAGAGGAGATTCTTTTGACGGATATATTAACTCCAATTGTCCTAATTCATTAATCAAATATTTTTGAAAATTCCATTCAACGGTACTATCTTTTAAACCATTTTTATTTTTTTGAGTTAGGAATTGGTACAATTCACACATAGTATCGCCCTTGACACTTACTTTACTCATCATTGGAAAAGTTACTCCGTAATTTTTAGAACAAAAAGTGGCAATTTCTTCGTTTTTACCTGGTTCTTGATTTCCGAAATCATTCGATGGAAAACCCAATATTACCAAATTACTATTTTTATATTTTTGATACAACGTTTCTAACTCGGCATACTGCGGTGTATAACCACAATTTGAAGCGGTATTGACAATGATTACTTTTTTACCAGCTAACTTTTTAAACGAAAAATCATTTCCGTTAATGTCTTTTACTGTAATCTTATAAAATGCGCTGTTTTCCATACTTTCGTTTACTTTATCTTGCTTTTGAATATCTGCTTCAGTCGCGATTCCATCACTTCCGGCACTTGTACTGACCGCACTCTCTTGTTTCTTTATTTCGGCATCGGTCTGTGAAAAGGTTTGACAGCTAATAAAAATAAAACCTAAGCTAAATAAAAAGGCTACTTTTTTCATATTTTTTAAAATTATAATTAAACAAAAATACATTATTAAAACAAATAACATACAATCAAAAAAAATCAATTACTTCTTATAGTATTTTTTATACCTAGAAAAAGATACTATACCAATAATACTTATGGCTAGCAATGTAAAATAAATCCAATTCAATGATTTTGGCTCGCCACTTGCATAAGAGTGTAATCCAACCAAATGAAAATTAACACCATAATACGTAAACAAAATCGACACAAACGCATACATACTCATTAAGTTAAAGACCCACAATCCTCTGAATAAAGGAACAAATCGCGCGTGAATCACAAACGCATACACCATAATACTAATCAACGCCCAGGTTTCTTTTGGATCCCAACCCCAATATCGTCCCCAACTTTCATTCGCCCATTGTCCGCCTAAAAAGTTCCCAATGGTCAACATTACCAATCCGATGGTCAGTGCCATTTCATTGATGTAGGTGATTTCTTTGATGTTGAGTTCCATTTTTTCTTTGTTCTTCGCATTGGTAAAGAAGATCAACAGTAACGAAACAAATCCTAAAATCATTCCGAGAGCAAATGGTCCGTAACTCGCCACAATAACCGCCACGTGAATCATCAACCAATACGAATTCAAAACTGGCTGTAAATTGGCAATAGCCGGGTCTATCCAGTTGGCGTATGCAGCGGCCAAAATCATAGCCGTTACAAAAGCAGAAGAAGCAACAGTTAGTTTCGATTTTCGGTCGAATGCTAGTCCAAAAAACATCGTCGCCCAAGCGACATAAATAATACTTTCATAAGCGTCACTCCATGGAGCATGACCTGAAATATACCAGCGCGCAATTAAAGCTAAAGTATGCGTAACAAATAACAGTCCAATGATGATATGAAAAATATTGATGGTAATGTTCAACCACTTTCTAGCTTTAAAAATTTGAATGATGGTAAATACCAACATCAGAATAGCCATCATCAAGTATAAGTACGGCAATTTCTGAAACACATCATATTTATTGTACAATACTTCCGAGTTGATTTTGTCATCCGACGGACGAACCGCTGCTCCAAACTTCTTCTGGTAGTTTTCCATACCAACTAAAAACGTATTGGCCATGGTATAATCGCCGTTTTGAGTCGCTTTCATCACTGCGTCAAAGTAAACAGGAAGTGCATTTTTAATGGTATCTAAGGCGGTTCCAGTAGTTTGATTTATCTCCAAAAAAGAAACCCATTTGTTGTTTTTATCGTTTGGAATTGGAAAAATACGCACTATTTTTCCACTCAATGCAGCGTTGAGTAAATTGACTTTCTTATCCGTTTCGATGAAATCTTTTTCGAAATTATTGGGGTTCGGAGTTTTGTAAGCGGCGTCCAAATAAGGAGCTAATTTGTAATTTCCTTTATCATCAAAAAACGAGCGGAAATTAGCGTATTTGTCTTCACTTTTTATTCCGATGATTTTCCGAATACTGTCGTTCCCCGATTTCAAATAAATAATTGGCACTTCAAACCAAACGGTCGGAAATTGAGTCATCGACATAAAAACCTGATCGGAGTTCATACCTTTGTAGGTGTCGCTTTTGCTGACTTTTCGCAATAATTCGGAAGAAAACGTATTGATAGGTTTCATTCGACCGCCATCGTCCTGAATCACCAATCGACCAAACTGATTGGCATGTTTCGGCAGTACTTTGTATTTGGTGATGATCGAATCAATTTGTTGGATAGTCGGAATGGTTGTCGTATGATTCTGACCAAAACCAAACAAAGAAAACAGTATAATTAAAGAAGTAATCAACTTTTCTTTTTTCTTTTTAACGATTTCAAGTTTGCGTTTAATATCTGCAAAACGCGAATATTTGGTAAACAAAATTGCCATCATTGCAAAATAGAGTAAAAAATAACCAATATAGGTAATTCCGGTACCCCAAAAGTCATGGTTTACAGATAAAATCGTTCCTTTTTCATCATCGTCGAAAGAAGCTTGAAAAAAGCGAAATCCTTTGTAATACAATATGTTATTCATAAAAATGTGTGCATCGAATTTCTTATTTGCATCCAAAACGGTAACCTTACTTTCATAGGAAGAATAGCTTTTTTCAGTTCCAGGGTATTTTGTTCCAATGAAATCGTTGAGCTGAATACGAAACGGTAATTCATATACTTTGCTACCAAAAGCTAGGGTAAAATCGAGTTTTCCAACTTTTACAGTTAGAGGTTGACCTTGTTTTCCTTTAGTTCCCAAAATAGTAACCGTTTTCTCTTGACCATCCGATGTAATGTTCAAAACCAAAGCATTTTCTGGGTTTTTCGCTTTATAATCGCCGCTCGACACAAAGTCTTTCACTCCTTTAATGGGTTGATCTGGAATTACAAATTGAGTTGTTCCTAAATTGTATAGCGATCGAAACATTAATTCTTGTACCGAATCCTTGGCAACTGTACCTTGAAATTTGTCGGCCATTCGCATGAACTGTCCTGCAAACGGAGTAGAAATAGTGGTTGTTGTTCCGGTCGTATTGATGTTGATCGCGCCTTTGGTTTCTTTGTTTAAAGCAAATAAAATATTGTGGATGTTTTGTACTTCACCTTCGACCAAATAATGTTCGTGACGCGTTCCTTCGGTAGATTCAACTAATTTTAAAAATAACTTTCCATCTGCTGTCGGTTTGACCGATTCTTTGGCATCCATAATGAAGTCTTTTACTTCAATTTCAAAAGGTGTGGTATCAAATTTATCCGAGATAGAATAGTTATTGGACGTTGCTGCTGAAAGCAATAATGGTTTTTCAAAAACCCTTCTTTTCATTTCGCCTTTGTAATCGCCGTCCACAAAAACGCTCAGGAAGTTTTTATCGGAATACACAAAATTAGATGACTCGGTTTCGCGAATCGGCATCATTCCTTCATAACTTACGTAACGTGTAATGAAAGCACCAACAATGATGAAGATAAAAGACAAATGTAAAATCAGTGTCGCCCATTTTTCTTTTTTATACAATTGGTACCGTTGAATGTTTCCTAAAAAGTTAATTAAAAAGAACACATGAATAGCTTCAAACCACCATGCATTATATACTAAAATGCGGGCAGTGTCTGTGTTGTATTTGCTTTCTATAAAAGTTCCACATGCCATTGCCACGGCATACGTAATGAATAAAACGGCCATTAAACGTGTTGAGAAAAGTATTGATTTCAGTTTTTCCATAATTCGGATTAGACAGCTTTTTTTTTAAGTGAAGCAAAAGTAATTGAAAAAAGTGGAAATACAGAATTATATGATTCGGTTTTAAGTGTTTTTTATGACATGTTTTGTGAAGTTTAGAATAAAAAACTTTTATTAAATTTAATTGTGAAACACAAAACGAACTAATTTGACAGAAAAGTACTGTTTGGGTCATTAGTCCAGTTCATTAAAATTGAATTATAGCGAAGGGTAGTATTCAAAAAAATGTAGTGTGGGTCGTAATAGTTTTAAAGTAAGTACTACTTGATTTGATTCTAGATTCAAAGCAGTACCATAAAACGCGGCGTGACTAAACGTCTTTATTTGCGCGGAAAAGTACAAAAACTGCAAACCAATGGAGTAACTTTCGCTATAGCTGGTGTAGTACGCAATTTTTGATCAGAAAACCCACTTTCGGCGATATCAACCAACTAATTGGGTAAAATAGTAGCTTTTTTTACTACTTTTGCCCCATGGTTTCAATCAGTATTATTGGCTCGGGAAATGTAGCGCAACATCTTATCAAAGCGATTATACAATCAGGCAATTTAGAACTGGTTCAGGTTGTGGCTCGCAGTAAAGATGAGGTTTCACATCTTATTTCTTCGGATAAAATTACGTCAGATTTTAACGATATTAAAGAAGCTCAATTATGTATTATTGCGGTTTCGGATGATGCCATCCACAGTGTATCCAAATCCGTGCCTTTTACAGACCGGCTAATAGCTCATACCTCTGGTAGTGTTGCCATGGATGATTTGAGCAATTCAAACCGAAAATCAGTCTTGTATCCATTACAAACTTTGTCCAAGAAAAAAGAAATCGATTTTTCAGCGGTACCATTGTGCATAGAAGCTCAAAATGAAGCCGATTTTCATCTTCTCACAGAAGTAGCAAACAGTCTATCAAAACATGTATATGCCGTAGATTCAAATCAACGTAAATCACTACACGTAGCGGCTGTATTTGCAAGTAATTTTACTAATCATATGTACAAAATTGGAAACGATATTTGTACAGAGCATGGCGTTCCTTTCGAAATTTTAAAACCTTTAATTTTTGAAACCGCCCAGAAAATACAAACCCTTCATCCGGCCGATGCGCAAACTGGTCCAGCGAAAAGAAAAGACTCGAATACCATCAATAAGCATTTGGCAATATTAACGGATGAGCATCAAAAAGAAATTTATAAAATCCTCACAAAATCAATAATTGATAATGGCAAAAAGTTATAAAGAAATCCTCAACCACATTACTACTTTCATTCTGGATGTCGATGGAGTGCTGACCGACGGAACCGTTCATGTGGCTCCAAATGGAGAAATGCTCCGAGAAATGCATATTCGCGACGGGTTTGCCATGAAAGCAGCTATTGAAAGTGGCTATCACGTTTGTATCATTTCAGGCGGTAGTAATGAAGGTGTTCGTATTCGTTTGCAAAATTTGGGAATTACTGATATTCACCTTGGAACGCCTAATAAAGTAGAAACATTCAATGAATACATCGAATTGTACGACATAAAAGCGGAGAATGTGGCTTATATGGGCGATGATATTCCTGATTTTCATGTCATGAAATTAGTAGGTTTACCTTCCTGTCCGCAAGATGCAAGTCCTGAAATCAAAGCAATCTCGAAATACATTTCACACAAAAATGGCGGAAAAGGTGCGGTGCGCGATTTGATTGAGCAAGTGATGAAGGTACAAGGTAAATGGCATACCTACTATGATGGAAAACACGATTAGTGAACACTGAATATTAACCTATGAACTACTTAAAACTCATACGATTTCAAAATTTGTTGTTATTGGCCTTGATGCAACTCATTTTTAGATTGGGATATTTGGAATTAATTGATATTCCCTTGTCATTATTTTACTGGCAATATGCCTTGTTGATTGCTGCAACGGTATTCATTGCTGCTGGTGGCTATGTTATTAATGATATTTTCGACCAAGAAACCGATGAAGTAAACCATCCGAAGCAGCGCATTATCGGAACTCTCATATCCGAATCGAAAGCCTATACCATTTACGTTTCGCTAACTATTATTGGAGTTGCATGCGGATTTGCCGTAGCTAATTCAGTTGAACGTCCTAATTTTGCTGTTATTTTTGTATTGATTGCGACCTTGCTCTATTTTTACGCGTGTACTTTAAAACAAATTGCCGTTATCGGAAACATTGTTGTAGCAGCTTTATTGGCATTTAGTGTTGTTATCATCGGAGTTTTTGATATTATTCCCAACACTTTTGAATTCAACCGGATGCAAATGGCGTTGGCGTTTTCCATCCTACTTGACTATGCGAAGTTTGCGTTCATTATTAATTTAGTGCGAGAAATTATAAAGGACATCGAAGATATCGAAGGCGACCGAATTCAGGAAATGAAAACCTTACCCATTTGGATCGGAATTCCTACAACCAATAAAGTTGCATTCCTTTTGTTATTGGCGCCAGTTATTTATTTGCTGTACTATGCTAATAATTATTTATTCAACAACCATTTATTTTATGGCTTGGGTTATATGCTAATGTTTGTGATTGCTCCACTTATTTTTTCTTTGATTCTGATTTGGAATGCTAAAGAAAAGAAGGACTATGCTCACATCAGTCGAGTATTGAAATGGATTATTTTTTTCGGAATACTAACCGTTGCGGTGGTTACTTTAAATATAAAATATAATGGCAAAATCGTATAAAATCATTTTGGCCTCGGGTTCACCAAGACGACAGCACTTTTTTAAAGAGTTTGGGTTTGATTTTGAAATCCGATTAAAAGAAATTGATGAAGTATATCCTGATTATTTACAAGGAGTCGAAATCACTAATTATTTAGCTGAACTTAAAGCTGATGCATTCACGGGAGAATTGGCCGAGAACGAATTACTCGTAACCAGTGATACTATCGTATGGTTTAATGGAAAAGCATTAGGAAAGCCCAAAGATTATGATGATGCATTTTCCATTTTAAAATCGTTATCAGCTGCCACTCACGAAGTTATTACATCGGTTTGTTTTAAAACAACGTCGCATATTGACACGATTCACGATGTTACAAAAGTTACTTTTTCGCATTTATCTGATGACGCGATTCACTATTATTTAAAAAAATATACCCCGTATGACAAAGCCGGTGCCTATGGCATTCAGGAGTGGATTGGACTCATTGGTATTACCAAAATAGAGGGATCATACACCAATGTGGTCGGTTTACCTACTGAAAAAGTTTATCATTATTTAACAAAACATATAACATTTATTAATTAAATTTACGCCTCATTTTATAATAGTAGCACTCAATGGAAACGGAAGAAGAACTCAATGCAAAAATTCTAAAATTGACTATGGTCATTCACGACAATTACCCTGAAGTATCAAAATATTTGAATGAAATGCCAATAACTGTTCCGATTGATAGCAACCCAAAAGTCAATGCAAAGAATCTCCAAAAGTATTACGATACCTTATTGACTTTATTTCGTAATTATGTGGCCGAACATCAGTTGAATTACATCAATCAACGCACAAAATCGGGACATCTCTAATTTCTTCATGCCTCATCTTAATTACTAAAAAAGCTATTTTTAGAAGAATATTCATGTACTAGTAGTTATCTTAACTTTATTTTTGTTAAAGAAATTCCAATTTTTACTAAAATTATTTTTGTCTACGTTATTATTGTTACTTTTGAAACTATTGCCATCCTAAATAGACAAAAATGCAAAAGTTGGTGTTCAAAATTATACTGCTTCTTTCGTTTTCCTTCTTGACCCTTCACGCTCAAGAACCCAAAAAACTCAATTCAGTTGAAATTTATAATCAAATCCAAAAATTAAATTTTTTAGGAACCGTTTTATATGTTGCGGCTCATCCTGACGACGAAAATACCCGACTAATCTCCTATTTCTCCAATGAAGTAAAAGCGCGAACTGCCTATTTATCTCTTACTCGCGGTGATGGTGGGCAAAATCTAATCGGACCCGAATTACGAGAATTATTAGGCGTAATTCGAACACAAGAACTTATAGAAGCTCGCAAAATTGACGGCGGTGAACAACTTTTTTCAAGGGCAAACGATTTTGGATTTTCTAAAAATCCGACCGAAACTTTGCAGATATGGGACAAAGACCAAGTGTTGAGCGATGTAGTTTGGGCCATTCGAACCTTCAAACCTGATGTAATTGTCAATCGTTTTGACCATCGTTCACCAGGAACGACACACGGGCACCATACCGCTTCAGCCATGCTAGCGATCGAAGCATTCGATTTAACCAACAACTCAGATATCTATCCGAATCAATTATCACTAACAAGCATTTGGCAACCTAAACGAATCTACTTCAATACATCGTGGTGGTTTTATGGAAGCCGAGAAAAGTTTGAAAAAGCAGATAAATCCAATTTAGCCAACTTGAAAACGGGCGTTTATTACGAATCGGTTGGGAAATCCAATCAAGAAATTGCCGCGTTGAGCAGAAGCTGCCATCAATCGCAAGGCTTCGGCAATACAGGAACGCGCGGTGATGAAGAGGAATTTTTAGAATTTTTAAAAGGCGACGTACCCAAAGACAAAAACAATATTTTTGAAGGAGTTGACACAACATGGAACCGTGTAGTTGGAGGAAAAGAAATTGGAATCATACTCGAAAATGTAGAAAAAAACTTCGATTTTAAGAATCCGTATCTCAGTATACCCGAACTTGTTAAAGCCTACAATTTAGTCCAAAACCTAAAAGATGAACATTGGAAGTCAATCAAACTAGAAGAACTTAAGAAAATTATTGCGGCATGTTCAGGTTTGTATTTAGAGGCTATTGCCGAAAATCAAGAAGTGGCTAACGGAAGTTCTATAAAAGTAAAAGTGGAAGCCATCAATAGAAGTCCGATTAAAATGAACTTGAATTCGTTGACGACACATCCTAATTCAACGACCGCTTTTGCAGTAAAAGAACTAGAAAACAACAAAGTAGTCAATCAAAATCTGGAAGTGACTATAGATAATTCTATCGATTATACTGCTCCATATTATTTAAAAGATGCGGGAACAATCGGAATGTACACCGTGAATCAACAAGAGAATATTGGCAAACCCGATGTAATCCGTCAGGCGAAAGTAACTTTCGGAATCGAAATCAACGGTGTCGTGATTCCGTTTGAAAAAGATATCGTATACAAATACAACGACGACGTTAAAGGTGAAGTCTATCAACCGTTAAACATCGTTCCGGTGGTGACTTCTTCCATAACTGAAAAAGTGGTTATTTTCAATTCTAATAAACCCAAAAATATTACAGTAAAAATAAAAGCAGGCAAAGACGCTACTTCAGGATTCATTCAATTGGAAGTTCCAAAAAATTGGTTGGTGAGTCCGAATTCGATTCCGTTTTCACTATCTAAAAATAATGAAGAGCAATTCGTTACCTTTAGTGTTACTCCGTCAAAAGAAGCGTCTGATGTTACGATTAAAAGTAAAATCACCGTAAATGGAATTCCATTCGAAAACGAAAAAATAGACATCAATTATCCGCACATCTACAAGCAAATGGTGTTGCAACCCGCGACAACGAAAGCCATTAAATTAGACATCAAAACGGGTGGAGAAAAAATCGGATACATCATGGGCGCAGGCGACGAAGTTCCGAAAAGTCTTCAGCAAATGGGATATAATGTGACTTTGATTAAACCACAAGATATTACATCCGAAAAATTACTCAATTTTGATGTTGTCATTACCGGAATTCGAGCCTACAATGTACTTACTGATCTAACTTTTAAACAAGATATTTTGCTTGATTTTGTTAAAAACGGAAAAACAATGATTGTACAATATAATACTTTGGATGATTTAGTGACCAAAAATATGGCGCCTTTCCCTTTAAAAATATCACGTGATCGCGTCACGGAAGAAAATGCGGAAGTCCGTTTTTTGCAACCCAATCATAAAGTTTTAAATTCACCCAACGTGATCACTTCCAACGATTTTAAAGAATGGAAGCAGGAACAAGGTTTGTATTACCCCAATGAATGGGATGCCAACTTCACCCCTATTCTTTCTGCAAATGATACTGGTGAAAAAGAAAAAAACGGTGCATTGTTAGTAGCAAAATACGGAAAAGGAAATTATATTTACACCGGATTAAGCTTTTTTAGAGAATTGCCAGAAGGCGTGCCTGGCGCGTTTCGTTTATTTGCAAACCTGATTTCAATTGGAAACTAATGACTACACCTAAACAGAACAACTGGAATTCAAATTACGTATGGCTTTTGGTTATTAACGCGCTCTATATAGTCATTTTCTTTATTCTAATGCAAACCTTTTCGTAATATGGAGCAACTCGACTGGATCATACTTACGATTACACTTTTATTCATAGTTGTTTACGGAGTATACAAAACCAAAGGCAGCAAGAATGTCCAAGAATATATCTTAGGAAATAAAGAAACCAATTGGTGGACCGTTGGCCTTTCGGTAATGGCTACACAAGCTAGTGCCATTACGTTTCTATCGACTCCGGGGCAAGCGTATCATGACGGAATGGGATTTGTACAATTTTATTTTGGATTGCCTTTAGCGATGGTCGTGATTTGTTATACGTTCATTCCAATTTTCCACCGACTCAAAGTTTTCACCGCCTACGAATACCTCGAACAACGCTTTGATTTAAAAACGCGTTCGTTTGCTTCGGTGATTTTTCTAATTCAACGCGGATTAGGAACGGGATTCACCATTTATGCGCCAGCGATTATTTTGTCAACCATTTTGGGATGGAATTTAAATCTGCTCATCATTATCATCGGAATATTGGTAATTATTTATACCACCTCGGGCGGAACCAAAGCCGTGAACGTAACGCAAAAGCAACAAATGTTTGTGATTATGAGCGGAATGTTCATTACGTTTTACTTGATATTACATTATTTACCCAACGAAATGACGCTGAGTAATGCCATGCACATAGCAGGAGCAAATGATAAAATGAAAGTATTGGATTTTTCATTCGACCCTGAAACAAGATATACATTTTGGAGCGGAATTGCAGGTGGGTTCTTTTTGTTTTTGGCCTATTTTGGAACCGATCAGTCGCAAGTAGGTCGTTACCTTTCAGGTAAGTCAGATCGAGAAAGTCAGATGGGATTAATTATGAACGGATTTCTAAAAGTGCCGATGCAGTTTTTTATTTTATTGACGGGTGTCATGGTCTTTGTGTTTTTCCAATTCAATCCGGTGCCTTTGCATTTCAATCCCAATAACAAGTCGATTGTAGAAAATTCGAAATATGCGAGTCAGTACCACGATTTAGAACGACAATTGGATCAACTTTCGGAAGATAAAAAAGAGTACAATTTGCTGTATATCGACCATTTAAATCAAAATTACGACAATCCGATTTTGCGCAGTGAACTGGTTGCTTTGGCCGGAAAAGAAAGAGATTTACGTGATCAAGCAAAAGATTTAATTAATAAAGCCGATTCAAAAGCTGAAACTAATGATAAAGATTATGTGTTCATTCATTTTATCCTTAATTATTTACCTCATGGCTTAGTTGGATTGTTGTTGGCAGTAATCATTTCGGCAGCAATGTCGTCTTCCGCATCGGGATTGACTGCTTTGGCTTCAACGACGACAATTGATATCTACCGAAGAAATATCAGTGGTGAGAAGTCAGAAAAACACTTTGTAAATGCTACACAATATTTTACCATCTTATGGGGAATAATTGCGATTCTTTTTGCTTGTGTAAGTGCCTTGTTTGAAAATTTGATTCAGTTGGTTAACATCATTGGATCGGTTTTTTACGGTACCGTTTTGGGTATATTTTTGGTCGGATTTTACATCAAATACATAAAAGCCAATGCGATGTTTTGGAGTGCAGTAGTAAGCCAAACAACTGTGATTCTGATTTATTATTTCGCCATTCATATTCAACCTTCGGGGGAAGAAAAATTGGGCTATTTGTGGTTGAATTTTATCGGTGCCCTTTTAACCATCATATTGGGAACACTAATTCAACTCTTTTCTAGCAAAGAAATTAAAGCATAAAAAAACCGCGAAATTGTTTAAAATCGCGGTTCGTGGTATAAAGTAAAAAATTTATTTTTTGCTCCATTCTTTGATGCTGTCGTTGTTCATTTTAACATAGTCATCATTTTTCTCTTTAGTAGCGCCTGCCAACGATAATTGTGCCGTTTCAATTGCTCCTTTTTTGTCTCCTAATTTTGCTTGTATAAGTGATTTTTGTCTTAAATACCAAAACGGAACATCTGCTCCAGATTTAGTCATTCCAACTGCTTTATTAATATACTCCAAAGCTTTGTTTAAATCTCCATCCGATTGAAGTAAGTACTGTGCTGACGAAAAATAATCACCTGCAGTTGGTCCCGCCAAAGTTTTTTCAATACTCGCCATCGCCATTTTTTGAGAAGGCACTTCAAATTTTACTGATACCATTGTTTTCTCCCAAGAAATATCTAGAGTTGCACTATCATTAGTTAAATTGTTGATAGAAATAGTAAAAGTTTCAACATGGTTCCCTAACATGATTGGATCCACCATAACTCGCGCCGCTACTTTATTTTCGTCCCAGTTTTCTGGTGTTCCCCAATTATCAGTTGCACTATAAAAATTAACTTCCCAAATATCGGCTTTCGGAACGGTAAAAATAGCATACTTCCCTTTTTTCAATTGTTTTCCAGCGATGGTAACATCATCACTAAAACTAACAGTTGAATTAGCATTTGCTCCGGTTCTCCATGTTTTTCCGAATGAAACTAAATCTCCGAAAACAACTCTTCCTTTTGCACTTGGTCGATTGTATTCAACGACTACATCGGTCAAACCAACTACTTGATTTAAAGCAGATTTAGGACTAGGTTGAGGCGTTTTTACTTGCGCTTCAATCGTAAAATTAGCAATGATAACTGCTAGAATAAAAATAATTTTTTTCATGATATATAATTTAGATTTCAAAATTACAAATTGTAAATTCTTGAAATGTTAATTTAAACATAAATCGTTCTATTTTTGTTTAACAAAAATAAATAATCATTAAACATTTACTACTTTTACAACAAATAAAATTTTATGAAAATCTACCGTTTACACAAGAAGCAAAATTTACCCATTACTATGAATCAAGCGTGGGAATTGCTTTCTGACCCGAAAAACCTACAAAAGATAACACCTGAATATATGGGTTTCAAAATTCTATCTGGTGCTGATCGGCCGATGTTTCCTGGACAAATAATTCAATACATCGTGACTCCAGTACTAGGAATTCCAGCTAAATGGGTAACCGAAATTACACATGTAGTGGATAAGCACTATTTTGTAGATGAACAACGCTTCGGGCCGTATGCACTTTGGCACCACAAGCACTTCATTAAAGAAATACCGGGCGGCGTTGAGATGGAAGACATTGTGGATTATAAAGTTCCTATGGGAATCTTAGGGCAATTGGTACATCCTTTTTTAGTAAAACCCAAATTGGAAGAAATTTTCGAATACCGCAGAACAAAATTAATCGAGATGTTCGGAGAATACACAGATAAAAATTCCAATAGTTAATAATTAATAAGGCGAGATTGCTTCGTGCCTCGCAACCATACAATCATGAAAAACATATTACTTATTGGTGGTTCATACGGAATCGGATTAGCCCTTGCTAAAGAACTTCAATACGAAAACAAAGTCTTTATTGCGTCAAGAACAAATGAAACCATAAAAGATATGAACGTCACTCATATTCCTTTTGATGCCACAACTGACATCTTAGATACATCACAGTTGCCCGAGGTTATTGACGGCTTAGTGTATTGTCCAGGCAGTATTAACTTGCGTCCGTTCCGCGGATTAAAACCAGAGAGTTTCGAACTTGACCTGCAAGTCAATTTTATCAGTTTGGTGAAAGTAATTCAGTCTGTTTTACCAAATTTAACCGGTGCCAATCAGTCAAGTATTGTACTTTTTAGTAGTGTCGCCGCGAGCATGGGAATGCCTTTCCACACCAGTGTTGCCGCTGCAAAAGGAGCGATCGAAGGATTTGCAAAAGCTTTGGCCGCCGAATACGCTCCAAAAATTAGAGTAAATGTAATTGCGCCGTCATTAACTGATACTCCATTGGCAGAGAAATTTCTAAGCTCTGATGATAAAAAGGAAAAATCAGCCCAACGCCATCCATTGAAAAGAGTGGGAACTCCAGAAGACATGGCACAAATGGCAAGTTTCTTATTGTCAGAAAAAAGCAGCTGGATTTCAGGTCAGATTTTTCATGTTGATGGAGGAATGTCCACTTTACTCGTGAATGGGTAATCAATTCAATATTTATAATAGTTTAAAGGTTTAATGTTGTTTAAACCGTAAACCATAGTAAACTTCTAAACCAATTAAACAATTTTAAACGAAAGAAATGAACCTATTCTGGTTTCGACGCGATTTACGATTGGACGATAACATCGGTCTTTTTCATGCTTTAACAAGTAGTGAAGAAGTACTTCCGATTTTTATTTTTGATGATTCGATTCTTTCACAATTACCCAAAGACGACGCACGAGTTACGTTCATTCACCAGCAATTGGAAAAAATTCAGACTCAACTGCAATCCAACGGAAAAGAACTGGCTGTATTTCACGGAAAACCAATAGAGGTGTTTCAAAAGTTGATTTCAGAAAACACGATACAATCGGTGTACACCAACCACGATTACGAACCCTACGCACGCAAACGCGATTTGGAATTGTTTCATTTATTTAAAGAGCATCACATCGAATTCAAAACCAGTAAAGATCAGGTTATTTTTGAAAAAAGTGAAGTCGTAAAAGACGACGGAACTCCTTATGTAGTCTACACGCCGTATGCCAATAAATGGAAGGAAAATTTTAAAAAGATTAAATTAGTCCATTATCCATCTGAAGAAAATTTACATAAAATAGCTCATCACTCTTATCCTTTTTTGAGTTTAACAGAAATAGGATTTGAAATTTCTCCCATTACAATTTCTAATTACGATGTGTCCGCTTCCTTAATCGATAATTATGAGGCCACGCGCAATTTTCCTGCACTCAACAGAACATCTTACCTTGGAATTTACCTCCGATTTGGAGCAGTTTCCATTCGTAAGATGGTTGGTAAAGCTATAGCAAGTAAAAACGAAACCTTTTTTAAAGAATTGATATGGCGCGAATTTTTTATGCAAATCCTGTGGCATTTCCCACATACTCCTAGAAGCAGTTTCCGTCCCAAATACGATGCCATTCGTTGGGAAAATAACGAAGAACTATTTCAGAAATGGTGCGACGGAAAAACAGGTTATCCGTTTGTTGATGCGGGCATGCGCGAACTCAACGCAACCGGTCACATGCACAACCGCGTTCGAATGATTACGGCAAGTTTTCTTTGCAAACATCTACTAATCGATTGGCGTTGGGGCGAAACCTATTTTGCCCAAAAATTACTAGACTATGAACAATCGAGCAATGTTGGGAATTGGCAATGGGCAGCAGGCAGCGGAGTCGATGCGGCGCCCTATTTTAGAATATTCAATCCCACCGAACAAATTAAAAAGTTTGACAAAGAATTGAAATACATCAAAAAGTGGATTCCAGAGTTCGAAACTTTCGACTATCCTAAACCTATTGTTGATCATAAGGAAGCGAGAGAACGATGTTTGAAAGTGTATAAAGAAGCGGTTGGATGATAAAAGTTGTCGGTTGTCAGTTGTCGGTTATCCTCAGCAATTTAGGGAAAAATAGTCGCTGAATTATTGATAACCAAAATACTTCTAAATCGTTAAAAATTATCTTTTTCCTTGTAAATTAATGAGTTAAATGTAAATAGAATAGCATTTACCGTATATAAATTGTATATATTACCAATAACTAAAATATATAATTATGAAATTTACAAAATTAGCGGTGTTACTTTTTGCAATAGTGGCTTTTGTATCGTGTAAAAAAGAAGAAGAAAAACCTGCGGATGTAATCGAAAACACTACAGTAATTGAAGAGACTGTTATCGTACAAGATACAGTGAAAGAAGTTGAAGCTGAAAAAGACGGTACTTCGGTGAAAGTGAATGGTGAAGGTGTTGAAGTAGATAGCAAAAACCTTGATATTGAAATAAAAAAATAATTACTAACTGGAGTAATTTAAAAGCCATCCCAAGTGGCTTTTTTTACGCGTTGATCTTTCGTATTTTCTCGAAACTCAATTCTGAAAAGTGTCGAATTACTTGATTAGCCTCCGAATAATCTTGCATTTTCGAGTGAAAGCTATCGTAACCCACGCAATAAATCCCAGCGGCTTTGGCAGCTAAAATGCCGTTGGTACTGTCTTCAATTACAATGCAATTTTCAACCGGTGTTTGCGCTAATTCGGCCGCTTTTAAGAAAATAGCAGGATGTGGTTTAGACTTCGGAAAATCTTCTCCCGAAACAATATGAGAAAAATACTTATGAAGCCCAAAACGGTTAAAGATGCGATTGATGGTAACTTTAGCTGAAGATGAGCCGAGAACCAATTGTACTCCATTCGAATGTAAATCGAGTATCAACTCTTCTACTCCATCCAATAAATACAAATCTTCTTTGCTATCAAATGCGTCATTGAACAAGTTTCTTTTGGTTTCCACTAAAGTTGGTACCTCTTCTTTTAGATTAAATTCTGCCTTCAATTTTTCAAAAATGTTCTTAGTTGAATTTCCGGTAAACGACGCATACATTTCGGGCGAAACCTCTATATTGAGTTTTTTAAAATGCTGATTGTACGCAAAATGATGAACCGGCTCGGTATCTACAATTACGCCATCCATGTCGAAAATTACGGTTTGTATCATTTTGGGATTTGTATTTTGCTATTTGGAGTTATTGATTAAATACCGAATCACCGTTTCTGCCGCATACAACCCGAAAAGTCCAGGCATATAGCTATTGGTTCCGTAAAACGACTTTTTATAATTGGAACCGTCGGTCATTTTTAGACTGGTTTCGTCCTGAATTTCGGATGAAAAAACCACTTTCAATTTGTCAATTTTGTGTTCTTTTAAACGTCTGCGGATGGTTTTCGCAAACATACAATTGATGGTATTGGTGATGTCGGCTACTTTTACCTTTGAGGCTTCCATTTTTCCACCTGCGCCCATTGACGAGATGATTTTTACACGTTTGCGTTTGGCGCCGATGATTAAATTCAGTTTTGGCGTTACGCTATCGATGCAATCTAAAACGTAATCGTATTTCTCTTCGACGATTTCAAATGCACGTTCTGGAGAAAGAAATTCTTGTACCTTGGTTAAATTCAATTCCGGATTAATATCCATCAACCGGTCTCCGACCACGTCAATTTTGCTCATGCCAACGGTCGAATGCAAAGCTGGTAATTGCCGATTAATATTGGTAATATCCACCACGTCGCCATCAACAATTGTTAGATTTCCAACGCCAGCTCGTGCGAGAAATTCGGCCGCAAACGAACCCACGCCTCCCACGCCAACAATCAATACATTGGCATTTTTTAATCGGTTTAACCCTTCTACTTTGAATAATAATTCAGCTCGTTCTTGCCATTTTGCCATAATTCAGACTACTTAGATGGTTAGATTTTTAGATTTTTCTGCTTCCAAAAACCAAATTATAATTATTTGCTAGTATATTTTGTAATTCACTTATTTTCATATTTTTATAATTTGCTGCCAATTCGTAAACTTCCTCCAACGATTCTTCGATCATATCGGTTTCGAGAAAAAATCGGTCGTTGGGAATGGATTGGAAAACCATCTTTAATTCGGGATTGCGCAACAAATACTTTCCAAATGAAAGGTAGAATCCATTGGAGATTAATTGTTGGGCGAGTTGCTGGCTTTTTGAAAATCCGTGGATGATAATCGGAACTTTAATTTGGAGTCGGTTTTTGATTTCAATCAACTCGTCGAAAGCGGCAACCAAATGCAAAACTAATGGTTTTTTGTATTTTTCTGCCAAAGCAATTTGTTGTTCAAACACTTTAACTTGCAGATTCATTGGCACTTCAATTCGTTTGTCCAATCCGCATTCACCCAATGCCAAACATTCAGGTAATTGTAATTTTTCTTCTATGATTTTTAAGTCGGATTCCAATCGATTTTCATCACTATGCCACGGATGAATTCCGATGGAATAATAAGGAATAGTCGCGTCAAACTCCCATGGATATTGATTGACCAATTCTAAAACTTCCGGATTATGGGTGAAATGATGTGTATGTAAGTTGAAGTACTGCATCAATCGTGGAATTTTTTTACTCCGGCCAAAACGGCCAATTCCAAATCGTTTTCCAACGGAACAATTGGGCAGGAATACTTATAATTGTAGGCGCAATACGGATTGTAGGCTTTATTAAAATCGATAATCCAAGTTTTGCCTTTTTGAATTTCCATATCGATGTAGCGTCCGCCGATGTAGCTTTCTTTGCCACAAGTCGTGTCGGAAAACGGCAAGAACAAATGATTTTTATATTTGGCCATTTTGATCAAATCCATGCTTTGATAGACGTTCAATTTATAGTTTACACCATCGATTTTAAAATGCAATTCACCATATTTTTTATATTGTGGAAGTCGCGCTGTAGACGTTTTCATTTCAAACACTTTTTCTCTTTTGGTGCGGATGAATTGGGCTTCGACGATGAATTTTTTGTTAATTGGGAAAAAATCTAACGATTTGAAGGTTTTGAAATCGCCGTCGGTAAGCGGACTTTTAGCTTTATCGGCGTAGTCGCGGTTGAGTTGGTCTTGGAATTCTTGTGATGTTTGAGCAACTGTTTCCTCTTGCGCTTGGAATACAAGGACGTTAAATAGTAAAGCTAAGGCGAAGCACTTTTTCATGTTTTTTTTACAAAAATAGTTTAAAAGTTGGAATGCCGCAAAGTCGCGAAGGCACAAAGTTTTCTACATTGTCTAAAGTTTCTATTTTTATTGCTTTACTTCAAAATTGCAAAAGAAATGTACAACCCTAGCCCAGATTGGAACGGCATCCTTTTGCAACAGCATTTGGCATTTTTCTTGCCAAATGATGGTGTAAAAGATACAGTGGAAAGCTGGAAATAGCTTCAAATAATCAAACGTAAGAAGCAAATAGCTTCAAAAAACCGCATGAAATTAACCGTAAAAATGTAACTTTGCCAATGTAGTTCCTTCACTAATGTTAAAGACCACTTTTCGCAAATACATCGATAATTTTAGAGGATTTTCACGAGAAATCTGGATACTCACCTTGGTTACCTTCATCAATCGGGCGGGAACGATGGTATTGCCTTTTTTGTCGAAGTATTTGTACGACGATTTACATTTTTCTTTGGAAGAAATAGGAAATATATTGACGTGCTTCGGACTGGGTTCGATGGCCGGATCGTGGTTGGGTGGAAAATTATCAGACAAAATTGGGTTTTATAAAATCATGATTTTCAGCTTGTTTACGAGTGGATTGATGTTTTTCGGACTTCAATATATTACTAGTTATATCGGATTGTGCATTGGGATGTTTTTAATCATGTTGGTAGCCGATATGTTTCGGCCTGCGATGTTTGTATCGTTGGGCGCGTACGCCAAACCCGAAAACCGTACGCGAGCGCTGACTTTAGTGCGATTAGCCATTAATTTAGGATTTGGTGCCGGACCAGCATTAGGCGGCTTGATCATTATGTATATTGGGTATAAAGGTCTGTTTTGGGCCGATGGCGGAACGTGTATTTTAGCTATTTTGGTTTTTGCCTTGTTGGTGAAAGAGAAGAAAAAACCGGCCGAATCGAAAGAAGCCAAAATGATATTGGAAGCCAACAGAGCATCGGTTTTTAGCGACAGACCCTTTTGGGTATTTTTGACAACGTGTGTGATTACGGGTATTTTGTTCTTTCAGTTATTCAATACGATTCCGCTCTATCACAAAAAACAATTTAATTTGACCGAGTTACAAACTGGATTGCTTTTAACCCTGAACGGCGTACTGATTTTCTTTTTAGAAATGCCGATTGTGAGTTACATTGAGCGGAAAAATTTTGATAAAGTGCGTGTGGTTTCGATAGGTTGCTTATTTATGGCCATTAGTTTGTTACTGCTGATGGTGAACATGTGGGCTGGAATTCTAATCATAATGATGTTGTTCATGACGTTTGCTGAAATGTTTGCGTTTCCGTTTTCGAATTCGTTTGCTATGAGTCGAGCGCCAAAAGGTCACGAAGGTCGATATATGGCGATTTTCACGATGAGTTTTAGTGCCGCACAAATATTGAGTGCTAAGTTGGGCATGGGTATTGTGGCGCATTATGGTTTTCAGATGAACTGGTTGTTTATGGGGATTTTGGGTGTGATTGGAACGTATTTGGGTTTTTGGGTGATTCGGTTGGTGGCGTTGGAAAAAATTAGATAGACATTTATTTTGAACACAGATTTGAGAAATCAATAAAATTTTTAAAATTTCTCCAATTTTTTACATCTGTGTTGAAAAAAAACTACCTCATAAAAACCGTCTCCGAATCTCCTGAAACGACTGATTTGTATGAATTAACTCTTCAATAATTTGTTTTCTCATTTCTTCAAAATCATCAAATACAAGATATTTTGTCCAAGCCGTTTCTTCGAATAAGGTTCGAATTTGCTTGATTAATTTGGTGGTTTCTGATGCCGTTCGCAGTACTTTACCTGAAGTATAATTTGAACTTAATTTGTGATGGTATTCAACCGATTGGGCAGAATAATCAGCTTCTAAAAAATAGAGTTTTTCGTAATCGTTATCGGGGTAGAAATCAGTCCATTTTGCAAAACCTAGTTTAGTTCTATTGTTATTTGGTACTTCGACTGCGCTCAGTGTGACGGTCTTTCCATAGATTAATCGCCATTTGCAATTCGCGGCTCTTCCCCAATGGTTGGATAATCGATACACTCCGTTTTCAACAAAATAATAACTACTCCCCGATTTGCTTTTGAAGTTTACTTGTAACTCATGTACTTCATCGAATGCGACTTCTTGAAACACGCAAAACGTATACTTATGAAAATTGGTTTTGTTGTAGGTTTTGATTGTCATTTCTAATGCAGGTGAATTTTAGCAAAAATAGTATAATAAATGTTTTTGCCACAGATTAAACGGATTTTGCAGATTTTCACCGATTCTATGTCTTCTAAAGCAAAGCGAAGCTTCTCAATCACACTGCGATAATCTATGTTTCTATGTGTTTAAAAAATAAAAAAACAGAATTCAATCAATTGTTTTCTCCAAATTGGAAGCAAACGTTAAAAAATTGCAAATCTATTTTTCTCGAAATCATCAACTTTATACATTTGCTTGGAAAACTAATCCTTAATACCTTTTACAATTATGAAAACACATTTTAGAAATTTTGCTTTTATAATTCCAACTTTAATCGCGCTGACAATTATTCAACCTGCCTTCGCTCAAGAAAAGAAATTATTTTCATTAAATGAAGATGCAAACAACGACAACATTTACATGACGTGGAACAAAAACACGCCAGAAAGTGAAATGAAAGACGACATCAAAGCGCTGGCAGAAAAAGGAATTACGATTAAATATTCGGATGTAAAACGCAATGCTAAAAATGAAATTACTGCGATAAAAGTCGAGTATTCCGACCGAAAAGGAAACAAAGGTTCGATGAATTTGAACAATCAAAATCCGATTAACACCATTCAGTTTTTTAAGCAAGACGACGAAATCGGATTTGGTGAACCGTCAAATTCAAACGGATTTATGGTTAGCCCATTCAACGGATTGGCTGGAGGCGATAGTTTTATGAAGCAATTCAATTTTGAGACCATTCCCGATTTTTTCGATTTTAAAAGCGACGACGGTTCTGTTACTACTAAAAAGAAGACACAAATCATGATTCAAAAAGATGGGAAAAAACCATTAGTAATTGAGGATGGTGAAGTAATCGAAGGAGCTGACGATTATACTCCGGAAGAGATTGAAGAAATCAAAAAAAGTCATAAAGTAGAATCGTTTGGAGGAAATGGCAAAAGTTACAATTTCAACTTCAACTCCGAATCGGAAGACGATATCAAAAAGAAATTTGAAAAAATGCGGGAAGAAATGAGCAAAATGAACGGTTCATCCACAGAATCACCTACTGATGCCGAAGAATTAGAAAAAGCGAAAGACGAAATGATCAAAGCCAAAGAGGAAATGATCAAGGCCAAAGAAGAAATGGAAAAAGCCAAAAACGATTTGGAGAAAGCCAAGTCCACGTTAAAAACTAGAAAAGCATAAACTTCAAATACCGCAAACTCAACGTTGCGGTGTTTTTTTATAAACTCGTTTTAGTATCTTTGGATAAACATATTGAGTCATGTATACAATTCTAGCCAAAATAAACAAACTGATTTTACCTAGTTTCACCAAACAACAACTGGATTTAGCCAAGGCCAAAAAATGGCAAATGGCGATTATTGGCTGGCGTTATTATGTGACGACAAGAGCGTTGGGAAAATAGAGTTCTCGGGTGTCAGTTCTCGGTTGTCGGTTGTCTGCTATCCCATCTATTTTCTATTTTCTATTTTCTGCCTTCTGCATTCTGCGTTCTACCATCTAATAAATCATCGCCGCAAAAATAGGATGCTCACCCAATTTTCCTCTCCCGTTTAAAAAAGTCAATTCCATTAAAAAATTACACTGTACGATTTCTCCGCCCAGGCGTTCGACCAATTCGCATACCGCTTTTGCGGTTCCTCCAGTTGCCAAAACATCATCGTGAATTAAGACTTTATCGCCTTTTTGAATGGCGTCTGTATGAATCTCTAAAGTATCGGTTCCGTATTCTAAATCATAGGAAGCCGAAATGGTTTCATAGGGTAATTTATTAGGTTTTCTGACTGGGACAAATCCGACATTTAGAGCTTCTGCTAGAAGCATTCCGAAGAAGAAACCCCGACTTTCCACACCAATCACTTTGTCGATTTTTTGGCCTTTTACAGTAGAAAGCAAACTATCTAACGTTTCTTGGCGTGCGATTGGGTCGATTAAAAGCGGAGTGATGTCTTTGAATCCGACTCCGGGTTTCGGAAAATCTTGAATATCACGGATGTACTTTTTAAGTGGCATATTTTTAAATTTTATACTATTTTTGATTTGCAAGTTACACAAATTTAACTATATTTGCACCCACAAAAAAGGCCTCGTGGCGCAACTGAATAGCGCACTTGATTACGGCTCAAGAGGTTACTGGTTTGAATCCAGTCGAGGTCACGAATGAATACTATAAAAAAAGAAAAAACGCCAAGCTCGCTTGAGTGTTTTTTCTTTTTTATAGTATTCTCAAAGCGGAGCTTTGATGGATGTTGCGCAGCAAAATCCAGTCGTTTTATCCAAAAACACCAAGCTCGCTTGAGTGTTTTTTCTTTTTTATAGTATTCTCAAAGCGGAGCTTTGATGGATGTTGCGCAGCAAAATTCAGTCGTGAAATATGTTAAACAAGTTTCACTTGAGCGTATTTTTTCTTTTGTACTATTTTCAAAGCGGAGCTTTGATGGATGTTGCGCAGCAAAATCCAGTCATGAAATATGTTAAACAAGTTTCACTTTAGCGTATTTTTTCTTTTGTACTATTATCAAAGCGCCGCTTTGATGGATGTTGCGCAGCAAAATCCAGTAGTGAAAACTTGCAAACCAAAAACCCCAAACCATTCCACTACAAAAGACGCTCCGCTCCTAGCCCCGATTGGAGCAAGTATCCTGTCATTGCCAAACATTATTTATTTTTGATTGCTTCGTTCCTCGCAATGACAGATACTGCGGAAAGCGGGAACACGGATGGCAAAAAATGCCCAAGCCTATAGCTTCAAAAAAAACTCCGCACTATCAAAAGACAAGCACGGAGTTTTTGTCAAACTTTATTTTTAATAGCCTACAGCTTACTAATAAAACTGCCGTATAAATCCTTAAACTGATAGCCTTCTTCTACTCTATCTTTGCTGAGTTTTTGGTATTCCACCAAACCCCATAACACGAATTCCTTTAGAAAATAAACATCCTCTTTTGGAAATTCGGGTTGGTATTTTTTGATTAAATCGTCTAAAGGTTTAACTGCGTCTAATTGCTTTTTGTAGTCTTCGTCGGTAGCGTCGTCTAACAACTCAAAACCAGTTTCGGCAAAAAACCATTCGAGTAATTTGGCATACGGACTAGCATCGGCGTCGCGCTCTAATTTTTCGATTTTCGGAAAATACGCTGGGAAAAAAGTGTGAATGGCATCGCCAATTAAATGCTGTGCCACCACGGCCGCACCTTCTTGTTCACCTTCGTACACCAATTCTACTTTGCCGGTAATGGCAGGAATAATTCCCAGAAAATCGGACAAACGCACTACTGTTTGATCACTTCCCGAAATAAGTGCTCTGCGTTCGGCGGTACTCACTAAATTTTCATACGCCGTAATACTCATACGTGCACTCACGCCACTTTTTGAATCGACGAATTCACTGTCACGTGCTTCAAAACTGATTTGTTCCAGTAAATCCTTTGCCAAAGATGGCACGTACACTGCTTGTTCTTGCTGTTCGTTGAGCTTTGCCTCTTGATGCGTAATGGTTCTTGCTATTCCAACGGTTTCAGGATAATGCGTTAAAATTTGCGAACCGATTCGGTCTTTTAATGGCGTTACGATACTGCCTCGATTGGTGTAGTCTTCTGGATTTGCGGTAAAAATAAATTGCATATCCAACGGCATGCGCAATTTAAAGCCACGGATTTGCACGTCGCCTTCTTGCAAAATATTGAATAGTGCGACTTGAATCCGCGCTTGCAAATCGGGTAATTCGTTGATGACGAATATGCAGCGGTTGGCACGCGGAATCATTCCGAAGTGAATCACACGGTCATCGGCATACGACAACTTTAAATTGGCGGCTTTGATTGGATCGACATCACCAATTAAATCGGCCACCGTTACATCGGGTGTGGCCAATTTTTCTGAAAAACGCTCGCTGCGATGAATCCATTGGATTGGAGTTGCATCGCCTTGTTCTGCAAGAAGATCTTTGGCAAATCGCGAAATAGGTTTAAACGGATCGTCATTGATTTCGGAACCCGCCACTATGGGCATGTATTCGTCCAACAGTTCAATCATTTTTCGAGCTAAACGCGTTTTCGCCTGACCTCGTAATCCGAGTAAATTAATATTATGTCGTGATAAAATGGCTCGTTCTAGCTCGGGAATTACGGTATATTCGAATCCGTGTACGCCTTCAAAAACAGGTTTCCCCGATTTTATTTTTTCTCGAAGATTATCCCGCAACTCATCTTTAATACTACGAGAAATGTATCCTAATTTCTTTAATTCGCCGAATGTGTGTATGTTTTCTATTTTCATATTTTTTATCATCTGTTGTCGGTTCTCTGTTGTCGGTTCTCTGTTGTCAGTTCTCTGTTGTCGGTTCTCCGTTGACTGTTGTCAGTTCAATTATCTATTATCTATGTTCTATATTCTATTTTCTATGTTCTATGTTCTATTTTCTATGTTCTATTTTCTCTGCCTTCTGCCTTCTGCTTCTGCCCTCTGCCTTCTGAACTCTCACTTAATCTTCTTCTTCCTATTCGTCTCGTAATCCTCAAAAATCATTTCCCCCAATCCTTTCAACCCAGTGTAAAAGGCTTTCCCTTGATTGGCTTCTGTAAAATGTTTGACAAATTGCTGCAAATACGGATCGTTGGCAATCATAAAAGTCGTAATCGGAATGTGCAATTTCCGTGCTTGTGCTGCTTGATTGTAGCATTGTTCAACGATGTACGAATCCAAACCATTAGAGTTCATGTAGTACGTTCCGTCTTTTTCACGCACGCAACTCGGTTTCCCATCGGTAATCATGAAAATTTGTTTGTTGGTGTTGCGTTTTCTCCGAAGCATATCCATCGCCAATTGCAATCCGGCCACCGTATTGGTATGATAAGGACCCACTTTTAAATAGGGCAAATCTTTAATTTGAATCGACCACGCATCATTTCCGAAAACCAGAATATCGATGGTGTCTTTGGGATAGCGCGTCGTAATTAATTCGGCCAACGCCATGGCTACTTTTTTGGCGGGCGTAATTCGGTCTTCACCGTATAAAATCATACTGTGACTGATGTCGATCATCAAAACAGTACTCATTTGCGCTTTGAATTTTGCCTCTTCGACTACCAGATCGTTCTCGGTCAATCGGAATTCATCGGCACCATTATTGATTTGCGCATTTTTCAAACTTTCGGTTAAAGAGATACTTTCGAGTGCATCACCAAAATGATATTCGCGAAACTCACCCGTTTGTTCGTCGCCGTTGCCCGAATGTTTTGTTTTGTGGTTTCCGGTTCCTGATCGTTTAAGATTGCCGAAAATTTGATCCAACGCTTGTTGTCGAATGGCACGTTCGGTTTTAGCTGTTATTCCTGTCCCCGAAGTTCCATCGTCTTTTAATTCCTCGCGGATGTATCCTTTTTTCTTTAAATCTTCAATAAAATCGTCGACCGTGTAGTTTTCGTCGGTGAGTTTGTATTCAACATCCAACTGCCGTAACCAATCGATTGCCTCGTCAAAATCGCCCGAAGTATGCGTGATTAACTCCTTGAAAATCTCAAAAAGCCGATCAAATGGTGACAGGTTTGGCGCTTCGTAGGTTTTGAAGTAAAAACCTTTATTCTTATTCATTTTCATAGACCATAAAATTACTGCTTTAAGTTAAAAAGAATTTGAAAACGAGTATTAATTTTTAGTTAAAGTACATAGTATTCACCAATCACTTTCCGAATCGAAACAAACCCAATTTTATCCACATCGATTTCAGAACGCTTGACCCAAATCAGTTCTTTGATTTCGTCTTTGGCGTTGATGTTGATAGCGTTCGAATCCAATTCACATTCAAAAAAGATGTCCATCGTTCGGTAGGGAACGTTTTTATAGAAATAATTGTTGGGTGATGTAGTAATGAATTTTAAATCGGATGGCTTCAAATGTAAACCTAATTCTTCTTTGATTTCGCGACATGCAGCTTCTTGCGCATTTTCATTTGGATCGATGAAACCACCGGGCAAATCCCATTTTCCTTTATCGGGGTCAACATTCCGGACGGCAAATAATATCGTGTCTTCAAATTTTGGGATCACAGCTACAGCTGATGCAATGTTGTGGTAATAAATAAATCCGCAATCCTGACAATGGAATTTCACTACATTCTCAAAATTAAAATGTTGCGATGTGCAATTCGGGCAATAGTTAAAAAAAGAATTCGAATACATGATACTAGTAGTTAAGAGAAATTCAAATATAAGCGTTTCAAAAGAGTAAAATCAGTTTAAAAAACCAATTTTGTTAACATCAATTCTCGTTCGTATTGTTTATTTTTGAAAAAAAACATGAGTTTGAATTTTACCTACGACAAAGAATATAGTCAACAAACGTTTACATCTGAAGAAATTCGCGACACCGAGTTTGAGAATTGTACGTTCATCGGTTGTGACTTTAGAACTTGTTTTTTTCAAGCCGCTATGTTTACCGATTGCAATTTTATCGAATGTAACTTTCAAAACACCAAAATCAATCACGTTTCATTGCGAGGTGTTTGGTTTACGAAATGTAATTTTACTAGCGTTAATTTTGCAATGACCGATCAGGTGATTTACGAATTTCACTTTAAAGATTGTTTGTTGGATTACGCGCAGTTTTATAAATTGAAGTTAAAGAAAATCCAGTTCATCAATTGCAGTATGGTTTCGGCTGATTTTATGGCAAGTGATCTTACTGAAGCGCTATTTGACAATTGCAACTTGCGTTTGGCGGTTTTTAGTGAAACTGTTTTGGCGAAGGCCGATTTTTATACGAGCTATAATTTCTCCATCGATCCCGAAAAGAACAAAATGAAACGCGCGATTTTTTCATCCCATAACATCAAAGGATTGTTGGATAAATATGATTTGATTGTTAAGGATTAGCGAGAATATATGGAAGAAAAACCGCATATATACTTTAAAAATGCACAAGAATGGCGTGAATGGTTGCACGAAAATCATCAGTCACATGACCGTGTTTACCTTATTTTTTACAGAGTTAATAGTGAGTTTGAAAGTATGCGATGGGAAGAAGCCGTTCAAGTTGCCATTTGTTATGGCTGGATTGATTCGACGGTGAGAAAAATAGACGGCGAACAATACAAACAATTGTTTACACCGCATAAGGATAAAAGCGTTTGGAGCAAACTCAACAAAACCTATATCGAAAAACTGATTCAAGATGGATTAATGCACGAAAGTGGTTTGCTAAAGATAGAAATCGCTAAAAAGAATGGTTCATGGGAATCGTTAGATGCAGTTGAAAATTTGGAAATTCCCCCTGATTTACAAGCGGCATTTGAATTGAATACTATTGCTTTTGAGAACTATAAGAACTTTAGTCCATCCTATCGAAAAAGCTATTTGTATTGGTTGAATCAAGCCAAACGCGAAGAAACGCGCACTATTCGAATTGCTGAAATTATTCAATTATGTGAATCAAACATAAAAGCGCGCGTTTAAATTGAAATTAAGTTGGAAGAAAAAAAACAAAATGCTAACTGCAATTCGGGTTCGCTTCCTTAAAAATAATTAGCTTTGCAACTTAAATTTGAGTTATGGTTAATCCATCGGCAAACGGCTGGATCGATAAGTTTTTTAGTGAAAATGGAGTGCAATTACAGACTTCGTTTGCTTCGGATATGGCGTTTTACTTAAATGTGCGTCAAACCGGATTTATTTACGGTCATGTAGTGGAAATTTCTCCTTCGCTGAGCGTTGACATTTCGCAACTTAAAGCCGATGAAGTATCTAAAGTAGCACTTATTACGCATTTGTATTCGATGTATTCGTACACTTGCAAAAGTGCCGACCGCTCACTTTTTATCGCAAAAACGATTGCGTTTTACAACGAATTGAATCCGAAAGGCTTTGCCATATTTGATAAAATCATACCACAATCAAATAGCTCAAAGTTGGAGGCCATCATTCGAGATCGAATTCAGACGAATAAAGATATCATCAGCAAAAACTTTTCACACATCGTTACGAATGCGTTGCTTTTTGTAGATGTTTTGGCGTTTCGCGAATATTTGGCGCACGATACGATTTCGAATAAATACATCAAAAATATTGAAGAAATTATTTTGAGTGTGGTTACGTTAACGTTAAAAGTAAAATTAAAAAAATCGCAACACGACGATTTGCTCATTAAATTATTTGAATCTTCAGTGCGTTACAGCAAGTTTTCGGTCGACAGCGAAAAATCGAAAAACAAAGTGTTGGATTCGCTGGTTTTTGATTCACTAAAAACCGATTTAGAACGCTATTACCTAATAGATTTAGGAGGATTAACGCTGTGGAATGATGAAGTAGTTGAAAAAGATGAACTGTATTTCTTGCATAAATTAGCCGAAAAATTTGATGTTCCTGAGGCATTTGTGAGCGAAAGCGTTCGTGCTACACATCATTTTATTTCAACATACAAGGAGGAAATTCAGTACTTCAACTACTCCAATCCCGTAAAGCACTTTTACGATCAAACAACAACAGGTGTACAAGTTTTAATTAAAAGAAATAAAAAACGTCTGACCAAAGAACTCTCTCAAAGCAAAGAGCTCATGCAACTTTTGGCCAAATCGACCAATAAAGATTTGAGTCAGGAGGAAAAGAAAAAAGTCAAAAAACAACTGCTCGACGTATGCAAATCGATTCCGTCATTGACGATTTTTTTACTTCCTGGCGGCGGATTGCTGTTGCCGATTCTGATTAAATTTATTCCACAATTATTACCTTCGGCTTTTAATGAAAATTTGGATGAATAGTACTTTTAATCCAATTGAAGTTCTTTTCAAATAAATCGTCTTTATTCTTATCAATAAATTCTAAATACGCTTTGGAAATAGGAGTTAGTACTTTTCCTTTCATCCAAACTAAAGTCCAATCGGTTGTAATTGGTAATCCATCGATTGGTATAATATGTAAAGTTCCATTTTCTAGTTCATTTTTCAATCCAATTAAAGGCATTATTGAAATTCCTAAGCCTGCTATAACTGCTTGTTTGACAGCTTCATTTGAAGTTAATTGTAATTTTAGGTTAGGTTCGACTCCGATTGTTTTTAAAAAATTTTCCATAATAGTCCGAGTAACCGAACCATCTTCTCTAAAAATTAAAGGAGTTTCGGTAAATAACTGTTCTACAGTTTGGTTTTCATTTTTAGTATGGTCTTTGTTTCCAACCAAGAATAGCTTGTTCTCCATTAAAACTCGATGCTCTAAATTCAAACCTTTTGGAAGGATCGAAACTAAAGCAAAATCTACCTTGTTTTGAATCAAACTTTCCACAACAATCGATTTGTTGGTGACATCCATTTCCAATTCAATTCCTTTGTTTGCATTGATAAACTCAGAGAGAAAATAAGGCATCACATACTTCCCCGTAGAAACCACTGAAACTCTCAATCTTCCTGAAAGCATTCCTTTATACGCCGAAGTTTTAAAATCAATTAAATTAACTTCTTCAATAATTCGCTCCGCGGCTAGAGCAATTTCATTTCCAAAATCGGTTACAAAGAGTTTTCTTCCGACGATCTCAGTCAGCGGAATTTCAAATTGATCTTGAAAGTTTCTTAACTGAATTGAAACTGCCGGCTGGGTCAAGTGCAGGTCGACCGCCGCTTTAGTTATACTCTTCGTCTTGGTTACTTTTAGAAATACTACTAATTGGTGCAAGGTGTAGTTCATAAATTATATATATATATATGA
>CAIUWH010000014.1 GCA_903902795.1 uncultured Bacteroidota bacterium
CGCCATATTCGACCAAATAGCAAATATTTATAATTTCATTTTCAACTTTTGAAACACCACAATAACCGCCTTTAAAATTATGCAATCCGACTAAATTCGACGGAAATTCACCAGAGTAATGACCTTTTACAGCCAACCAAGGTGATTTTTTCTGAATGTGGTTTCTGTTTAACTTCACATCGATGTTGGAACGTTTACCAAAAGCTCCGAGTACAAAATCGGCTTTTAAAATAACATCATTTGAAGTAGCTACGGTGAATGTATCGTTATGAAAAACTACTTCTTCAACCGAGTCTTTCATCACTAGACATCCATTTGACAGTGCTTTATGATAAAGAAATTGGTCCAACTCATAACGGCTGATGCCAAATCCACCTAAAGGCAATGAAGAAAAAATAGTCAATCCGTTTGTTGTAGAAAATTGAAATTCTGTTAATCTGGTGGGCTTTAAATCAGATATCTCTATATCTAACCATTCTAAATAAGGCAGCACTTCGTTTGAAATGTATTCGCCGCATACTTTATGTTTTGGAAATTCGTTTTTCTCGATGACAGTCACTTTCATTTTTAATTTTGAAAGATGAATGGCTGCAGTCAATCCAGCCAAACCTCCACCCACAATAATTATCTGACTCTTTTCCATAGTAAGGTAAATTTATGAAATTGAGATGAGAAACGTATTGTATATTTATGTTAAAAAACGATTGTCTAATTTAATACTGAATTCAACGGATTGTTGTTCTTTTTTTTTTAACTTTGATTAAAGTTTTGGTTGTATGAAAGCAAAAAACATCATATTACTTCTGCTCTTATTGGCTTTTCAAATTTGTTATTTAGAATGGCCTACTGATAATGCTATGTTTATTTATCAACTTCAATTCGAAGTTTTTTCTAGAACAAAAGACTTGCTATCTAATTTAACTCATCCTATTATTTTAACGGGATTTATTGCGCAACTTTTGTTGATAATTGGTTCATTTCTGGATGAAAAAAGTAAAATTTCTGCGTTAGCCGCTATCCTTTTGGGTGTTTTGGTCTTTTTATTTTTTATTGTAGGATGGCTTGATTTAAATTTCAAAATTATACTATCTACCTTGCCTTACTTGAGTTTGTTGTACTATTATTTTGCTCATATTCGAAAAAGTCGTTTTCTGAAGAAACTACGAAGTCAATAAAAAACCGCCCAAGTTTTCTTTTGAACTTGGGCGGCTATAAAAGGTTATGTTACTGAATTAATACAAAATGACTTTCTAGAAATACAGCCAGTTGATTTATAAAGTTTACTGAAAATAAAATTTAATAGATTATAATTTTCCCTCTTTAATTTCCTCCACTATTTCGGGGTTTAACAGAGTAGAAATATCACCAAAATTACTAAAATCACCTTCTGCAATTTTTCGCAAAATCCTACGCATAATTTTACCTGACCTCGTTTTGGGTAGTCCACTTACAAACTGAATTTTATCAAGTTTAGCAATAGGACCTATTTGATCGGCGATTTGTTGGTTGATTTCTTTGGCCAAATTATCTCGATCCCGACTTTCACCAATTTCTTTCAAAATAATAAATCCGTATAATGCATTTCCTTTGATGTCGTGTGGGAAACCAACAATCGCACTTTCCGCTACAGCTGGATGTTCGTTGATGGCATCTTCAATCGGCGCAGTTCCTAAATTATGTCCGGAAACAATAATTACATCATCAACTCGACCGGTGATTCGGTAGTAACCCACTTCGTCGCGTAAAGCACCATCACCAGTAAAATATTTCCCAGGAAAGGCTGTAAAATAGGTTTCTTTAAAACGTTGGTGATCACCCCAAATGGTCCGCGCCATAGACGGCCACGGGAACTTAATGCACAAGCTTCCAGTGACTTGATTCCCTTCGATTTCGTTCCGCAATTCGTCCATTAAGACTGGTTGAATTCCGGGTAACGGCAACGAAGCATAGGTTGGTTTTGTTGGCGTTACAAATGGTACAGGAGAAATCATAATACCACCCGTTTCGGTTTGCCACCACGTATCGACAAGCGGACAGCGCTTTCCTCCTACGTGATCATTGTACCAATGCCATGCCTCTTCGTTGATGGGTTCGCCTACTGAGCCAATTACCTTTAACGAACTCAGCGGAAAACGCTGTACATAATCCAAACTCTCTTTGGCTAAAGCACGAATGGCAGTCGGCGCGGTGTAGAATTGATTGACTTTATGTTTTTCGATGACTTCCCAAAAACGACTGAAATCGGGATACGATGGAACACCTTCAAAAATTACAGTTGTAGCGCCGTTCAAAAGTGGTCCGTATAAAATATAGGAATGTCCAGTAATCCAGCCGATATCGGCGGTACACCAATAAACATCGTTTTCCTGATAATTGAAAATATTTTTAAAAGTATAGGCCGTGTATACCATATAACCCGCCGTGGTGTGCAACATTCCTTTTGGTTTTCCGGTTGAACCGGATGTATATAAAATGAATAATGGATCTTCTGCATCCATAATTTCGGCAACATTATTGGCAATAGCCTCATCTAAAAGGGGTTGCAACCATAGATCGCGACCTTCTTTCATTTTCACATCGGTGTTGGTTCGTTTTACCACGAGCACTTTCTCTACACAAGGTGATTTTTCTAACGCTTCATCGACGATTCCTTTCAAATCAATGGATTTATTACCACGGTAACTTCCATCCGAAGTAATGACCATTTTACATTCGCAGTCATTGATTCGAGCAGAAACTGCCGACGCAGAAAAGCCTGCAAAAATGACAGAATGAACGGCTCCGATTCGGGCACACGCCAAAACAGCAACAGCCAACTCGGGAATCATGGGTAAATAAATACAAACGCGATCACCTTTTTTTACGCCTTGATCACGGAGCACATTCGCCATTTTAGCTACACGAGCATACAATTCGTTATAGGAAATGTGTTGTGCTTCTTCTGCAGGATCGTTAGGTTCAAAGATGATAGCCGTTTTTTCTCCGCGTTTCGCCAAATGACGGTCGATGCAGTTTTTGGTGATGTTTACCTTGGCATCAACAAACCATTTGAATTGGACCTCTTGAAAATCAAATTCTAGGACTTTTTCCCACTTTTGATACCAAGTGAAATTTTCATCGGCTATACGATCCCAAAATTTTCTGGGCTCACGAACCGATTTTTTATACATTTTAAAATAATGTTCTAAGTTGTTAATAGTATAGTAACTCATTGCTGTTCAATTTATAATATAGATATGTTTTTTTTGCTATTGTAAATATAAGGATTCTTGTCGTGCGTAAAAGATTTTTGTTGCTTCAAATAACAAAGAAGAAAATACAGGGAAAACACGGTAGTTTATTTCAATTTACAATAGTATGTTTGTATGTGCAACTTAAAACAATCAGATTATGAAAGCAAAGAAACAAACCGACGAAGATTACATCATTTCGTATTTAGTACTGCGTCAACTTATCGGTATATTGGGAATTCTAATGCCTTTTGCATTGATTATTGGAAATCGGTTGTTGGGTAATGAATATTGGCTACAACCTTCCATTAGTCATTATTATTACAGCTATTTGCATATTGTTTTTGTTGGAGTTCTGTGTGTTTTGGGAGGTTTTTTGGTTACTTATAAAGGAAAAAGCCGACTTGAAAATAGAACTTCGAATTTTGCTGGGTCGTTTGCTTTTGGAGTAGCGATATTTCCGACCGAGTTCATCGATTTTATGGGACAGCAGTATCTGAATCCGACCGTATGGCACCAATGGTTTAAGTGGATTCATTTTGGTAGTGCTGGATTGCTATTTGCCTGCTTTGCACTATTTTGCTTTAAAATCTTTCAAGAATCAGATGAAGAATTAAGTCCAAGTGAATTTGATGAAAAAAAACTACTTCGCAATAAGATTTACAGCTTTTGTGGATGGGGAATTGTAGCTAGTATCGTAATGATAGCTATAGGATTTGTTTGGGAAATGAAATTCGGTGCTAACACTTTTACCACCTATTCTACCTTTATTTTTGAAACTACGGGCTTGTTGTTTTTTGGAAATTCATGGTTGCTAAAAGGTTCTCTGAATTGGAAAAAATCAGGTAACTCTATGTTAAAGAAAATGGTGTCTCCTGTCCGATAAACCGGAAAAATAATGACGCATTTATTGGTTACGCTTATTCTAGTACAGTCAACTTATTCCTGCGACCAATTATTTTTACCAACATCCAAAAAAATTCAAAAAAATAGCGTTAATTTGTGTACAACAAACTAAACTAACTATGCATTTCGACCCAAATGAGCTGGATCATTCGGCCGTCTATAAATTACTCACTGGCTCGGTCATTCCGAGACCTATTGGATGGATTTCTACCGTTGATGAAAATGGCATCAACAATTTAGCACCTTTTTCCTATTTCAATGCTGTCGGAGAAGATCCGCCGCATGTAATGTTTTCTACTGTCCGCGGAAACAACACCAACAAAGACACGCTCAACAACGTATTGGCTAACAAACAATTTGTGGTCAATATGGTTACTGAAGAACTCGCCGAACAAATGAATACCACTTCGCAAGCAGTGGCATCAGAGGTTGATGAATTTGAATTAGCTAGCCTTACTCCGATTCCATCGCTCAAAATAAAACCGATGCGCGTGAAAGAAAGTAAAGTAACTTTCGAATGTGAACTCGTACATCATTATTTTTTAGAAGACCATAAAAACGGCGGTGCGTGCATTCTTATCGGCCGAATTGTCATGATGCATTTTGATGATAGTGTTTTGCTAGATAATTACAAAATCAATTTGGAAACGTATCAACCAATCGCTCGTTTGGCAGGCTCGAATTATGCTAAACTAGGTGAATTGTTTTCGATTAAAAGAAGTTAAATAATTACGAATTGTTAAAAAAATCCGTGGAAATCCGCGTTCAAAATAAACATAAACTAGAGGCGATTGCTTCGTTCCTCGCAATGATATTATGAAAATAGCAGTTATAGGTGGCGGTCCAGGCGGACTATACTTTTCCATACTAACAAAAAAAGCAATGCCACATTGCCAAATTGATGTGTACGAACGCAATAAACCCGACGATAGTTTCGGATTTGGAGTCGTATTTTCCGATGAAACCTTAGGTGAATTCTTAAAACGCGATATGCAGTCGTACGAACTCATTCGCAGTAAATTTGCCTATTGGGATGACATCATCATTGCTCGGGATGGGCAACAGGTTTCCATTGCTGGAAACGGTTTCTGCGGTTGCTCTAGAAAAACATTGTTAAAATTATTACACCAAAGGTGTCAAGAAGAAGGCGTTAACTTGCATTTTGAACAAAACATTGATGATCTTTCAATGTACAAAGAGTACGATATGATTTTGGCTGCAGACGGAATCGCCAGTGGCATCCGAACAAAATATGAAAAGGAATTCGGAACCAAAATTGTCCTCAAAAAAAACCGTTTCGTATGGCTTGGCTCCACAAAACCATTAGATGCTTTTACTTATTTTTTCAGAACCACACCGCACGGAACCATCGTTGCACATTCTTATCAATACGAAGCTGGGATGAGTACCTGGATTTTTGAGTGTTCCAATGAAACTTGGGAAAAATTCGGTTTTGAAGTCACTAATGAAGAACACACCATTTCAAAAATTAGCGAAATTTTTAATGAAGAGCTAGACGGCCATCCTTTAATTTCTAATAAATCACATTGGCGTCAATTTCCACATGTAACCAACAAAAACTGGTACCATAGTAATATCGTTTTGCTAGGTGATGCGAAAGCTACAGCCCACTACTCTATTGGCTCTGGTACTAAATTAGCCATGGATTGCGCAATTGGTTTATCGGATGCCGTAATTGCTAACCCAAATGACATTCAAGCTGCTTTCAAACAATACGATGCTAGTCGAAGAAATACGGTTGAGATGATTCAATATGCCGCTTTGGTCTCACTTGATTGGTTTGAAAATATGGATCGGAACAACCAACATCCGTTTTACCAATTCGCTTTTGGATGTATGACACGATCAAAAAAAGTAACGTTTGAAAACCTTCGTTTGCGCGACAAGTCTTTTACTGATAAGGTTTTGGACGAATTCAATAGCAATCACAATATTATAGACAAAAATCAATCAGCAGCGTTTTCAACATTTAAACTGCGTGATTTGGAATTGCAAAACCGAATTGTCATGGCGCCAATGGGACAATATTCAGCCGAAAATGGCGTGGTAAACGATTGGCATTTTCAACATTACTCTTCTCGTGCAGTTGGCGGATTGGGATTAATTCTAACTGAAATGACCGCCGTTAGCGAAACCGGACGAATCACTTTAGGCTGCGCGGGTATTTACAATGATAATCAAGTAGTTGAATGGAAAAAAATAACTGATTTTATTCATGTAAACACCAAAACAAAAATCGGAATTCAACTTGGTCATTCCGGACGAAAAGGCTGTTCTAAAATTCCTTGGGAAGATCATTTTTCCGGCGAGAAATGGAAATTACTTTCGGCGTCAGCCATTCCGTTCAACGATAGTTCAGATACACCCGAAGAGATGACTGTAGCTGATATGGAATTAATTACATCACAATTTGTGCAAGCTGCTAGAAATTCCAATGATGCTGGGTTTGATCTAATCGAATTGCAAGCGCACCACGGATTTTTACTCGCCTCTTTCCTATCGCCATTAACAAATACCAGAACTGACGAATTTGGTGGAAGTATTGAGAATCGACTGCGATTTCCTCTTTTAGTTTTCAATGCGATTAGAGCCGTTTTCCCTAAAGATAAACCAATGTCTGTACGAATTTCAGCAACCGATTGGGCTGAAAACGGAATTTCAGAATCTGATGTAGTGACCATTGTGAACGCTTTTAAAGATGCAGGTGCCGATATTATAAATGTATCAACTGGAAATACAGTGTCGCATCAAAATCCGCAAACCGGAAGAATGTGGCAAACACCTTTTGCTGACACTGTCCGGAACACGGTTCACATTCCAACAATAACAACTGGTTATATACAAGATATTGATCAAATCAATACGATCATTTTAAATGGAAGAGCTGATTTGGTAGCGCTTGGCAGACCGCTTCTTTTAGATGCAAATTTTGTTCGTAATGCCCAAGCTTACGAGCAGTTTCAATCGAATGATATCCCAAATCAATACAAAATGGGAATTTCACATTTGTATCCATTAAAATCAGCAGAAAGAAAACAACTAGAAGGAATGAAAAAAGCATTGAAACCAAAAAGCAACAAAAAATAATTACGAATTTAAAATTATGAATTCCAAATTATGAAACACTACGAAGATTCTTTTGCTAACGATAACTTACCAAGTTCAGACTTGCAACCTCATTATTTGTTTACCGATTTACCACAGCTTCAGCATCCTGAAATGTTAAACTGTGTCGATAAATTACTTGACAATCACATCAAAGAAGGTCGCGGAGAAAGCATCTGCATCCGCACGTTTGAAGAAACGTGGACGTATCAGGATTTGTTCGATAAAGCCAATCAAATTGCCCATGTATTAGTTGATGATCTCGGATTAAAATCGGGCAACCGCGTTCTCATTCGTTCGGCCAACAACCCCATGATGGTTGCATGCTGGTTTGCTATTTTAAAAGCAGGCGGAATTGTCGTTGCAACGATGCCATTACTTCGTGCAAAAGAATTGACCACCATTATTGATTGTGCAGAAATTTCTCATGCCTTCTGCGATAAAGAACTGGAAGAAGAACTGCACCTAGTACAATCACCATTCTTAAAGCAAACTTTGTATTACGGCAATTCTCAGTTGGAAAACTTGATGGAGTCAAAATCTAGTTCTTTCGACAATTACCATTCGAAAGCGGACTCAGTTGCTTTAATTGGTTTCACATCAGGAACCACTGGTTTACCTAAAATGACTGCGCATTTTCACAAGGATGTTTTGAACATTTGTGAATGCTTTCCTCGCTATTCGCTGCAACCGAAACAAGATGATATTTTTATTGGAAGCCCACCTATCGGATTTACATTTGGTTTAGGTGGATTAGTTTTATTTCCAATGTATTTTGGCGCTTCAACTTTCCTACTTGAACGACCAAGTCCAGATTTACTTTTACAAGCCATTCAAGAACACAAAGTAACGACCTGCTTTACGGCTCCCACGGCTTGGCGCATTATTACCACTAAAGTAAAAGAATTTGATATTGCTAGTCTACGTACTTGTGTTTCTGCGGGCGAAACTTTGCCGGTTAAAGTGTGGCAAGATTGGTACGACGCAACGGGTTTAAAAATTATTGACGGAATTGGGGCTACTGAAATGCTTCACATCTTTATTTCTTCTAATGAAAATAACATGAGACCTGGTGCAACTGGATTGGCAATAACAGGCTATGAAGCAAAAATTATTGACGCTGCTGGTACCGAAGTACAAAGAAACGAGCCCGGACGATTAGCAGTTCGAGGAATTACGGGTTGCAAATACCTTAATCGAACTGACAAACAAAAAGAATACGTTGAAAAAGGTTGGAATATTACTGGCGATATTTTCCGACAAGATGAAGACGGCTATTTTTGGTTTGTAGCTCGAGGCGATGACATGATTATTTCTTCTGGCTATAATATTGCCGCAATTGAAGTAGAATCCGTACTTTTAACACACGAAGATATTTTAGAATGTGCAGTTGTGGGAATACCCGATGAAGAGCGAGGCATGTTAGTTTGTGCTTATATTGTCTTAAAAGATTCATCTAAGGCAACAGAATCAATGAAAAATCGCATTCAGCATTGGTTTAAAGAAGTAGCTGCACCCTATAAATATCCTAGAGTAATTCATTTTATAAAAGAATTGCCTAAAACCGAAACAGGAAAAATACAACGCTTTAAGCTAAAATAAATCACAAAAGCACTGATTATTTTTTTCATACATTTGGAGTAGTAATTTTTTTTAGGAGCCATTACCCGCTCTCGCCTTTATCTCTGCGAGGATATCGGCTCGATCGGGGCTAAAACAAATCATAAATAATGAACAACTTTTTTATAAAACAAGAAAAAATCCGTTTCAAACATATCGATTACGCCGGAATTGTATTCTATCCTCGTTTTCTTGAAATGCTCAACGATTTAGTCGAAGATTGGTTTGAAGAAGCTCTCAACCGACCTTTTTCGAAAATGCACCAAACCAACGGGATTCCGACGGTTGATCTAAAAGTACAATTCAAAAAAGCAGCTCGTTTGGGTGACATCCTGACTAAAAAATTGTGGGTTAAACATTTGGGTGGTTCATCTATCCTGTGCGGATTTGAATTTGTAGATGAACATGGAGTAACTTGTCTCGAAGGCGAAGTAACTTTAGTCAACGTCATCATTCAAGACGATCGCAATAGCATCAAAGCCGAACCTTTTAATGAAGAAATTAAAAAATTAATTATGAATTATGAATTATAAATTAAGAATTCGGCAGTCGGAGTTTCTATTTTTAATTCGTAATTTTTAATTCGTAATGTTATTATCATGGAATTCAAAAAATTCAAAGCCGCCACCGTTCAAACTTCACCTGTTTTTCTTAATGTAGAAAAAACGATTGATAAGGCGATTTCATTTGTCAAGGAAGCTAGTCAAAACAACGCACAGCTCATCGCTTTCCCAGAAGTTTTTGTGGCGGGTTATCCGTATTGGAATTGGATTATGACACCCGTTCAAGGCAGCAAATGGTACGAACAATTGTATAAAAATTCAGTTGCTATAACCGATGATGCCATGAAGCCTTTATTCCAAGCAGCAAAAGACCATAACATCCACATCGTAATTGGTATTAATGAGCGCGGCGCTAGTTATGGTGAAATTTACAATACCAATTTAATCATTGATAACACGGGAACTCTAATTGGAAAACATCGTAAGTTAGTACCAACATGGGCTGAAAAACTCACTTGGACATCTGGTGATGGCTCTTCATTAAAAGTATACAAGACAGAAATCGGACCAATTGGAACACTAGCTTGTGGAGAAAATACGAATACTTTAGCCCGTTTTACTTTATTAACGCAAGGCGAATTAATTCATATAGCCAACTACATTTCGCTGCCCGTTGCTCCACCCGATTACGACATGGCAGAAGCAATTAAAATCCGTGCTGCAGCGCATTCATTCGAAGGAAAATTATTTACTATAGTTTCGTGTTCAACTATTTCACAAGAAATAAAAGACGCTTTACGCGCAGATGTTCCTAATGTTGATGAACTATTAACTAGAAAGAGTTCTGCTTTTTCTGGTTTTATTGGTCCGAATGGCGCTGTAATTGGCGAGCCATTAATCGACGAAGAAGGAATGATTTATGCAGACATCGATTTAGAAAAGTGTATCCAACCAAAACAAATGCACGATATTTTAGGTCATTATAATCGTTTTGATATTTTTGATTTGCGAGTAAATGTTGCTCCAAGCAGAAAGATTACTTTTATTGATAATCATGATGAGTTCAATGCGAAATAGAAGATTTTAAAAGAGTTGTGCAATTAGTTTAAACAATCAATAATGAAAAAAACAGTGTTCCTTTTTTTTCTTTTTTATTCACTTGCTTTTTCTCAAAGTAAAAAAGCAGACGCTATATTAACTGAAATAAGTAACGTTACATCTGATTCTATTCGTTGTAGATTAACCTTAGAGCTCTTATTACATACTAGTGAATTGACCCAACAAGACAAGATTTATTATTCTAAAAAAATACAAAGAATTGCACGAGAAAAAGACGATTGTGCTCTTGAATCAATAATCACTTCTAGTTTGGCCTATCTTTTCCTCAGTAATGGAAATAGCCTCCAAGCTACAGAATTATGCTATCGTGCCTTAGAAATAGCAGAAAAAAAAGGCAGCAATCTCGCCAAAGGCTTTGCCTATAATGTTCTAGCATTGTGCGAAAGTAAAAATGATACCGAGATTTACAGAAATTATTTATTTAAATCACTTAAATACTGCGCAAAAGCTAACGATAATACTATTGTTGACGCTGTTTATAAAAACCTCTCTGATTCTTATTTTTCAGAAAAATATAAAGATTCTGCACTTTACTATGCTCAAAAAGCACTTCAACAAAGTAAAAAAAGCAAAAATGAATATATTCAAAATTATTCACTCATATCGTTGGGTAATATTCATTATTATTTGATGAAAGATAAAGCGATTGGCTATGCGTATATGCGGAAAGTACTTAATACAAAATATACAAAAGTTAACGCTGAAGCTAATTTATATGCTAATTTGGCTATTGCAACCCTGCATATAAATGAAAAAAATCTTGATTCGGCTTTATTCTACACCAATAAAGGTTTTGTAAAAAAGAATAAAATACCACTCACATCTGTTGCACATGTCTATAGTACCTATAAGAAAATTTACGTCAAAAAAAACAGCGATAGCGCAATTAAGTACTACCAATTGCACGACAAAGTAAAGGATAGTATTCGTAAAATGTCGAATGTTGAGGAGCAGCAACTTTTTTCCATAAATAAAGGTATCGAAATCGAAAATAAGGCACAACAACGCAAGTTAAATATTCAATATGCTATTATTGGAATTAGTATATTATTATTATGTACTTTGTACCTGTTGTTAAGCCGAAGTTTTATTACTAGTCCAAAAACGATTAAGTTTTTTGGTATTGTTGGCTTATTGACCGTTTTTGAATTCATTAACTTATTGATTCATCCATTTTTAGAAAATATAACCCATCACAATGCAATTTTGATGTTGTTAGCATTAGTTGCTATTGCCGCATTATTGGTTCCTTTACATCATAAAGTGGAGCATTGGGCCACACATAAAATGATTGAAAAAAACAGAGAAATTCGTTTAGCAATTGCTAAGAAAACAATAGAGAATTTAGAAGAGAAGTCGTAATTTAGCTAAAAGTAAACCTTTTCTTTTTTGATACTCGGAAAAGGTGTTGCTGCAAACAAAGATTAGTATGGAAGCAAAACATTCAGATGATGTTATAGGAAGAGCTCGAGTAAAAGACAATCCCGAACTCGAAGCCTATTATAAAGAGCTCGAAGTTCTTGGTGCGGGTGCATTATGGACGGTAGCCAATGATATTGAACCCTGGGAACCTAGAAGTTCGTCGGTTCCTATGCTATGGAAGTATGATGATTTACGCGAATTAGTTGTACGATCATCTGAACTTGTAACACCCGAACAAGCAGGAAGACGTGTTGTTTATTTGGTCAACGACAAACGCAAAGATGTATCGGCAGCTGTGGGTTGGTTGTATACTGGAATTCAGGTGACACGCCCGGGTGAAAGTACTTCAGCACATCGGCACCGTGCGTCGGCCTTGCGTTTTATCATGGAAGGCGAGCGTGGTTACACGGTTGTGGATGGTAATAAAATAATGTTGGAAGTCAACGATTTTGTCATCACTCCCAATTCCACTTGGCACGAACACGGCGTGGAAGAAGGCGGAAAAACCTGCATTTGGCAAGACGGTTTAGATATTCCGCTGGTCAATGCTTTAGAAGCTAATGATTATGCTGTGTACGACGGAAAGCAGCCTTTAATGGCACCGTTGAATTATTCACCTATTATGTATGGTTGCGCTGGATTACTTCCTGCTGACAAAACTTGGGACAAACCATATTCTCCCTTATTTAAGTATTCATGGTCCAAAGTATATCCCGCCTTATTGGAAGCACAAAAAGTAAGTGAAATCAATCCAATTGAGGGAATTTTTATGAATTATTCGAATCCATTAACGGGAGGACATGTGATGCAAACCATGGGCGCAGCGATGCAATTATTACCCGCAGGTTTCAAAGGAAAAGCGCACAAACACACAGGTTCGTTTGTATATCAATGCGCCAAAGGAAAAGGCTATTCGATCATCAACGGGAAACGTTTCGATTGGAAAGAACGGGATATTTTCTGCGTACCATCGTGGGCGTGGCACGAACACCACAACCTGTCTGACACCGAAGATGCGTGTTTGTTCAACTTTAATGATCTGCCTGTCATTGAAGGATTGGGATTGTATCAAGGTAGAGAATTTTCAGAGAATAATGGACATCAGAAAACAGAATAAAGAACATAGAGAATAGACAAAAGACTTTTAACTTGGCGTTTTGCGATAGAAAGAAGAAAGAAGAAAGAAGAAAGAAGAAAGAAGAAAGAAGAAAGAAGAAAGAAAATAGACTTTTAACTTTGTGCCATTGTGGCTTTGCAAGAAAATAATTAACAAAACAATTAATACAACTTAGCGCCTTTGCGTCTTTGTGGCAAAAAAAAACATGAAACTACTTACCTATAAAACCTCAGACACCGAACCACGCCTCGGATTCATCCACAACAATCAAGTAATTGATATGGAAGATTTTGGAGAAATATCCAACTTTCCGTTACCTTCTACCATGCTCGACTTAATTGATATGGGAATGGAAATCGTAGACGAACTCAACGACATGATTGCCGATACTGAACCGTCGTTCTTCGAAGAAATTGCGTACGAAATGGATGAAGTGACGTTCCTCGCTCCGATTCCGAAACCGCGTAAAAACATCATCGGAATTGGATTGAACTACACCGAACACGTTGCAGAAAGTGCGCGGACTTTAGACACCACCGGAAAATTACCGCAAAAACCCATCATCTTTTCTAAGCCACCAACCACCGTTACGGCAACGAATACGGAAGTCATTAAAAACACGAAACTTACCGCTCAATTGGATTGGGAAGTAGAATTGGCAGTTGTTATTGGTAAAAAAGGAAAATACGTTCCCAAAAAAGATGCGATGGATTATGTGTTTGGATATACCGTAATTAACGACATTTCGGCACGCGATTGCCGTCGTGAAGGTCAGTGGATTGTTTCGAAAGGGCAAGATACGTTTGCACCGATGGGTCCGATTTTAGTCACCCAAGACGAAATTGAAAATCCGCACAACTTGAATTTATCCTTAAAAGTCAACGGCGTAGAAAAACAAAATTCTAATACTAAATTCTTACTCTTCAACATCAACGATTTGATTGAAGATTTGAGTACGGTTTTTACCTTAGAACCGGGTGACATCATTGCAACGGGAACTCCCGCCGGCGTTGGTGCTGGTCGAAATCCTCAAGAATGGCTGTACGACGGCGATGTTGTGGAAGCAACTGTTGAAGGAATTGGAACTATTGTGAATACAGTTAAAGAAATATAAAAAATTAGTACACAAAGATTCACAAATAAAGCACTAAGTAACACTAAGTTTTTTTTGTAAAACTCTGTGGAACTCTGTGAAACTCTGTGAAACAAAATAATAAACAAAAAATGAAATACAGAATAGGCCAAATAGTTCCATCCTCCAACGTGACGATGGAAACCGAAATTCCCGCGATTTTCCGCGCTCGAGAAAGCATTTTACCCGAGCGGTTTACATTTCACAGCAGTCGGATGCGCATGAAAAAAGTGACCAAAGAAGAACTCGAAGCTATGGATGCGATGAGTCTAAAATGTGCACAAGAACTGTCCGACGCGCATGTTGATGTAATGGGCTACGCTTGCTTAGTTGCGATTATGAGTATGGGACGCGGTTATCATTGCGTTTCGGAAGTGAATTTGCATCAGGAAACAGTTGCCAACGACTTCCCTACTCCAATTGTAACTTCGGCTGGTGCTTTGATCAACGGATTGAAGGTTTTGGGAGCTAAAAAGGTAGCGGTAATCACGCCCTATATGCGACCTTTAACAGACATGGTCGTTGATTATATTGAACATCAAGGATTTGAAGTTGTCGATTCTATTGCGCTGGAAATTCCGGATAACTTAGAAGTCGCAGCTCAAAATCCGATGAATTTATTGGAAATTTATAAGCGTTTGGATTTGACTGATGTTGACGTTTTGGTTGCATCAGCTTGTGTGCAAATGCCGTCATTAGAAGCGATTGATTTAATCCAAAAGGAAATCGGAATTCCAGTGACTTCTGCCGCCATTTGTACGACGTATGAAATGATGAAGAAACTAGGAATTGAAGCTAAATCGCCCATTGGTGGCGCATTATTAAATGGAACATATTAACCATTTTCTTTAAAAATAATGAAAAGAACGGTCGTATTAGTTGTAATTGCCTAGGTGATAATTGGCTGCAAACCTACGACTGAAAGTTGCAGCGATTTTAAAACGGGTACTTTTATACAAAACCTTGAAGAGTTCGACGCGTTAATTTATTCAAGTAGAACGGAAGACGGATTTCAACGTGACAGCAGTAGATTCGGAGTTTCGAGGTACAAATTGAAATGGAATACAGATTGTAATTTTGAATCAACACTAATTGAAACTACTATAGAGAGTTCAAAAAAGTACATTGGTAGAAAGTATTATGTTGATGTAATGAAAGTCCTTTCTAATAAAGAGTATATTTACAATTGTCGTGTTGATGGAATTGATTTTCAGGATCAAGATACTATAGTGAAGACCTATTGAGATTAAAAACAGATTACTTACTCTTAAAATTGGAAGCTATGTCATGGAACGAAATTAACGGAAAACTAGTACAGAATTTCAAATTTAAATCTCAAACCGAAATGGCTGAATTTCTGCTGAAAGTTGCGCGTTATGCCGACGCCATTAATCATCACCCTGATTGTACAATTCACAAGGCATTTCAACTCGAAATAACATTGTACAGCTACGATAAAAACGAAATCACGCCGGTAGACCATCAATTGGCTGAACACATCACCACTGTATTTAAAAAATAAATCCATGAAAAATATTATCGCTTTTTTCGCCGCTTTTTTTGCCGCCAAGAATACCAAGTTTGGGTGTTTCGGAACTATTATAGTGTTTATTGTGGTGTATTGGTTGGTAAAGAAAATACTTTAGGCCCGAATTGTAACCCATGATTGTCATTCCGGTTCTCTTTGTGATTGCAGTGCTACCCTTACTTTTTTATTGGGTGGACGGCTACTATGCAAAGAATATGCGCCGAGGCAGTTATATGATTCTTGCTTTTTTACTTACTTGTCTTTTCGGAATTATTGTGATCAAACTGCTAAAAGTGCTGGTCATTTTTGTGGTGCCTTTATTTTTTGTGTCGTTTCTTTCGTTGGGAAGATTGAGGAAGAAGTGAAGGTTTGTATTTCCTTTTTTTATTAGAAGCTATTTACTTCGTCAGTTCGCTCATTAATGAGCTCGTGTCCGGCTATTCGCTCTATCTCCGATCGGCAAAAAACTACAGGCAAAGCCCTTGTTTTTGTCCGTCGGAGGATGCCGCTTCTACCTGCCTGCCGGCAGGCAGGTCCGGGCTAGGGAAATTTCTTGTAGAAGAAAATTCTGTAAAGTCGCCATTTCTCGCAAAGCCACAAAGGCGCGAAGGTTTTCTACAAACCGACAACCAGCAACCGACAACTTCCAACCCGACAACCGACAACTAAAAACAGACAACCAACACTCAAAAAAACGTAATTCTTAACGAAAATTCAATTGCTTGGAACACGCTTTACACAACTCCATTTTTTCAGTATCAATAGTTGAAATTTTTTCATTGGCACTTGTCATTACACAGTGAGAATTTGGGCAATGAGGCAAACCTAAATTATGTCCGAATTCATGAATAGCCACTTTCTTTAATCTAGAAAAATGCAGTTTTTGGTCTTTACATTTTAATCTAAACGATGAAACAATGGCACTTTTCCCTGGGCAATACGCCAAACCCATCACACCAAAATCAGTGTATTTCAACTCAGGTTTTTTGATAGAACCATCGATTTCTTTTTTGGTAATCGATACATCTTGGTCAGTCAAGCCAACAATAAAATCAATTGAATCAGGTCGTGTTCTATTTTGAATTCGAATAATACTGTCGGCGCGATAACGCGGCGATTTGATCGAAACAAAAGCCGATTTTGGCAATTCAATTTCTGGAAGGATTACGACTTTTAGATGATAAAACGTTGCTATGGCTTTAGATAGAGTATCTGTTTTGTCAGACGCGAAACCTTTATAAGGCTGTAGTGCTAAAATAGTTTCGCTATCAGTTTGGGTTTCTTTTGTGCAAGAAATGCATAGAGATAAGAGCAAAACAAAATAGGGCTTCATGACACATGATTTGCTTTAAATCTTCAACAATTGTACCAAAACATCAGAGAAAACAGACCCGTAAAAAATTCAGATTGCAAATCGATAGGGTAACACTATCGACCATTGGTAACAAAATCAAAGCAATAATTTGCTGCTTTTACGTTTCTCTTAACTTGATACACTTCTTGAATTGCTGCAGTTGGGTCTTTTGCTACCACATAGTTGTCTTTTTCTGGATGATTCCATGTAAAAGGTGTTTCGTTTGGATACGTTTTTTCAAAATAAGATATAGCATTCGGAATAAGACCAGTCCGTAATCGTACAAAAGATTCTGAATATACTGCTTCTTCTACTATCTCTTTAGCTGCCATGAATTCGAAATATATGACTCTTCGTTGAGAAAAGGTTGTTAATGCACCCGAACTATGTGCGATTTTTAAATTGTGTATTAAAATATCACCCGCTTGCATGTCGAGCGATTGGTATTCCATTTTTTCTAACTCACAAATGGATAAGTTGCTTTTATGACTGCTGGGTATCACTCGTAAAGCTCCATTCTCATCGTTAGCTGGATCAAGATAAAAACCAATCATGAATGTCTTTTCGTGTACTTTAGTAATAACATCTTGGTGCCACTTTACCGGATTGTGATCACCCAAATTTTTGATGACAACAAAATCTTGTACAGGAAAAAAATCTTCTCCGCATAATGATTCTGCAATAGACAGCAATAAAGGGCTGCCGAGTAATTCTACAAACAGTGGATTTGAATTTGCTATAATTTTGTCAATCCCAACAACAAATTGTCTAGCAGAAGTTTCAACTAGTATATTATCTGGAAATTGATTTCCTAAAGCAACAAAACCATCAACTGCATCTCTCAATTGATTAAGCAATGAAGGAGAAATCGCTTGTGGGAGCTTTAAAAATCCATTTTGAATAAAATCTTCTTTTTGACTTGCATCGAGATAACATGTTCTGGCTATTGACATTGTTAAAATAATTTAATAATCTAATACTTTAATAACTCTAACAATTTTTCTTCAAAACGCACCTTCGGCAAATATTGATCTTCCAATGCTTTCACAAACGGAATGGCACTTTCGATACTTCCTACTCGTTGTACTGGAGCATCTAAATATTCAAACGCTTGTTCCATAATCAGCGAAGAAATATCACTTGAAACTCCGCCAAACAAAGTATCTTCTTGTAAAATAATACATCTTCCCGTTTTCTTTACTGATGCTAAAATCGCTTCAGTATCTAAAGGTTGCAACGTTCGCAGATCGATGACATCAGCGTTTATTTCCGGATGTTGCGACAACGTCTCTAAAGCCCAATGCACACCAGCACCAAAAGAAATGATGGTTACATCAGTTCCTTCTTTGAGAACAGCTGCTTTGCCTAGTGGAATGGTGTAATACTCTTTCGGAACATCTTGGTAGACCGAACGGTACAACTGTTTGTGTTCGAAAAACATGACTGGATTCGGGTCATTGATTGCTGTATTTAATAATCCCTTTACGTCGTAAGGAAACGCAGGATACACTACTTTTAAACCCGGCGTTTTGGTGAACCAAGCTTCGTTCGTCTGCGAATGAAATGGTCCTGCTTGTGTTCCACCACCGCAAGGCATACGGACTACTACATCCGATTTTTCTCCCCACCGGTAATGTTGTTTAGCTAATAAATTAACAATCGGATTGAAACCAGTAGAAACGAAATCGGCAAATTGCATTTCAACGATGGCTTTGTGACCGTTGATGGACAAACCATTGGCTGCTGAAACTACCGCGCTTTCGCAGATGGGTGTATTTCGAACGCGCTCTTTTCCGAACTGTTCTACAAAACCTTCAGTGATTTTAAATGCACCACCGTATTCGGCAATATCTTGACCCATAATCACCAAATTGGGATGACGTTCCATTGATTGTTTCAAAGCTTGGGTAATCGCATCCACCACACGTATATTTTCTACTTCTTTTGAATGATTAAACTGTTCAAAATCATAGGGTTCAAACATATCATTTAACTCTTCAGTTAAATCAGCAACAATATCGGGTTCTGCTTGTGTAATGGCCCAATGTTCATCAATTTCTGCTTTTATGGCTGCCTTGAATTCTTCGTCTAATTCTTCTGATAATACACTGATTGTAAGTAAATACTCTCGAAAATTTGAAATAGGATCCTTAATCGCCCACATATCCATAAGTTCTTGTGGAACGTATTTGGTCCCGCTCGCCTCTTCGTGTCCACGCATTCTAAACGTCAAGAACTCCAATAAAACCGGACGCGGATTTTCGGCCAACGATGCCTTTAATGCGGCAATTTTAGTGTATACTTCTAAAATATTGTTTCCGTCGATGATGTGACTTTCCATCCCGTAGCCAACGCCTTTATCTGCAAGGTTTTCACAACGATATTGTTCGTTGGTTGGTGTTGATAATCCGTAACCATTATTTTCAATGACAAATAAAACCGGTAAATCCCACACGGCTGCAATGTTCAAAGCTTCATGAAAATCACCTTCCGAAGTTGCGCCTTCACCAGTAAATACAGCTGTTACTTTTCCGTTTTTCTTCAATTTATTGGCGAGTGCAATTCCGTCTGCAACGCCCATTTGCGGACCTAAATGCGAAATCATACCGACAATTTTAAATTCTTGGGTTCCGAAGTGGAAACTACGATCACGCCCTTTGGTAAATCCTGTTTTTTTACCTTGCCATTGCGAAAACAAACGGTGAAGTGGAATGTTCCTTCCTGTAAAAACACCGAGGTTTCTATGCATAGGCAAAATATACTCGTCTTGATCTAAAGCCGCGGTAATTCCGACTGAAATCGCTTCCTGACCGATACCAGAGAACCATTTAGATACTTTTCCTTGACGAAGAAGAATGAGCATTTTTTCCTCTATTAAACGCGGCTTTAAAAGGCGTTTGTATAAATCTAATAATTGAATATTGGATAAGTCTTTTCTATCGAAGTTCATTGTTGAATTTTTAGCATCGCAAAAATATAAAAAAAATAGCACGCGGATGACACTGATTTTGCGGAATTCAACGGATTTTTAATTTTTTGTTGTGAATTGAATAATGTATGTTTTATTATGACCTAAATTTCTGATAATTACAACTGCCCTAGCCCTGATTGAGACGATATCCTTTTTTGTTTTAGTTAAAGCTGTCGACTATAATAAAATTGACAAAACAAAAAAGATAAAGACGAAAGCAGGAAATAGCTTCTAAAAATCAAAAAAAAATGTTAATAACTAAGGTTGCAAAATTTCAAAATTTGCTTACATTTGTGATTGTGATTGGTTTTACGCCAACATGAGTTATTAACAAAAAAAGTGTATGTACAATGCAAAACATTCCTAGTGTTGACTTACGTGATTTCCTGTCGGATGACCCGACACGTAAACAAAAGTTTGTAAATGAAATCGGAAAAGCATACGAAGATATTGGCTTCGTAGCATTAAAAGGTCATTTTTTGGATGACAAATTGGTGGAAAATTTATATGCTGAAGTGCGTAATTTTTTCAATCTTCCCTTAGAGACTAAGGAAAAATATGAAATTCCAGGTATTGGTGGCCAACGCGGTTACATTTCGTTCGGAAAAGAACATGCAAAAGGTCGTTCTGCCGGCGATTTGAAAGAGTTTTGGCATTTCGGGCAGTATGTTGACGCCGATTCAAAATACGCCAATGAATATCCAGAAAATGTGACAGTGAACGAATTAGCCAACTTCAATTCTACTGGAAAAGAAGCCTATCAAATGCTCGAAAAAACGGGAGTTTATGTATTAAGAGCTTTGGCCTTGCACATTGGTTTGGACGAATTCTATTTTGATAATTACATCAAAGACGGAAACAGCATATTACGTCCTATTCACTATCCACCTATAACGGACGAACCTAAAGATGGCGCAGTTCGAGCAGCAGCTCATGGAGACATCAACTTGATTACGCTGCTAATGGGAGCGCAAGGAAAGGGATTGCAAGTACAAAATCACAATGGTGAATGGATTGATGCGATGGCTCAACCCGACGAATTGATGATTAATGTAGGCGATATGTTATCGCGACATACTAACAACAAATTGAAATCGACGATTCACCAAGTGGTTAATCCACCAAGAGAATTGTGGGGATCATCACGTTTTTCTATACCGTTTTTTATGCATCCCGTGAGCGACATGAAATTAGATTGTTTGCCTGAATGTATCGATACAAATAACCCTAAGCAATTTGAGGACATCACTGCTGGTGAATACTTATACGAGCGACTCGTGGACTTGGGATTGATTAAAAAGTAATTAAAAATTAATAATTAAGAATTGAGGGTTAAGAATTTTTATTAATTTTTAATTCTCAATTTTTAATTTGTGAAACTATGGATTTACAAGAACAACTCAAAAAACTCTTCCCCGACCATGAAGTTTCGAACGAACCCGAAGCTATCGAGGAAAAAGAACACGAACTTTTTGTTCAAAAAGAACCTATGATTTGTAAGTTTGAAAAACGAAAGGGAAAACCAACAACTATCATTTCGGGCTACGAAGGAGAAGAGGAAGATTTTAAACTACTAGCCAAAGAATTAAAAAACAAATTGGCTGTGGGCGGAACGTTCAAAGACGGCGAAATCATTATTCAAGGTGATTATCGTGATAAAATCATGAAATTGTTACAAGACAAAGGCTTTAAAACCAAACGCGTAGGCGGATAAATTCAATTAATAATTAAGAATGGATAATTAACAATTATTTGAGTTGTCTAATTACAGAATTATCAATTATCAATTAAAAAACATGATACAATCATCAGAATTAATACTCAACCCCGACGGAAGTGTTTATCATTTAAACTTACTTCCCGAACATATTGCTCACGACATTATTTTTGTAGGCGATCAGAATCGGGTGGAAAAAATTACTAAACATTTCAGCAAAATTGAGTATTCTCAGCAAAAGCGCGAGTTTAAAACGCAAACCGGAATATACAAAGGGAAACGCATTACAGTTATGTCGACCGGAATTGGTCCGGATAACATTGATATTGTAATGAACGAATTGGATGCCTTAGTCAACATCGATTTGAAAACACGAGAAATTAAAGAAGAATTGACCTCTTTAAACATCATCCGAATTGGAACTTCTGGTTCGTTACAAGCAGATGTGCCGTGCGATAGTTTTGTAATGAGCCAATATGGCTTGGGTTTAGACAACATGCTCCGCTCCTATTTAATTGATTCCATTTCTGAAAAAGACATGGAAGATGCGTTTATTGCTCAAACCGATTGGGACTTAAAAAAAGGTCGTCCGTACGTGATTAGAGGAAGTGAAAAGCTAGAAAAACGTCTAGAAAGCGAACAAATTATTAAAGGTTTTACAGGCACTGCGGGCGGATTTTACGGTCCACAAGGTCGTGTGTTACGTTTGGACATTCAAGATTCCGAATTGAATTCAAAAATGGATAAATTCGAATACGAAGGTATCAAAATGACCAACCTCGAAATGGAAACTGGTGCTATTTATGGACTAGGAAAACTTATGGGTCACGAATGCTTGTCGCTCAACGCTATTATCGCCAACCGTGCAACAGGAACTTTTAGCGAAGATCCCTACAAAGCCGTTGATGCGTTAATTGAATATGCTTTAGACAAGTTAGCTGAGTAATTTGAAGCCATTCCCGCTTTCCGCTTTATCTCCGATTGGCAAAAAACTGCAGGCAAAGCCTTTGTTTTATACCATCGGAGGATATCGCTTCCAATCGGGGCTAGGCAATTCAATTTCTTTAGAACATTTTATTTATGAACCTATTCCTCGAATCCGAACGAATTTTATACCGACCTATCGAAACCTCCGATGCTCAGGCGCTTTTTTTGATGGATAGCAATCCAAATGTACATCTGTATTTGGGAAATCAACCTGTTACGTCTATTGACGAAGTACTGGGTTACATCAAAAGTATCCAACAACAATACATCGACAACGGAATTGGGCGATTTGCCCTTGTGCTAAAAGAAACCAACGAAGTAATCGGTTGGGCCGGAATAAAGTTCATTACCGAACCTGAAAATAATCAGGTCAATTTTTACGATTTGGGCTACCGTTTGCAAGAACAACATTGGCGAAAAGGATATGCTTTGGAAGCCGCAAAAACGTGGTTGGATTACGGATTCAACGAAATGAACATCCTAACCATGTATGCATCGGCTCATGTGGATAATGTAGGTTCCAATACCATTCTGCAACGCATCGGAATGATCCAAAACGGCCAGTTTTATTATGAAGATATTCTTTGTAATTGGTATGAATTAGAAAATAGAAAATAATCTTTGTGACTTAGTGCCTTTGTGACAAAATAAATAATGAAAACAATAAAAATAGCTGGTGTTCCAGAACATTTTAATTTACCTTGGCATTTGTGCATCGAAAATGGCGAATTTGAAAACGTCGGAATTGATTTGCATTGGACCGATGTCCCCGAAGGTACAGGAAAAATGTGCCAAATGTTGCGTGAAGGAGAAGCCGATATTGCCGTTATTCTCACGGAAGGAATTGTTAAAGATGTCAATGCCGGAAATCCGAGTAAAATAGTGCAAATGTATGTTGAAAGTCCACTGATATGGGGAATTCACGTTGATGCCCAATCGGAATACAAAGCACTATCCGATCTTGAAAATACCAAAGCGGCTATTTCTCGAATAGGCTCGGGTTCGCAATTGATGGCCTATGTCAATGCCAACAACCAAGGTTGGAAAACAAACGATATGCAATTTGAAATTGTAAACACCATTGACGGAGCTGTCGATGCGCTAATCCAACAAAAAGCAGACTATTTTATGTGGGAACGCTTCATGACTAAACCTTTAGTAGATAAAGGAATATTTCGTAGAGTAGCCGATTGCCCCACTCCATGGCCTTGTTTTGTAATTGCAGTTCGTGATGAAGTTTTGAAGAAGCATCATTCCAGCATTTCCACTATTTTGGAAGTCATTAATCGAACTACTGCAGAATTTAAAGAAATTCCAAGCATTGACAAGACCTTAGCTGAAAGATATAACCAAAAACAAGAAGACATTCAAGAATGGTTATCGCTCACCGAGTGGTCTCAAAAACAAATTACTGCTGATATGTTAAACAAAATTCAAAATCAATTGTTTGACCTGAAAATTACTGATAAAAAAGGTACTTTTGCTGAACTTGTAAAGGCAATGTAGCTTTTTAAAGTTGGCGATCAATGTTAGAAAAAACAAAACTGTATTATCTGTATCTAAAAAATAAACTCACGGTAAAAAAACCATGGGACATGATAATTATTTTTGTTTTAAATATACTGCTTACCATTCCAGTCTTCATTATCGCGCATCAAAATTTAATCGACTGGCATTGGACTGGTCATTTGGATCGCATTCTTATTTTTCTTTTTATATTAATTGCAATTCAACTGATTTTAAGAGCTTTTAGAAGGATTACTTTAATTAGTATTGGAATATATCTAATCATCCTTATTATTGGAACTATTTTTGGCGGCTACGGATTCAAACGTGTTTTCGACGATTACAAGTACATGCTCTATTATATGGCCGAAAATAATAATCCAGAAAATATAATCATTTCAAAATTATTGCCGTTTCCTAATAAGTCAAAAGTAGAAAGAGCCATCGAATTTGAAAATCCAAGAGTACGAAACTTTGCTATCATGTCTGCAAACAAACATTTTAAAAGTATCAAAGGCTATAGCGATTATTCAACTTTAATACAGTGTTTTGCCGTTTTTAAAGAAATTAATTCGAGGTGGACTTATGTCAGTGACCCCAAAGGAAAAGACTACATTGCAACTGCATCAGAATCGTTAAATTACCTCTCTGGCGATTGCGACGACCATTCAATTTTAATGGCGGCGTGTATTAAGTCGATTGGTGGAACACCGCGCCTGATCCATACAGACGGACACATTTATCCAGAAATTTTAATTGGAAGCAAAAAAGATTTTGAAGAAGTCAATTTCATCATTCAGGAAGTTCTTTTCAAAGAAGAAGTCAACAATCAAAGCTTGCATTATCACATCGATGAATACAATCAAATTTGGCTAAACTTAGATTATACTGCAAAATATCCGGGTGGACCGTTCTTAAATGAATCGATTTTAGGAGCGTTGACATTGTATTAATTACCATTCAATTGTTTTTTTTCCAATAGACTTTAAATAACTATTGGTACGGCTAAAATGTTTATTTCCAAACCAAAATCCTCGATTGGCGCTTAACGGCGATGGATGACCCGATTCTAAAACACAATGCTTACTTCGATCAATCTTAGCTCCTTTTTTCTGGGCAAATCCACCCCAAAGTAGAAAAACGACCTGTTCCTTTTTATATGAAATAGCCTGAATGACCGCATCTGTAAATTTTTCCCATCCTTTGTTTTGGTGACTGCCCGCTTCACTTTCGCGCACCGTTAACGTAGCGTTTAGCAATAGAATTCCCTGTTGTGCCCAACGTTCCAAATTACCCGAAGTCGGAAATGGAGTTCCCAAATCATTTTCAATTTCCTTAAAAATATTTTGTAAAGATGGCGGAAAAGGTACTCCATCGTTAACCGAAAAACATAACCCATTCGCCTGTCCCATTCCGTGGTAAGGATCCTGCCCAATTATTACGATTTTTACATCCTCAAACGGACACCAATCAAAAGCTGAAAAAATCTGACTGTCTTTGGGAAAACATCTTTTGGTGGCGTATTCTGATTTAACAAAGGCTACTAAATCGGTAAAATAAGGTTTGTCAAATTCTTCCGAAAGTACATTTTTCCATGAAGGATGGATGTCGATTAACATATCATAAATTTTAATCAAAAATATAAAAATCTATTGCATTATGGTGGGCAACATTCGTAACTTTGAACAACTAAAACGATCTAATGATTTCGATAACTGCGAAGACGCTTCAAGATTTAGAATTTACCACTATTTTAGAAACCATTTCGGCAATTTGTAATACCGAAATCGGAAAAGAAAAAGCACTTGCCATCACGCCAATTATCGACAAAGACGTACTGATGAATGCGCTTTTGCAGACATCAGAATATCTATCGTCGTTTTCGAACAACAATGCTATTCCCAATCACGGATTTGAAAATAGTACGACCGACATCAAAATGTTGGGCATAGAAGATAGTTTTTTGGAAGTTGCTAGTTTTAGAAAAATCGCCACACTTTCGGAAACAGTAAACGTATTATTGCTTTTTTTCAAGAAGTTCAACGATTATTATCCGAAGTTGAATGAGCGTGCGATTACCGTAGAATACACCAAATTCATCATTCAGAAAATTGATGAAGTGGTCGATAAATATGGGGTCATCAAAGACAATGCTTCACCCGATTTAATAAACATCCGACGGGATATGAGTGTCGTTCGTGGCAAAGTCAACCAAAGTTTCGGACAAGCGTTATCCAGCTATAATTCGTTGGGTTATTTGGACGATATTAAAGAAAGTTTTGTTGATAATCGTCGCGTTTTGGCCGTTTTAGCGATGTATAGACGCAAGGTGAAAGGCTCTATTTTGGGAAGTTCGAAAACGGGAAGCATTTCGTACATCGAACCCGAAGCGACTTTAAAATATTCACGAGAACTGAATAACTTAGAATACGAAGAACGCGAAGAAATCACTCGAATTTTAAAGAAATTATCCAATGATATTAGGCCATACATCGATTTACTAAAAGCATACCAAGACTTTTTGAGCGATGTTGATGTGATTGCAGCCAAAGCAAAATACGCCTTTAAAATCAATGGCGTTTTGCCCAAAATTTCAGAGAATAAGCGATTGTTTTTTAGAGAAGCCTTCCATCCTATTTTGTATTTGAATAACAAATCAAAAGGCGAAAAAACATTTCCTCAGACGATTGAATTAACCAATGAAAATCGAATTATAGTCATATCCGGACCCAACGCTGGTGGAAAAACCATTTCGTTAAAAACCGTTGGATTACTTCAATTAATGTTGCAAAGTGGCCTCTTGATTCCGGTTCACGAACGCAGTGAAACCTTTCTTTTTGACCGCATTTTGACTGATATTGGAGACAATCAATCCATTGAAAATCATTTGAGTACGTACAGTTACCGATTAAAGAACATGAACTACTTTCTGAAAAAATGCAATGCCAAAACATTGTTCCTAATTGACGAATTCGGAACCGGTTCTGATCCTGAATTAGGTGGCGCTTTAGCCGAAACTTTCTTAGAAGAATTTTACCATCGAGAAGCGTTCGGAATCATTACTACGCATTATTCGAATTTAAAAATACTGGCCAACGAATTGCCGTTTGCATCCAATGCCAATATGTTGTTCGACGAAAAGTCGTTGGAACCGATGTATCAACTGATTTTAGGTCAAGCCGGAAGTTCGTTTACGTTTGAAGTCGCGCAAAAGAATGGCATTCCGTTTGGATTAATCAATCGCGCGAAAAAGAAAATTGAAGTCGGAAAAGTGCGTTTTGACAAAACCATTGCCACGTTGCAAAAAGAGCGTTCGAAACTCGAAAAAACGTCCATAAACCTCAAAGAAGAAGAAAGTAAAGCGCGTGAAGAAAGCAAGAAAATGGAGCTGACGAACGCTAAAATAAAAGAAAAACTAGAGCGTTACCAAGAATTATACGATGCCAATCAGCGGTTGATTTACATCGGACAAAAATTAGACGATGCATCGGAAGCCTATTTCAACAACAAAAACAAAAAAGTGTTGTTGGGTGAATTGTTGAAAATCGTAGAAATTGAAAACAGCAAACGTCGCAAACTTTCGGTCAAAGAAAAAGAAGTAAAAGCAGTTATTCAGAAGCAAGTAGTGGAAGAAGTGACGGTAAAAGTAGAGGAAATCCGGAAAGAGAAAAAGGAGAAAAAAATCAAAGCCGCAATTGTTCCTGACAAGCCAAAGGTAGTATTGAAAGTCGGCGATCGCGTGCGCATGACCGATGGTAAATCAATTGGAACGATTGATAAAATTGAAAAAAATAAAGCTGTGGTGAATTATGGTGTCTTTACATCGAAAGTGAGTGTTGACCAATTAGAATTCGTTCAAGAAAAATAAGTATGGAAGTAGCTGATTTACCTCAAGGGAAGAAAATAATACTATTTGATGGCGTTTGTAATTTATGCGATTCATCGGTGCAATACATCATCAAAAATGACAAAAACGATGTGTTTCGTTTTGTACAATTGCAATCCGATTTGGGAACCA
>CAIUWH010000015.1 GCA_903902795.1 uncultured Bacteroidota bacterium
ATTGACCAGCAGTAGGCGTAAAAGTATAGGTTGTGGTTGCTGTATTATTTAAAGCTGGTGACCAAACTCCGTTAATACCGTTAGTGGATGTTGTTGGTAATGCAGCCAGCGGCGCACCACTACATATTGCAGCAACTTGCGTGAAAGTTGGGGTTGTCGAAGGATTGACAGTAATGGTCATCGTCTGTGTCACAGAACATTGGGCCGCCGCGGGTGTAAAAGTATACGTCGTAGTGGTTGTATTGTTAATGGCAGGAGACCACACTCCATTAATACTATTATTAGAAGTTGTAGGTAATGCACTTAACGGATCTCCTGAGCAAATAGGCGCAACCTGAGTAAAAGTTGGTGTAATTAGAGGATTAACCGTAATGGTCATTGTTTGTGTAGAGGCACATTGACCTGCGGTAGGCGTAAAAGTATAGGTTGTGGTTGCGGTATTATTTAAAGCAGGTGACCAAACTCCGTTTATACCGTTACTGGATGTTGTTGGTAATGCACTTAAGACATCGCCCGAGCAAATGGGGGCAACCTGAGTAAACGTTGGAGTTACTGACGGATTTACCGTAATGGTCATCGTTTGAGATGCAGCACATGCACCAGCATTAGGCGTAAAAGTATAGGTTGTGGTTGCTGTATTATTAATTGCTGGAGACCAAACACCATTTATACCATTGTTTGACGTTGTCGGTAAAGCACTTAATGGATCACCCGCACAAATAGCTGCAATTTGTGTAAAAGTGGGTGTGACATTTGCCGAAGTTGATATTTGAAACGATGAAGTGTAAATACAACCTCCTCCATTAGCTGAATTATCCTCAATAGACATATAAATGGTCTGTGGATTACTCAAAATGGTATAGCTTGCAGGATTTGGTATAGCGGATTGCACATTCTGTGCATCAGCTAGTGTGGTGTGGAATGAAACTGCGTAATCTAGAGGATTTAAACCTGTTCCATTAAATAAGGCAGCAATATTGGGTGTCAAATTAAAGACCGGACTGCATTGTTGCAAATTAGGTGGTGTTGCTAATGCTGGTGGAGTTGGGTTAGACACTACTACACTCGTTGAAGTATTTGCCGGGAAACCAGGCTTAGTAACAACAACAGTATATGTACCTGGTTGCGTTACAGTTATAATTCCTGTATTGGCAGCGGGTGGAACAAAGCCAGGAGCGGTAGAAGACCAAGTAAAAGTACATCCTGCATAGTTCGCGGGAGCACTTCCTCCATCAACAAGAGTAGTTAAGATAGTTGACTGACCTGGACAAATAGTAACATTTGGACCTAAATTTAGTAAGAGTTGACAATCAGTTAGACCAGCATTAGGATTATTTATATTAGTTTGGGTAAACTCAATTTGACCTGGTTGATTTGAAAAGTTTGTTATTAAAAGAACATATATTTGACCAACTATAGCATTAATAGCAAAGTTTTCGACAGCTGCAGCAGAATAACTACAAGCTACCACGTTATCTGGAATTGCAGTATTTCCATCGGGAAAATCAAATAAATTATTACAATTTGTAGCAATATTGGTACTATTAAATGGACCCCATAAGATAAAATCTACGTCTTGGTTATTTAAATTGGGAGGATTATTTCCTTGATTCAATTGAACATTGATAGGACCTGATTGAGAAATTTGAAAATAAAACCAGGCTGGATTAGGAGCTGAACCCAAACAATCTGGACTACCAATACTAGCTTGCCCTGATGAGTTGGCGTATGAGAATCCGCCTCCACCACAAACCGGATCAGCACCAGCACAAGTGGTACTTTGCGCATATACGCCCACATTTAATAGGATTATATTTAAAAATAGTAGTAGCTTAATAAAATAACTTTTTTTCATTTTTTATTCTTTTTATATTGTACTTGTGGTTAAGACTAAACAATAAAATACCACAGAATTAAATAATTACAATTTATTCAACCTATTGATTTAAAGCGGTTTACAAAAAAGTAAATCGTCGCATTTAGATTTGAGGACCGAAATTTACATAAAATTAATAGCATTTTGTCTTAAATTTTATTTTTTTTATTATCAATAGCTTAAAAATAATAATATTATCTTTGCGAATTCAAAAACAATAGGTGTTATCATGACGAATAGCGAAGATTTCAACGAAGAAATAGGAGAAAATCATATTTTTACCAATGTTAACAATCCGTTGCGATCGGATGCTTTTGATTTAACAGATGACCAAAAAATTGAGCTCATCAAAAAAGACGTACACAGCATTTTGACTACACTCGGGATTGATTTGACGGATGACAGCTTGAAAGGCACGCCCAATCGAGTGGCAAAGATGTTTGTAAAGGAAATTTTCGGAGGATTAAATCCCAATAAAAAGCCTAGTTCCTCTACCTTTGAAAATCATTACAAATACGGTGAAATGTTGGTTGAGAAAAACATTACCCTCTACTCCACTTGCGAGCATCACTTGTTGCCTATAGTAGGAAGAGCGCACGTTGCTTACATTTCTAACGGATCTGTGGTCGGTCTTTCTAAGATGAACCGAATTGTAGATTATTTTGCGAAACGACCTCAAGTTCAAGAACGCTTAACGATGCAAATTGTAAAAGAATTGCAAAACGTGCTAAATACACAAGATGTCGCTTGCATTATTGATGCAAAACACCTCTGCGTGAATTCGAGAGGAATCAGAGATATTGAAAGCAGCACCGTTACCTCTGAATTTGGAGGGAAATTCAAAGACGAAAGAATAAAACGCGAATTTTTAGATTACATCAAATTAGACACCAAGTTTTAATTAGCCAGGATAGGAATGAAAACCCCGCAGGAGAATTGGCTTTGTTTTGTTGGGTTGGTAAAGCGACCCACGGAAGCTTATGCCAACACTTATAAAACTAGCCAAATCGACGAGGAGTTGTAATGAATAGCCTGAAATAGCTTCAAAAAAGACCAGTATGAAATTGTATCAAAACCACACCTTAACCCTATACAACTCACTTTCGGGAGAGAAAGAAACGTTTACGCCTATTCATGACGGAAGCATTGGCATGTATGTGTGTGGACCGACGGTGTACAGCAATGTTCACTTGGGAAATGTGCGCACGTTCATGTCGTTTGATGTGATTTTTAGGTATTTACAACACCTGGGTTATAGTGTGCGCTATGTGCGAAATATTACGGATGCTGGACATTTAACGGATGATGGCGATGTGGAAAACGACCGATTTGTCAAACAATCGCGTTTGGAAAAATTAGAACCGATGGAAGTGGTTCAAAAATACACCGTGTACTTTCATAAAGTATTGGATATATTTAATTTTTTGCCTCCAACGATTGAACCGACGGCAACCGGACATATTATTGAACAAATTGAATTGGCTCAACAATTAATTGCCGACGGATTTGCTTATGAAAGTAACGGTTCGGTGTATTTTGATGTGCTCGAATACAATAAAAAAGGGTTGCAATACGGCGAACTCAACAACCGAAATATTGAAGAATTGCTGAGCAACACCCGCGATTTAGACGGTCAGAATGAGAAGAAAAATCCGCAAGACTTTGCGTTGTGGAAAAAAGCATCTCCCGCGCACATCATGCGATGGAACTCGCCTTGGGGTGAAGGTTTTCCGGGCTGGCATTTGGAATGTACGGCGATGAGTACCAAGTATTTGGGCGAAACTTTTGATATTCACGGTGGCGGAATGGATTTAAAATTTCCACACCACGAATGTGAAATTGCGCAAGGAAAAGCGTGCAACGGCGTGACTCCGGTGAAGTATTGGATGCATGCGAATATGCTGACGATGAACGGACTTCGAATGAGTAAATCGACTGGGAATTACATTCTTCCTATGGAATTGATCGAAGGCGGAAATGATTTCTTTGAAAAAGCGTTCCACCCGAGTATCGTGCGTTTTTGTTTTTTACAAGCGCATTACCGCAGCGTTTTGGATATTTCGAATGACGCCATGGTAGCGAGTGAGAAAGGTTTTGTGCGATTGATGGAAGGCATAAAATTGTCTGTGCAATTGACGGCTAGCGCTACTTCTTCGATTGATATTGCAGCATGGAAACAAAGCTGTTATGCGGCAATGAACGACGATTTTAACACTCCGATTTTAATTGCTCAATTGTTTGAAGGAATTAAATATGTAAATCTGATTAACGACGAAAAAGAAACCTTGACACAAAACGATTTGGAGACATTGGTTACGACCTTGAATGTTTTTACTTTTAATGTTTTAGGCATTCGAAATGAAACCGAAATAGGTTCAAATTCAGAGAAATTAAAAGGAACTGTAGAACTTTTAATTGCGATGCGAAACGAAGCCAGAGCCAATAAAAACTTTGCGTTGTCGGATCAGATTCGGGATCAATTGTTGGCCATTGGGATTCAACTGAAAGACGGAAAAGAAGGCACTACGTTTTCCTTATAATTCTGACTCAATATACAAATGGTATCGCTCAAAAAAATAGTAATTGCACCGTTTTTGTTTCTGATACGATTCTACCAAGTCGCGATTTCACCATTTACTCCGGCTACATGCCGTTTTGAACCAACTTGTTCGAGTTATTATGTGGTAGCATTGAAGCAACACGGAATCTTTTACGGGAATTATTTGGGAATAAAACGCATTTTGAGTTGTCATCCTTGGGGTAAAAGCGGTTACGACCCAGTTCCTACTAAAAAATACAATAACAAATAATTAAGGATAACCCGTTGGCTGTAATTATTAAAAACGTCAATTCGAATGTTTTTTGTGTATCTCGTCTTTTGGGACGAGAGGAACAAAACTTCTCGATATGCTTCGCACTCGAAGTGACGTCTATCGAGAATCGTTTTTAATGAAATTTTTCTTATTCTCGATACGATTTTCTTGGGAAAATCACTCGAATTGACGAAAAATTATCATCAAAAACTAATTACACCCAACGGGCTAAGTATAGTCTAATAGTTTTTTATTATTTTTGACACTAACTTAATTCTATTTTATGATTTGGAATCCCGCAGAAGGAATTTACCCCGGACCTATTACCATTCGCTTTTACAGTTTAATGTTTGTCATAGCATTTGGATTAGGCTGGTACATCATGAAGCAAATTTTCATCAAAGAAAAAGAGTCGATTGAAAAATTGGATAGTTTATTCATTTGGACGGTTATAGCGACGCTGATTGGTGCTCGTTTGGGACATGTCTTTTTCTACGATTGGGAATATTTTAGAAATCATCCTGAAGAAATACTACTTCCGTTTAAATTCAGTCCTGAATTTCAGTTTACGGGTTTTGCAGGCCTAGCGAGTCACGGCGCGGCAATTGCGATCATAATAGCCATGTATTTTTACAGCACGAAAATCATCAAGCGTCCGTTACTTTGGGTATTGGATCGCGTTGTGATTCCGGTTTCTTGTGGCGCTATTTTTGTGCGGATTGGAAATTTTTTCAATTCCGAAATCATTGGAAAAGAAACGACATCGAGTTTAGGAGTGAGGTTTGTCAGAGATCAATTTTCAAGTGAAGATGCAATCTCAATAACTAAGCTAAGCAATAGTAATGATGCCTATAACGCCATCGTAAGCGATCCAAAATACGCCGATCTATTGGCGCAAGTTCCATTAAGACATCCGGCACAATTGTACGAAGCCTTTTTCTATATCTTCGTTTTCTTAATTTTAGTTTTTCTCTATGTGAAAACCGATTATAAAGAAAAGCACGGATTGATTTTTGGATTCTTCTTGGTTATGTTGTGGACGGTTCGCTTCTTTGTAGAAAAAGTAAAGGAAAGCCAGGGTGGAATTGAAGATTCATTGGGTTTGTTTTCAACCGGACAGTGGTTGAGTATTCCCTTCATTTTAATCGGAATTGTATTTATTTTCTTGGCCGAAAAACCCCTGCCGAAGGACATTTATAAAAATGATGTGAATCCGAATAAGTTGTTTTAATTACAAATTTATCTATACAAAAGCATTGATTCATTCAATGTTTTTTTTGTTTACGCTAGTTAGTGTTTTAAATTACTTAAGAATATGTAATGTAAAGACGGACTGCAGTCCGTCTCTTCTATCTCTCCCTAAAGGAACGATCAAAATATAATCACAGAGAACGACAGAGAAAATCAAAATTGATAATCGTAGTTAATATTCTCAATGTAAAGATGGACTGCGATCCGTCTCTTCTGGATCTAAAAGAACAACCAAAAACAAAATCTCACAATAGAACATTCTAGTTAACATTGTTTACTGTAAAGACGGACTGCAGTCCGTCTCTACTATAAACATCTAATCAAAATATGTATGCAAAAAAAAAGCCAAACAGATGTTTGGCTTTTAAGTATGGTTTTATAGAATACTATTTGTTGGCATCGGCATGACGCTTTTCAATTTCTTCAATATCAGATTGTTTCATTGTATCCACTAAAATTGGTGTAGCGATGAACAAAGATGAATACGTTCCTACAATAATTCCGACAAGCATTGCGAAGATAAATCCTCTAATAGATTCTCCACCAAAGATGAACATAATCAATAACACCAAAATCATCGTTAAAGAGGTATTAATGGTTCTTGAAAGAGTAGTATTTACCGAAGCGTTCACAATCTCATTGAAGGTTCCTTTTCGGTTTCCACCTAAAAACTCTCTAATTCTATCGAATACAATTACTGTATCGTTCATCGAGTAACCGATTACAGTCAGAATTGCAGCGATGAAGTGTTGATCCATTTCCATGTGGAACGGCATAAACTTGTAGCAAATAGAATAAACACCCAATACAAAAATTACGTCGTGCAATACAGCAGCAAGAGCGCCAACTGAAAACTGCCATTTACGGAATGAAATCACTAAATACAATCCAACTACTAACATTGCCCCGATAACTGCCCAAAACGAATTGGTTTTGATATCCGCAGAGATTGCAGCGCCTACTTTCGAAGCTTGAAGTACACCTAGTGTTTTACCGTCGGCTGCATTAATGAAATCTTCATAGGACATGTTCCCTAAGTACGGTTTTAATCCTGCGTATAATTTTTTATTTACTTCGGTATCTACATCGGTACCTTCATCTTTAATTCTGTATTTTGTTGTTATTTTTAACTGATTATCGTCACCAAAAACTTTGGCTTCCACAGTAGTACCAAACGCTGCAGATAATTCTTCAGAAATTTTGCTCGACTCAACTGCCTTTTCAAATTTAACTTGGAATGTTCTTCCTCCAACAAAATCAACTCCTTCGTCTAAACCGTTAACAAAAAACGAAACACAACTTACAATCACTACTACTGTAGATATCATGTAGGTCCATTTTTTCATTCCCACTACATCAATATTGAAATTAGTGAACCAATTTTTCGACCATGGCGCGGTAAATGCTAAAGAACGGTTCTTTTCGATATCCATGTCAATAAAGATTCTCGCGATAAAGATAGACGTAAACAAAGAGGTGAAAATACCAATTAATAAGGTAGTTGCAAAACCTTGGATAGGTCCCGTTCCGAATATAAATAATATAGCTCCGGTTAAAACGTGTGTTACGTTGGCATCGATAATAGAACGCATAGCACCTTTCCAACCATAAGCCGATTTAACAGCATCTCCTAGCGTTTTACCTTCACGTAATTCCTCCTTGGCTCGCTCGTAAATAATGATGTTCGCGTCGACGGCAGTACCTAAAGTAAGTACGATACCAGCAATACCAGGTAAGGTTAATACCGCACCTAAACTCGCCAAAATTCCGAATAAGAATAATAAGTTTACTAATAGAGCAACGTTGGCATACCAGCCCGCTCTACCGTAATAGAATACCATCCATAAACACACTAATAAGAAACCTACGATTGCTGAAGTTGTACCTGCATCAATAGCTTTTTGTCCTAATGATGGTCCAACCACTTCTGATTGCACTATTTCTGCTGCAGCTGGTAATTTACCTGCACGCAATACATTTGCTAAATCTTTAGTTTCTTCGATATCAAAGTTTCCTGAAATTTCAGAACGACCGCCCGCTATTGGTCCGCTAGAAACGCCTGGCGCAGAGTAAACCACATCATCTAATGCAATAGCAATAAATCCTTTATTGGTAAACGCTTTTCCTGTCAATTCTTCCCAAATTCTTGCACCTGCTCCATTCATTTGCATGGATACCGATGGTTTACCCATTTGGTCGAATGAATCACGAGCGTCAGTAATTACTCCACCGCTCAAAGGTGCTTTACCGTCGCGATTGACTACTTTTAATGCATATAATTCGAATGTTTCAGAAGCAACTTTGGTTTTCTCATCTACCGCAATAGTTGGCTTACTCCAAACAAATTTTGCAAGTTTCTTATCTGCTGGAAGCAATCCTCTGATGTCAGATCTTTTTAAATATGAGTTAATTTTAGCAGTATCTTGAACTCCGACAACTCCTAAAACAGGTCCACCACCTTGCGAAACGAATTTCTCAAACAATGGGTTATTTCCTTTGTCGGTTGCTGCTGAATCTTTTTTGGAATCGGCTAATAATTTTGATAATGAATCCTTTTCTTTTGTTACAACTTCTTTAGTTGTTGTTTTCTCCGTTAGCTTTAAGGCGTCGTTAGCCGACATTAAAAACTGACCTAATTCATCGATTTTATACGTTTCCCAAAACTCTAATTGCGCTGTACTTGACAATAATTTTTTGATACGATCAACATCTTTTGCTCCTGGTAATTCAACCAAGATTCTGCCTGTTTGACCTAATTTTGCAATGTTTGGTTGCGTTACACCAAATTTATCGATACGTTTTCTTAAAACTCCGAATGCGCTTTCAACCGACTCGTCAACTTTTCTTTCGATTACTTTTTTAACCTGAGCATCGGTCATATTAAAATTGATATCGTCCGCCAAAGTACGGTTAGCAAAAATATCTGGAGAAGCTAATCTTGTAGTTCCTTGTGATGCATTTTCGAAAGCATCAAAAAAAGCATCTAGATACGACTGATTACCCAATTGATTTTTCTTAGCATCATCAAGCGCTTTGTTGAATACTGGATTTTTAGAATCGTTTGCCAGTCCTTTCAATACGTCTTTTACAGAAATTTGAAGGATTACGTTTATTCCGCCTTCAAGGTCAAGACCTTTGTTGATTTGTTTTGCACTAACCTCTTCATAGGTATAGTCCGACAAACCAAAAAAGCTAAATACTTTTTTATTTTTTAAATCGTTTAAATACTTTACTTCTTTCTCTTGATTGCCTTTTGCAAATGCTTTAGCATCTTCCTGAATTCCGTTAGAAACAAAAGTAAAAGTAAGTTGGTAAATGCTTACCAGTGCAAATAAAATTGCGAAAAATTTAATAAGTCCTTTATTCTGCATTATTACTAAAAATTAATTAATTTTTGTTAGGTTGATTGTTAAAAAAAAGCGATAAAATATTAATAGTCAGCAAAAACCAAACAACCAACACTATTTCACTTTTTTTGAAACGTGCAAATATATGATTCTGCCTTAGATTAACAAATTATTTAGCTATTAATCTCAAAAAAAAGACTGCAAAAAAATTGCAGTCTTCATATTTTTATGGTGTTTTAAACTACAAAACCGATTTCAAATCGCCATTCATTGCTCGAACTGCGTCAGCACTTTTCGCAAATAGTGCTTTTTCAGCATCATTTAAATTGATGTCAACGATTTTTTCTACACCGTTTTTACCTATGATACAAGGCACACCGATGCAAATATCGCTTTGCCCGTATTCACCTTCAAGGAAAACCGAACACGGAATTAGTTTCTTTTGATCGTTTAAAATGGCATCAACCAAATACGCTACCGAAGCTCCGGGCGCATACCACGCTGAAGTTCCCAATAAAGCGGTTAAGGTTGCTCCACCTACCATCGTATCAGCTGCTACTTTAGTTAATTGCTCTTCCGATAAAAATTGTGAAACCGGAACACCATTGTAGGATGCTAAACGTGTAAGCGGAATCATAGTAGTATCACCGTGACCACCAATTACCATTCCAGATATATCGTTAGCGGGTTTGTCTAACGCTTGTGACAAATACGTTTTGAAACGCGAACTGTCCAACGTTCCACCCATACCGATGATTCTATTTTTTGGCAACCCTAAGGTTTTGTATGTTAAATACGTCATGGTATCCATCGGATTAGACACAATCACAAAAATGGCGTTTGGCGAATGTTGCAACAAACTTTCGGCCACCGATTTTACGATTCCTGCGTTGATTCCGATTAACTCTTCACGAGTCATTCCCGGTTTTCTCGGAATTCCAGATGTGATGACTACCACGTTGCTTCCGGCCGTTTTCGAATAATCATTGGTACTTCCCGACACTTTGGTGTTGAATCCTAAAGTGGTTTGGGTTTGCATAATATCTAAAGCTTTACCTTCAGCAAAACCTTCTCTGATGTCTAGCAATACGATTTCACTCGCAATTCTTCTGTAAGCAATAGCGTCTGCGCATGTTGCACCTACGTTTCCTGCTCCTACTACTGTAACTTTCATTTTTATTATTTTAAATTATAAATTTTGAATTTTGAATTATTTTAAATTTTAGAATCTTACCATTTAAAATTTAGAATTCAAAATTTAAAATAATTTTACGCATCAATATTCGCATACACTGCATTTTTCTCAATGAACTCTCTACGAGGCGGAACCTCATCACCCATTAACATCGAGAAAATACGATCGGCTTCGGCCAAGCTATCAATAGTAACCTGACGCAAGGTTCTGAAATTCGGATCCATTGTAGTTTCCCACAATTGTTCGGCGTTCATTTCACCCAAACCTTTATAACGCTGGATAGCGGCACTTCCACCCATTCTTTCGTTGGCTTGATCGCGTTGCAGATCGTTCCAAGCGTATTCTTTTTTGGTTCCTTTTTTCACCAAATATAAAGGTGGCGCAGCGATGTATACGTGTCCGCCTTCAATCAATTCACGCATGAATCGGAAGAAGAACGTCAGAATTAAAGTTGCAATGTGACTTCCATCGACATCGGCATCACACATAATGATTACTTTATGGTAACGCAATTTTTCTAAGTTCAGGGCTTTCGAATCTTCTTCGGTACCAATTGTTACACCTAATGCGGTGAATATATTCCGAATCTCTTCGTTTTCAAATACTTTGTGGTGCATGGCTTTTTCCACGTTCAAGATTTTACCTCTCAACGGCATAATTGCTTGAAAGTTACGGTCACGACCTTGCTTGGCAGTTCCGCCCGCCGAATCACCCTCGACCAAGTATACTTCGCATTTTGCTGGATCTTGCTCCGAACAATCGGATAATTTTCCGGGTAAACCGCCACCGCCCAAAACGGTTTTACGTTGAACCATTTCACGCGCTTTTTTCGCTGCGTGACGCGCTTGCGCTGCTAAAATTACCTTTTGAACAATGATTCGAGCGTCGTTTGGATTTTCTTCCAAATAATTCTCTAGCATTTCGGCTACCGCCTGAGAAACCGGAGAAACTACTTCTCTGTTTCCTAATTTGGTTTTCGTCTGACCTTCAAATTGTGGTTCTTGAACTTTTACCGAAATAATCGCAGTTAATCCTTCACGGAAGTCATCACCTGTAATTTCGAATTTAAGTTTATCCAACAAACCGGATGCATCAGCGTATTTCTTTAAGGTACGGGTCAATCCCATTCTAAACCCTTGTAAGTGTGTTCCACCTTCGTGCGTGTTGATGTTGTTTACGTACGAAAATATATTTTCAGAATAACTCGTGTTATAGATTAAAGCAACTTCAACTGGAATTTCGCTTTTCTCGTTGTCCATGCTGATGACATGTGTAATGATGGGTTCGCGGTTTCCGTCAAGAAAACGAATGTATTCTTTTAAACCTTCATCGGAATGAAATACTTCGTTAAAGAATTCGCCTTGCTCGTCCAATTGTCTTTTGTCTGTAAGAGTAATTGTGATTCCTTTATTAAGGAACGACAACTCCCGCATACGCGCAGATAATGTATCGTAAGTAAACTCGGTTGTTTGCGTAAAAATAGTTGGATCTGGATGAAAGGTCACAATCGTGCCACGTTTTGTGGTTTCACCAATTTGTTTTACGGGATAAAGTGCTTTTCCTTTTTCGTACTCTTGTTCGTATATTTTTCCGTCTCTATGGACCGTCGCTCTAAGATGCTCTGACAATGCATTTACGCACGAAACACCAACTCCGTGAAGTCCACCCGAAACCTTGTATGAATCTTTATCAAATTTTCCACCCGCACCAATTTTGGTCATTACTACCTCTAAAGCAGAAACGCCTTCTTTTTTGTGGATGTCAACTGGAATTCCACGTCCGTTATCTTCTACAGAAATAGAATTATCTTCATTAATCCACACTGAAATGGTGTCGCAATGGCCACCCATCGCCTCGTCGATTGAGTTATCGACAACCTCATACACTAAATGGTGTAATCCTCGTACACCCGTATCTCCAATATACATGGAAGGTCGCATTCTTACATGCTCCATTCCTTCTAAGGCTTGAATACTATCAGCTGAATAATTATTTTTTTTAATCTCGTCGCTCATAAAAATGGTTCGTTTTTCTGGTATTTTTGTATAACACGCAAATATATAACTTCGATAGTGATTTTAAAGCGATTTTAAGCGTTTTATAGCTTAAGTTATTAACATTTGTGTTTGATAATTTTTTATTGCTTCATTTTTTAAATTTAGTAGTTAAAACGCCGTTTTTTTATCTCAAATCGGAACGCGTTTATCGAACGCCTGCAAAAACACACTAAAAATCACTCTCTAGCCCTGATAGCAATGATATCTTTTACACCTGTAATTTTTTGCAAAAATTATAGGTGTAAAAATAGAACGAATAGCAGGAACCTGCCTACCGGCAGGCAGGCATGGAAACCAAGAAAGCCCAAACCATTCGCTACCAAAAAATAAAAAACGTCCATCAAAAATGACGAACGTTTTAGTACCTCATCTGCCGAAACAGAGCGAGTAAACAAACAAACTAAACTTCCAAATAAAGTCAGGTTACAAGTCTGACTTTACGCTAGCGCCATCAGTAGTGATAGCTATTTTTTTATGCTTTTACATACGCATCATCGTGCACAGTGGCCACGGCTCTACCCGACGGATCATTCATGTTTTTGAACGCTTCATCCCATTCCAACGCAATTTTTGTACTGCATGCAACACTTGCTTCTTGCGGCACACACAAAGCTGCGGCGTCGCTCGGGAAATGTTCGTTAAAGATAGAACGGTAATAATACTCTTCTTTTGATGTAGGTGTTTGCAGCGGAAATTTATACTTCGCATTTGCCAATTGTTCGTCCGAAACTTCCACAGCAACTGTTGCTTTTAAGGTGTCAATCCAACTGTATCCTACACCATCACTGAACTGTTCTTTTTGTCTCCACGCTACACTTTCGGGCAACATGTCCTCAAATGCTTTTCGCAACACCCATTTTTCTATTGGATGTTCTTTAGTAATCATTTTATCTTTGGGATTCACTCGCATGGCTACATCCATAAATTCTTTATCTAAAAAGGGAACTCGTCCTTCTATTCCCCATGCTGCAAGACTTTTGTTAGCTCGCAAGCAATCGTACATATGAAGTTTACTTAATTTTCTAACCGTTTCTTCATGAAACTCTCTGGCATTGGGAGCTTTATGAAAATACAGATAGCCACCAAATAATTCATCCGAGCCTTCACCCGACAAGACCATTTTAATTCCCATTGACTTAATTACGCGAGCCATCAACCACATTGGTGTGGATGCTCGAATAGTTGTTACATCGTACGTTTCCAGATTGTAAATTACATCGCGAATGGCATCCAATCCTTCCTGAATCGTAAATTTAATTTCATGGTGAATGGTACCGATATAATCAGCAACGACTTGCGCAGCAGCCAAATCTGGTGAACCTTCTAGTCCAACTGCAAATGAATGTAATTGTGGATACCACGCATCTACAGTATCGCCCGATTCAATGCGTTTTTGAGCATATTTTTTAGCGATTGCCGAAGTTATAGATGAATCTAAACCACCTGAAAGCAACACGCCATAAGGTACATCACTCATTAATTGACGGTGAACGGCAGCTTCGAGTGCTACTTTTATAGCTCCAATACTGGTTTGGTTGTCTTCGACGGCCTCGTAATCCGTCCATTCTCTTTTGTACCATTGCACGAATTCGCCGTCTGTGCTCGACATATAATGACCTGGAGGGAACAGTTGAATTTTAGTACAATAGCCTTCCAACGCTTTTAATTCGGATGCTACATAAAATGTACCATTTTGATCCCAACCGATGTACAACGGAATAATTCCCATGTGATCGCGAGCGATAAAATATTCATCTTTTTCAGCATCGTAAAGGGCGAATCCGAAGATTCCGTTCATTTCATCAATAAAATGGACTCCTTTTTCTTTGTATAAGGCTAAAATAACTTCGCAATCGCTTTCGGTTTGAAACTGGTATGTACCTTCAAACTGCTTACGCAAGGCACGATGATTGTATATTTCGCCATTGGCCGCGAGAACCAACTTTTTGTCGGCACTGAATAAGGGTTGTTTCCCAGAAGCTGGATCGACAATTGCCAATCGTTCGTGGGCTAAAATCGCTTTATCATTACTGAAAATTCCGCTCCAATCGGGTCCGCGATGACGAATGATTTTCGCCATTTCCAATACTTGAGGTCGTAAGGTTTCTGCTTTTTGCTTTAAATCGAAGGCGCATACTATTCCGCACATAATCTTTTTCTTTTAAATGGACAATTCGCGAATTGTCCTTACATTAATTATGAAGCAAAATTGAAGTATTGCTTTATTTATTAAAAGTAAAAGTAGATAATTAGTTATAAATTAAAACTAAAAGATGCCTTTTACAACAAATATTAAACTTAATTGAATTATAAATATCGGAAAGTGTTATAAATTGTTAGAACAGATGATTGAATACCATTGAATTTAGGTGATTTCTTGAATAATGAATTTACTTCCATTAATCTCGAACTCAAAACCTACTTCATTTCCCATTAGAGTAGCTCCTAAAGGCGATTGAGGAGAAACTGCGATAATAGATGTATTGTCAATAGTGATTTTAGGTAATGCCGCACTTATAAACAGCACCATTTGGTTGGCTTTGACCAAGCTTCCCAATGCGATTTTGGTCGACACATGATTTGGGTTTATTTTGTCTAAAATTGATTTCTGGGTCAACACTTCCGTTAGCTTATGATTGAGCTTTTCTTGCTCAATGTGCATCATCGACAAGGCTGTTTCGTGTTTGTCGCCTGCAGAACCTTTTGCGTCGTTCTGCGCGTCTTCGGTTAAAGAAGCAATCATGTCGCGGAACACATCGATTTTGTCTTGTAGGAGTTGATGGTGGTGTTGGATGATTTTATGTTTCATGATAGACTTCTTAGAATGTTAGATTGTTAGATTGTTAGATTGTTGGACTGTAAGATTTTAAGATTGTAAAAATGTAAAATCAGTTAAAGTTGAAAATAGACCTAAAAAAAACAAGACTTCTTAAAAAAAATCTAAGAAGTCTAAGTTAGTCTAGAATTCTAATACCTAGAAATCAAATTTATAATTCGCACCCAAAAGCACTTGAATGCCTTGAACAGGATAATTAATCCATCTTTGATAATCTTGTCCCGCTAAGTTATTTCCTTTTAAGAAAAAGGTCAAACGTTCGTTTCGCTTGTAACCTACATAAGCGTTTAAGTCAAAAAAGCTGTCTAAAGTAGCCGTTTCCGGAATGTAATTAGGTAATGGAGCGGCAGTCAAATCGTCTCTGAATGTAATATCTTTTCGTTCTCCAACAAAAAACACCTTGGTTCCTGCGTACCATTTATCGGTGATATTGAAATCCACATTAGCAGCAATATTCAATCCAGGTAAATTCCACGCTTCTTCTTCTACATCAGAAGTAAACGAACTAAATGTTCCATTGATTCCGAACGAAACATTTTTCGAGAAATCGGCTTTCAATTCACCATAAAAACTAACGGTTTTTACATTATCATATACCACATTAAACGAATTACCAAAGGCATAACCATCTTCATTGGTTGTTAAGAAATTGTACGTATTATTTTTAAATAATGCCTTATTATTTTCATTCATCAACGATCCGCGCAGATTATACCCAATCGTATTGGATAATTTCCCGCGTAAACCTATATAAATATCATACTTTTGATCGGTCGGACCAATGGCTAAGGTAGGCGACACAAAAAAGTTTTCTTGAGCAAAATCTTTATAGGAGTTTTGTTGTAGTGTTCCTTCAGCTCCCGCGTACGCAATCATTAAATCGCCCACCACTTTGTAGGAAGCATTGATTTGTGGATAAATAAAGAACTTATTGTCGCCACCTTCGTTAGCAACGCTGTAGAAAAATGCAGCTCCAAGATTTACCGACAAATCTTCTTGATTGAGTTGAAAACTAGGATGAAATCCGATATTGGTGTTCCCATATTTATAAGATTCACCACCTAAATACGTTTGATCAAAACTCCCGTTTAAGTAATCAAAAATAAAGGTTGCATTTATTTTTTCATCCAACACATCAAAGGCTAAATTAGGTTTGGCATAGAAACGATTTTCACCCGACGAAAAGGCGTCCCAAAAGCGAGTAAATTTAACTTCTGCTTCTTTAAAAATACTCTCTTTCAAACTTAGTCGACCACCCAAATCGAGTGTATGGTAGGTTTGTTGTTCGTCAATAGTATTGATAAACTCATCCCTATCTGACGGAGAAAGATTTTGATAAAAAACTGGATTTAAACCATACCAATTATATAGTTGATTGTGGTAGCCAAGATCGACATTCCATGCCAGATTTCTAGCTTTACTTCCATAGGTTACATCGAGTTCGGTATCGAAAAATTTATCATCTAAAATTACTTCGTCGATTCCGCCTTGCGATGAACTGTGACGGAGCATGGCACCAATATAATTGTTGTTTGCCAAGGTTTGAGTAACAAACAACTCGGCATTGATGTTTCCGTAATTTCCGGCTGCTAGCGTTAAATAATTTCTGAATAATTTCTCTTTGGCCGATTTCTCTACTCCAGCCGCCTTTCCTTTGGATGGCGTAAACGTGGAAGCCACAGGAAACGAAAATATGGTGTACTCGATGGTTTCCTTTTTGTTGGTTTCTTCGTCTTCAAAAGAGGGAGTTTCTTTCACTTTAAATGCGTCCGAAATACTTGGCGTGTATGGTTTTACTACGTTTACGACTTCGCTTCCGATGTTTTCGTCTTTCTTTTGGGAAAACGAAAATTGGGTTGCTAAAAGCAGACTAATAGATAATAGACTAATAGATGATAGACTATCAAATTGTGTAAACCGAAATATATTTGTTTTAAAATTCATTTTTATTTAATTTAAAGTATTTTGAAATGACATAGTAGCCTTTTGTAATTCTTCTATTTTAGATTCTATACTATTTGAAATATCATCAGAAATAAAACTATTCGCATTAGCAATTAAGATTTGTGTTTGAAGTTCAAATGACGAACCTAAAGCGATATCTAAAAAATGACTAAAGGATTTATTACTTCTACTTGAACCTTCTGCAATATTTGATGAAATTGACACAGAACATCTATTCATCTGACTAATCAATCCATACTTTTCTGAAGTGGGTAAACTTGATGTCAATTGAAAAATATCCTTAGCTAAATCCATTGACATTATCCAAATTTTAAGTTTTTTAAAGTTATGCCTCTTAAAATCATTCATAGTTTTAAGTCTATTATCTATTAGTCTATTCTCTTTCGTCTATTTAATAATTGACGAATTAGTTTTGGCTTCTTCTGTTTTAATGACATCCAACTCAGTTTGAGCTTCTAGAAGTACGTCGTCAAATTCTTTGAAATTTTCCAATACACTTTCTAAAATGTAGGTCGCATTGAAGCTATCTTTTAGTCCGTAAAAGTTTTTCGCCATTACAATTAATCCTTTCGCACCGAAATATTTATATCCTGAATAATCTTTTGACAATTTCTGAACGGCTTTATTTGAGTCTTCATATTTTCCGTCTTTGTTTTTAAAATACGCATCGTAGTACAAGGCTTCTGCAGCTAATTCACCTTTGGCAATTTTTAATAAATTCGCATAGGCTGTTCTGGCTTTGGCTTCATCATTGACTTTAATCGCAGAACGCGCTACAATAATTTGTGCATCACTTTTTACCTTGTTGTCGGTTTTGGGATTGTTCAGCACTTTATCAGCATACACCACAGCATTGGAATAGTCCTTCTGATCATAATACGCGCGCATCAAATTGGATTGTGCGAAGGTGATGTTTTGTGGAAAATCGGCTTCGGCTTCCAATCGTTTTAAAACCGGAATCGCTTTCGCAAAATCGTTTTTATTTAAGTGAATTTCGGATAAACGAGCGAGCGATTGTTCAGTGAATTCGTTGCGTGATTTAGCAATCACGTATTCGTAATTCGGAATCGCGTTCGACTGCAAATTATCAGCAAAATACAACTGACCCAAGTAGAAATTAGCTTTCAAGGCATGAATTCCGTTTGGAAATTTAGAAACGTAACCGTTTAATGACGAAATCGCTTGTTTGACATTGTTTTGTAAATACTGTTTTTCTGCGGCTTCGTAGGTATCATTATCCAATTCAGCATCCGAAACCTCAACAAAATCAAGTGTTCGCACCCACGAAGCGTATTCATCCACTTTTCCGTTATCCATATAAATCAAACGTGCGGTAGAAACAGCCTCTAAAGCTTCGGGCGATTTTGGAAAATCAGCCGCTACTTTTTTGAATTTTGTGATTGCTAATTCGCCTTTGTTGCCATTATAATACACCAAACCTTGACGTAAAATTGCTTTAGAAGCGTACAACCCTTTCGGGAACTCTTTTAATAACTGATCATAAGTCGTCAACGCCAATTCGGTTTTGCCGTCTGCAACATAGGTGTTACCTAGTTCAAATAATGAATCATCACGGTATTGCGACGTTTTGAAATTCTGCAAGAACTTATTAAAATCTTCAATTTTCTTATCGTTTTTCTGTACAAATCCGTAGCTGATCGCCTTCTGAAATGCGGCATAGTCGGCGTCTACACTTTTCAACTCAATGGCTTTGTTGTAGGCATCCATCGCTGGCCAGTATTTTGCCGCTACGAAACGACTGTCACCCAATCGAAGATAGGCATCATTCAAACGCGTTTTATCATCTTTGGATACATCGATGTAACTTTGGAAATAATTTCCAGCTTGGTCGTATTCTTTTTGTTTGAAATAGGCGTAGGCAATATTGTAATTGATGTTTTTGAATTCGGGTGTATTTTTCGCTTCAGCAAATCCTTCAAACTGCTTAAAACTCAACAAAGCCTCGTTGAAACTGTCTAAAACGTATTCGGTTTCACCTTTCCAAAAAGTAGCGCGGGCTGCAAATTTTTGGTCTTTTTGCTCTGCAATTGACTTCTTAAACATTTTCAAAGCGTCCTGGTAACTTCCGTCGGTGTACAATTCTAATCCGCGGTAGAACGTCACTTTTTGATAGGCGGATTTGTAAAGCGGATTTCTATTTTTCTCCAACAAGGTCAACGCTTCTTTATAATTTTTGGACGTGATGTACGAATTAATCAACAAACCCTCGATTTCATCTTTACTAGGTGAACTTGGGTATTTAGTAATAAAAGCCGACAAAACATCCGGCACACTTTGGTAGGAATTACCCAATTCGTAACTCAGTTTCGCATAATTCAAATTGGCATCTTCTTGAATTTTTTTGTCGAAATCCATTTCAGAAGCACTTTTAAACGCATTCAATGCTTGTTGTTTTCTATCGCTTTTCAAATAACTTTCACCCAGATGGTAATAGGCATTTTGCGAAATAAAATCAGTTCCATCAATAATTTTATTGAATTGCGAAATGGCGTTTTCAAAATCGTTCAACTTGTAATGCGTGTAACCCAATTGATAATAATCGGTATTGTTCCATTTGCCTTTTCTTCCTTTATATTCTTTCAAATAAGGCAAGGCTTTATCGTATTGTTTGAGGTTGAAATAACTTTCGCCTATTATTTTGTTGAGTTCTGATTTTTCGGCTGCGTTCGATTTGGCCATTGCTACTGTACCTAAATCGATTGCTTTTTGAAAATTCCCCAACTTAAAATTCATGTCAGCCTGAAAATAAGACAGCTTTTCTTTGTATTTCTCTTCGCCTGAAATTTGGTCAAAATACTTAGTTGCTTCTTTGTAATCGTCATTTTCATAGGACATCGTTCCTAGATAATATTTGGCTTGCGCACCGTATTCTTTGGAATTCGCGACTTTATTGAGGTAATTGGTCGCTTCCTTTTTCTTTCCCGCCGAATAATAGGCGTATCCTTTTTGAAAGTTGAATTTTTCCAATTCTGTATACGTTAGTACACTTTCGTCTACTTTATCAAAATACTCTAGCGCTTGAGGATAGCGTCCGGCTTCAAAATAATAATGCGCCACTCCTACAAACGCTTGGTTTTGTTTGGTGCTGGTTGGGTAATCCGAAACAAAATCTTCCATCAATTGATCCGCGTTACTTTGATCGAGGCGAATGGCGGAATTGGCAATATAAAACGAACAATCCGACATTACTTCTTGGTTGGTCGATTTTTGTTTCACTTTTTCGAATAAAATCTGAGCTGCTAAAAACTGTTTGTCATTGTACAGCGCAACCGCTTTGTCAAAATCGGAATTGTCATGCGTATTTATTGCTGATTGTTGAGCGTTTAGGGACAAACTTCCCGTCCATAAAATAAGATAAAGTAACATCGAAAATTTTCGCATAGCCTTGTGTTTTGTAATTACCAAAATTAGATTAGTATGCAAGGATAACGAACCATAGCGGTTATTTATTATAAACATTTTTCTTAACAATTTAAAGGACTGACGAAGTATCCAGTAAATAATTGTAAATCATGAATAAATCATAATTTTATTTTGAAAAGCTACGTTATCTTATTACTTTTACCCACTAAATTAAACATCTTATGTCTGAATCTGTTTTATCGTTAAAAAACGTTAGTATTTATCAATCGAATAGAGTAATCTTGTCGAACATCAACTTAGAAGTGAAACACGGCGAGTTCATTTACATTATTGGTAAGACAGGTTCGGGAAAAAGTAGTTTGATCAAAATGCTTTACGGTGATTTGCCTTTAACTACCGGAGAAGGTCATATTGTAGAATACGATTTGGTGCATTTGAAGGAAAAAGAAATTCCGTTTTTACGCCGAAAAATTGGTATTGTATTCCAAGATTTTCAATTGCTTCCGGATCGAAATGTATCCGATAACATGCTTTTTGTATTGAAAGCCACTGGCTGGACTGATAAAGAGCAAATGCAAAATAAAATGGAAGAAGTATTGGATAAGGTAGGCATGAAAGGATTTGCAACTAAAATGCCACACCAATTGTCCGGCGGTGAACAACAACGTGTTGCTATTGCACGCGCATTGTTAAACGATCCAGAGTTTATTTTAGCAGATGAACCAACCGGTAATTTAGATCCTCAAACCAGTGTAGAAGTTTTGGATGTTTTGAAAAAAATCAACGCCAACGGAAAAACGATTATCATGGCTACTCATGATTACGCATTATTGATGAAGTTCCCATCGAAAACTTTAAAATGTGAAGACGGTTCTATTTTTGAGGTAGTTCAGAAAACAGTTTAACGGATTTTCCCTTTATCTTTTAAAAATTTAGCCGTTAAAACAATAACTAAAGGAAAGAATACCATATGGAAACGGTCGCCCTGACTGAACGTAATTCCTGAAACAGCAATGATGTAGAGGATAAAACTTGAAAGCAAAGTAAAAAAGACTTCCTTTCGGTAACTTGTTACAAAATAGAAGAGCGCTAAAATCCCACCAAATAGCGTGAAGAAACGGTTTTGCCACTTCGATATATCAAAAATTACGTCCTTCGAGAAATCAAAATAACGAGTATTTTTTTTATTTTGACAATCGGCAATTGCGGCTGACCCTGAAACGGTATTGTCATAAATATCTGAAAAATAAGCTTTTAGCAAATTTAACTTGTTGTTCTTGAGTTGATCGAGTACATCTTGCCGCACCACTTTTTGAATTTCATCGTGCGAACCCAAATTCAATAAGTTATTTGCCCTCGGATTATCGATTTCTGTATAATCCACACCATCTTTGTAACTCATGGCTTTCGCACCGATATAATTATAGTACGTAACTCCATCAATATAACTAATGGTAAAACTTCCGAATTGATGGTACAAGCCGGCGCATTGAATTAAAACCAATAGTATGCTTCCATAAACTAAAAGCATTGCTTTTTTGGCATAATTTTCAACTATAACTTTGATGAAATAAATTCCGAAAACAAAAGCAATCCACTTCGAACCCGGACGAATAAGCATGCTACAAATCAGAATCGACAGTGCTAATGATAAAAACAGTATTTTCTTGTTTCTGTAATATTTCATCAAAAAAAACATCGATAGTACGATGAAAAAAGTATAAATAGTTTCGGAAAGTAGGTGATACAACACAGCAATTGCGCCGACACTGGTATAGAAAATCAACGTACAATAAAACGCCATTCGTGCGGTACTAAAATCTTTGAGAATATGAAATAGTAAAACGGCCGTTGCGAGCCAACAAAAGACATTGACATAAAAACTAAAAACATAGACTGTTGCATCGCTTGCTCCAAATAAGAAGGGAACTCCGTTTATCGCCGACATAAGAATCGGTCTATAATCATGACCTCTAAAATAAACCATCAGATTTTTGGAAGCAACCAAATAATTATCAGAATCGGCGTAAACATGAGTTTGAATATCTAGCTGAAGAAAAAAATTCAAAAGCGCCAACGTGAGCACGCCAAAAAAGAGAATTAGCAATTCGAATTTATATTTTTGGAAGCGTTCGATCATAGAAACAAAACTAATCAAATTATTGTAGTTTCAAATTAGAAATGTAGATTTGTGGCATTAATAGGCATTTTAACAATGAAAAAATTATCCATTATCATTCCGGTCTACAATGAAGAAAAAACCATTCACTTGATCTTGGATAAAATAAAAGCCGTTTGGCTTCCTAATGGAATGGCTAAAGAAATTATAATCATAGACGATTGCTCGTCGGACGACACTATTTCGGCCATAAACAATTACATCACCTCAAATCCTGAAATGGGAATTTTGTTTTTAAAACATCCAAAAAATAAAGGAAAAGGTGCTGCGCTACATACTGGAATTTCGAATGCAACGGGCGAATACACCATCATTCAAGACGCCGATTTAGAATACAACCCATCTGAATACGAGATTTTACTGCAACCTGTTTTAGATGGTTTTGCCGATGTAGTCTATGGCTCGCGATTTATGGGTGGAAACGCACATCGAATTTTATTTTTTTGGCACACCATTGGAAATAAGTTTTTGACGTTTTTATCCAATATGTTCAGCAACATGAACTTAACCGACATGGAAACCTGCTACAAACTTTTTAATACACAAATGTTGCAATCGTTGAAACTTAAAGAAAATCGATTTGGATTTGAACCGGAAGTTACGGCAAAAATTGCACGAATACCACAGATTAGAATTTATGAAGTTGGAATTTCGTACTACGGACGAACCTATGAAGAAGGGAAAAAAATCAACTGGAAAGACGGCTTTCATGCCATTTATTGTATTATTAAATACGGACTTTTACGATTATAAATGATATCTATTTTAATTCCATGCTACGATTATTCGGTTTACAACTTAGTTTGTGAACTTAAAAATCAGTGCGACACAGTAGCTGTGGAATATGAAGTTATTTGTCAAGATGACGCTTCTGGTTCGGAATTAAATCGTGAAAACGAAAAAATAAATGCACTTCACAACTGTTTTTTTTACAGCAATACAGAAAATTTGGGGCGTGGAAAAAATAGAAATTCGCTAGCACTACAAGCAAAATACGATTGGTTGTTGTTTTTGGATTGTGATACGAAACCAACCACTTCATCCTTTATCCAAAACTACCTGAACGCAATTGAGAACCTCAAAATTTCAGCAGTTTTTGGCGGATTAGCTTATGACACAAACCAGCCTAAATCGAATCAATTATTGCGGTGGGTATATGGAAAAAAAAGAGAAGCCATTGGTTATTTGGAGCGAAAAAAAAATCCGTATGCAACTACTTTAACGTCTAATTTAGTGATTAAAAAAAGTGTTTTTGAATCCATTCGTTTTTCTAATTCCATCACGCAATATGGCTATGAGGACGCACTTTTTATCGCCAATTTAAAAAAGCAAAACATACACATTGAACACATCGACAATGCTGTTTTTCATCTCAACTTAGAAACTTCACTCCTATTTTTAGAAAAAACAAAAGTGGCACTTAATAATTTGGTTGATTTATCAGAACAAGGCGATTTTTCCGAGAAGGAAAGTAAATTGATTACTCAGTACAATCGGCTGAAAAAATTAGGGTTGGCTGCACTTACTGGTCGATTATTCAGGTTTTTTGAGTCGGTTTTGCAATCCAATTTGGTTTCAAAAAATCCTAAATTAGTCCTGTTTGATTTGTATAAATTGGGTTATTTCTGCCAGAAAAAATCACGTTTATGATTGAACTGCAATCGAACTAAAAAACTGGTTCCATTGTTCCATAATGATTTCCAAAGTATATCTCTGAATGTTTTCTTGGGCTCGAATACCCATTTTTTTTCTCAGCAATTCATCTTCAATTAATGCATTCAGTTGTGATGCGAACCGCTCACTATTTCCATCTTCAATTAGAAAACCATCTTCATTATTGGTGATGATAGACCTTGGACCGATTGGACAATCAAAAGCTACAACGGGTAATCTGCAACTCATCGCCTCTAATAAAACCATCGGGAAACCTTCACAGCGAGAAGTCATTACCAAAATTGAAGCGTTTGCATACTTGTTTTGAATATCGATTACAGGAGTAAAAAAACGAATGCTAGAATCAATTTTCATTTGTTTGGCTGCCTTTTTGTACGTTTCGGAAGCGTCAATCTTTCCATAGATTTCGAGCGTCCAATCGGGATGCTTTTGATGGACATTCTTCCAAATGGATAACAAGCGATCGATTCCTTTTTCGTGCGAATGTCTTCCTACAAAAATGACGATTTTCGACTCATTTGTGGACGAAACGTTTGAATTAAAAACCAACGGATTTGATATAATTATTGGAGTTATGTTGTTCCACTCTGCGGCGCTTTCTTTGGATAAAGCAACAAAGCGATCAAACTTTTGCGCGCCGAAATTTCGAAGTTTGTATTTACAACTATGAAGAAAATTGGAAACCCAATTAGATGAATGTCGAAATTCTTCATTGTACTTCGAACCATGAACTTCAAAAACAAGTGGGATTTTCGTAGCAACGAGAAGTGGAAAAAGAAAACCTTTCAATCCGTTATCACATACTACAATCACATCCGGTTGAAACGAAAGAATCCACTTTTGAACGTTCTTTTTGTAGGCGAAAATCAGTGAAACTCGATTAGTTGGTAGCGCAACATCGAAGAGTTGAATGTTTGCATTGAAATCGAAAAACAAATTTGTATTCCCTTGATTTTGGGTACCGATGGCAATTTCATAACCCCATTTTTGAATTAAGTAACTAGTTTTGATAGCGAGTACTCGCGCCACTCCACCTTCATCATTAATTCTGGGAGTTAAGTACAGAATTTTCATCGTACAGTAGCTAGAAATTCGTCGAAATCCCGAATGTAATCCTCTTCACTAAAAACCTCAGAGGCCAAAACCAAACACACCGAACCTGAGGAAAAATTTTCTAATTCACGCCAAGTATTATTGTTGATTAACAAGCCAAGGTTGGGTTTATTCAGCGTAACCGTTTCTATGTTTTTTCCGTCGTTCAAGACTACATCAAAACTACCAGACAACGCAATTAGCAACTGTTTTAAGTTCTTATGTGCGTGTCCGCCACGTTTAGAAGAACTGGGAACATCAAACAAATAGTAGACGCGTTTAATGTCAAAAGGAATCGTGTCGTTCTCGATTACGCCGATATTCCCTTTGCTATTCACTATTTCGGGTATTTTGATAAATTCTAAATCCATTTTAGTTGATCTGTAAAAGTTGTAACCATTGGTTCCCGATATTTTCTAATGAAAACGGTGAAACACTTTCCTTGGCATTTTGTTTACAATGATAGTATAATTTTTCATTAAAAACCATTTCATTCATGGCTTCAATTAGTTTTTCGTGATTTTGATTGTCGACTAAGAGTCCGTTTTCTCGATCTGCAATGATTTCACTCGGCCCCGATTGACAATCGAAGGCAACTATTGGGGTTCCACACGCTAATGATTCTAATAACACCGTCGGAAAACCTTCATTTTTACTTGTTAAAACGGTAAACAAAGCATGTTTAAAATACGGAAACGGGTTGCTTTTCATTCCCTTAAAAAGAATTTTATCTTGTAATTCAAGCGATTGTGCTAAGCCTTTCAATTCCAACTGTACTGGTCCATCACCCAAAATAATCAATTTGATATTTTTTTCAGGTAAGTGCGACGCAGCATACGAACGAATCAATACATCAAATTGTTTTATGCGATCAGTCATTCGTCCTACAGCCAAAATAAAATTCCCGCTTTCCTCTATCTTTTCCAGAGATTGCTTTTCTATAGTATCAATGTCTATCGGATTGTAAATCGTTTCCGCTTGACGGTAAGTATACTCTTCTAAAACTTTATTTTTAATGGCTTTTGAAACCGTCACTAATTTATAAAAATGAGAGTAGATTTGATTCGCCAGCCACTTGTTTTTCGGAAAATACAATTCGGTCATGTAACTGTGAATCAATTTAATAGCAGGCGCTTTATAGATGAATTTCGCAATAAAGAATTCCTGCCATTGCCGATTAACTACTCGGGTATCGATGATAAAATCGAAGGTGTTTGCTTTGAAAAACGAGCGCAATACTCGGAATCGAAGAATGCGGTCACTGATGTTGAAATAATCTTTTTTGAGTTTGCCTAAATTAAGGACTTCACCTGCATATTCATAGGCTATTTTGTCAATGGAAATTACGTGATGCACAGTGCAATTATGTGCCACAAAAAACTGTGACAACAAGGCAGAACAACGCTCTGCACCGCCACCCGATAATTGTTCGGAAACGATACAAATTCGAAACGACTTTTTTGCAGCGGCACTCAAATTTTGATTATTTTAGCAACAAATATAAACAATAAGTGAGAATATTATTAGTTGGCGAGTTCAGTCGATTACACAATTCGTTAAAAGAAGGATTGGTGGCACTTGGTCACGAAGTGCTGATTGTTGGCAACGGCGATGGTTTCAAAAACTACCCAGTAGATTTTTCTACCAAAGCCAAATGGTCGGAAAGCAAAGTGGGCTCATTTGTACGAAAAGTGCTCTTTAAACTCACCACTATTGATGTGGCAAAAATTGAATTTGGCATTCGATTTTATAAGTATCTGCCACAATTCAAAAATTTTGATGCAGTTCAGTTAATCAACGAAGCTCCGATTCAAACGTTGCCTTGGATGGAACGATTTCTATTGCGACGTATTTTTCAAAAAAATAAACAGGTTTTTCTCTTGGTTTGCGGAGTAGATTACACGATTGCACACTATATGATAGAAAAGAAAGTGCGTTATACCATCATGGATCCGTATTTTGAAAACCCCAAATTGTCTAACGAATACCGTTATATTTTTGAGTTTCTGACTAAAAATCACAAAAAAACACACGAATTAGTCTACGAAAATATTCAAGGCGTTATTGCTTCTGATATCGATTATTTATTTCCAATGCAGAATCACCCCAAGTTTTTAGGGTTGATTCCGAATCCGATTAACACCGCTGCAATCGAATATATTCCACTATCTACAAATGGTGCTTTGACTATTTTTTTAGGAATTAATAGAAGCACGTATCATTCGAAAGGAATTTCTTTTTTTGAAAAGGCGTTGGAACTAGTTGACCAAAAATATGGTAATCGTATTCATATTATCACAGCCGAAAACCTTCCGTATAAAGAATACATTGAGAAATTCAATACAGCGCACATCGTTTTAGATCAAGTGTTTTCATTAGACCAAGGCTACAATGCATTGGAAGCAATGGCCAAAGGAAAAGTAGTATTTACAGGCGCTGAAGCAGAATTTAACAAGCACTATCAACTGACTGAAAGAGTAGCGATAAATGCGTTGCCTAATGTAGATTTGATAGTAAAAGAATTATCCTATTTAATCGAACATCCCGAGGAAATTTCTGCTATGGGAAAACGAGCGCGTGCCTTTATTGAGCAGGAACATGATCATGTAAAAATAGCTGCCAAATACATCAAGATTTGGAACGCTCAATAAGCTACAACAAGCTTTTTCTAAAATAGATTATCAAGCTTATTAAGTAAACAAAATAGGTGAACGCGTGAGCGATGACCACGCCTTCTAATTGGTAGATGGAGAGGAAATAAAAACTACTGCAATACAACACTAGCAAAGAGAATAATTCCGAAACGATAAATGCTTTAGTTAACTTTTGAGCAAAAAATTGGATTCCCAGAATAAGTGATGCCGCTTTAAATGTGTCGCCCACCAATTGCCAGTAAAACAGCTTTGACATCGGTTTAAATTCGGCTGTGAATAGTACGTCGATTATGAAATCTCTTGAGAAATAAATTATAACCAACGCCAAAATAAACACCGGAAGTATCCCTTTATAGTAACTAAAAAATAATGATTTTGTTTCTTGCTGTGTTTGAGCAACCGATAGTTTCGGCAAAAAATACAGCGAAACAATCGACGTAATAAACATAAAATAATAGGATGATATTCGGTTCAATGCTTCCCAATATCCGGCATTGTCAATTCCGTTGTTCTGAATTATAGTATTTCGGATAGCCAAATAAACAATTGGTCCGATTACTGATGAAACCAAAACCATCAAAGAAAAAGCGGACAAATTTTTTACAATTGAAAAATCAAAGAATTGGAATTTAACAGCACTGAATAGCTTAACTTCTCTATTTAATGCCGCGTATGAAACAAAAAACAAGAGCGATGGTGTCAGTACAATTCCGAGCAAAGCTCCATCGATTTTAAACTTCCAAATTAGAAGAACGGTTGCTAATAGACCTATTACATTTCCAATTATGTTGATGTAAATCACCCTTCTAAATAAACTAAATCCGTTTATTACAGCAATTAAAACTATGGTTCCAACATAAAACGGCATAGCTAACGCCATGACTTCAAAAATAAATGAAAAGTGATAATTCAACCCAAAAACAGCTACGCTCAGGTGGTTAGAAAAAACAAACAATCCAATTCCTAAAACAAAAGAACTGATCAAAACACTTATAAAAATAGTCGAAACAGTGCGCTTTAACTTCAAATCATCTTGGTTACACTCGGCGATGTATTTGACGATTCCATTTTGGAATCCAAGCGTTCCAAAGGATTCGACAGTGGTTAAGAAATTACGTAAATTTCCTACCAAAGCCATTCCACTCGGACCTAAAAATAATGCTATGAATTTCGAAGTAATGAATCCGATAGCAATTTTTATAAGTATGCTAATGCCGTTTAGAGAAGCAACTTTAAACAGCGATCCAGATAGTATTTCTTTGATTGGCGTCAATTAATATTGATTTAGAGTATGGATCACAGCGTCTACTTCTTCATTGGTTAGAATCGGATTCATGGGCAAACTCAGTACTTCGTTGTGGATTCGCTCTGTAATTGGAAACGAAAGATGATTCCACTGTGAAAGCGCTTTTTGTTTATGAGACGCAACTGGATAATGAATCAAAGTTTCGATTCCGTTCTGTTCTAAATAACGCTGTAACTCATTTCGATTTGCAGTTCGGATCACAAACAAATGAAACACATGATTGGACGAAAAATCCCAAAACGGAAGCTTAATTTTATCATTCTTGATTTCAGAAAGATACCGCTTCGCAATGACTTTTCGACGTTCGTTTTCGGTATCCAAATAAGGCAATTTCACATTCAAAAAAGCCGCTTGTATTTCGTCTAAACGCGAATTTACCCCGATTAATTCATTGTGGTATTTTTTTTCTGAACCGTAATTTCTAAGCGAATAAATTGTTTTGGCAAGCTGTTCATCATTGGTCACCACCGCACCGGCATCGCCCAGAGCACCTAAATTTTTTCCGGGATAAAAACTGTATGCTTGTGTTGTTGGGTATGTGTTTTGTAGTGCATTCTGATTTACTGCGCCATGAGACTGCGCCGCATCTTCTACAATTACTAAATTGTGTTTTGCAGCAATCATGTTAATCGCCTGCATATCGGCTAATTGTCCGTATAAATGCACCGCTAAAATTCCTTTGGTTTTAGAAGTGATTTTTTCCTTAATCAAAGTAGGATCTAAATTAAAGGTTGCCTCATCGGGTTCAACCAAAACTGGAACCAAATCGGCTTGTAAAATGGCTAATATACTAGCAATATAGGTGTTTGCTGGAACTATAATTTCATCTCCTTTTGATAAAACTCCCAAGGCAATATTGGCTTTAAAAATAAGAACCATAGCATCTAAACCGTTTCCGACTCCGATACAATACTTTCTACCACAGTAGGCTGCAAAACTTTTCTCAAAAACCTCGACTTCATTTCCCATTATAAACCAACCTTTATCCAAAACCGATTTCAATTTTCGTTGAAATTCATCCTGATACTGAGCGTTTATTTTTTGTAAATCGAGAAATTTTATCATATCAAATCGATTCTAATTTAGTATAATTTGAAGTTGTAAAACGCAAAAATTGTTGCACTGTGGTTTTGGCACCGAAACTTTCTTTCCAATAGGCCAACCCTTCGTTTAGTTTCAAACCATTATTTTCAGAAGAACTACCAAAACTAACATACCTTTTATTGCTGTACTTTTGGATGATGAAATCGAACAACACGTCTAAAGCCGCAGTATCATTTCGATCGTTAGCACCCGAACTGTATTGAAAATGAGCAACAGTCTCCGTCAAAAACATTACTACTCCGGCCTTGATTATACCGTTTTGATAGGCATTAAAAAGTTTGATTTCGTCCGGAAATACTTTCGCCAACTGCTTGATTTCGGCTACCGAATGAACAGGCTGAATTCCGAATCGTTCGTTCAGATTGGGAATTAGAATCTGATTCCAAAACGAATCATAGTCGCTTTCTTCTTTGATTTCGATGCACAATTTTTCAGCTACTTTTAAAGCTCTAGTTCTGTTTCTATTGGGTTTATATTCAGATCTGCAATCGATGGCTAAATAGACATCAGAACGAAAGCATTCGGCTTGCATCAGAAAAGCAACTTGGTCAATTTCGTCGGCAATGGTTTGATTGTAAATCTTGGGAAGCACTTTAATTTCTAAAAAATTAATTCCGCTTTCATTTAAGAATTTACATATTTCTTTTACCAATAAAAAATAGTCTTTTATTCGAATGTCTTCACCAACCACCAAAGAGCCATAACTCAAACCTTGATGCGAATACAAGGTGTTTTCTACGCGATTAGCAGGCAAAACAGCCAACAGTTTTTCTTCGTCAAAAATCAGTAAAGAATAATCCTCAAAGCGATCGCTGTGGTACTCCATAAAATGACGATGAAACAAAAAAGTAGCATTTTTTGCTTTCGAAATAAAATTATTCCAAAGGACAAAATCTTCATTTTTGTAGCATCTTATTTGATAATGTTTCACCATATGTTGTAACGTGCCAAAAGCATATAATTATTCAAATATGATATATCCTGCATTAGCTCTAAAAGCTGAATGATGTATTCTAAAGTTCTTTGACCCCAAAACTTCCCTAAGAGCTTGAGTCTCTCCAGGAAACTCTTGAACGTTGATTTCATCAAAAGCAATAATAGCTCCTTTTGATAGATATGGAATTATTCGTTCCAAACAATCTTTGGTTGGCTTGTAAATATCAAAATCAAAATAAGCAAGTGAAATAATCGTTTCAGGGTGCGATTTTAAATATTCATCAATAGTGACGCTTGCATCGCCTTTTACAAAAGAATGTTTTTTTATAGTTGAAATGGGCGCCATTTGCTCATGAACGTCAATAATTTCAGCGAGGAAATCTTCATACTTTTCCGGAACGCCAAAATCACCTTCTTTCCATTGATCGGTATCATTTTTGGTATTCACACTCGGAAAACCCTCACAAGTATCAAACCCAACAATTTTCCTATTGTGATTATAAGGCTCATAAATCCCTCTAAAACTAGTAAACAGAGATATATTTTGTCCATATCTCACTCCAAATTCAAAAATGGTTCCATGCATATTCATCATCTTTTGATACAATTCGTTGATGTACAAAAAACGAGATAGTGTTCTTCTATCTATAAAGAGACCAATATTATTAAAAAGCTCTTCTGCGGGAATGGGCGATTCATAAAATAATTCCTGCAAGCGATTTCTATGGGTAACATCTGATGAATTATATAAATTGTTTATAATTACTTCGGTCTTTGTATCAACTTTCTTCATCTATTTTTTAATTATAACTTACTATTCATTTCTTACCGATAAAATCTACAGTGGATTTGGTTGTTTCTCTACTCTATTTTTAACTCCCGAAAATTACACAATTATTTTAACCTAATCATTAGTTCGAAAAAAATTGGTTTTCAAAATATAATTTGTATTTTTAGACTCACTATCAATCCAATACATTGAGAATACAACTTAGAAAATTCATCTTTAGTATTTTACTACTTGCTTTTTGTACGATTTTCGGGCAAAATGTATCGTTGTACCAACAATTTAATGGGCGATACGATTTTACTTTCGTTGGAAATACGATGAATTTAGGAGAAAATAATACCACCGCAGGATGTACCGATTTACTTGTAACTTCATCTGCCGCCAATTTATCGTTGAACAGTACTCAAACCATTGAAGGTGTCTATTTATATTGGGCTGGTTCTGGTTTTGGCGATTTTAATGTGCAATTAAACGGAACTTCAATAACCGCACAACGTACGTTTACCAATGTAAGTGTAACCTCTGGTTTGAACTATTTTAGTGCGTTTGCCGATGTGACGGCGCAAGTTACAGCTACCGGAAACGGTTCGTATACCTTGTCGGATTTGGATATTTCAACCGACTTAACAACTATCCCGGGTTATTGCAATAACCGAACTAATTTTGCAGGTTGGACGATGGTAGTCATTTACCGCGACTTGAGTTTGCCGCTGAATCAAATTAATGTTTACGATGGCTTGCAAAGTATTCCGAATACGCTTTCGATCACGCTTACAAGTCTAAACGTCATCAATACCGCTGGAGCTGAAATTGGTTTTGTGGCTTGGGAAGGTGACAGTAATTTGGCGATTGGAGAAACCTTGCGATTAAATGGAACTATTTTGAGCAATCCTCCTTTAAATCCGGCTAATAATGCCTTTAACGGAACCAATAGTTTTACCAACAACCCTAATTTGTACAACATGGATTTGGATGTGTACAACATTCAGAATAACATCACCGTCGGAAGTACCACAGCGCTTATTGAAATGTCCTCGGGACAAGATGTCGTTCTGATGAATTGCGTGGTAACCAAACTCAACAGTCAGTTACCCGATGCCACAATTGCGATTACCAACATCGAAAAGCAGTGCGATTCGCGGACTATTTTAGTTGATTACACTGTTTTCAACACCAATTCTACCGATAGTTTACCCGCGGGAATTCCGATTGCGATTTACCTAAACGGTCAATTTTTTGAATACACTGAAACTTTAGCTCCAATTGCAATCGGCGGTTCAGAAAGCAGTCAAATTACTTTAGTGATACCCAATTCGATTCCGCTTGATTTTACCCTTCAATTTGTAGTGGATGATAACGGAACTGGATTGGGAATAGTAACCGAAATCAACGAGAACAACAACAGCGATAGTGAGACTGTTTCTCTTTTAGTTACGCCCGATTACAATCCGTTACCGGATATTTTTTCGTGTGTTTCGGTCATCGAAAATACGTCGGTCGACTTTTCAAATTATGCTTCCATAGTACTGACTGATCCAACTCATACCGTGGCTTTTTACACCAGTTTTAGTGATGCTAATTTGGAATTAAATCCGATTACCAACCTTTCGAATTATATCGTTAATTTACCTTCCACAACCATTTACGTGCGGATCAACGATGGAAGTTGTTTTGCCATTACATCGTTTGACATTCGCTTAGTCCTGTTTCCAAGTTTTAATCCGCTGGACGATTTGTATACGTGTCGGATTGATGAATTTTCGGTCTTTGATTTTTCTGAGTATCAAAACGATGTTAAAGTAAATCCAACCGATATAGTAACGTTTTATGAAACAGCAACCGATGCTTCATTAGAAACCAATCCAATTGTGAACATCACGCAGTATCTTCCCAATTCAACTCCAAAAGAAATTTTTATTCGCATCGATAACGGTCCGTGTTTCAGCGTGACTTCCTTCTTTTTAGACTATAATGACTTACCTGAGTTCAATAATTTGGATGATTTGCTGGCATGTAACGAAGGCTTAACGCGAGGAACATTCGATTTTTCAGCGTATGAAACGACGGCTAAAGTAGATCCAAATGATAGCGTTTCGTTCCATCAAACTTTAGATGATGCCCAAAGTGAAAACAACGAAATTGTAAATACCTCATCCTTTATAGCTGATGCGACTCCGAAAGAAATCTTTGTTCGTGTGGAAAACGAAAATTGCTATTCGGTTACATCGTTTGTATTGACGACTGAAAATTGTCCGCCAACAGTTTACAACTATATTTCAGCCAATAACGACGGATTCAATGAAGCTTTTTTTGTAGGAGGATTGCGTGATATTTTCTTAGAATTTGAAATTGAAATTTACAACCGTTGGGGAAAACTAATTTGGACAGGCAATAACTCAACACCCGACTGGGACGGATTTGCCATTGAAGGTTATCGCTGGGATAATTCTAATTCGCCCAAAGGAACTTTTTACTACATTCTCTATTTGAATGACGAAAATTATCCAGCACCTTTGCAAGGATACTTGTATTATACGAAGTAAGAAATACGAAGTACGAGATACGAAGTGGGAAATGAAAAGAAGAAATAACTACCTATATTTACCTCGTATATCGTACTTCAACCTTCGTACTTCACATCACATGTTTTGTGTGTAATAGTTATAATCTTTAATCACTGTTTTGATAAAATCTTCACTACTACCCGATTGATTTTTGATCCCGGTCACCGACTCAATTTTGTCTTTTAATTTCACAATCATGTCGATATCGCCTTTTACAATAGCAGAATGCAAAGTTTCTTTAATGATCCGCACATCGTTGTCCGAAAGCTTGATTACTAAAGGATAAATAGGCACATACGCATCACCAATATCTTCTAAAATGGTACTGTTGATGGTTACTTTATTTTTCAGTGTGATTACAGCTGTACCTGCAGACATGTCACCCAGTCGTTGCGTTTTACTACTTGCTATCAACGTAATTAAACCGATTACACCGCTGTTGGTACTAATGTCTATAATTCGAAATAACCACCGAATCAAATAATCACCAAATGATGCTTGATACCCATCAATCTTTACCACTTTTATCTTCATGAGTCGCTTTCCTAGCGTTTGCCCTTCCAAAATACTTTCTAAGGTTAATGAATAAAACATATAAGGCAGTAAAAATAAAACAACTACAGCAGCCGCTGACCATTGGTCTAATTTTGAAAGTACCTTTTCTAATCCCATTAAATCAAAAACGACGAAACCAATAACGATTAAATACGCTACTTTAATCAGAAAATCAATTACATACGCTAAAATTCGTTCACCCACAGAAGCAGCTTCAAAATTTATGTTGACATTTTGTGTGGTATTTATGGTGAGTTCTGACATATTTTTATATTTTAGCGTTCAATGAGAGAAATTGCTTTTATAAAACAAAATAAAGAAAAATGGCTTGACTTTGAACAGGCAATTTTTGGTAAATCTAAAAAAATCCTGATGAAATGGCAAGTTTGTACATTCATTTGATTAATGATTTATCCTATGCACAAACCTATTATCCTAAAAGTAAAACAGTTACCTATTTAAATTATTTAGCTTCTCAAATATATCAAAAAATTTACAAGACCAAACGGGTCGAAAAAAATAGAATTCTTGAATTTTTTTCTACCGAAGTGCCGCTGATTGTTTACGAATACAGAAGGTATTTGGTTTATGCTTTTGTATTGTTTTTTAGCTGCGTAGGCATCGGCGTGGTTTCGGCTCGATATGATTTGGACTTTGTACGACTGATTTTGGGTGATTATTACGTGAACATGACCTTGGAAAATATTAAAGACGGTAATCCAGTTGCCGTGTATAAATCGGGTAGCAATTGGGGCGGATTTATCGCCATCACCATGAACAACTTGTATGTTGGCGCTCGTTGTTTTATTTACGGAATATTCCTCGGAATTGGAACTTTTTATGTTTTGTTACAAAACTGCATCATGTTGGGTTCGTTTCAATATTTCTTTTACCAGCAAGGTGTCTTCTGGGAAAGTGTGCGAGGTATATGGATACACGGTTCTATGGAAATATTTGCTATTGTCATCGAATCAGCTGCAGGATTTATTCTCGGAGCTTCCATCTTATTTCCGAAAACCTATTCACGTTTGAATTCGTTTAAAATCGGATTTAAAAATAGCTTAAAAATTTTCTTAAGCACATTGCCTTTTACTATTGCAGCTGGGTTTTTAGAAGGATTTATCACAAGGTATTCATTTGAAATGCCGCATTGGTTGAGTATCTTTATTATTTTGAGTACGTTATCAATTATTTCTTTTTACTATTTAATTTATCCATTTATCGTTCACAAAAAAATCACCGAACATGTTCCAACTGTATAAAAAAAGAAATTTTAACGACTACATCAACGATACGTTCCAGTTTTTTAAAATACACGGAAAGCATTTTTTTACCTTGTATTTTACCATAAATGGTGCTTTTTTATTGATAGCGACTGTATTGATCTATTTTATTTGTAAGGTCTATTTTGAATTCATATTTAGCTCATTATCGGGCGGAATCGCAGCACAACAGAACAATAGCCTTGGAAATTTATTTGCTAATAATTCGAGTACTGTTTTTGTGCTTGCTATCTTGGGATTGCTGTTTTTAGTATTGATTTCAATTATTCAATTTGCATTTCCTCTTCTATATTTAGATTTACTAGAAAAAAATAACGGTCCGAATTTCACGACCAAAGACGTCATCGTGTCCTTAAAACAAAAAGCGTTCAAATTGATAAAATTCGCAGTCGGCCTACTTTTTATTTTTACTCCGTTGATGACCATAATTTTTGGGTTGAATGTATTACTCTGTTTCATCATCATTGGATTTCCGTTGTTTCTGATTACCATACCTGCCGTGATGAGTTGGATGCATCTGAGTTTCACCTACTACATTGTGGGAGACGAACGGTTTTTTAGTGCATTATCCCTTGCCTATTCCGATATTAGGCAGCAATTTTGGCCCATCGTTTTCAGCACAATGCTGATGTACATGATTATTCAAGTAGTCAATACAATCTTTACGATGATTCCCTACGTAATCGGAATACTGTTCGTTATGACTAATGTAGAAAATCAAAATGACACACAGAAGACATTCAATTTAATTACCATTATCATGACCGCAGTTGTCGTAGTGTCCTTAATGGCAAACTATATTCTAAATAACTTATTATTAATTAACGAGGGAATTATTTATTACAGTAGAAAAGATGTGAATGAAAATATTTCTTCGAGTAATTCTATAGATTTGATTGGAAGCGAAAGTGAATAAACTACTTTTCATAGGTTTCTTTTTGTTGAGCTTTACATGTAAGGCTGCCGACTCATTGGTTGTGCCTAAAAAAACCTCCACCACATTCACCGAAAAAGATATTAAAATCGACACTTCAAAGCTTCAACCCAATACATTTGATTCGAAATTTAAAGAAGACTATACTTCAAATGAGTTTCAATATGAAGTCAAAATCAAAGAAAAAAATTGGTGGGATCGATTTGTAGAATGGTTAGAAGATTTGTTTAGAAGTTTATTCGGACTCTCAGATGGTGTTTCGTCAAAGGCTGTCGATTGGACCTTGAACATACTAGCGACCATCATTGTTTTGATTGTAATCTATTTGATTGTAAAAGCAATTCTAAACAAAGAAGGAAAATGGGTTTTTGGAAAATCAACGACCAAAAAAATAATTTCTCACGACGACATCGAACGCAATTTAAAATATGTTGATTTTGAAAAGTTAATAAAAGACACCTTAAAAGACGGCGATAACCGCTTGGCTCTCCGCTATTACTATTTATGGATTTTAAAGAAAATGTCTGAAAAATCAATCATCGATTGGAACCCAGAAAAAACCAATACCGATTATTTGTATGAAATACAATCCGACTCGCTGAAGAAAGACTTTGGCTATGTTTCGTACTTGTACAATTACATTTGGTACGGCGAATTTGAACTCGACGAAGCATCGTTTGAACACGCAAAAAAATCGTTTGAAAAAACACTCCAATCACTTTCGTCATGAACAGAACGCTAAAACTATATATAGTATTTTTAGTGCTACTTCTGGTAGTGATTGTGTATATGGATGCCAATCGTCCAAAACCAATCAACTGGTTACCAACTTACGATTTGAATGACAAAATTCCATTGGGTTTGTACATCTTTGATCAAGAAGCACCAACCTTGTTTAAGAATGATTCGATATTCAAAACACCAGTTACTGCCTACGAATATTTTGAATCGGATTATGAATATTCTGATTCTTCAGGGACTATTTATTACACCTATGGAACGTTTCTATCCATTTCGGAGTACTACAACATTGACGAAGAATCGACGCAAGAATTACTCTATTTTGCTGAACGCGGCAACTCGGTTTTTATTAGTGCTAAAGATTTTTCGGCTCAACTCCAAGATAGTTTAAAATTTGAACTTGATTCAGAAATGCCTACCGAAAATGGTATTGCGTTACGTTTGGCCAATCCGAAATTAAGCAAAGCCAGTTACATTTTTAATGAAGGCGCAGGTAATACGTTCTTCAGTAAAATTGACACACTTTCTACCGAGGTTTTGGGTTATCAAATCTCGGATAAGAAGAAAAATGTCAACTTTATTAAAGTTCCCTATAAATTAGGCTTCTTCTATTTACATACTCAACCTTCCGCCTTTACAAATTTTCATTTGTTAAAAGACAATCATCATCAATATACCGAAAAAATCGTTTCGTATATTCCGAAAGGACAAATTACTTGGCTGATAAAAGGACAAACTGGCGAGTCGATATCGCAATCGCCCCTTCGTTTTATTCTCAATCAACCCGCGTTGAAATATGCTTGGTTTCTCTTTTTAATTGGAATGGTGTTTTTTATGATCTTCAACGCCAAACGCAAGCAGCGTGTAGTTCCCATCATCAAACCACTAACAAACACTACGGTCGATTTTACTAAAACCATCGGAAATTTGTATTTTCAAGAAGGCGATCATCAAAACATCATCGACAAAAAAATAATTTACTTTTTAGAAAAAATACGAAACGAATATTTAATTGAAACTACTACCTTAGACGATAATTTTATTAAAAAGTTGCAGTTGAAATCGGGCAAAAAGATGGAAGACATTCAAAATGTAGTTCAACTCATCAACTATCAAAAAAAATCGTACCATCAGAGTATTGAAGACGACCTGATTGCCTTAAATAAAGCCATAGAAAAAATACTAAGTTAAAACTATAATTCATTCGATAAATGGAACATACAGAACAAAACACTGAACCTACACAGCCTGAAAACTCAGGCGTACATTTTGAGTCACGTCTAGATTTGGCGCCGCTGCTCGAAGGCGTTATAAAAATTAAAAGAGAAATCGAAACCGTCATCGTTGGACAACATAAAATGATTGACCAACTTTTGGTGGCTCTACTCTCAAACGGACACATTTTAATTGAAGGCGTACCTGGTGTGGCCAAAACCATCACGGCAAAAATTTTGGCAAAAACACTTTCGGTGAACTTCAGCCGAATTCAGTTTACGCCCGATTTAATGCCTTCAGATATTTTGGGAACATCAGTATTCGACTTAAAAAAATCGGAATTTGAGTTTAAAAAAGGTCCCGTTTTTTCGAATCTTATTCTCATCGACGAAATCAACCGGGCGCCGGCAAAAACACAAGCCGCACTTTTTGAAGTGATGGAAGAACGTCAAATCACCATTGACGGTACAACCTATATTCTAGAAAAACCGTTCATTGTGTTAGCCACACAAAACCCCATCGAGCAAGAAGGAACGTATCGTTTGCCGGAAGCGCAATTGGATCGTTTCCTCTTTAAAATCAATGTGGATTATCCCGTTTTATCGGAAGAAGTTACCATTCTCCAACGCGAACACACCTTACAAAACAACGGAAAATTAGACGCCATTCAGTCGATTCTTTCCAGCGATGAAATCAAAAGATACCAAGATTTGGTGAAGCAAATTATCGTAGAACCGAATTTATTGGAATACATTGCCAAATTGGTCGTGAACACCAGAGAAAATGCGTTCTTATATTTAGGTGCGTCACCTCGAGCCTCAATTGCAATATTAAATGCTGCGAAAGGATTTGCAGCCATCCGCGGCCGCGATTTTGTGACACCCGAAGACATCAAAGAAGCCGCAATTCCGGTCTTACAACACCGTGTCATTGTCACTCCAGAACGCGAAATGGAAGGATTGACCAGCATCGAAATCATCAGGCAAATTATTGAAGCAATCGAAGTTCCGCGTTAATTCATCAACATGTTCAATGCAATTATGAAGCTGTTCAAACAACTTTACATCAACAACATATTTTTCTACGTACTGATAGGTATTGTGGCGTTGTTTTGTTGTGCGTTCATTTTTCCTGTGCTTTTCAACGCGGCGCGCTATTTATTGCTGATCACTGTAGGATTTTTTGTATTGGATTGCCTGATTGTATTTTCGTCTGAAAACGGAATCGAAGGCCAACGCATCACGCCCGAAAAATTGTCCAACGGCGATGAAAATCCGATTGTAATCTCGATTCGCAATTTTTACACCTTTCCGATTTTCGTCAAAATTATTGATGAAATTCCGCATCAGTTTCAAATTCGAAATTTCGAAATCAAGCGCAAAATCAAAAGTGCTTCTTCGGATGATTTGCAATACTATTTGCGTCCCACCGAACGCGGCGAATACTTCTTTGGCAACCTGAATATTTACGTTTCTTCTCCACTGAAATTAATTTCCAAGAGGTATACATTTAATAAAGACGCGATGGTTCCAACCTATCCATCGTACATTCAATTGCGGAAATACGATTTGATTGCGTTTTCGAATAATTTATTTCAATACGGAGTGAAGAAAATTCGTCGCATTGGTCATACGATGGAATTTGAACAAATCAAAGAATACGTTCAAGGCGATGACATTCGGACGCTGAATTGGAAAGCAACGGCAAAGAAAAATGCCTTGATGGTGAATCAATTTCAAGACGAGAAATCGCAAAACATTTATATGGTGATTGATAAAGGACGAACGATGAAAATGCCGTTCAACGGACTCAGTTTACTCGATTATGCCATCAATGCGACCTTAGTTTTATCTAATGTGATTCTGAAAAAACACGATAAAGCGGGCATGTTTTCGTTTTCTAAAAAAGTCGATAATCGCGTCGTTGCTGAGAAAAGAACCTCGCAAATGCAGAAAATTCTAGAAAATCTCTACAATGTAAAAACCGATTTTTTTGAAAGTGATTACTCGCGTTTGTATGCCGATGTGAAAAAAAACATCAACCAGCGTAGTTTGATTCTGTTGTACACCAATTTTGAAACACTAGACGGATTGTACCGTCAGTTGCCTTATTTAAAAGGAATTGCCAAAAACCATCTATTAGTAGTGGTCTTTTTTCAAAATACCGAACTGTATAAAATCACCTTGAAAAAGACCGAGACCATTCAGGAAGTATACGATAAAGTCATTGCAGAAAAATTCATATTCGAAAAGAAACTCATCGTCAACGAACTCAAAAAATACGGTATTCACTCAGTTTTGACCCAACCTGAACATTTAACCTTGGACACCATCAATAAATATTTAGAGATCAAAGCACGGGGAATTCTTTAGAGTATTGATTGTTGATATTTGAATTCTGAATTAGTACTTTTGGTCTATGAAACAAATCACTTCCTCTCAAAATCCGTTCATCAAATCGTTGGTTATTTTACAAGAAAAAGCCAAAGCCCGGAAGCAATCGGGGACGTTTTTAATTGAAGGAATGCGCGAAATCGAATTGGCCATCAAAGGAAATTATGAATTGGAAACCGTTTTGTTTTGTCCTGAATTACTAGACAAATCGAATCATCTTACCTTCTTACAATCCTACAATCCCATAGAAATCTCCAAAGAAGTCTATCAGAAATTAGCTTACCGCGATACTACCGAAGGCATCATTGCTGTCGCTAAATCAAAATCGTTAGAATTGTCCGATTTAATACTTCCCGAAAATCCGTTAATTCTAGTAATGGAAGCCATTGAAAAACCCGGAAACATTGGCGCCATGTTGCGAACGTGTGATGCCGCAAGCGTCGATGCAGTTATTATTGCCAATCCCAAAACCGATTTATACAATCCGAATATTGTTCGCTCCAGCGTGGGTTGTCTTTTTACCAATCAAATTGCGACGGGAACTTCTGAGGAAGTAATCAAATTTTTAAATAAGAAAAATATTACTATATTTGGGGCAACGTTGCAGAATTCCCATTTCTATCACACACAAGACTATACTATTCCAACTGCATTGGTTGTAGGAACAGAAGCGACCGGACTGACTCAAGTTTGGCGTGAAAACACCATCCAAAATATTATCATACCCATGCAAGGTGAAATTGATTCTATGAATGTTTCAGTGGCTTCAGCAATTTTATTATTTGAAGCGAAGAGACAAAGAGGATTTTAATTTTAACTTAACTTTTTTTTAATGAAACGACTTTTTTATTGCTGTATTTGCCTGTTCTTTGTTACTCTTACTTTTTCTCAAATTACCGAAACTCAACTGGATGAATTAGTCCAAAAAACCCAAACCACTTTTAACGTACCCGGAATTGCAGTCGCCATCATCAAAGACGGCAAAATTGTGATTTCTAAAGGCTATGGTGTCACCAGCATCGAAACCCAACAAAAAGTAGATGACAATACGTTATTCGGAATTGCCTCTAATAGTAAAGCATTTACCGCAACCGCTTTGGCAATTTTGGTGGATGAAGGAAAAATCAATTGGGACGACAAAGTAAAAAAATACGTTACCGAATTTAAAATGTACAATAAATACGTCACCGATGAATTTACGATTCGCGATTTGCTGACGCATAAAAGCGGACTAGGATTGGGCGCTGGCGATTTGATGATTTGGCCCGACGGACATAATTTTACTCCACTCGATATTGTTAAAAACATTCAGTATTTAAAACCCGTTTCCGGATTCAGAACCAAATACGACTACGATAATTTATTGTATGTAATTGCGGGTGTCGTTATTGAGAAAGTATCGAAAAAATCATGGTGCGATTTTGTAGAAGAACGAATCATGAAACCCATCGGAATGAACAACAGCGCTGCTTCGTGGAATCGATTGAAAGATACCACCAACACCATCGTTCCGCATGCACCAACCGACGGAAAATTGCAGATTATTCCGCGTTACAAAAATCCGATTTTTGATGCCGCTGCTGGATTATATGCCAGTACCAACGACTTAAGCAAATGGTTGATTCTTCAAATGAATAAAGGAAAATACGGAGACAACCAATCCATTTTTAGTGAAAAACAACACAAAGAAATGTGGACATCGCAAACTATTTTACCCGATAGAAATCCGTTTCCCTACAAAACCAATTTTAGAAGTTACGGATTGGGTTGGCAACTGACCGATGTCAATGGTTTTCTACAAGTGTCGGATACCGGTGGATTAGACGGAATTGTAACTCAAACCATTATGTTTCCAGAAATCCAACTCGGGATAATTGTGCTCACCAACCAGCAATCGGGCGCAGCTTTTAACGCAATATCAAATACCATTAAAGACAGTTATTTAGGATTACCCGCTTTTGACCATTTGGCTCATTTGAGTAAAGACCGTCAAGGCAAAGAAGACGAAGCCGACAAAATCACCAATGAAGTTTGGGAAACCGTACAAAAAAACACGGCAAAAATTGATACCAAAAAATATGCTGGAACCTATAAAGACAATTGGTTTGGTACTGTAACTATTTCTGAAAAAAACGGGAAACTCTACTTTGCATCCCAACGTTCACCGCGCTTAAAAGGGGAAATTCTTTGGTATAAAGATCAGAACTTTGTTGTAAAATGGGACATTCGAAGCTTTAATGCCGACTCGCATATCTTCTTCCAATTAGATGCGAAAGGAAAAATATCCGGCTTTAAAATGAAAGCAATTTCTCCTCTTACCGACTTCAGTTACGATTTTCACGATTTAGATTTCAAAAAAATAGTGCAAAAAATCAAAGGCTAACGTGTATTGTTTGCTTTTTCTGACGTTATACTTTTGAATCTGATACGTATTAGAAATTTGTCTTTTGTCTTTTGGAATTTCTTCAGACTTTCTATTGGAAATTGAATTATTATTTCTAATTTTAAGGTGTTGAATACAACCCTATGATAGAAATTGATTTAGAAGAAGAAAAAAAAGCACTTGCCCGAGAATACAAAGAATTACTCCGCATCAGTTACCAAACGCTCAAACCAGAAGATAAAAAACTGATTCGGAAAGCATTCGATGTGGCCGTTGATGCTCATAAAGACCAACGCCGCAAATCGGGAGAAGCCTATATATTTCATCCCATCGGTGTTGCCAAAATTGTGGCTTCAGAAATCGGACTTGGACCCACGAGTATCGCTGCTGCTTTATTGCACGATGTCGTAGAAGACACTTCAATCACTATTGCAGATATCGAAAAACAATTCAATCCCAAAATTGCTCAATTAGTTGAAGGATTGACCAAAATATCCCAAGTCAAAAAAGACATGAATATTTCCATGCAAGCGGAAAATTTCAGAAAAATGCTTTTGACATTGAACGATGATGTTCGAGTAATTTTGATCAAAATTGCCGATCGCTTGCACAATATGCAAACCATGGATTCGATGCCCGACTACAAACAGGTAAAGATCGCATCCGAAACCTTATACATTTATGCACCGCTTGCCCATCGATTGGGATTGTACAACATCAAAACCAAATTGGAAGATCTCGGTTTAAAATATACTGAACCCGAGGTGTACGAAGATATTGTAAGTAAAATTAAAGATACCAAAGAAGAACAAGATGAATATATTAAATTGGTTTCTAATGTATTAAAAAAGTCTTTGGACGAAGAAGGTGTAGATTATATCATTAAAGGCCGACCAAAATCGGTGTACTCCATTCGAAGAAAAATGGCAGCCCAAAACGTCACTTTTGATGAAGTGTTCGACAAATTTGCGTTGCGCATTATTTATAAATCAACCTTGCACGACGAAAAATTTGTGGCGTGGAAAATATATTCTATCGTAACGGATCATTACCGTCCGAGTCCGAGTCGTTTACGCGATTGGATTTCATCGCCCAAATCAACGGGTTACGAAGCCTTGCACATTACTGTTATGGGGCCGAAAGGACGTTGGGTTGAAATTCAGGTCCGAAGCGAACGCATGGACGAAATTGCCGAAAAAGGGTACGCAGCGCATTACAAATACAAACAAGGTTCAACCGAAGAAAGTGGTTTAGACGTATGGCTGAATTTACTGAAAGAAGCATTGGAAAATTCAGAAACCAATGCGGTTGATTTTGTTGAAGATTTCAAAATGAATTTGTATGCCAAAGAAATTTTTGTGTTTACACCAAAAGGCGAAATCAAATCGCTACCCAAAGGTGCCACATCGCTGGACTTTGCGTTCAGTATTCACTCGGAAGTTGGTGTAAAAACACGCGGAACAAGAGTCAACGGAAAATTAGTTCCGCTCAACTACGAACTCAAAAGCGGCGATCAAATTGAAGTCATCACCTCGGTAAATCAAAAACCCACCATCAACTGGTTGGATTATGTGACCACGTCAAGAGCCAAAAATAAAATCAGAAATGTTCTGAATGAGAACACGAAAAAAATTGCTGAAGAAGGAAAAGAACTGCTCACTCGGAAACTAAAACATTTAAAAGTTACGTTGAACGAAGGCGTTGTCAATGAATTGGTGAGTTTTTTCAAATTGAAAACGAGTTTGGATTTGTTTTACCGCGTGGGAATCGGTTCCATTGAAAACCAACAACTAAAAGATTTTGCGGCTCAAAAAAGCAATACACTGATTAACTTCTTTAAAAACAAAATCAAACGCTCTCCCAATGCGAATCCCAATGAAATCAATAAACAGGAACTAAGCAATAACTATAATTTATTGGTTTTTGGAAAAGAACAAGACCGATTGGACTACAAACTGTCAAGTTGTTGCAACCCGATTCCCGGCGACGAAGTATTCGGCTTTGTAACGATAAACGAAGGAATTAAAGTCCACAAACGCGATTGCCCGAACGCCATCAGCATGCAATCCAATTATGCGTACCGCATCATGCCAGCCAAATGGATCGACTCAACGCAGCAGGAATTCAAAGCAATATTAAACATCACCGGAATGGACACTTTGGGCTTGACTAACGAATTGACCAAAGTGATTTCCAATCAAATGCACGTAAATATTCAGAGTATTTCGTTGAGTGGAGAAGCGGGAATTTTTAAAGGTCAAGTTACCGTGGTCGTTCAAAATAACAGCATCCTCAAAAAATTAATTGAAAATATCAAAAAAATTGATGGCGTAGATAAATTAACACGAGTGTACACGAATTGATTTTAGAAAAATACACTAAGACTTTACATTATTAATTAGGCAATTGCGCTCTTATTCACACTTTAGTTGAATAACTTTTAACGTTAAACTTTTATAGCTTAAACAAAAAAATTATCTTTGCCTACTATGACACTAATTGCTTCCGATAACAGTAAAAATCAAGAAATTGTAAAAACAGTTTTTACAACTTATCTTGAAAACAACGGACACCGTAAAACGCCCGAGCGCTATGCTATTTTGCAAGAAATTTACAACAGCGAAGAGCATTTTGACATCGAAAATTTGTATCTTAAAATGAAGAACAAAAACTACCGTGTTTCGCGCGCAACTTTGTACAACACTATCGAATTATTATTGGACTGCGGATTGGTTCGAAAGCATCAATTCGGCCAAAATCAGGCACATTATGAGAAGTCGTATTTCGACAAACAACACGATCACATCATCATGACGGACAGCGGTGAAGTAATCGAATTTTGTGATCCGCGCATCCAAACTATTAAAAAAACTATTGAAGATATCTTTAATATTGAAATCACCAATCACTCGTTATATTTTTACGCTAATAAAAAAGCAAATAGCTAATTGCTTTTAGCTGACAGCTTAAATAAACAACCCACAATACAACAAAAAATGACTGTAGATTTACTACTCGGATTACAATGGGGCGATGAAGGAAAAGGAAAAATCGTCGACGTTCTGACTTCAAAATACGATATAATTGCTCGTTTTCAGGGCGGACCAAACGCTGGACATACATTGGAATTTGACGGAATCAAACACGTCTTGCGCACCATTCCATCGGGAATTTTCCACGATAACAACATCAACATCATCGGAAACGGGGTTGTAATCGATCCCGTAGTTTTTAAAAGTGAAATCGACGGATTGGCGAAATTCAATTTAGACATCAAATCAAAATTAATCATTTCACGTAAAGCGCATTTAATTTTACCAACCCATCGATTACTCGACGCAGCTTCTGAAGCATCCAAAGGTAAAGCCAAAATTGGATCTACCTTAAAAGGAATTGGCCCGACGTATATGGACAAAACCGGCCGAAACGGAATCCGCGTAGGCGATATTGAAATGGCGGATTTTAAAGAAAAATACCGCGCTTTGGCTAACAAACACGAGGAGATGATTAAATTCTACGATGTGGCCATTCAGTATAATTTACCCGAATTAGAAAAAGAATTTTTTGAAGCGATTGAAGACTTGAAAAAGTTGACTTTCATTGATAGTGAAGAATATTTAGCGCAAGCTCAAAAAGCTGGAAAATCAATTTTATGTGAAGGTGCGCAAGGTTCCTTACTCGACGTAGATTTCGGAACCTATCCGTATGTAACTTCTTCTAATACGACAGCTGCTGGCGCTTGTACGGGATTAGGAATCGCTCCGAACAAAATCAAAGAGGTTTTCGGAATTTTCAAAGCGTACACCACTCGTGTAGGTTCAGGACCATTTCCAACAGAAGATTTTGGCGATGCAGGCGATGTCATGGCTAGTGTCGGAAACGAATTTGGTTCGGTTACCGGACGAAAAAGACGTTGCGGTTGGTTGGATTTAGTCGCGTTGAAATATGCGATACAAGTCAACGGTGTAACCCAATTGATGATGATGAAAGGCGACGTATTATCTGGTTTTGAAACGTTAAAGGTGTGTACCTCGTACAAGTATAAGGGAGAAATAATTCAGCATTTACCTTACAATATTGAAGAAGAAAATGTTACGCCGATTTACACTGAATGCAAAGGTTGGAAAGCCGATTTAACCGGATTGACCACTTTTGACAGTTTACCCAAAGAATTGAAAGACTATATCGAATTCATTGAAAAAGAAGTCGAAGTTCCAATCAAAATTGTGTCGGTTGGACCGGACAGAAAACAGACCATTTTAAAATAAATAAAAAACCCTTTCGTAATGGAAAGGGTTTCTTTTTATAATTATTTATTGAAGCTTCAACACAAAACTCTCACTCGCACCGATACTGACTTTTACATTTCCCACACCGTTTTCAACTTTCAAATACGTCGTGCTTCCGTATAATTGATCGACTAGCGGATACTCACCATCTTTCAACTTCCAAGTTGCAATGACATCAGACGGAATTTTCAATCCAAAACTGCTGTTTGACACCCATGAGAAATTGGCCACAATGATAAGTTTTTCGTTTGCTGACCAACGTACAAAAGAGTAAATTCCGGGATCATACCCATTCGTTACATCTCTATTATCCGATTGGATTTCTTTGAATTTACCCATTAAGGCATCGCTTTTTATCGAGAAGTTCAATAATCGTTTGTAAAAGTCGCGCAAGTCCTTTTCGTCTTTGGATAATTGTCCGCCGTCAAATTTTCCGCCATTCATCCAACGTTGGTGACTCGGAACTCCGACATAATCAAAAATCGATGTGCGTGAACGCGTTCCAAATCCGCCGTTTTCATTACCTGCTTCACCTACTTCTTGTCCGAAATACACCATGGTTGGCGCCGAACTCAACGTCGTCGAAACCACCATTAGCGGTTTTCCTTTTTCGGGAGTTCCCGCAAATTCAGGACTTGCCAAACGTTGTTCATCGTGATTATCCAAAAAGTGCAACATATGATGTTCGATATCGGCCATTCCTTTTTGGATTTCTGAAAGTCCGTCGGGTATTTTTTTGCCTTGGATTACGTCTTTCAAATGATCGTAAGTTTCTACCTTATCATACAGATAGTCCATTTTTCCAAGCTGAATATAATTTCTGTATTCGTTCGGATTGTATACTTCTGCCAATAAAAACGCATGTGGATTTTTCATTTTTATAGCCGAATTCATATAACTCCAAAATTCATACGGAACCATTTCGGCCATATCGTATCGAAATCCGTCAACTCCTTTTGCCGTCCAATAGAGTGCAATATCTCTGAATTTTATCCACGAACTTGGAACATTTTTATCCTTCCAAAAAGCGAAATGTTCTTTGTATGATTTTTTATCGTAACCTGCTGGCAATTCAGGAAAATCTTTAGAACCATCTGGTCGGATTCCGTAATTTACTTTTACGGTTTCATACCAATCGTTGATGTCGGGTTTGGCCAAACGCGAACCATTTCCTGTCCATTTTGCTGGATTTTCATCGAATTTCCCATCAATAAGCGGATTTTTTTCTCCGTTCAATGGTCTATAATTGTCGGATGTTGGCACTTGAAAGGCTTGTCCCGGAATGTAATAAAAGTTGTTATCTCGGGCATATTCGACGTTTACATTATCGTCGGCACCAAAATCGCGAACGCCTTTCGGATTGCTTTTTCCATCATACTTTCGAGCAATGTGATTGGGAACGATATCAATTAGTAATTTCAATCCGTTTTTGTGGGTGCGAGCAATTAAGGCTTCAAATTCTTCCAAACGCTTCGCCGGATTGACAGCCAAATCAGGATTCACATTGTAATAATCTTTTACGGCATAAGGCGAACCTGCGCGACCTTTCACCACTTCGGGATCATCATTAGAAATTCCGATTGAGGTGTAATCGTTCACCAAAGCATGATGCGGCACTCCGGTATACCAAATGTGCGTTACACCTAAATTTTTAATTTCCGTTAAGGCTTTATCGGTAAAATCGTTAAACTTCCCTACTCCGTTTTCCTCGATCGTTCCCCAAGGTTTGTTGGTTGTATTCTGATTTCCAAATAATCGCGTAAACACTTGATAGACCACTTTCTTCTTTTCCACGACGGTAACTTTTTTATTCGATTTACTTACTTTTTTCTTTTTGTTTTGTGCGGGAGCACTTATCGCTCCTAAAATCAACACCAATAGCAATAACTTTTTCATGATAGGATTTTTTACATCGGTAACAAATATAAAAAAAGGAACAGAAGTTCAACTATACAAGTCTGTTTTCTATGTTCTTTTTTCTATTTTCTTTTTCTACTAACCTTATAAATATTTCTTAATAAACCCCACACTTTACAGATTTTACTTAAATTTGGCTCAAAATTACACCCGTTGAAAAAACACCTCGCTATTTTTCTTTTTATTCTGCCTTTTTTCGTCAATGCTCAAGTGGTACAAAACGGTGCTATTGTTATTGAACACGCTGATTTTCAGGACATCAACCAGTATGAGTTTCCAGATGCCATGATACTTACAGGTAACATTAGAGCCAATCACGACGGGGCAATTGTGACGTGTAACAAGGCCTACTATTACATGAAAGAAAATTATTTGAAAGCCTTCGGTAATGTTCAAATTGTTCAAGGCGATACGTTATTCCTAAGTGGAAATTACGCCGAATACAACGGCAATGTAAAACAAGCCTACACCACTGGAAATGTATCGTTGCGTTCGCCCGAAATGTCGTTGGTAACTGATAAAATTAACTTTGACAGAAATACGCAAATTGCTTCCTACGATACTTTCGGAACTATTGTAAACAAAGACAATACGTTGACGAGTAACCAAGGAAAGTACTATGCTTCACAAAAGAAATATCAATTCTTAAGTGCAGTAACCATTACGAATCCGAAATACGTTATAAAGTCCAATCACATGGATTATTACACGAATTCGGGTCACACCTATTTATACGGACCATCAACAATAACTGGGAAAGACAACTTTATTTATACCGAAAAAGGATTTTACAACACCAAAACCAACAAAGCGCATTTCGTCAAAAACTCGTACATTAAGTACAACGACCGCCTCATCAAAGGCGATAGTTTGTATTACGATCGCACGCGCGAATTTGCCTCAGCAACCCGAAATGTAAAAATAACCGACTCCATCAACAAAGCCATCATCAAAGGTCATTATGGTGAAGTGTATCGAAATAAGGATTCCCTTTACATTACCAAAAGAGCTTCGGTACGTTATTTTATTGATAACGATTCGATGTTTGTGCACGCCAAAAGACTAGTGGTTACCGGAAAACAAGGCGAACGAGTAGTTCGAGGCTACAATAACGTACGCTTTTTCAAAACCGATATGAGTGGAAAATGTGATTCGATTCATTCCGATCAGAAAAAGGCGTTAACTCAAATGATTGGAAAACCCATATTGTGGAATTACGAAAATCAGTTAACAGGCGATGTCATGCACCTTATTGGGAATAATAAAAGTGAAAAACTCGATTCACTTAAAGTACTAAACAATGCCTTCATCACCTCGAAAGACACCATCGGAACAGGTTATAATCAAGTGAAAGGGCAAAATTTATACGGAAAATTCACAGACAATAAGCTGAGTGAAGTCGATATCATCAAAAACACAGAAGTCATTTATTATATGCGTGACGACGATAATCAACTGATTGGTATTAACAAAAATGTAAGTAGTAAAATCAATATTATTTTTGATAAAGATCAAATTGAAACCATTACGTTTTTCACCGATGTAGATGGCGACATTTATCCCGAAAAGGAATTACCGGAAAACACCCGAAAACTCCGCGGCTTTAATTGGCGTGGCGATGAGCGAATAAAAACGAAAGAAGATATTTATCCGCCCGAAGAAAATCAGTACGACCTCGATGCCCAAAAGGAAAAGCAAAAAGAAGATGCCATTCCCGACGCACCGATGGAAGTCCGAAAAGAAACGTTGGAATACGATAAGAATAATCCGCAAAAGCCCGTTATAAAATAGGAAAACACAGCGAATCAAAGCATATTAGACTCGCCTTTTGAAGCAGCATATGAATAACGATTTCCTAAAATACCAAGCACAAACTTCGCCTTACCCATTAGGAATGGAAGTTTCACATGCCATTGGTTCCTACATCTACGATACAAATAATAAGAAATACCTCGACTTTGTTGCGGGTGTTTCGGCTTGCTCTTTAGGCCATCAAAACCCACGAGTCAATCAAGCTATTAAAGAACAATTGGATAAGTATTCGCATGTAATGGTGTATGGCGAATATTCACAAAGTCCAGCTGTGCAGTATTGCAAACTATTGGTCGAACACTTACCACCACAATTAAATAAAGTCTACTTAGTTAATTCGGGGACCGAAGCCTGTGAAGGCGCATTAAAACTTGTACGAAGAGTGACTGGTAGAAGTCAGCTAATTTCCTGCCATAATGCTTACCACGGCAACACTATGGGCTCGATGAGCGTGATGGGATTTGAAGAACGGAAGCAAGTATTTCGTCCGTTGATTCCCGATGTCGATTTCATCACCTTCAATAACGAGGCCGACATCCAAAAAATCACTAGCAAGACAGCCGGAATTATTTTGGAAAGTATTCAAGGTGGTGCAGGATTTATTCAGCCCGAAAACGACTTCTTAGCTAAAGTAAAAAAAAGATGCGAGGAAGTTGGTACATTGATGATTATCGATGAAATTCAACCCGGATTTGGACGAACCGGAAAATTATTCGGCTTTGAAAACTACAATGTGGTTCCCGATGTAGTCATCATCGGAAAAGGAATGGCAGGCGGAATGCCCGTTGGCGGATTCATTGCACACGAAAAGCACATGGATCTGTTGAGTCATGATCCGAAACTCGGACACATCACCACTTTTGGCGGACATCCTGTCATTGCGGCAGCTTGTTTGGCAACATTGCAAGAAATACTTGAAAATGACTATGCTTCGCAGTCATTAGCGAAAGAAAAGCTGTTTCGTTCGCTTTTGGTACATCCTTTGATAATAGAAGTAAGAGGAAAAGGATTAATGTTGGCTGCTATGACCTCCGACGAAGAAATAACCAATCAAGTTGTTTTGCGATGTCAAGAAAAAGGATTGATATTATTTTGGTTGTTGTTTGAAGGAAAAGCAATCCGAATCACACCACCCTTAACAATTTCTGAAGAAGAAATTAAAGAAGGTTGCCAAATTATATTGGATGTGATGGATGAAGTTCAAAAAGGTTTATAGTTTATGGTTTATAGTTAGTTGTTAACTTCGAACATAAACGATAAACAATAAACCATCAGCAATAAACTTCAATGTTAATTAAATTGTTCAAAACAATTACAACCTTTTTTCATACAATAAACGAAGTTACCTACTTTTAATAAGGATAATTTTAAATAAAAAGCTATGCATTTGGAACACGACGAAGAAGACTACAATTTATCCTTATCAAAATTTGAATCGATGTTGAAAACCAACAAAGTATTCTTTTTTGACTCAGAGGAATTTGAAGAAATAATTCTTCATTACCTCGATATGGGTAAAGCCAATTTAGCGAAGAAAGCCTTAAAATTAGGTTTAGAACAACATCCCAAGTCGACTGGTTTAAAACTGGTTCAAGTGGAAATGTTGGTCTATGATGACAAACTCGAAATAGCCGAGCGATTGCTTAACGAGTTGTATGCCATTGAGCCTACGAATGAAGAAATTTTTATCCAAAAAGCCAATATTTATTCGAAGCGAGACAACCACGAAAAAGCAGTTGAATTGCTAGAAGAAGCGCTGAAATATACCGATGATTTTGCTGATGTGTACAATTTGATTGGCATGGAATTTTTGTTTATGGACAACCTTGAAATGGCCAAAGAAAATTTCATCAAATGCCTCGAAGAAGATTACGAAGATCAATCTGCTTTATACAATGTAGTCTATTGTTTTGAGTTTTTAGACCAAAATGCAGAAGCCATTGAATACCTAAAAAAATATATTGATAAAAATCCGTATAGCGAAATCGCTTGGCATCAACAAGGTCGATTGTATTACGGATTAAAAGACTATGAAAATGCGGTTCGTGCCTTTGAATTTGCAACCTACATTGACGATCGTTTTCTTGGCGCTTTTATGGAAAATGGGAAAGCACTCGAACGTTTAAAACGATATGAAGATGCAATTGAAAACTATGAAAGAACCATCGAATTGGATGATCCAACTTCTTACGCTTTATTGCGAATTGGAAAATGCCATGAAAAACTGGGACATAAAGCTGAAGCTTTAAAATTCTTTGAAAAAACAGTACACGAAGATCCGCTTTTGGATAAAGGTTGGATTGCAATAACTGATTTTTACCAACGTCAGAAAAATTACGACAAAGCCTTATATTACGTCAACAAAGCCATTGCAATCGATGATCAAAATCGAGCGTACTGGAAACGCTATGCTACCATAAATAAGGCGATTAGTAAGTTTGAGGAAGCAGAATACGGTTATCGAAAAGCGGTTGAATTTGGCGACGGACATCTTGATACGTGGTTGTTTTGGGTAGATGTACTGCAGCAATTGGGCGAATTTGATACCGCTGTACAAACCTTATTGCAATCGACCGAGTTTTTCCCAGACGAATACCAAGTAGAATACCGTTTAGCAGGATTGTATTTTATGCTCAAAGAAGAAGAAAAAGCAACCTTCCATTTAGTGAATGGTTTGAATTTGAACTTCAATAATCGTTCTATTTTAGAAGAGTCGTTTCCGACTATTTGGAATAATAAAATCGTCCAAAGTTATATCGCCAAATACAAAAAATAGTCGTTTGAAAAAATCGTTGCTCATCTCGTGCGTCTTTATTTGCAGCGGATTATATTTCCAATATCAACCATTAAATCTAATGGATGGAAGCTAAACTGTTCGGTTTAATTGGAAAAAACATTTCCTATTCGTTCTCGAAAAAATACTTTAAAGAGAAGTTTTCTGCCGAACTTTTTAATGATTGCAGCTACGAAAATTTCGACATCGAAAGCATTGATTTGTTTCCGGAAATTATCGAAAATAATCCCAACCTAAAAGGATTGAATGTAACGATTCCGTATAAAGAAACCATCATTCCATTTCTTGATAAACTATCCACAAAAGCCCAGCTAATTGGAGCGGTAAACGTAATTCGTTTCACCAAAAAAGGGAAACTAAAAGGATATAATTCTGATTATTACGGATTTAAAAAATCGATACAACCGCTACTCCAACCCCATCATAAAAAAGCGCTTATTCTCGGCACTGGTGGAGCAGCAAAAGCGGTTGCGTTTGCTCTCGATGAACTGAATATACTGTATAGTTTTGTTTCGCGTCAACCCAAAATCAACACCATCGATTACAAGTATATCAACGCTACTACATTCGACAATTACCAAATCATCATCAATTGTACGCCCTTGGGCACGAAGACCAATCCGAAGGAATTTCCCGATATTCCTTATGAGTTCTTAACATCCAATCACCTCGCGTACGATTTGATTTACAATCCCACTGAAAGCCAATTTTTAAAAAAAGCAAAGAAAAAAGGTGCGTTGATAAAAAATGGTTATGAAATGCTCGTTTTACAAGCCGAAAAAGCATGGCGCATTTGGAACAAATAGCAAGCGAACTACAAGTTACTTTCCTCCTCGATTTTTCCATGTTTAGGAAATAAATTCAATTTTAAGTAAAAAAGAAACAGAAACACTTGATTTTCTTTGAATTTTCAAGGGTGTTTACTATCTTTCGCCCTCAAAAATTGTATAACCTTACACATTTTATAATGTTAGAAGAAAAGAATGATAACCTGCCAGCGACTGAAAATGAGGCAGACGGAAATGTAAACAACGATTTGCAAGAAACAATTAGTATTGAAAATCAGGAAGTTGAGCCAATCGAGGAAACTAGTGAAGAAGCAGTAGAATTGATTTCGGATACTGAAGTGGAAGCTCCAATTGCAGCGGAAGAAACTGTTGAAGAAACTGTAGAATTAGTTCCTGATACTGAAGTAGAAGCGCCGATTATTGCAGAAGAGGAACAAGAAAATGATGTAGAAGTTGAAGATCTTGTTGGCGAACAAATCACGGAAACTCCTACAGAAGTCTCAACTCCGGAAAACACTGCTGATGTTGAAAGCGAAGTTTCTACAGAAGTTGAAAACGTAATTGAACTTACAGACGAACAAGTTGCAGACGATGCCATGGTTTATGAAGATGAATCTGACTTTGTGATGAATGCAATCTCCAACGTAAATGCAGAAGAAAGCGAAGACGAAACCTTAAAAGACCGTCATGATATTCCGATGGAAGATTATGAAGCGATGTCGATGGAAGCCTTAGTAGCTGAGCTTGAAAAATTGGCTGAAGTTGAAAAAGTAATGTCGGTTAAAGACCATGTGGAAGAAATAAAAAAATCGTTTTTATCGAAATACTATCATTTTATCGATGAGAAAAAAGATGAATGGCAGGCTCAAAATCCTGACACCACGGAAGATTTCCATTATCATTTCCCATTAAAAGCAGTTTTTGACAACGCTTACAATCAATATAAAGCAAGGAAAAATAGTCATTTTAAATCACTGCAAAGCAATTTAGAAACGAATTTAAAAAATCGTTTGGCTTTGGTAGAAGAATTAAAAAATTTAGTCAATAATTCAACCGGAAACATCTCAACGGCTTTAAAGCAATTGAATGACATCAGAGAACGTTGGAAAAACGCCGGTCCGATTCCGAAAGACAAATACAACCACGTTTGGAATAACTACCATTTCCACATTGAAAACTTCTACGATTTCTTGCATTTGGATCGCGAAGCCCGTGACTTGGATTTCAAACACAATTTAGAATTAAAGCAAAAAATTATAGCACGCGTTGAAGAGTTATTACACGAAAGTGACATCAACAAGGCGTTCAGAGAATTACAGGATTTACACCGCATCTGGAAAGAAGAAATCGGACCTGTTTCTCGTGAACAACGCGAACTAATTTGGACACAATTCAGTGATCTGACCAAACAAATGCACGACAAACGCGAGGCCTTTTACGAAAGTTTTCGAGAAAAAGAAAACGAAAACTTAGCTAAGAAAAAAGAACTTATTGCTCAAATCGAAACCTTGGCTATCGAAAAAGTTGATTCGCACGGCGCTTGGCAAGAGCAAATGGCAAAAGTGGAAGCGTTGCGAAATACATTCTTCGCTACAGGTAAAGTTCCGAGTGAAGTCAATGAACAAACGTGGGCGGAATTTAAAAACGCGGTGAAGGATTTCAACGTACTTAAAAATTCGTTTTACAAAGACATCAAGAAAGACCAAAACGATAATTTATCCAAAAAACAAGCGTTGGTTGCGAAAGCCAACGAGTTGAAAGAAAGCGAAGATTTTGCAGCTACGACTCCAATCATGAAGCAAATTCAGGAGGAATGGAGATCAATTGGACATGTACCGCGCAAATTTTCTGACAAATTGTGGGGCGAATTCAAACAAGCCTGCAACCACTATTTTGACCGTTTGAAAGACAGCAAAAAAGAGGAAAACGCTGAAGAAGTTGAAGCATTTGAAAAGAAAAAAGAATACCTTGAATCGATGAAATCGTTTGAATTGGTGGGCGATCACAAAACCGATTTGGATGCAATAAAAGCGCACATCGAAACATGGAAAACCATAGGTAAAGTGCCGTTTAACCGTCGCCATATCGAAGGGAAATTCAATAAAATATTAGATGCACTTTTTGACAAATTGAGTTCGAGTAAAAAAGAAGGAGAAAAATTGCGTTTTGCCAACCGATTGGATCAATTATCAAGTTCGGATGATACGCGTAAATTGGATAACGAAAAGATATTCATGATGCGTAAGATTGACGAAATTCAGGGTGAAATCTTCCAATTGGAAAACAACATTCAGTTTTTTGCCAATGCTAAAGCCGATAATCCTATGGTAAAAGAAGTACGTAAAAACATCGAACGCCAAAAAGAAGAATTGTTGGTTTGGAAAGACAAATTGAAACAATTGAGAAATCTGAAAAAAGAATAAATTCTATCTATAAAAACTCTTCCCACGAAGAGTTTTTTTTTCGTCATTTTTTAAAGATTGGATTGTATATTTGCAAAAAAAATAATCATGTCCAATTCCTATATCGGCTATCATTTTACAGTAGAACCCAAAGAACTCGGAACTGAAATCCTCATCGCACAATTGGGTGAAACTGCTTTTGAAAGTTTTATTGAAACCGAAGACGGATTTTCAGCTTACATTCAGAAAGAGTTGTGGACAGCCGATGTGTTGGAGGATGTGTATGTGATGCAATCGCCCGAATTTACTATTTCATACAACTACGAAGAAATCGAACAAGTAAATTGGAACGAAGAATGGGAGAAAAATTTCGAACCGATTGATGTCGACGGAATGTGTCATGTTCGTGCGCCGTTTCATCCGAAAACCGATGCCGAATTTGACATTGTGATTGAACCCAAAATGAGTTTCGGAACCGGACACCACGAAACCACACACATGATGATTCAGCATTTACTAGCAATGGATGTGAACAATATGAAAACTCTTGATATGGGTTGCGGTACAGCCATTTTAGCCATATTAGCCGAAATGAAAGGCGCTCAACCTATCGATGCGATTGATATTGATAATTGGTGTTATTTGAATTCGATTGAAAATGCCGAACGCAACAATTGTTCGCAGATTACGGTGTATGAAGGAGAAGCCGATTTACTGAAAGGAAAGCAGTACGATTTGATTATTGCCAACATCAACAGAAATATTTTGTTGAACGATATGCAACAGTATGTGGATTGTTTGAATGACAATGGAATACTACTTTTAAGTGGGTTTTATACCGAAGACATTCCGTTTATCGATGCTTCGTGTGTAGAAAAAGGCTTGACATTTGTGACGCAATTAGAACGAAACAATTGGGTTTCATTAAAATATATAAAATAGTACAATTAGCTTTTATGAACATGAGTACAATCGAAAAGGTACAGGAAGATGTCCTAGTAGAAGAGCAAATCGGGATTAACAATGAAATTGTGTTGTACAATGATGATGTCAACACATTTGACCACGTGATTGAAACGTTAATTCGGGTTTGCAGCCATACGTCGGAACAAGCCGAGCAATGCGCGATTTTGGTACATTACAAAGGAAAATGCACGGTAAAAACCGGTTCGTTTGACGAATTAAAACCGCAATGCACCCAACTTTTGGAAGCCGGTTTGAGCGCAGAAATTGTTTAAGATTAGTGCGGTAAATAATCTTTGATTACGCCGTAGATGAATGTTCCGAGTAGCGCGCCCAAAAATACTAGAAAAATAGTTGAAAATCCGGCACCAATCAGAATGAATATCGGACCAGGGCAAGAACCCACAAGCGCCCATCCTAAACCAAAAATCAGTCCGCCAATCCAATAGCGAATGGTTCCTTTTTCTTTGTCTTGAATTACGATAGGAGTACCTTTGATGTCGTTAACTTTTTTACGTTTGATTATTTGAATACCGATTAATCCTACTGCGACGGCGGTCATGATGATTCCATACATGTGAAACGAGTGAAACTGAAACATTTCATAAATTCGGTACCACGAAATCGCTTCACTTTTGGTTAAAACGATTCCGAATACAAACCCAACAACTAAGTATTTTATTAAATTCATCTTTTAAAAAATTAAGGGTAAAATAAAATGTGCCATCACCAATCCGCCGATAAAAAAACCGATTAAAGCTTTGAGCGAAGGTTTTTGTAAATTACTAAGACCAGAAATGGCATGACCTGAAGTACATCCTCCAGCATAACGTGAGCCAAATCCGATCATAAATCCACCTAAAACTAAAATAAAAATCAATTTCACCGACGAATATGCCGCTGAGCCAAACAAGGCATCGGGTAACAGTTTTCCGTTGGGTTGATCGATTCCCAATTCGTACAGTTGAACTTGAGTCGCTTCACTTATACTAACATTCGAAGCATCGGACAAAAAATGTACTGCTACAAATCCGCCCAGCATGGCGCCAAAAACAACAACTAAATTCCAACGTTGCGACTTCCAATCCCAATCGAAAAAGGGAAAACGTTTTCCTATTCCCGTCATCGAGCATAAACTTCGTAAATTAGAAGACATTCCGAAATTTTTTCCGAAATACGTCAATACTAACAAAATCATACCTATTATAAATCCGGATATCGACCAATGCCAAGTTTGAGATAGTAGCTCCATATTTTTAAATTTGATTTACAAAAGTAAGTATCCTATAGTATAAAAAGCAAAACTTTCATTATTAATTTAAATTAAAAAGTAATCAAATTTGGCAGTATTTTTGTACCAACAATGAAAACCAAACCATGAAAAAAATCATCTTCAGCTTGCTCGTTTTACCTCTGTTATTTTCGTGTGTCAGCACAAAATCTACTATTAAAAACATTGACGATTCCGCTCAAAAGCCATCGGTTACAGACAATAGCTTTGTCATCACAGAATACAGCAACGATAAAAAATACGGCTACGATAAAGACTATCCTATTAACATTGGATTCAATTTAGAAAACTTGGCTCCTCAAAATATAAGTTATTTTTTTAATGCACTTAAAGGCAGTAATGGGGAAACTTTTACCTATGAAAAGTTAGAAAGTTGCTGTCCTTTCCCAACCAAAAAAACCAATATGGGTGCAGGAACATTAGATGTATATCAAATCACCTTTACATCTTCACAGAAAAAAGTCATTTTATACTTTAATATATATGAGAAAGGCAAAATCATGTGTCCGAGTGGTTTCGAAATCAAAAAACAATCAAACTAATTCAATTTGAGTTAATTTTTGACAGAACATTAACACGAAATTCGCACAAATTCTCACTATCTTCGCACTGCAAAACAACGAACTATGAACATTCAACATATACCTCAAATTCAGCATACACAAAGTGGAAACTTCTTCTTACTGGCCGGACCTTGTGCCATTGAAGGAGAAGAGATGGCCATGAAGATTGCCGAACGACTCGTTACCATATCTGATAAATTAGAAATTCCATTGGTATTTAAAGGTTCCTTTAAAAAAGCTAATCGTTCTAGAATTGACAGTTTCTCAGGAATTGGCGATGAAAAAGCACTGAAAATATTAAGAAAAGTATCTGAAACGTTTCGAATTCCTACTGTTACTGACATTCATACCAATGAAGATGCTGATAAAGCCGCAGAGTATGTAGATGTACTTCAAATTCCGGCTTTTTTAGTGCGCCAAACCGATTTAGTGGTTGCAGCGGCGAAAACTGGGAAAACGGTAAATCTGAAAAAAGGACAATTCATGAGTCCGGAGAGCATGAAACACGCTGTGCAAAAGGTACTGGATTGTGAAAATCAAAATGTAATGGTCACCGATAGAGGAACCATGTTTGGGTATCAAGACATGATTGTTGATTTTAGAGGAATTCCAACCATGCAAAATTATGCAACGACTGTATTGGACGTTACTCATTCGTTACAGCAACCCAATCAAACCATTGGTGTAACAGGTGGAAGACCTGATATGATTGAAACAATTGCTAAAGCCGGAATTGTGGTAGGTGTAGACGGGTTATTTATTGAAACCCATTTTGATCCTGCGAATGCTAAAAGTGATGGAGCCAATATGCTACACTTAGACCTTTTTGAAGGATTAATGACAAAACTAGTAGCAATCCGAAGAACCATCAATCAATTTTAATTTTAGATATCCCAATCAACACTTAATGAAAATAATTTACACGCTTATCTTTAGCTTTATAATTACTACCGTTTTTTCACAAGAAATTGATATAAAACCTGCGAAATTTACCGCACACAACAAAGGTAAATTTTATGTTTTTTGGGGTGGAAATCGCGAAAATTTTTCTAAATCGGACATCACCTTTAAGGGAGAAAATTATAATTTTACCGCTGAAGATGTTATTGCAGATGACAAACCAAAGGGTTGGCATCTTGATTATGTAAATCCTTCTAGAATGACCATTCCGCAAACCAACATTCGAATTGGTTATTTCATTAGCGATCATTATAATATTTCTATTGGATTAGATCATATGAAATATGTGGTCCGACAAACGCAAACAGTACCTGTTTCAGGTTATATAAACTTACCTACCGATGATGCAGGTTCAATTTACAACGGAACTTACAGTAGCACTCAGGTGAATTTATTTACTAATTTTGATGAGAATGATTTAGGAACATTACCTCCTTTTTTAACTTTCGAGCATACCGATGGATTAAATTATGTTAATTCGGAACTGTCCAGAGTGGATGATATTTCAAAATTTTTTAAGATTGGAAATACCGACACTATTCAACTTAATCTTACAGAAGGAATTGGCGCGGGTTTACTGTATCCGAAAACTAATTCCAAAATAATCGGAAAGGAACGCTATGATGAATTTCATGTTTCTGGATTTGGATTATCGGCCAAAGTGGGATTGAACATCACCTTTTTTAAATATTTTTTCCTTCAAACTGAGATAAAAGGCGGTTTCGTCTCAATGAAAAACATTCGCACAACTACTTCAGAATCGGATTCCGCCCAGCAAAACTTTTATTTTTTACAGAGAATAATTGCCTTTGGTGGAATTTTCAATATTTAATATTTAAAATGTAATTTTTTTTTATATTTTTGGTAATCGTTAGTTAATCAAATCAAACAAACTATATTACCATCTTTATGAAAAAAAATTTATTACTCTCATTTTTTTCATTGTTTTCATTTTTAGGTTATGCACAATTACCTCTTGAAGGCTTTGAAGGCACATTCCCACCAACCGACTGGGCAGTTTTTGACATAAACGTAGGCGGAGCTACTGATTGGGCGACCAATCCGAATTCTTGCCAAGGAACTTTAGCTGCTTATATGAATAGGCAAAATATTGCTCAAGGCGTTACAAGTGAAGAATATTTGGCGACACGATTGGTTACAGTTCCTTTAAATGGGGAATTGCGGTTCTTTTCAAGAACTTTTACTGCAGGTAATCAAGGAACTACCTATGAGGTGAAACTAGCACCTGGTACTGCAGCACAAAATGTACCTGCTTCGTACACCACAACTTTAGCTACCTATACTGAAGACCAACTTTCGGCAGTATTTAATGTATGTGATGAAAAAGTAATCAACTTATCTGCTTTTGCAGGCACCAATGTTTACATTGCTTTCGTGATGAAATACACGCAGCCTTCAAGTACTTTAACAGGCGATCGATGGTTATTGGATAATGTTCAAGTCATTGAAAGATGTTTAGACCCAACTGCATTAGCAGCAGCTCCTTTAGCTACTTCTTCTACCTTAAGTTGGTCTGGATCTGGTGCTTCGTTCGATATTGAACATTTACTTGGAACTGCTGCTCCGACCGGAGTGCCGACAGGTTCCACTTTAACAAATAACTTCAACCAAACGGGTTTAACACCAAATACCAACTATTGTTATTATGTTCGAGCAGTTTGTGCTAATTCATCTAGCGCATGGGTTGGACCATTTTGCTATTTTACTTCTACGTTGCCACCAGTATGTGGCGGTAACTATGTTGATTCAGGTGGCACAGCAGGTATTTATCCTAATAATGCCGATGAAACTGTTACCATTTGTCCAATTAATCCAGGAGATGTAGTAACAGTAACATTTACGTCATTCAATACAGAAGCTAATTTTGACGGATTGTACGTTTATAATGGCAGTGTAGTTGGTGTTGGACAGATAGCTAGTGCAAATCCCGCTGGATTTGTTCCAGGTGGAGTTGCCGGTTCGTTTTGGGGAGCTACAATTCCAGGTCCATTTACATCCTCTGCACCTAATGGTTGTTTGACTTTCAGATTTAGAAGTGATGGTGTCGTTAATCTTGCCGGATGGATTGCTAATGTAACGTGTGGACCACCACCAACCTGTCCTAGTCCAACTGGATTAAGTGTTACGGGAGTTTTATCTACTTCCGCAAGTGCAACATGGACATCCAATAGCACAGCAACAACCTATAACATAATTGCACTACCGTGTGGTTCGCCTGCTCCAAATGCCGGAACTACAGGATATCAAATATCAACAACCAATACTAACGCACCAATAACAGGCTTAAATCCCGATACTTGTTACGACATTTACGTTAGAGACGAGTGTAGTTCAACAGATTTTAGTAATTGGATTGGCGTAACCAATATTATTACGCAACCAATACCGCCTGCTTGTGGTGGAATATATACCGATCCAGGTGGAGCTAATGCGAATTATGCTAATGGTTTAGACTCTACCATAACTATTTGTCCAACAGTTCCTGGTGAAGTTGTAACGGTAACGTTTACGGCTTTCAATACCGAAACTAACTGGGATGGATTGTATGTTTTCAATAGCAATGTATCTGGACAAAATCAGATTTCTAGTGGTAATCCTGCCAATAATGTACCTGGTGGAGTGCCAGGTTCATTCTGGGGAAATACGATTCCTGGTCCGTTTACATCCTCTCATCCATCGGGATGTTTAACGTTCCGTTTCAGAAGTGACGGTTCTGTAAATTTGTCGGGTTGGATTGCAAACATCACGTGCGGCTTGCCTCCTACATGTCCTACTCCAACTGGATTAGCTGCATCGATACCAACTTCAAATTCGGTAAATGTAACGTGGACATCCAATAGCACTGCCACGACGTACAATATAATAGCTTTGCCTTGTGGTTCTCCGGCACCAAATGCAACAACTACAGGTTATCAAACTTCAACAACGAATATTAATGCGCCAATAACGGGCTTAAATCCCGATACATGTTACGACATTTATGTTAGAGACGAATGCGGCCCAGCGGATTTCAGTTTATGGATTGGTCCACGAACAATAACCACTCAAATCGCACCTCCCGTATGTGGTGGAGTATTTACAGATCCGGGTGGAGCAACTAATAATTACGCAAATAGCACGAACAATACCGTTACAATATGTCCTATTGTTCCTGGTGAACAAGTAACCGTAACTTTCACTTTCTTTGATACTGAGGACAATTTTGATGGATTGTATGTTTTTGACGGAAATTCTACGGCAGCACCACAAATATCAAGTACAAATGGTGCTGGTTTTGGCCCACTAACTCAACCTGGTTCATTTTGGGGTAGCACAATTCCTGGTCCGTTTACCTCTTCAAGTGCTGATGGTTGTTTGACTTTCACTTTCTTAAGCGACACTTCGGTTACTAATCCAGGTTGGATTGCTGATGTAACATGTCTTCCACCACCAACTTGTAGAAAACCAAACGATTTAAACGCAACTGCTGTAGGATTAACAACAGCAACTTTGGGATGGACACAATTACCAAATCCTGATACTTCAACGGCAAGTGCATGGCAAGTCCTTATATTACCAGCTGGTTCACCTGCTCCAAATGCGGGAACTACGGGTTGGACTGATTCTCCTACAAATCCGTTTAATGCGGTAGGATTAACACAAGCAACTTGTTTTGATTATTATGTAAGAGCAGTATGTAACCCAACCGATTCAAGTTTATGGGCTGGTCCGTTTAACTTTTGCACCTTGATACCAAATGATGATTGTGAGGGCGCGATAACTGTTTTAACCAATCCAGACCAATCATGTACTAATTTTACGAACGGTTCCTTAATAGGTGCTACTCCATCCTCACAACAAAATGACTGCGCTGGGCAACCAACAGAAGATGTTTGGTTTCAATTTGTTGCAACCGCTCAAAATCACTCGGTTAATTTAAATAATGTCGTTGGAAATCAATTTGACTTAGGTTTTGCTGTTTATTCTGGAGTATGTCCTGGAGGCTTAACTGAAATTGATTGTCAGGCATTCGGAACTGCCGATGTATTAAATAATTTGACTATTGGCCAAACCTACTTTATACGAGTATTTTTAGATCCGTTTGCTACTAATCAAAATATCACTTTTTCGGTTTGTGTTGGAACTATTCCTCCTCCAATTACGACAAATGATACACAATTTACAAATGTTGAATTAGTAGAGGATGTCTTGTTTAATTCGACTTGTGCTTCGGTAACTAACGTTACAACATCAACGGGTACTAATTTCGGTTCTGTCAATGGAATTGGATATTTCAATAGAAATGGCTCAACATTCCCATTTAATGATGGGGTAGTTTTATCTTCTGGAAGTATAACCAATGTTCCTGGACCTAACACTACTCAATCAAGTGATGGAAACCAAGCGTGGGTTGGAGATAACGATCTAAATGCTATCATTGCAGCTGCTACTGGTCAGCCCATGAACAGCAGAAATGCAACGATTTTGGAATTTGATTTTATTCCGCTTGTAGACAATATTAGTTTTGACTTTATTTTTGCTTCGGAAGAATATGGTACCTTCCAATGTACATTCTCGGATGCGTTTGCCTTTTTACTCACTAATCTTGCTACAAATGTTACAACTAACTTGGCCGTTGTGCCAAATACCACAACACCAATATCAGTTGTAACCATTAGAGATAATGCATTTAATAACGGTTGTCCTTCTGTTAACCCACAGTTTTTTGCTGATTTTTACGGACCTGCGCCCGGCTTAAACGTGTTGGGTTCTCCGACCAACTTCAATGGAAGTACGATTCCAATGACTGCTTCGTCTGCCGTTATTCCTGGTCAACAATACCATATTAAATTAGTGGTTGCAGATAGACAAGATAATATTTTAGACTCTGCTGTATTCTTAGAAGGTGGAAGTTTCAACTTCGGATTAGAATTAGGAATTGATTTCTTAATTTCAGGAGGAAATGCATTATGTGCTGGAACTGCTAATCAATTAGTAAGCGATCTAGATCCAGCTTTGTATACTTTTGTATGGTCGAATCAAAATGGTGTAATACCAGGAGAAACTGGACCAAACTTGTTGATCAATCAAACAGGAACATATACTTTAGTAGCTACATTAATAAATACAACTTGTACTGCGACCGATACTATTGTTATTGAATATTATGACCCAATAAACTTAGCTACGCCAAATAACTTGACAGCATGTAACAGCAGTGGTTTTGCTCAATTTACATTGAGTCAGAACAATGCTTCTGTATTAGGTATTTATCCTGCTGCTCAACATACTGTAACTTACCATTTAACACAAGCTGATGCAACGGCAGGTGTAAATCCGTTACCAAATAACTACACAAATGTGGTTGCATTTTCGCAAACCATTTATGCACGTGTAACAAACGTTGCGGGTTGTTTCGGAACTTCTCAATTTAATTTGATTGTTCAAGATTTAACTCCTCAATTTACTCTTACTCCTGAGCAAACTATATGCTCTGGTTCGAGCGGAACAATTAGTGTAACTCCAAGCAATTTTAATTTAGGTGATGCTACTTATTCTTGGACATTCAATACTAATCCATTACCTGACACTACAAGTTCAATCTCTGTTGGTCAAGCGGGCACGTATACTGTGACTGTGAATAATTCAGGTTGTACTGCATCTGCTTCAACATCAGTATTAGTTATTGTATGTGATATTAATGTGTATGCATCTGCCGTTTGGATGGAAGATTGTACTACTCCAGGTGATGGAAAATTCTTCAACACAACTGGTTCTGGTGCTGATTTAATCAATCAGGACGGAAGTTTGTTCTCGATAAATTATGGCGTGCATGTTCAAAACTCAGCAACTTTACTAATGAGAGGTGCTGAAGTAAAAACACAAAAATCTGCTTCAAGTAATGTATGTAGCGCTCGTATGAACTATAGAGTATTCCCAACTGGAAATACACCTGGTACATTTACGCCGTGGAACTTACCTTTTTATAGCGATTGTAATGTCGGAACAGGAACTTTTGACGTTGGAGGTGGTCCATGTACCACTGGTCAACAAAAATGGCAATGCGTTTCTCAACCAGGTTGTACTGCCCCATTAGATTTAACTGCTTTAGCTCCAGGAAATTATACAATCCAAGTGTTCTACGATATCGATGGTAGCTTTACTACGACTAATGGATGTGCGGACAACTTGACCATAGATAATGGTGGAAATTATTACGAGGCTACCTTTACAATTCAAGCTCCTGCTTTAATTTCTAGCACGAATCCGCTTACTTGTAACGGAAATAATGGAACTATTACCATTAGTAATTTGATTCCAAACCAAACCTATACCGTTACTTACAACGATGACGCTACACCTGTTGGCCCTTTAACTTTAACGGCTAACAGTAATGGTGAAATCATCATCAACGGATTAAACGCAGGTGTTTACGCGAACTTTAACTTTACAATTAATGGTTGCGACTCGCTGCTGTCTTCTAGTGCTACTCTTGTAGATCCAGGATTGCCAGTTGTTACAGTAAATAGTCCTGTGATTTGTAATGGAGCTTCGACCACTGTAACAGCTACACCGGCTGTACCTGGAAACTATACTTATGTTTGGACTGTTCCTGCTGGATTCCCAAATCCGGGTAATGTGGCTTCTTTTGCAACGAATGTTCCTGGCGATTATACGGTTGTTATCACCCCTGTAGTTACAACTACTCTTTGTAATTTAGATTTTGAAACACCAACAGTAACTGGACAATTCCCTACCTTGGTTGATGAAAGTTTAGTTCCTTGCTGGGATACTACTGCTAGTGATGGAATTATGGAATTTTGGCCTTCACCAAATTATGAAAATGTATTAGCTTATCAAGGAAGTCAATTCATTGAAATGAATGGAAATTTCCCTGCAACAATCTTCCAAGATTTTACTGTTGAGCCTGGTTCAACTGTAAATATTTCATTTGCACATAGAGGTCGTCAAGGAAATGATACTGTTGGAGTTGAAATTGGACCTGTTGGCGGGCCTTATGTTAACCTAGGTAGTTTTACAGATGGCAATACTGCTTGGGTTCTACAAAATGTTAGCTACATTATACCTTTAACTACTGGCACTGATTATTCGTTACGATTTGTTTCTGTATCGAGTGCTGGAGGAAGTGCTTCTGTGGGTAATTATTTAGATGCTGTTTCAATAACGACAGTTCAATGTAGTTCAGCACCAACAACTGGAACAGTAAGTTTATTGCCAAATGTAACGTTAACACTTACAACGTCGAATCAAAATCAAAGCGTTTGTATAAATACACCGATTGCACCTATTTTATATACGACTGTTAATGCTACCGATGTTACTGTAAGCGGACTTCCAACTGGTGTGTCTGGCGTATTTAATGCAGGTGAATTCACAATTAGTGGTAAACCTTCAGAAACGGGTACGTTTAACTACACCGTTACGACTGTCGGTGGATGTACTGTTGAAACGGCTACAGGCACTCTAGTTGTCAACCCTGATTCAACTTTAGTGTTGAGCAATGGCAGTGATATTCAAAATCTTTGTATCAATACAGCAATCTCTGCTATTGAGTACACTTCTACTGCTGCTTCAGATGTGACCGTAACAGGCTTACCAAATGGAGTTACGGGTACCTTCAACGCTGGTGTACTTACTATATCTGGTACGCCAACTGAATCAGGAGTATTCAATTATAGTGTGACTACAGTGAGTACATGTGCAACTGTAACCTTAAATGGTACCATAACAGTTAATCCAGATGTTACTTTAACTTTAACATCTGCGAATGAAAACCAAACAGTTTGTATTAATACACCGATAGCGTCTATCGTATATTCTTCAACTAACACTACTGATGTAACAGTAGTTGGTTTACCAAACGGAGTAACTGGAACTTATAACTCAGGTGTATTTACAATCACTGGATCTCCGACAGAATCTGGAACTTTCAATTACACTGTTTCAACAGTTGGAACATGTGGAAACGCATCGCTTACTGGTACTATTATTGTGAATCCAAATGTTACTTTGAGTTTATCTTCTGGAAATAATGCACAAAACTTATGTATTAATACAGCGATTACTAACATTGTGTATCAATCTGGAAATGGTGCTACTGGAATTAACGTTACAGGACTTCCAGCAGGCGTTTCTAGCTCACTTGTAGGTGACTTGTTAACTATCAGTGGAACTCCAACTGCTGCAGGAACATTTACTTACACGGTAACAACAACTGGCGGATGCTCAACTGCATCATTAACTGGAACTATTGTAGTGAACAATTTAGTAACTCCAACTTTTAACTTCGGAACAAGTCTTGTGCTTTGTCCAGGTATTGTACCACCCGTGTTGCCAGGAACTTCAGAAAATTCGATAACTGGAACTTGGTCACCAAGCACAATTAATACCGTTACAAGCGGAACCTATACGTTCACACCTGACGCAAATCAATGTGCAACGACCACGACTTTGACAGTTTCAATACAAAGCGCTTTTAACTTCATTGTTGATGGTGATTGTTTCGCCACTTCGTTTATACTATTTGCAGATCCAATTGACAATGGCTACGATGAAGACACTGCTTCATACAGTTGGGTATTGAATGGAAACGTGGTAAGCACTGATCCTGAATTCAATGTAACAGCTTATGTTAATTCTACTTCTGTAGTAGAAGAACTTCCGCTAGTATTCACTTTAACCATAACAAGAGCTGATGGTTGTTCCAATACCAATTCATTTACAGTAACTAGAATTTACTGTGATATCCAAAATGGTATTTCGCCAAATGGTGATGGTAAAAATGAATTCTTTGATCTTGCTACATTCAATGTACGAACCCTTAGCATCTTTAACAGATATGGTACAAAAGTATACACTAAAGGAAATTATACTGTTGAATGGATAGGACAATCGGATGCTGGAGAAGAGTTACCAGATGGAACTTACTACTACGTTATCGAGTTTAATGATAATCAAGATGCGAAAACAGGCTGGATTTACATCAATAGACAAAAAAGATAAAAAATAACTGTATTAAATAAAAAAAGGGAGATTGATTGATTCAGTCTCCCTTTTTTAATACAATGATTTAGCTTCTTTGATCACATCCCTTAACGTACTATCTTTAAAACTATTTACTTCAAAATAACGAAGGGATTTAACTGTATTTCTATTTTCATCAACCAAAACATCTTGATGCAACTTCAGTTGAAAACCACGTGCAAAACCAACATCAACATACCCTTTCTTCTTATTCGGTGCCAAATAACAAAATGGCTTCCTATTGTAATAAAAATAGGGAATACCCCATTTATAAAGTAATACTGTGCCGGGCACTTCTTGCTCCACCGCAGAAATCACATAGTATAAAATTTCTTGAAAAGTTTCCGATTGCTTTAGAATGTATACATCGGTTGGTTTCATTAGTCAATTCCGTATTGATCAAACAAATAAATTAATGATGCCATTGCCGCGCCACCCAACTCTAATTCTCTCTTGTTTACGGAATCAAAGGTGTCGTTTGCAGCATGATGGTAATCAAAATACCGCTGTGAATCGGGTTGTAATCCTACTTTTACAATTTTTGCCGATTGTAACGGACCGATATCTACGCCTGTATGACCACTACTCCTTCTGAAAATATGAATCAAATACGGTTCAAAAAGTGTCCTCCAAGACAAAACCTTATCATAATTTGCATCATCACATAGAATTGAAAATCCTCTTGGTGTAAATCCGCCCGCATCACTTTCTAACGCAAAAATATGATTCTCTCCCCTTTTATTCGATTCCTTTTCGTACTGCAAACCACCTCGCACTCCATTTTCTTCATTCATAAACAGAACAACGCGAATGGTGTTTTTGGGTTTGTAATTTATTTTTTTGAACAAATCGAGGACAGCCATACTTTGGACACAACCGGCTCCATCGTCTTGAGAACCATCACCTAAATCCCATGAATCCAAATGACCACCTACAATCATAATGCGCTCGGGATGAACAGAACCAATAATTTCGCCAACTACATTGTACGACAACACATCAGGAAATACGGTACACGACTGCTTAAAAAAAAGTTTTGAATTCGGGTTTTCTTTAAGCAGTCTGCTCAATTGCTCTGCTCCATTTGTACTGATGGCAGCCGCAGGAATCTTTTGATCATTGGGAACATCCCCATAATTGGTAGAACCCGTATGTGGCAAATCGTCCAATCGTAAATTCATAGACCGCACAATAACTGCGATAGCTCCTAATTTTCCGGCCTCTCTAGCACCAGACGAACGCTGATCGACACATCCTCCATAGGCATGAAAAGTTTCAATGTGCTCGGGATTCATCGGTCGGTTGAAGAAGATAATCTTGCCGCGTACCTTTTCTGCGCCAAGCACTTGCATTTCCTCTATCGATTTCACTTCAATAACATTTGCATTGATACCGGATTTCGAAGTAGCAACCGACATGCCTAACGCACAGATTGGAAAGCTAATCTTTTTCGTTCCAACCTTTAGATACGCCACTTCTTGCTCTCCTCTCACCCATTTCGGAACCATTACTTCTTGAAGATAGACTTTGTCAAATCCGAGTGACTCCATTTTTTGCTTAGTGTACGCCACTGCTTTTTCCGCACCCGCAGAACCTGATAATCTTGAGCCTATTTTATTCGACAAATCATCCAGCCAATAATAACATTGACTCTCGGTCAAAGCCGATTTGTAAATTTTCTTAAGTACTTCTTCATCGGAAACTTGTGAAAAAGAAAATAAAGGGAAGCACAATGCGAATAGAACTGACTTATTCATTGAATACATAATTTTTTCAAAAATAATTCAAAAAACACTTGGTACAACAAAATTATTTCAGTTACTTTGTCATTCAAAGTACTTTTTATGGAAGCAAAAGATTATTTAAAAGACATTCAAGACATCAAATCGATGATGGCACAGTCGTCGCAATTTATTTCCCTTAGTGGATTGTCGGGAATTTTAGCGGGTATCTATGCATTAATAGGCTCCTATTTTGCCTACTATCTCATAGAAAATGATCGCTCGTATTTTATTACACTAGAAAGTACTACTTTTAAACTAATTGTTGTAATAGCATTAATGGTACTTGTATTTTCAATTGTTACTGCCTATTTGTTAACCATCCGAAAAGCTAAAAAAGTGGGTGAAAAAGTGTGGAACTCCACTTCCAAACGATTGATTATTAATTTTTGTATACCACTACTTACGGGAGGGATTTTTACTGTGTTATTGTTGAAGAATGGGTATTACGGACTCATAGCACCCATTACACTTATTTTCTATGGAATGGCCTGTGTCAATGCCAGTAAATATACCTTGCGTGATGTGCGCTACCTAGGAATCACTCAAATAATTTTGGGATTAATAGCCACAGAATTTTCGGGATACGGTTTGTATTTTTGGGTACTTGGTTTCGGAATTTGTCATATCTTGTACGGAAGTATTATGCATTATAAATACGATCGGAATTAAGATATTATAACCAAACAAACCTTATTTTACATCAAAACAAATTAGTGAAAACCATCATCCAAAATATAAACAAAGCCTTTGATCACCGAATACGACTCGGGATCATGTCGGTATTAATGGTAAACGACAGCGCCGATTTTAACATGCTTAAAGAATTATTAGGCGTAACCGATGGCAACCTCGCTTCACACACCAAAGCACTCGAATCTGAAAATTACATCCAAATTGAAAAACAATTCATCGGTAAAAAACCCAATACGCGCTACATCGCGACCAAAGAAGGAAAAACTGCCTTCTCTGCTCACATCGATGCGCTCGAAAAGTTAATTTCCAAAACCTAAACCTATTTTTTTATCTATTTACTTTGAAATACAAAGTACTTTTAATATTATGATACAAATAAAATTCAACTATTTATATATAAGTATTCTGCTGCTGATAACAGAAATACTGATTGCAATTTTTGCAAAAGACGAATTCATACGTCCGATTCTAGGAGATTCCCTCGCCGCACTATTTGTATTCTACGTCTTGGCAACCTTTGTGAAAATTTCAGAAACTAAGACGGCCATCCTAGCTCTTTCCATCTGTTACTTTATTGAAGGATTGCAGTTTATACACATTCTTGAGGTTTTCGATTTAGAAAAATACACTATTCTAAAAATCATTGTAGGAACTGCCTTTTCATGGATAGATATGCTCGCCTATACAGTGGGAATCATAACCGTACTTCTCATTCATAATCGCAAAACTATTACATCATGAAGTACTTTGTGGACGAAAAATCAATTGTAAGACACATCTGGAAAAACACAGATACTGTTCTGCTAATTTTTGCTGGATCGGCGGCCGAATTTGCCTTGAATAAAGCAGTCGATTGGTTGTATTTTACCGGAACGATTCCGAATAACCCGTTGGAGCGCTTATTTTCAACCGTCGAATATGCTCAAAGTATTGTTTTTGCCGAAGAAGAACGCGCACTTGCCACCATTGACAGAATAACTAAAATTCACCAAGGCGTTGAGCAAAGTCGGGGACAAACCATTCCCGATTGGGCGTACCGAGATGTTCTTTACATGCTAATCGACTACTCTATCCGTTCATTTGAATTGCTAGAACGAAAATTAGAGCCGAGAGAAAAAGCAGAAATATTCAATGTTTTCAATAGATTGGGACTCCGAATGGGATTGAAAAACTTACCTCGAAATTTTGACGATTGGCTTATCGACAGAAAAATCCATCTCGAAAACGATTTGCAAAAAGGAACCTTCACCATCCATCTTTATGAGCAGTACAAACTACATCTCGGACGTTCACGTTATTTTGTTTTACTACACATACAGCGGATTTTAGTTCCAAAAACGGTTCATAAACAACTCTTTACCTCATCCGTCTTCCCGACTCTTTTCATTCTAAAATTATATAAAATGAGTAGGATAGTCAAGTTAGACCAACTGATTAAATCATTACTTCTTCCCAAAAAATATAAAGCAGAACTGTCAAAAATTGGAACGTTTGACAACCTATCAACACATTAATCACAAACTAATGAAAGATTTACTCATCGAAAAAATATACGAACTGTCGAAAAAACCGTATCAGAATTTCTTAAAAAAGAACCAAGCGTGGGACGTATCGATTCCCGAATTAATTCAACATCCACCGGAAAGTCTCGGATTTCATTTAGGCTGTTTTCTGCTCAAATACAACTTCGAAATTCAACCCAAACTAGAAGACCACGACGTGATTCATGTACTCACCAACACCGGAATATCGGTTCCAGAAGAAATCGGAATGCAATATTATTTACTCGGAAACGGCAAAAAAAGCCTGTATCTCTATATGGTGATTGCCACCGGAACGTTCTTCTATCCTAACCGTCTCAAACAATTCGTGGTCGAATACCAACGCGGAAAATCAGCACATCAATTCTATCACTTAAACTACCTAAAAATGTTGAAAATCCCAGTTACCGCTATTCGAGAATCTTTTAATATCAATTAATTATGAACGCAATTGCTCAACTCTTTTTACAAAACAAAAAAGTCAATATCACCGTACTTGCACTTTCCATCTATTGCTTCGGATTACTACTTTTTCGAGCCAAAATCACAAATTCAATCTATTTGTTTTTCCTGATTTGGAATCTAGTTTTGGCAGCAATTCCCTATTTAATCACAACCTATCTATCCGTCCATCGGCTACAGCGCAAAACGACCTCTATCCTTTTTTTGGTTTGGCTGGTCTTTATACCCAATTCGTTTTACATCATCACCGATTTGGTACACGTCGTCCGCAGTGAGGAACATCTTTTTTACTTCGACTTGCTATTGATTTGCTCCTTTGCACTAGCTGGATTTTTACTCGGTATTCTTTCGTTGCAATCGGCAGAAATAATTCTTCAAAAAACCATTCAAAGCCAACGCTTCACGAACTTCATTATTCCGATAATTTGTTTATTAAATGGTTTCGGTATTTATATCGGACGTGAATTACGGTTCAACAGTTGGGACATCATCAGCAATCCAATTCACTTGATGGAAACCCTCTACGGCGCATTGTTTTCGGCAGAAACTCTATTGTTTTCTCTTCACTTCGGAACCTTTATTTACCTCGCTTTTTTAGTGTTTAAAAACATAACCTCATTTTCTCATGACCAAAAAACAGTATAATCATGCTACGGGTTTATTTTCAACCCAAATTGCTATAGGATCATTTGTGTTGGGAACCTTGCTTCTCATCGCACATCTGATTCGGCCAACCTGCGAATTATTTAACATTGGCTTATTTTACATCCTTGTTGCTTTTTTAGTCAACCTCATCGTGTTACTGAAATTGTGCTACCTCTACGTCACTCAGAAAAACCATCAAGAATACTTTGCCGTCAAAATTCTAATCCTCTTATCCAACTTACCCATCGCAGTAGTGTACTTAAAAATTGTAGGCGAAACATGGATCTAACGTAATCAATAACTTTAAATAAAACAATTATGGAACATCAAGAACTAGAACCTAAAGGGTTCTTTCAATCAACTACCGCAAAAATGATTTTAATCGGATTGCTATCGCTTTTCCTGCTTATTCCGCTCTTTTTTGTGCAAGATTTAATCATCGAACGAAGCATTCGACAACAAGAAGTAGTAGAAGAAACCACATCCAAATGGGGCGAGAATGTCTTTATCAACGGACCCGTTTTACGCATTCCCTACAAAGACAACCTGACCAAAAAAATTCAGTTTGCCTATTTCTTTCCGGAAACACTCAACAGTACCGTCGATGCAACGATGCAAAAAGCACTCAAGCGCAGCATCTATGAATCGAATGTATTCGCGACCAAAATGAATTTCTCTGGAACCTATTCACAGCCCGATTTTGCGAAGAAAAACATACCGAACGAAAACATTTTTTGGAATCAAGCCAAAATCATCATTCAAACCCAAAACTTAAAAAGTCTAACTGACGAAGTCCAAATGACGTTCGGCAATCAGAAATTGGTTTTCGAACCCATCAATTCCAATGAAACTTTTGATGGCTTGGAATCTCAATTATTTGATTATGCAACTCTTTCTAAAAAAGATTTTAAGGGAACCGTCAACGTCAACGGAAGCAATCAAATCAAAATCATTCCGATAGGGAAAACTACAAGTGTCTCAATGAAATCCGATTGGAATTCGCCCAGCTTTAACGGATTTGTATCACCAACCGACCGAAACGTAACGTCAAACGGATTCACCGCCAATTGGAAAGTGTTACATTTTAACCGTCCGTTTGCGCAGCAATATTTCGAAAGTTTTCCGAACTTAGCTTCGTACGGTTTGGAAACCGATTTCATTACACCTGTAAACGAATACCAACAAAACGAACGCGCTTCCAAATACGGATTTTTGGTAATTGGCTTGACCTTCCTGATCTTCTTTCTTATTCAATCCATTAGCAAAATCAACATTCATATTTTTCAATATACGATGATCGGCGTGGCATTAATTATGTTTTACACCTTACTGATTTCGATTACCGAACACAGTAGTTTTAGTTTTGCGTATTCTATTGCCGGAAGCGCTGTAGTCGCGTTAATCACCATCTATTCGTTCTCTATACTAAAAAACAAGAAGTTTCCGGTATTTATTGGAATCGCGCTCACGCTTTTGTATACTTTTATTTACGTCATTATTCAACTCGAAGATTACGCCTTATTGGTAGGAAGTATTGGTTTGTTCTTTATCCTTGCAGCAGTAATGTATTTTTCGCGAAAAATCGATTGGAAGTAGTTTCATAGAAGCGAACGGCTCGGGACATATCAGTAATCCGTTTTCCTGCTTTTCGCACCGCGCGGCGGTTTGCTTC
>CAIUWH010000016.1 GCA_903902795.1 uncultured Bacteroidota bacterium
AAGAATTAAGAATTAAGAATTAAGAATTAAGAATTAAGAATTTCAAAATTATGACACAAGACCGAGTTAAACCAATAATCTTATAATCCTAAAATCTTATAGTCTTACAATCTTATAATCTTATAATCCTAAAATCTTATAATCCAAAAATCTAATCAATCTAAAATTCTAACAAGTCTAACAAGTCTAACATTCTAAGACGTCCATCTAATAAATGATTACAATTAAAAAATATGCAGCCATCGACATCGGATCAAATGCCATGCGACTGCTCATTACTAATATTATTGAACAAAAAAACAAAGAAACTCAATTCAATAAAAGTGCTTTGATTCGGGTGCCTATTCGCCTCGGACAAGATGCGTTTACCGTGGGCGAAATCTCCGACGAAAACATCGATCGAATGGTCGATGCCATGCGTGCGTTTTTTTTATTAATGAAAGTATATAAGGTTGAAAAATACAAAGCCTGTGCGACTTCAGCTATGCGCGAAGCTTTTAACGGAAGAGAAGTAGTTGAGATTATTAAAGATAAATCGGAGATTGATATCGAAATCATCGACGGTAAGAACGAAGCGGCTATTATCGCTTCATCAGACTTACATTCGTTTATCAAAACCGACAAAAATTATTTATACGTGGATGTAGGTGGAGGAAGTACCGAGTTTTCGTTTTTCTCTGATGGAAAAATGGTGGCGTCAAAATCTTTCAAAAATGGTACCGTCCGAATGTTAAATAATATGGTCAACGACATCGTTTGGGAAGAAATCGAAAAATGGATCAAAGCGACCACAGAAGGTTTTGAAGAAGTTATCTTGATAGGTTCTGGTGGAAACATCAATAAATTGTTTAAACTATCAGGTAAACAACAAGAAAAACCTCTGTCTTATTTGTACCTCAATTCTCAATACCAATACTTAAATTCACTAACCTACGAACAACGCGTCGCCGAACTCGCGCTCAACACCGACCGTGCCGACGTAATCATTCCCGCCACAAAAATTTACCTCAACGCGATGAAATGGAGCGGCGCTCGCCAAATCTACGTGCCAAAAGTCGGACTCGCAGATGGTATTGTTAAAGCCATGTACAACGGAACGATTTAGGGTTAGACGTTGTAGAAGGTTAGACGTCTTAGAAGATTGGATTATAAGATTGTAAGACTGTAAGACTGTAAGATTATGTTCTTTAGTTACTTTTGCTTAGAAACAAACTTATATTTCCTTTGCTGCCTTATATGGTTCGAGAAAACTTTGCGAACTTTGTGCCTTCTTCGTGTCTTAGTGGTAAAAATCTTATATTTTCTTTGTTGCTTTTTATCGCCCAAAATCCTTGCGAACTTTGTGCCTTCTTCGTGTCTTAGTGGTTAAAAAAAAACGTACTTTGCACTTAAATATATATCGTGTCCTCAAAAAACTTCTATTCCATACTTTCCCAAAACTTCCCGTTTAATCCAACGCTTAAACAGGATGCTTTTTTTCAGAAGATTGCGGTATTCATCACCAATACCAACAACGACGCAATATTCGTATTGAAAGGTTACGCCGGAACCGGAAAAACAACCGTTATTTCTACCATCGTCAATCAGTTAATCGAAATCAATAAAAAATACGTATTGCTCGCACCAACCGGTCGCGCTGCCAAAGTAATCGCCAATTATTCGAACAAACCCGCATTTACCATCCACAAAAAAATCTACTTCCCGAAAAAGTCGAGTGGTGGAGGAGTGGCATTCACCATGCAACAAAACAAACACAAAAACACCATTTTTATCGTCGACGAAGCGTCAATGATTTCAGACGTGGCCGCCGAGAGTAAAATGTATGAAAATGGAAGTTTGCTAGACGATTTAATCTCCTATATATATAGTGGTGAAAATTGCAAGATGATACTTTTGGGCGATACCGCTCAATTACCGCCTGTAAATTTGGATATTTCGCCAGCCTTAAATACCGATACCTTAGAATTAAACTACGATAAAAAAGTCGATTGGATCGAACTCGACGAAGTCATGCGTCAGGAACTCAACTCCGGAATTTTATACAACGCTACCGAATTACGTGAATTGCTCAAAGACAGCTTCTTCACCGAATTCAAGTTCAAATTGAGAGGATTCAAAGACATTATTCGCCTTACTGATGGCTACGACATACAAGATGCCATCAACCAAGCATACAGCAATTATTCGATTGAAGATACTGCGTTTATTGTGCGTTCTAACAAACGCGCTAATCAATACAATGAACAAATCCGCACCAAAATTCTAGACAAAGAAAGTGACTTGTCGACAGGAGATTTTTTAATGGTCGTAAAAAACAATTACTTCTGGCTCAAAGAAAAAGACGAAGCCGGATTCATTGCCAACGGCGACATCATCGAAGTACTCGAAATCTTCTCCTTTAAAGAGCTATACGGATTCAATTTCGCAAAAGTAAAAATCCGAATGGTCGATTACCCCAACCAAATTCCGTTTGAAACCGTTTTGATTTTGGATACGATCAAAAGCGAATCTCCTTCATTAACTTACGAACAATCCAATAAATTGTACGAAGAAGTAATGAAAGATTACGAACATCTTACTTCCAAATACGCCAAGTTTCAGAAAGTCAAGGAAAACGAATTCTTCAACGGACTGCAAGTCAAATTTTCGTACGCCATAACCTGCCATAAAAGTCAAGGTGGACAATGGAATACCGTTTTTATCGAACAACCGTATTTGCCCGATGGCATCGATAGAGATTATGTGCGTTGGTTGTACACGGCCATTACTCGGGCCAAAGACAAATTGTATTTGATTGGTTTTAAAGACGAATGTTTTGAGGAATAAATAGTATATAAAAAATCAATATATTTGGTGTTAATAGTAATGGTATGTAATTTGCTACATCAAGAAAAATAATAAAATACTGCATGAACTTCGAAACCATACTTTCCATTTGCCTCGGAATTGGACTAGCCTCAGCATCCGGATTTAGGGTGTTTCTGCCGATGTTTGCCCTGAGTATCGCATCCTATTTCAACATCATTCCACTCAACGAAAGTTGGGCTTGGATAGGCGGATTACCAGCACTTATTAGTTTTGGGGCCGCCATGATTTTTGAAATTTTTGGCTATTACATTCCGTTTGTAGATAACCTACTCGACACCGTTGCCACGCCTTTGGCCGCTATTGCCGGATTCGTAATTGTCGCTTCCACCTTAGTTGATATTTCTCCTACCATGACCACCATTTTGGCCATCATTGCGGGCAGTGGTTCAGCTTCTGCCATGCAAGGACTAACCACAACTACTAGATTAGCATCTTCGGTAAAAACCGCCGGAATCGGTAATCCGGTTCTTTCCACTGCCGAAACTGGAACCGCAATAACCTTGAGTTCGTTTGCAATTTTTCTTCCTATAGTTGCGGTTGTACTCGTTGTTATTATCTTTGGACTGATTTATTGGATGTATAAAAAAATTAAGAATTAAGAATTAAGAATTAAAAAATAAAAATTAAGTGTAACATTACTCAACTTGTGTAACACATAATTAACCGACAACCGACAACCGACAACCGACAACCGACAACCGACAACCGACAACCGACAACCGATAACCGACAACCGACAATCGACAACCGACAACTATGAAAACCATCGCCGTCATTCCCGCTCGCTACGCATCCACTCGTTTTCCTGCTAAACTCATGCAAGATTTAGGTGGAAAAACCGTGATTCTTCGCACCTATGAAGCAGCAAAAAATACGCAATTATTCGATGATGTTTTTGTGGTTACGGATTCCGATTTAATTTTTCAGGAAATTGTTTCGAATGGAGGAAAAGCCATCATGTCAATTAAGGAACATGAAAGCGGAAGCGATAGAATCGCAGAAGCGGTTCAACATTTAGACGTTGACGTAGTGGTAAATGTGCAAGGTGACGAACCATTTATAAACGCTGAACCATTGTCTCAATTAATTGAAGTATTTAAAAATGATACCGGTAAAAAAGTAGATTTAGCTTCGTTGATGCGCGAAATTACCGATATAAACGACATCAACAATCCCAATAACGTAAAAGTGGTAGTCGATCAAACGAATTGTGCGCTGTATTTTTCACGTTCGGTGATTCCGTATCCACGAGAACAAAACGTTGGCGTACGTTATTTTCAACACATCGGAATTTATGCTTTCCGGAAACAAGCACTGTTAGACTTCTATTCCTTACCAATGAAATCATTAGAAGCTTCCGAAAAACTAGAACAATTGCGCTATTTGGAATTCGGAAAACGAATAAAGATGGTCGAAACAACTCACGTCGGAATCGGAATTGACACAATTGAAGATTTGGAAAAAGCGAGAAAAATGATAGGATAACTTCCTGCTTCCATCATCCAACTTCCAACGCTCACTCCACTTCCTCATTATCAAAATATCCCTTGCTTTTTAGTTTCGTTGAAAAGAAATTCAAAAACAAAATCACAAACGACAAAAAGAATATTCCCTGAATACTGACTAACACCTTTCCGAAAGTCGTAATCGGATAGTAATCGCCAAACCCAATTGAATTCGAACTCACCAAACTAAAATAAACGGAATCGAACCAATGTTCAAATGGCTTATTCATATTGCTACCTAAAGTGTATAGTACGCCAAAAGAGACTACAATTTCTATGTAATTAAAAAACAAAAGC
>CAIUWH010000017.1 GCA_903902795.1 uncultured Bacteroidota bacterium
CCGATTAAATCGGCTTACTACTTTTAAAACAAACCTACTTGAAAGAAAACTTTCAAAAAATGTTTTATTTCGGATTACCTCCCGATGGTCGATGATCCTGTAAGGGTGAACCCTTACTAAATTTTTGAAATCAAATTTTTATTAAAGTAAACTTTATAAAAATTCTCTTTCAAAAATTTTGTGGGGAGAGCAGGATTCGAACCTGCGAAGACGTAGTCAGCAGATTTACAGTCTGCCCTCGTTGGCCGCTTGAGTATCTCCCCAACTTTTTTTATGTTAAACCCTTACAATAAGAGCCGGCGGAGGGATTCGAACCCACGACCTGCTGATTACAAATCAGCTGCTCTAGCCAACTGAGCTACGCTGGCTTATACAATAAAAAAAGTCCGCTATTTCTAACGGACTGCAAATGTAGGGAATTATTTTTTTTTTCAAAACATTTTTGCAAAAATATTTTTATTTACTTATACTCTTATTTTTTCTTTTCTTTTTACCAAAAGTCGTTCTAACGATTCAGCAGCTAATTCAACTGCTTCTTCAAATGTTTTACACTGTTTTTTTACCATAAAATCATCGCCTGGCACATGAATTTTAAGTTCGGCTACTTTATTCTCTTTTTCACTGGTCTTTTCAACTTTAAAAAAAACGTCTGATGAAACTATTTTATCATAAAATTTCTCCAATTTATCTAATCGTTGTTGCGTAAAATCGACTAATTTTCTATCAACAGAAAAACCTACAGCATGAACATTTACTTTCATTTTAAAATTATTTAATGTTTAACAATAAATTACTATTTGCTTCTTGGATGCGCTTCCCCGTAAACTTTTTTCAGTTCCGACAGACTACTATGGGTATAAACCTGCGTGGAAGCCAAACTTGAATGACCTAATAATTCTTTTACCGAATTTAAATCTGCTCCGTTATTCAGCATGTGAGTAGCAAAAGTATGTCTTAAAATATGCGGACTCTTTTTTACCTTCTCGGAGACATTACTAAAGTAATAATTTATTAAACGATAAACAAATGAATCGTTCATTTTAACTCCTTTTATCAATAAAAAAAAGCAATCATTATCTTTAATTACTTCTAATTGAGATCGTTCAGACAAATACAAACGTATCTGTTTGGAAATAATTGGCAGAATAGGTATGATTCTTTCCTTATTTCTCTTGCCCAAAACCTTAATAGTTCCATTAGACAGACTAACGTTACCTAATTTTAAATGTATTAATTCCGTCCTTCGTATTCCCGTGGTGTAAAAAAGGTCGATGATTAATTTGTCTCTAGTGCCCTCAAAGCCTTCAGGATATTTTATAAAATTCAGTACATTATCCACCTCTTTTTCAGAAAATGGAATCTGAATTTTTTTTGGCGTTTTTAATGATTTGTGTTTTAACAATGGACTGCTTTCAATCTGTTTTGTCTTTAGCAGAAATTTATAAAATGCTTTGAGAGACGATATCTTCCTATTTACTGAACTATTCGAAATTCCACCATCAATCATCGAAACAATCCAGCTTCGGATTAAGCTGTAATTAACCGACTCCAGCGAATCGGAATCGAAATTCATTTTCAAGAACTCTTGAAAAAAAAGCAAATCGTTTACATATGCATGAACGGTATGTACAGAATACTTTTTTTCATGTTGAAGATAATCTTGGAAAGCTTGGATGTTACTCATTTGAAATCAGGCTTGAATGACGTTTTCACTTACAACTGGAAAAGATTGCTTCGCCCCTCGCAATAAAAAAACCGTTAGTAACAAAGTTATAAAACTTTATTGACTAACGGCTCTATTTTGAATTCAAAAATTGATTAACTCTCTAATGAGTCTCTTAGGTATTGAATATACGCTGCTTTCTGAACTTGTGCTCTTTTTACAACAGAAGGTTTAATGAATGCTTGACGAGCACGTAACTGACGAACAGTACCTGTTTTATCAAATTTTCTTTTATAGCGCTTTAATGCTCTATCGATATTTTCTCCGTCTTTAATTGGTATAATTAACATAATCTAGACACCTCCTCTCATTTAGTGGGTGCAAAAGTAATAATTATTTTGAATTATAAATTATAAATTTTGAATTAATTAAAAAAGAAATGAAGTAAATAAGAAGTAACTGCTTTTTACATACTCTCAATTTTTCCAATAGCTTCGACATTTCAACTAGTACTATTCACAAAAGAAAACCAAGCGCTAACGAATCAGTACTTGGCTTAATTTATATTATTATCACTAGCAACTACTTCACTGCAGGTTTGTAATCTTGATTATCAATAATGATTTTCGACAAAATTTCTTTCAGTATTTCAGAAGTTCCACCGCCAATTGGTCCTAGTCGACTGTCTCTAAACAAACGCGCCAAAGGATATTCTTCCATATAACCATATCCACCCAACATTTGCAAACAGCTATAAATAGTCTCGTCTGCAACTTTTGTCGATTTCAACTTGGCCATTGTTGCTTCTTTGACCACATATTCTCCTTGGTCCAATCGTGCTGTTGCAGCATAATTAAATACTTTACAGTGTTCTACTTCGGTCGCGTGTTCTACCATTGTATGTCTGAGTGCTTGAAACTTATTGATTGAAGTTCCAAATGCTTCACGCTGCGACATATATTCTAAAGTATATTCTATCGCATATTCTGCTCTAGCATGGGCATTAATTGCCATAATCAATCGCTCCAAAGCGAAATGCTGCATGATATACGCAAAGCCTTTTCCTTCTTCACCCATTAAATTCTCAAGTGGAAGTTCAACATCTTCAAAGGCAATTTCAGCCGTATCTGATGCTCTCCAACCTAATTTATCCAGCTTGGTTGCTGACACACCTTTGGCGTTGGTGTCCATTAAAAATATACTGATTCCTTTATTTCCTTGATCCGGACTTGTTTTTGCCGCTACCACGTAGTAGTCAGCGTAAATTCCGTTTGTTATAAAAGTTTTAGAGCCGTTAAGAATGTATTTGTCTCCTTTTTTTATCGCTGTTGTTCGCATTCCGGCTACGTCGCTTCCGCCAAAAGGCTCCGAAATACACAACGCTCCAATTTTTTCTCCTGAAATACTTGGTTTTAAATAGTCTTGTTTGATACGTTCATCACCTTCTGCATTTAAATGTGTCATGGCTAGATACGCATGTGCCCACATGGCCGCAGCAAAACCCGAAGATCTGATTTTTTGTAGCTCTTCTAAAAAAATTACTGTGTAAAATAAATCTAAATTCAATCCACCATACGCTTCGGGGTATCGAATGCCAAAAAAACCCATTTCTCCAAATTTTTTCCAAATAAAGCGCTCGATTGTGCCTGTCTTCTCCCATTTTTCAATGTGAGGCACAACCTCTTTCTGTAAAAAATCGCGTAAACTTGCCCTGAATAAATCATGTTCTTCAGTGAAATACAATGCACTCATAGTGTAGAAATTATTTTAAAATAATAGTGATGTTTTTTAGAATTCCAAATATAAGGCAATTATTTTTATTTTATCGATAGGCAATCCTTTAATTTTTGTTAAATCCTCAATTTTTAGGTCGCCGTTAATACTTCGATAAGTTACAATACTTTTGGAAATCGGATACCTGAAATAGGGAAACTGACCCAATTCTTTTATCGAAGCTTCGTTGATTTTTATTCTCTTCGGATTCGGATTCGTTTGAATGGCAAACTGTTGGTTTAGTTTTTCGATGACTTCTGGTGAAAGTCCCCAAACGTCTTCCATCTGTTCCATCGAAACAAAACCTCCTAAAAGTTCTTTTTGCTTTAAAATTCGGTCTGAAATGGCATCACCTATTCCGTACACTTTCATTAAATCTTCTTTGGACGCCAAGTTGATATCCAAAACCACTACTTTTTGTTTAACGCCAGCAGTATTAGTTTTCGAATAATCGACCCAATTCGATTTTCCTTTTGCTTTTTTTTCAGTAACCCAATCGGGAAATTTAAAATACGGCGAAATTTCGTTGAGCAATGAATCGGAAACTCCGGTTACCTGTTGAAATTCTTTAGCTGAATTTGCAAACTTGCCTTGTTTCCTAAATGCCAGGAGTCGGTCGATTTGCTCCACCGTCATTCCGAGTTTGTATCCTTTAAAATCAGTGATGAAATTTGGATTGAACGGATAGATGGTGTACGCCGATTTAGGCTGATTTTGTTTCAACGAATCTACTTCACTTTGTAACGCAAGCCATTCCGCCTTTTCGGAATTGGAAGTTGGTGTTTGAGAAAAATCGAAAAAATAATACGCTACTTGAAACAGTAGAATCAGCGTGAACAATAACAAAATTCCATTGCGTTGTTCTTTGGTGAATACCAAATAGGTTGGGATTTTTTTAGGCATATAGTATAAGTTTTGGCGTTTATATTTCAAATGTAGCAAAAAAAGATTTGAAAAACTGAATTTAATTTTCTTTTTCTATCTTTATCCGAACCAATAACAAACTATGGAAACCAAAGAAAAAGAATTTAAAAAAGAGCTCAATTTGCTCAACGCCACCAGTATAGTTGCCGGATCAATGATTGGATCTGGAATTTTTATAGTAACATCGGCCATGTCAAGGGATTTAGGTTCTTCGGGATGGCTTCTTTTTACATGGCTTCTCACCGGATTACTGACCATGTCGGCTGCCTTAAGTTATGGCGAATTAGCCGGAATGATGCCCAACGCGGGCGGTCAATATGTGTATATTCAGCGTGCGTACGGAAAATTGATTTCTTTTTTGTACGGATGGACGGTTTTTTCTGTGATTCAAACCGGAGTGATAGCTGCCGTTGCCGTGGCTTTCGCCAATTACACTTCGGTATTTATTCCCGCTTTAGAAACCAAACTCTTTGCTTTGACCGACACTACAGTCATTACGTATAAACAAGTCATGGCAATTGCCAGTGTCATTCTCCTTACCTATATCAATACAAAAGGAGTGCAAAATGGAAAAAAACTACAGCTTTTGTTTACCGTTGCTAAATTGTTTGCCTTATTTGCGTTGATTGTTTTGGGATTGTACGTCGGATTACAAACCGATGTTTTGAGTCAGAATTTCGCTCATCCTTGGGATGCTTTTAAAACGATTGTAAACGGAGACGGATCAACAACTACCATAAAATTAACGGGTATTGCGTTAACGGCAGCCATCGGAACTACTATTATTAATTCGTTGTTTTCGAGTGACGCATGGAACAACGTCACTTTTATTGCAGCGGAAATCAAAGATCCCAAACGGAATATTCCTAGAAGTTTATTTTTGGGAACAACCTTAGTTACGATCATTTATCTGTTAGCCAATTTAGCCTACTTGGCGTTATTGCCGATGAGCGGAAGTCCAGATGGCGCATCAGTTGTAGAAAAAGGAATTATGTTTGCCAGTGAAGACCGAGTTGGTGCCGCTGCAGCAAATATGATATTAGGGAATGTCGGTGTTTTTGTAATGGCAGGATTGATTATGATTTCGACTTTTGGTTGCAATAGCGGATTAATATTGGCCGGTGGACGTTTGTTCTATGCAATGTCGAAAGACGGTTTATTTTTCAAACAAGCGGGCGAATTAAACAAAAATAACGTACCTGAAAAAGCCTTGTGGTTTCAATGCGTTTGGGCTTCGGTTTTGTGTTTGTCGGGAAAATACGGCGACTTATTGACTTATGCTACTTTTGCTTCGTTGCTTTTTTACATTTTAACAATCTACGGAATCTTTATCCTTCGTAAAAAAGAACCCGATACCGAACGACCGTATAAAGCGTTCGGTTATCCCTTTATTCCTGCCTTGTACCTTTTGGTTACCTTGGCCATTTGTGCTACTTTATTGATTTACGATACCAAAAATACAGGTTTGGGACTATTCATAGTGTTGTTGGGAATTCCGATCTATTACATTACACAATCGGTTACTAAAAGTAAAAATTCATAAGAAAACCAACAATTACGGATAGTTTTCAACATTTAGCACATCGTAAAATAAAAATAATATATATTTGATTTCTTAATTACTAACCAAAAAAAAATAATTATGTCAATTTGGAAAAGAAAACCTTTACATCTTTTATTAGCTGAAGCAGCTGATTCTGAAAAAGGATTAAAAAGAACATTAACCGCTTGGTCATTGATTGCCTTGGGTATCGGCGCTATTATTGGAGCTGGATTGTTTGTAAGAACAGCAATGGCGGCTTCTCAAAATGCTGGACCATCGGTAACAATTGCCTTCGTAGTAGCTGCAATTGGTTGCGCATTAGCGGGATTGTGTTATGCCGAACTTTCTTCTTCTATTCCAATTTCGGGAAGTGCGTACACCTATACCTATGCAACCATGGGGGAATTTTTGGCATGGATTATTGGATGGGATTTGATTTTAGAATATGCTGTTGGTGCCGCCACAGTTGGAATTGCATGGAGTGAATACCTCAATAATCTGCTGGTCAACGTGCTACATATGAGTCCGATTCCCTATGAATTATCGCATTCTCCTTTTCAAACCTCGCCAGATGGTGTTCAGGGAATGATTAATTTACCGGCTTTATTCATTGTGGGAATCATTAGTTTACTTTTAATTAAAGGTATTCAAGAATCGGCATTTGTAAACGGAATCATTGTGATTGTAAAAGTTGCCATCGTAATTATGATTATCGTTATCGGATGGAATTTCATTAATCCCGACAACCATACACCCTACATTCCACCAAGTTCTATTTTTACAGACAAACACGGAATTGATCATCCATTCGGAGGATTTTGGGGCGTAATTGGCGCTGCTGGAACTGTGTTTTTTGCCTTTATTGGTTTTGACGCAGTATCGACTGCGGCTCAAGAAACTAAAAACCCAAAACGCAACATGCCAATCGGGATTTTAGGTTCGTTGGCTATTTGTACGGTATTATACATTTTGTTTGCGCACGTTTTAACGGGTGTGGCAACGCTTGAAGATTTCAGAGGCGAAGGTGGAGAAGCATCCGTTGCTTTTGCCATTCAAAAATACATGATTGGTTACGAATGGTTGGCTCAACTAGTAACTGTTGCCATTTTAGCAGGTTTTTCATCTGTGATTTTAGTAATGTTATTGGGACAATCAAGAGTGTTTTATGCAATGGGTAAAGATGGCTTATTACCTAAAGCATTCAGTGATTTACATCCAAAATACCAAACTCCGTACAAAGCGAATTTAGCCATTTTGGTTATAGTTGGATTGTTCGCAGCTTTCGTTCCTGGAGATATTGTGGGTGATATGACAAGTATTGGAACTTTGTTTGCCTTTGTTCTTGTTTGCGTTGCCGTAATCATTTTAAGAAAGAAAGAACCAAACATGGTGCGAGAATTCAAAACTCCATTGGTTCCGCTTATTCCAATTTTAGGAGTAATCGCTTGTTTATTAATGATGATTGGTCTAGGATGGACGAACTGGTTGAGACTATTTGCGTGGATGGGCTTGGGTGTGATTATTTACTTTATTTACGGAATTAAAAACAGTCGATTGAATAACCCGAAAGAATAATTAAAAAATAAACTTACTACAAAAGGATTTAGCTCACGTTAAATCCTTTTTTTTATAAGTCAAAAACTGAACTTCTTTTGGCACGCACTAAATCCTTTAACTTAATCCAAAAGGCTAGTGTAAGGTACACTCCAAACCAAAGTCCAACAGTTACAAAGGAGATATAAATAAAAAACAACCGCACACTTGTCGCTCGCATGCCGAGTTTGTCGGCCAACCGAGATGAAACGTGAAACCCGTTTTTTTCAAAAAATAAAAGTATACTCCGAACCATATTGCTTATTTTTTCAAAGATAATTAATTTTTAATCAAATCGATTCCGATGGAACAGTGTAAACATTTTTTATAGTTGCAATATTCCTTTTTTAGTTGTAGCAGCGATTGAGTCTGAAAGGCATTATGTGAGGGTATTCCAAACGATTGGAACTTATCAATAATTGCATTTTTTTCAGCGGGTAACTGACTAATCATTTGAATCAATGGTTCTGCATTTTCTTTTCCGTGCTGAACGGCATACGCAAATTGAAGGGGAATTATCGTATTGATGATGAGTAAATCAATAAACGATTTAGAAAGTTTTTTCTCTTTTTTTGGACTTTCCCTTTCAAAATTATAGTGGGTTTTCCAATACATAGAAACCGAGACATCAAAGAGTTTGTATAGGGTTGAAATTGAATTTTCTTCGCAGATCTTGGAAAATAAATTTCGCTGCACATGATACAAGCTACAGAGTTGCGCCAAACGAATGGTTGGGAAATTATCGGGACGGTGTTTAAAGAATTCAACCGGTTCAAAAAGAGCCTGCTTAATTTTATATTTGATTTTTAAATAATCGTACCACGAAAGCAATTCTTTCGCATAATTATCCTCGGCGTTTTCGGGAAGCAAGTTCGCCTGTCCAAAAAGCAACGCTTCCAAATAAGTCAACTCGACGGATTCTTTTCGGATTACAGAAAACGAAATCGATTGGGCAATTTTTAGAAAAGCTTCTCCATTCGTATTCAAACCAAAATTTTTAGCTAATAAACAGAACAAAACGGCTTCCCAATCGTTGTCGGTCAGTTGTAATAATTCTTGAATGACAATCGATTTTCGTTCCAAACGCTCAAAAAACAAACGTTCTTGCCAATTCGAAAATACAAAGGCATCGACCTGTTGAATTTGATTTTCGCAGTAAATCCACGATTTTGGCGTGAGCAACGATTCGTATCTGCGTCGTTCTTCCGAATCAACATACTTTTTCAACTCTAACACTGGAATTTCGGTAGCATCTTTTCTGAAAATTGGAGCGTCGTGTTCCCAAACTACATGAAGAATCACGTTATTGTACTGATCATCGGTTTCATGCTGGTGCACATACCAATCGGATGACTTGACGTGCATTTCGACAGTTCCAGCCCATTTCTGATCTCCGATGATGAGTTGTGCGTTGAAAAAATCGGGGCCTGAATTTTGGAGGTAATTGCCCGAGTGAATAATGGTCACTGGTTGACCCTGCTGCGTAATTAGGTTGGAGAAATTAAATTTCTTATACAACCAAACGTAGTGTATAAAATCTTCCTTCATAAAATAATGTGTATGGCTTTGAAAACACTAAGGTAATAAAAATTAAAATATCGCCGTCAAAATTTTATATTTGTGTTTCAAATACCAACACATGAAAAATTATATTGTACTACTTTTTGCTTTACTGTCGCTGACAACCATTGCGCAAAATACTTATAAAATCACCTATTTACGGAGTTCAAACGGGACTTTACTTGAAAATCAAGATCCAATTGTGGTATTTTCCAACGAAAAAGAGTCAATTATCACTTCGGAAAAAATTATCGGTAACCAATCTGCTTTTCCATATGAGCAAAGTTGGATTAATGGAAACCAGCATTTTCAAATCGCCAATTTAAAAACCAATCAATCTATTGTTACGAAAGATACTACTGCAATTGGAAAACAGTCTTTTAAATTGAGTTCAGAAACCCGAAAAATTCAGGGTTATCTGTGTAAAAAAGCTACCACAATCATCAACTCCAACACCATTGACCTTTGGTACACCAACGACTTACAAGTAAAAGGTGCGCCATCGGTTTTAGGTCAGAAATTAGGATTGGTATTGGAATCGGTACGCAACGGAAACTTTGTGGTTACAGCCACCAAGATAGAAAAAGTCGCTTTATTCCCGAACTTGAATCTTTTTGAGCAAGGCGCAAAACCCGTCAATCAATTGACGTACAGAGATTTACTTTGGAAGAGTCGGTTTACTACGATTCCGATTTTTAAAGATGAAATCATCAATTTTTCGGACGCTTCGAAGTCGAATGACAGTATTTTGCGATTTGCCAATGGAACGGTTATCTTAAAAAAGGTAACGATTCCGGTGATTGAAAAAGGAAGTCAGCTCTTTATTGACTTAGTGGCGCAATCGAATGGAGATGCGTACGATAGAACCGGTACGATTTTTATGATTCCGATGGATAAAAAAACATCATTTTTGGATGGATTACAAAAAGGTGTGAAAACCTTGCCTGTATTTGAAAACGGAAACGGCAAGAGTTATCAGGGAATTGTTGCTACCGAAGATTACAATCCTATTATTGAATTGATGCGATTCTTCACTCCGTTTGGCATCAAACAATACAACACCATACAATTGAAAGACAAAACGTGGGAAGATCAAGTGAATTACCGTCAAGATATCACCGAGTTGACTAACGCAATGAGCAATAAAGAAATCTACATTGGAACGTTTATTGGTAATTATGACAAAGGCGGACATAAAGTAAGCGTCAATCTTACGATTCATCCGGAAGAAAATGGCACTGCAAAATCGACTACGTTGCTACCTTTGTTTACCACGACCAATGTGATGGAAATGGCCGGACAAGAATACGGCACGCTTTTTAATTCGGAGAAAGGATTAACGGTGACATTTACTTTAGATCAAGATTTGAAAAAGGCACGTTTGCGCTACATTACCACTGGTCATGGTGGTTGGGAAAATGGAGACGAATTTGTACCGAAGAAAAACACGTTATTGCTAGACGGCAAAGAAGTTTTTCATATCACTCCGTGGCGCGAAGATTGCGGTTCGTATCGATTGTACAATCCAGCATCTGGAAATTTCTTAAATGGGTTGTCTTCTTCTGATTACAGTCGGTCTAATTGGTGTCCCGGAATGGTTACCTATCCGATGTATATTGATTTAGGAGAATTGAAAGCAGGGAAACATACGATACAAGTAAAAATTCCACAAGGAAAACCTGAAGGAAGCAGTTTTAGTTCGTGGAATATTTCGGGAGTTTTGATTGGGGAATGAGAGAATAGAAGAAAGACCGCTGCGCTGAAAGAAAAAAGACCGTTGCACTGAAAGACCGCTTCGCTGAAAGAAGAAAGAGCGCTCTGCCAAAATATCCGATAGATTATCTTGCAGCGAAGCGATCTTGCAACGAAGTGGTCTTTCCTCTATATTCTATTTAATAGAACCTATAATATCATACTTAGTGATAATATGATGCTTCCCGTTTCCTAAATCGACCAAAACGGCTTGATTGTCTTTGGTAAATAATTTAGACACTTCTTCGATAGGAGTTCCTAATTTTACAATTGGATAGGGTTTGCCCATAACTTCTTTAATGGGTTTATCGGCCACATTTTTGTCGGACACATAACTTTGAAATAAATCGGTTTCGTCAACAGAGCCCACAAATCCGTTGATGTCTATTACTGGAATTTGAGAAATCTTGAATTTACGCATGCGGTCGATGGCATGTGACACCAATTCTTCTGTCCGCACAACTACTAGTGATTTATCGATATGGTCTTTGATTACGTCTTCTGCTTTGGTAATTTCTTCTTCAAGAAAACCACGCTCACGCATCCAATCGTCGTTGAACATTTTCCCCACGTAGCGACTTCCTGAATCGTGAAAAAGAACCACAACAACATCGTCTTTAGTAAAATGTTCTTTTAGTTGGTGCAAGCCTTTGATACAAGAACCAGCAGAATTTCCCACAAAAATTCCTTCTTCCAAGGCGATTCTTCGGGTGTAAACGGCGGCGTCTTTATCGGTTACTTTAGTGAAACCATCAATAAGAGAAAAATCTACATTTTTGGGTAAAATATCTTCACCTATTCCTTCTGTGATGTAGGAATAGATTTCGTTTTCGTCGAAGATTCCGGTTTCGTGGTATTTTTTAAATACTGAACCGTAGGTGTCGATGCCCCAAATTTTAATATTTGGATTTTTTTCTTTTAAATATTTAGCGACTCCAGAGATAGTTCCGCCTGTACCAACACCTACTACAAAATGGGTCACTTTTCCGTCGGTTTGCTCCCAAATTTCAGGTCCGGTTTGCTCGTAATGCGCAACGGCATTAGAAGGATTGTCGTATTGGTTTACGTACCATGAATTGGCGGTTTCTTCTCCCAATCGTTTAGAAACCGAATAGTATGAACGCGGATCGGTAGGTTCAACATCGGTTGGGCACACGACCACCTTTGCACCCACAGCCCGCAGTATATCCATTTTTTCTTTGGATTGTTTGTCGGTGATTACACAAATGAGTTTATAACCTTTTACAATTGCTGCTAAAGCCAATCCCATTCCGGTATTTCCCGATGTTCCTTCGATGATAGTCCCGCCCGGTTTTAATCGGCCGTCTGCTTCTGCATCTTCGACCATTTTTAATGCCATTCGGTCTTTTGTGGAGTTCCCGGGATTGAACGTTTCTACTTTTGCAAGTACCAAAGCGTCGATTCCGGCTACTACTTTATTTAGTTTTACTAAAGGTGTATTGCCGATAGTTCCCAATATATTTTCTGAATAATTCATTTTATTTGTTTTACAAGTGCAAAGGTATTGATTAAAATATAGCTGTGCAAGATTACTGATTTTGTGTACTTGGATTGCTAACTAACCCTGATGGAAGTGGTAATCCTGACATTGTATCAGCCTATTTTGTTTTGAGTTTAAAATTACTGACAATGGCAGATTAGAACGTACAGCAGGAATAGGGTTTACAAAAATGCCCAAACGCTTCGTTTCTATACCTATTGATAGAAATTCCATACCAATCCAAATCGCACCATAAAATCGCGGTACGGATAATTCGGTGCAGAATAGAACGTATTTCCGGTAAAACTCGAGTTGAAATGCTCTGCTTTAAGGAAAATTCGCGCTTGGCGGATGCGTGCATTGACGAAAAAATCAAGCATCGGAAAATCGCCAATTTTTCGTTCATTTTGCACAAAAGCTTCTGCTAACAGTGGATTGTAATCGTTTGCGTAGTATTTGGTGAAGTACTTGAATATGATGCCGGTTTGCAAGAACATCGCTTTTTTAAAGAAATGGCTGGAATAATAAATGGTGTTTCTGGTTGTAACTTGAGGTACATTAAGAATCGGATCATCTTGTGTTACACTTTGGTACAATAGGGTATTGTCTAGTGCCCATTTTTTGTACTTGAACTCTTTGGAAACGGTCACCGACAAGTAGTTGATGGTTTTATCGTATTGCTTTGGGGTTACAATTTGAATGTTGTTGACGGGAATGTCATCACTGAAAAAAAGATGATCGTTGATGACCATTGCTTTTAATGATGCCGTAGCCCATTGTGTTTTGGCATCAACTGAAAAGGTGTTAATCTTCTCGTTTTTGAACGAATTAAACCAGTTGTAATTGATATAATTGCTTTGATTGAGAATGTAGTTGTTATCGGGCAGTTTACTAATATTTTCGAGTTGAAAGGCGATACTGTTCTTTTCATTCACTTGATAACTAGCTTGAGCTATAAGTTGAGAAAATGTCTGATTGGTAATCGCTTGATTGATGAGTAGACTTCCTTTTAATTTGGAAGCTGAATAAAAATACTGGCCTCCAATCGAATTGATGCGGTTTTGTATTTTATTAGGTATAACCAGATTATTTACAATGCGTTCTTCTCCGTAAAATTGCTTAAAGAAGTAATCTTCTGCAAAGACTCGAACATTGCCCAATAATTTATTTTTGAAGGAAACTGCTACTTGATTGTACATTTTATCGTAATCAACCTGATCATTAACCGATGTGCCGACCAAAGTCTCCCCAAATCGTTTGAACTCTACTTGATCAATTCGTGTTGAGGTAGTGGCTTGATTGAATTCGAAGTATTTCGTTTCATAATTGAACTGATGGTGTACGATTAAATTGTTGTCGGTTGCTTTCGAATTAATACGGTACTCATGATTGATAAAGGCTCTTTTTCCTTTAAGGAACGATTTTGCATCGGTAAAAAAGACCTGTAAACGAGGACGGTTTCTAAAGGCTGGATCTTCTCCTTCAAAATCGGATAAGGTTGTTATGCCTCCATTTTCGCCATTCAAAAGATCTTGTCCTGTGTAATGGAAATTGGCCTTGTAGCGTTTATTTTTTGTAAAATAGCTCGCTGTAAACTTAAAATTACCATTACTAGAAAGCTGATTGATGTACTTTCCTAAAGAACGCAATCCTCTATAACCAATTGAAAAATTAAACTGTTCTGACGTATTTACAGATATTAAAGCATCTACACTCTGACCTTGCTCCATTACGGTTTTGAAGTACAATTCGGTAATTGGCGTCGCAACAGAATAGTATTTGACCTCTTCTGCTGCATAATAATTAAAATGTTTACTTGTGAAACCCATTTCAGGATAGGGTGAATTTTGAATCAAACCAAAATCTAGAACGGTATAGGATTGTCCTTCGTTGGCAAAAGGCAGCAGCCCGAACGTGTCTTTTCGCAAATAATTGTACTTGTATTCACTTTGAATGGTTAAAGATGTATCCACAAAAGTGGTGTCCCTTTCGATGGTATATATTTGATATTGATCGTGTCTCGCTTTTATAGTTTCTGCTTCCTTTTCTTTTTTTTCATCTCTTTGATTGACTTGAGAAACTAAGAAAAGTGGTGTGAACAATAAAAAAAACGACAGTATACTCTTATTCATTCAGACAGTAATTTGGGCAAATATACTACAAAAATAAAAAGCATCAGCTTGCGCTGATGCTCTTAACACTGATTTGTGAACTTTTTATTTTTTAATAAATTTCTTAACAACAGAATTATCATTGGTGGTAAATTTCACAAAATACACACCTGACTGTAAATTTGAAACATTTATTGAATCTAAACCTTGAGCCATATCCATAGACATAATTTGCTTACCAGTTATGTCAGATACAGACAGTGAAGATAGCTCATAATTATTAGGATTAGAAAAATACAATTGTTCATTTACTGGGTTTGGGTATACGAAGAAACTGTTATCTGCAATAAAATCCTCGTTATTTAACGTTAATCCATTGGTAGTAGAAGCGATAAGCGTATAGTCTTGTGATCCATTTTGCAGTGTTCCTTTGTGATTTACTTGAATCGTATACGTTCCTGGAGTTGCATTAAAAACTTGAACTCTTTCAACATTATCAACATTATTATCAGAATTGTTGGTCGCTGGAGCATATGCCTCATCAGGATTTAACTTCCAAGGATAATAAATGGTTCCATCTTTAATGACTTTCAGATCGAGATTATTTCTTAAACGCGGTGATCGATCATCATTATTACTTGAAATGTTTGCCGAACCCGTTGGATCTGTCCAACAAATAGTTACATTAATATCTTGAGATGAATTAATAGTAAAAGAAGCTGTATAGGTTGCTCCATTTTCTAAACTACGCTCATCAAGAATACCTGTTGTTCCTTTACTACTTATTACTTGCGCAGCATTAAGTCCATCTGCCAAACCCCAACCAAAACCATAATCAGGGCCAACTTCCTCTCCCGCTTCTCTAGCAGAATGACAAATCAAACCTCTAACTGAGGCTGATTTCATGAAGGTCGTTGGATTCAAACTATTATAATGTTTCTGTAACAATGCTATCAAACCTGTAATTGCTGGAGCTGACATTGAAGTACCTTGCAAAACGGTATACGATGCATCTGTCACAGAATTAGTAGACGATACAGAAGTCCCTTTAGCAGAAATATCTGGCTTAATTCTTCCATCATCAGTTGGACCAAAATTACTAAAACTACTCATTTGCACACTTGCGGGTGATGTATAATTAGTAACTTGATTTACGGCTGCGACAGTCAAAACATTTTTTGCACATGAAACGCCAGTTAACAAATCATATCCTCCATCAAGCAAAACTTGGGTAATTGAATTATTATCCCGATCATTTCCTGCAGATTTTACAACTTGATAATACGGGAAAGCATTCATTATATTGTCTACTTCTATAGATTGAGAATTATACATTCCAAACTGTTCGATCGGTAAATTTCCTGCAATATTCCCGTAGGAATGGTTAGAAACTAAAAATCCTGAATCACCAAACGTAATCATTTCACTTGCGTCACTAGTCCAATCGTATGTTCTTCCACTAGCTTGATACGCAAATCCTTTTCTGGTAGCACTAACACCGCTTGCAAAAGCAGTACCTGCTACGTGAGTAGCATGCCCGTTATTGGTAGCAGCTCCGTCTCCTAACGTTATTCTTCCAACAAATTCTTGATGGGTATTTCTTACCTTTCCGCCGTCCCAAATACCAATTGTTATACCTTGTCCTGTTACGTTCAATCCAAGTGAACCACCAGGGTACATTGAATCAGCTCGCAAGGTTGCAACCGAACCAGCATTATCTGTTGTATAAAAAAATGGAATGCCATCAATTATTCTTTGAAGTGCAAATCTATCTTTTGCAGTGCTATTATTTTTCGTATGATACGCATCGATTAATTTACTTTGTTCTTCAAAATATTCGACATAAATCTGCTTTAGACGACTTACCTCTTCCGGGTTAGACGCCTGTCTGATTTTTTCTCGTTCCATCTCATTTTGTCCAAATGAAAGGCTAGAAAATAAAAGTAATGTCATTAGTTTTTTCATAGCATTATAGGGTTTCAATTCATTAATTATTAGATAAATACAAATCTAATAAATAAATAAATAAAACAAACGTTAAATTAAACAAAAAAAAGCTGCCAATAATGACAGCTTTTTAAGATTCGATATATCTCTAATTATTAATATCCAGGATTTTGTTGAATACCTGTATTAGCATTAATCTCAGAAATTGGTATTGGAAGAGTCCATTTGAAACTTGTTATTGGCAAGTTCACAGGATTACCACCAGGATAATTTGTTGTAGCAGATGAATAATCTTGTGGATCTCTATCAATAGTCACCCCAGCTAAAGCACCAAGACGTTTTAAATCAACGTAACGATATCCTTCAAAAGCGAATTCTATTCTTCTTTGCTTTAAAATTTCTTTCCAAGCATCGGTAGCATTAGCAAACGAAGGAGGAGGCTGATTCACAGTGTTTCTAGCATCGATCACAGTTTCTAAAGCTGCGGCTGCACCAGGCAAATCACCTGCGGCAACTCTTGCTTCAGCTTTAATCATATACATTTCTGAAATACGACACACTTTTAAATCGTTGTTATTACCGTTAGTAGCAGTAGAAGCCCATGTAGATGTACCTGTTAATACACCACCATGTTTATTAATGATCAGTCTATCATCAAGTAAATAATTAGCAGCATTTGCATAATCTGTTGAAACTAATGAACTTGGTGCAACTATTGTTCTTAAACGATAGTCTGATACAGTACTGAATGCCGCTGGCTGGGTAGCCGGAGGAGCCATCAAATTAAACAAAGATCTACTCACTTCATAAAATGGAGAACCTGCAGCATTAGGTCTGATTGAACACCATCCATTATGGATGTTTGTAGCTTGCGAATTTTGTTGAACTGTTCTTCGCAATCTAAAAATCACCTCAACGTTAGCCGCCTCATTATCAGTAAAGAAAACTTGATTGTATTGCGCTGGCGTAGTTGCTAAAGCAGGACCTGCGGCAATTGTTTGATTGGCAAAAATTTCTGCATTCGGGTAATCACCTTTTAATGCATATGCTCTTGCTTTCATTGCAGTAGCAAGGTTTTTACTAGCATAATAGGTTGCATTTGGATAGGTAGATGGTCCAATAGAATTGAATAGTGCGATTGCAGCATCCAAATCAGAGTGAATTAACGCATAGAAAGCACCATTTGTTGATCTTGCTCGAGTCTCAGAAGATGTAATAACTCCATCAGCTAAAACCGCAGCTAAAGCTCCGTCATTCTTTGGATCTGGTGAGAAGTACGACATTAATCTAATATGGCATACCGCACGTAATGTCAATGCCTCAGCCTTAAGTCTTTTAATTAACTCTGCATCAGCAGGATCAACTGGAGTTAAAAGATCAGCAAATTTAATTACTCTATTGGCACGAGCTAATGAATAATATGAAGTATCCCAAATATCATTTGGACCCGCAGTACCATTATTAAGTACAAAAATAAACTCAGCACTTCTACCTTGACCACCATTGGCAAAACCAATACCTGCTTCGTCTGTGAAAACTGACGTAAAAACAGCTTCTTCTCTACCAAACAACTGTTGGTAGCTCACATTCATTAATCGTTGTAAATCACCCGAGGTTTGTACCGCAACTTCCTCTGTAAGAGCACCAGGAGTGAACGGCTCTAACAAATTATCGTCGCAAGAAACGAGGAATAAACTTGATAGTATTAATAATTTAAATGTATTTTTCATTTTAAATAATTGTTAAATTAAAATTTTAAATCTAAACCTAAAGTATATTGACGTACTGCAGGATATTGATAAACGTCAGCCGTTCTATCGCTTTCAGGGTCGAAACCTTGCCAATTCGTAATATTAAATAAGTTTTCCCCTTGTAATGTAAGAGCTACATCTGTAAAGAACGTTCTATCTAAGAACTTTTTAGGCACTCTGTATCCTATTTGAGCATTACGCAAACGCACATAAGAAGCATCTCTTAAGAAACGATCAGACTCGTCGTCTAAACCAAGGTTCGCAGCATTCAAAGCAGGAATACTTGATCCCGTATTTGTAGGATTCCAAGCATTGATCAAATCATCAGAAACATTGAAAACACCAATGTTAGTTGGGTCATACAAATTTTCTAAGTCATAATCAAATCTCCAAACATCTTGTACGAAAGTAAAGGTAGTTGATACAAAGAACCCTTTGTAATCAAAATCAAAACCAAAACCACCTTGATACACTGGAAGTCTATTATTTCCAGAAGCTCTTCTATCTGCTTGTACTGGCGTTTCAGTTGGATTACCATTGATGTCTTCAAACAATAAATTACCATTTTCAGGATTTACCCCAATATACGGATATACAAATGGCTCATTAATTTGACCACCATTTTGAGTTAAGAAAAATCCTCCACCTGCAAACAACTGACCATCATTTGCAACAATTCCACCAACTCTATTCTCATTATACGAACCATTAGCACGAAGCGTTAAGGTTGTATTTGCGTTCTTAATAACATCATAAGCAATGTTCACCTCTAAACCTCTATTTCGTACAAATGCATCTGAGTTCTTTACAATAATATTGTCAAGATCACCAACTCCAGGTACGATTGGTTCTTCAATAAATAAGTCAACCGTTTTTCTGTTGTATACATCAAATGAACCTCTCAATCGTTTGAACATTTCAAAATCCATACCTGCATTCCATTGCTCTGTAGTTTCCCATCTTAAATCAGGGTAACCGAAAGCGATGTTAAAACCAGCACCATTATTGTAGACATTGGTAGAATTTGAAAAAATATCAGCAAACGCAGGAGGATTGTTACCTGAATAGATAGTACCATTAACAATTCTTTGATTTCCAACAGTACCGATAGAACCTCTCACTTTTAACACATCGATAAAGCTAAGACCGTCCATAAAAGCCTCTTCGTCAATATTCCATCGAGCACCAACTGACCAAAAGCTATCAAATTGATTATCCCCAATAAATCTACTTGTACCATCAATTCTGTACGAACCAACAATACCGTATTTTTTATTGAAATCGTAATCCAATGAACCAAAATAAGATATCAAATCATTTCGTAAACGACCTGCTGAAATACTAGGTACACGGAAATCATTTAACGCATTATCTGGAATATACCCAACACCTGTGTCAGGAACAAAAAACTTAGGATCTAAACCTCTTTGTCTAAAGTTATTAGAATTAAATCTAGAGTGGTTATACTCCGCATTTACGTTCACGTTAAATGTATGTTTTCCAAAAGTTTTGTTGTAATCCAATTGCCATAGGTTATTGAATAAAAATTCTCTTCTTTGGTTGATGTCTTCAAATCCTGCGAAACCTCCATCAGCAAATGGAAATATAAACGCATTAAACGAAATTGGAAACTCAGCTTGGTGGAAACGAGTAGACAAAAGCTCACCCGAAGTACGCATCGTAGCCGTTAAATCTTTAGTTATTTGATACGAAGCCTCTGTAGCAACATTAAATCTCGACTCCTCTGTTAAATTCACATACGTTTGTAATTTATCTACCAAGAAAAGCGGCGTATACAATAAAGTCCCATCTGCATTATACAAATCGTTTAGCTGAGCTGAGTTTTCATACAAATCAAGAGGAATGTATGGAGCACCTAAATAGGCCCCTGTAACGTAATTTCTATTGATTGCTCCACCTCCTAAATTGGTAGCCTCATTATTTTTTGAGTGACCAATACCGATGTTTGCAGAATATCTAAACTTTTCGTTATTTGATTTTCCTGTAATGTTATTTCTAACTGTAAATCTTTGAAGACCTGTAGTAAATAAAACTCCATCTTGATTCAAATAACTTACAGAAGTGAACGAGTTTAAATTTTTAGAACTGTTTTCAATACTAAAATTATGCTGTGAAGAAACAGCCGTTCTGAAGAAATAATCAACCCAATCCGTATCAACGCCATAAGCATTAATCTCTTGGTCTGTCAATGTTGATCCTAAACCAGCTCCGAAAACCTGCTCAATTTTCAACAATTGTTTTGCATTAGCATAGCTGTATCGTGGCGTTTGCAATTCGCTTGACCCGTATATTGTGTTATATCTGAACACTGTTTTTCCTTCACCGTAATTTCCTTTTTTAGTTTTAATTACGATTACACCGTTAGCACCTCTCGAACCGTATTGTGAAATTGCCGCTGCGTCTTTAAGAACGTCAACCGTTGCAATATCATTTGGATTGATTGATCTAAAGTTGTCACTGTTTGAAGGAAAACCATCAATAACATACAGAGGATCAGTATTACCATTAATGGAACCTACACCTCTAATTACTACAGATGATTTTGCACCTGGTTGACCTGTATTACCAGTAATGTTCACCCCAGCCAACTGCCCTTGAAGGGTGTTAATTGCGTTAGCATTAGGTCGGTTCTCAATAGTTTTGGCGTTTACAGTTGCCGCCGCAGTTACGGCTTGCTTTTTAGTTACTGATCGGTAACCCTGTATCACCACTTCTTCAAGAACTTTAGCTACAGCTGAAAGCTTAACGTTAATCGTATTGCTAGCACCTACAACCTTTGACTGGTCTTGCATACCAATAAATGAATAAACCAAAGTTTCACCTTGCTTTACTTTGATGGAATACTTACCATCCATGTCTGTTTGTACTCCAGTTGATGTTCCTTTAACAACAACATTTGCACCTGGTAAAGTTCCTTTATCATCTGAAACTACACCTGTAACAGTTTTCTCTTGTGCAAACGAAAACTGCATTGATAACGCTACTAAAAGCGTAAAAATCCATTTGAACTTCGATCTCATATTAAATTTATTTGAGTTAGTTATTCCGCAAACTTCTTAATAATTTCTTAAATAAACAAATAAAACTTCGGAATTATATTTTTTATTTTTGTTAAAATTTTCAAGCGGTTTACTAACGTTGTGGTTGCAACACACCTTTATGATGGGAAATACTAAAAAAGGTTGCATTAAATTTTATTTATTTTAAAAATTAAATTTATGTTAAATTTAAGATTCTCTGATTTTGACCTTGAGTGCGGAACCGATGAAGCAGGTAGAGGTTGCCTGGCTGGCCCAGTTACTGCATCGGCTCTTATACTTCCGAGAGATTTTAAAATGGATTTACTCAATGACTCTAAACAGCTATCTGAAAAAACAAGGAAAAAGTTACAGCCTCTTATCGAAACAAGTTCAGTATGCTTCGCTATAACCCACGTAGACGCTGATGTAATTGACGATATTAATATTTTGCGAGCTTCTGTAAAAGCAATGCAAGACAGTATTATACAATTAAGTCCATCACCTTTATATATTATAGTAGACGGAAATAGTTCTATTGCCTCTGAAGAAATTCATAAAAAGAGCAGCGTAAAAAGATATTCTGAAATCGAAACCAATACCTTTAGAAATATCCCTTTTAGTTGCATCATAAAAGGAGATTCTAAATTCATGAGCATAGCAGCGGCCTCTGTTTTAGCTAAAACCTACCGCGACGAATACATGGAAAGAATACACGAAGAATTCCCGATGTACAACTGGAAAAAAAATAAGGGATATCCTACAAAAGAACACAGAGAAGCCATCAAAAAGTATGGCCCATCAAAATACCACCGAATGAGCTTTCGCCTATTACCTGAACAATTGGAATTTGATTTCTAGCTAGAAGACTAATACACTACTTTTGAAGTCTGCAGTTCTGCTTCAAAAAGAAGCGTAAAATGTTTTAGAATTTTCTCTTTTACTTCTTCCTCATTGACGTGATCTACTCCTAGTTCTACTTGCATCGATGTGACTGCCTTGCCTTTTATGCCGCACGGAATAATATTATCAAAATAACCTAAGTTCGCATTTACGTTCAATGCAAATCCATGCATAGTAACCCAACGCGAAGCACGAACTCCCATGGCACAAATTTTTCGTGCGAATGGTGTTCCGACATCAATCCAAACACCAGTCTCGCCTGCACTTCGCACACCTATTATATTATATTCTGCCAAAGTCAGTATGATCACCTCTTCTAGTAAGCGCAAATATCTATGTATATCGGTGAAAAAATTTTCTAAATCTAAAATAGGATACCCTACAATTTGCCCTGGACCGTGGTAGGTTATGTCTCCGCCTCTATTGATTTTATAAAAAGTAGCTCCTTTATCAACCAGTTGTTTTTCTGACAACAACAGATTAGTCATGTCGCCACTTTTACCCAATGTATAAACATGAGGATGTTCTACAAATAAAAAATAATTTGGAGTTTCTAAAGTTAATTCTTCTCTTCTGTTTTTAATTTTTAGATCGACAATTTCTTTAAACAGGTGTTCTTGATAATCCCACGTTTCTTTGTAGTCTTTGTTGCCTAAATCGTGAAGATGGATTTTTTTGTTCATAATTGACCGAAGAATAAAGTAATCTCATCTTCCTTTTACGATGCAAATATACAAAATAGTTATTCAAATAGCCCTGATTGAGCCGATAGCTTGCGAGGAACGAGCAACTAAAGGCAAAAGCAGGAAAAAGGAAACCGATAAAGCCCAAGCCATTCGCTACAAAAAACCTTAATCTTGGAACTTGAAACTTGAAACAAATAATTTATCTTTGCCGACTTAAATTACTACACTATGCAACTTTCAGAACAAGAAATCATCCGACGAGAAAAACTCAGTGCGCTGCGTGATTTGGGCATCAACCCTTATCCGGCCAATTTGTATCCTGTAACACACACTTCGAAACAAGTGAAGGAACAATTTGAGGAAGGCAAGAAGGTGATTTTAGCGGGACGAATGATGAGCGATCGCGATATGGGAAAAGCTTCGTTTGTGGAGTTGCAAGACAGTGAAGGTCGTATTCAGTTGTATTTCAACCGCGATATGCTTTGTCCAGGCGAGGATAAATCGTTGTACAATCAAGTATTTAGAAAATTAACTGATTTAGGTGATTTTATAGGAATTGAAGGTGAATTGTTTCTGACGAAAGTCGGTGAAAAATCGGTTCGCGTTGATCATTTTACCATATTAAGCAAAACATTACGTCCGTTGCCGTTGCCCAAAAAAGATGAAAACGGCGTAGTGCACGATGCGTTCAACGACGCCGAATTGCGTTACCGTATGCGTTATGTTGATTTAGTGGTGAATCCGAATGTGAAAGACGTTTTTGTCAAACGAACCAAGTTGTTTACCGCGATGCGAAACTTCTTCAACGACGCGGGTTATATGGAAGTGGAAACGCCAATTTTGCAAGCCATTCCGGGTGGTGCAGCCGCGCGTCCGTTTATTTCACATCACAACGCTTTAGATATTCCATTGTATTTGAGAATTGCTAACGAATTGTATTTGAAACGATTGATTGTAGGTGGATTTGACGGTGTGTATGAGTTTTCGAAAAATTTCCGTAATGAAGGAATGGATCGCACGCACAATCCGGAATTTACTGCAATGGAAATATACGTAGCCTACAAAGACTACAATTGGATGATGGAGTTTGCCGAAAATTTATTGGAACACTGTGCCAATGAAGTAAACGGAACTACAGAAGCGACGTTTGGAGAACACCAAGTGAACTTCAAAGCGCCGTATGCACGTGTGACGATGACTGATGCGATTAAACAATTTACAGGTTTTGATATTTCGGGGAAAAGCGAAAGCGAACTTTTTGATGCGGCGCGTTCGATGGGAATAGACGTTGACCAAACCATGGGCAAAGGCAAATTAATCGATGAGATTTTCGGAGCAAAATGCGAAGGGAATTTTATTCAGCCTACCTTTATAACTGATTATCCAAAAGAAATGTCGCCGTTGTGTAAAGTACACCGTGACAATCCCGAATTGACCGAGCGGTTCGAATTGATGGTGTGCGGAAAAGAAATTGCCAATGCCTATTCGGAGTTGAACGATCCAATTGACCAACGCGAGCGTTTTGAAGCGCAAATGGCGTTGGCCGAGAAAGGTGACGACGAAGCAATGTTTATCGATCAGGACTTTTTACGGGCGTTGGAATACGGAATGCCGCCGACTTCTGGATTGGGAATTGGAATGGACCGATTGATTATGTTTTTGACGAATAATGCGTCGATACAAGAAGTGTTATTCTTCCCGCAAATGCGACCAGAGAAAAAACAAATCGAATTGACTGATGATGAAAAACACATTATTGAGATTTTGAAATCCAACGAAGGAATATCGATTGGCGATTTAAAAGAAAAATCGGGTTTAAGCGGTAAAAAATGGGACGCAGCAAGTAAAGGCATCAGCAAACACGGACTCATGAAAGTGGTTGTGGATGGCGAAGCAAAAATTGCTGAATATTTAGGAAAATAATTTCGATTTGAATATAGATAAAAAAAGGAACTCAGTTGAGTTCCTTTTTTGTTATAAACTATAATTTAAATTGACGCTCCAGCGGTAATTGGCTTCTACTCTTCCATCGGTTAGATTTTGACTGATCGGAAGCATTGCATTGGCTCCGACCGAAAATTTATCTTTTCCAACTTCAAAACCAACTTTTCCAAATAAAATACTTCCCGAAGTTCCACGCACAATTTGTTTGTGTTGTTCGTTGTCGTTGTAGATTTCTCCTGCTACGCCCAATTGAGGAGCAAAAGAGAATTTTCCCGTCTCATGCAAATAAAACAACGTTCCCGCATAATTGAATTGATTTCCAAATCGATAGTACTTTTGATTTTGCGTTTTGATGACGTAATTCAACATTGTATTCAATCCGATTTTTTTTCTTTTGACCACGTATTCGGTAGCCAAAAGGTAATCCCAACTTCCAGTGCCAACTTGGTAACTCGGATTAACATTGCCTGCATTGCTTTCATTGAACTTGCCTGTCGGTGCTTTCACGCCAGCGCCAATTTGCCACGAATGCACGAAAACGGCGCTGTCTTTTTGGGTTTGATAGAGTTGATACATACCGAGTACAGTTATATCTCCGATTCCGCTTATGTTCTGATTCCCGGTGGCTGTTTCACGGCTGTGAAAATGATACGGCGCCAAAACGGAAACTTGGATGTTTTTTACCACCGGTATGCGCGCCCAAATCTGAACGGTGTTGTAGGTTTCATCATACCAAAGCGAATTGCTGTACAATCCATCGGTGCTTTTATAACTTTGGTTGAAATAGCGAATTCCGATAAAATTGGTATTCAACATCGAAGCAAATCCCATGCTTCCGCCACTTGCAGAACAGCCACAAGCATCGCAATCGTCGTCGTCCAATAAATCATAATAAGGTTTAAATTGATTGGCTCGTGCCAAACTGTCTTTTGAGGAAGCTTTCAGTGAACCACTCAGGACAAACAAGGCCAATAGCAGTATTTTTTTCATTTTTAATATTCTGATAATAGTGGATTAGTGAGAAACTCATGGTCGGTGAGCGTTTTTAAAAAAGCGATCAACTTGGTTTTCTCTGTGGATGAAAGCGCAATTCCGAGTGTTCCATTGGTATTCAAACTTGCATCTAAGTTTTGTGTATTTGCTACACCCGAACTGTAGTGATCAAGTACGCCTTCTAAGGTATAAAAACGACCATCGTGCATATACGGAGCGGTTTTTTCGATGTTGCGCAAACTCGGCACTTTGAATTTGTAGCGATCGTGCTCTAACTCAGTTACCCGATAGCGACCGACATCATTGAAGACCGGATTGATGGGCAAACCATTGTTACGGAAGGAATTGTCGGTAAAAATATCGGTGGCGTGACACGAGGCACACTTTTGATTGAAAATGACATAACCATCCGATTCGTCTTGTGAAAAAGTTCCGCCTGATTCGTTGCGGCGGAATTTATCAAAACGTGAATTGCTGGAGGTTGCCATTACCATAAATTGTCCGAGTGCTTTGAGCATGTTTTCAGAATTGATTAATCCGTCGGTAAATGCCAAGCTGAATAATCGCTTGTACTCGGCGTCATTTTTCATCATGTTGATGGCCGTTGTAAAATCGCCGTTCATTTCAATCGGACTAGTAAACGGAATAATTGCTTGTAAATCGAGATGATTGGTGGCACCGTCCCACATAAACGTAGTTTGGTACGCCAAATTCTGAATTGGCGGCGTGTTTCGTGTTCCGATGGCATCGCCCACTCCGTGACTCAATGAATGTCCGTGGTGTGTAAACGCATCTTCTTGAATGTGACAAAAGCCACACGATACAATTCCGTCTGAAGCCAAACGACCGTCGTAGAACAATTTTTTTCCGAGTTCGAATCCTTTTTCGGTTAATGGATTGTTGGATAAATTGTAGGCCAATGGCGGAAAATTGCTTGGCACACGGAAATCAATCGGAAGATTTTGATAGTCTTCTGCCTCGTCGTTGGAGCAACTCCACAGAAAAGGAACTAGTAGTATATAACGTAATGTTTTCATAAGCTGCAGTATTTTTTTAGCCCAGATAGTAATGGAAAGCCCGGAGCGCTTACACCTTTACCATTGTTGGCGAGAGAAAGCGACCAACGGAAGCTTGCTCTTGCCTTACAATGGTTGGTGTAAGAGCGAGGACTTGTAATGAATAGCTGGATGAGCTACTAGTGAAATTAATCGTTGTGAACGTGGTGCGCTTCAAACATGTTCGCGATATTGGCCGTAACCAAAGCTAATTTAGCTCCGCCCATAATGGTTGCGCCTTCTGTAAAATTGATTTTATTGGTTCCATCAATTAAGTGCGACAAATCGGCCATCAAGTGAATTTGAGGTGTGATGGTGGTGCGCACTAAGGCATTTTCTGGAAGATCAATCGTTACATCAGTGTAATTGTAGTCGGTTCCGGTTTGCCCCGTATGAACTCTAAATTGCGTATCGGTTGTTACGGTTGGAGAAGTAAAAGTTCCTTCAAAATTAACAAATTTGTATCCGGCACTCCACGACCACATCATTCCTGCTGCTTGCGCTAAAGCTAAGAAATCGCCTTGACCGGTTGCACCTAAGTTAAACTGCGCTTGATCTACTCCGATTCCGAATTTTACTTTTGTGTAATTTCCGGCTGGAATATTAGGTAAATTAAGCAACGTGCTGGCGGCGGTTTCCTCATCGATGATGAAGTAACTTTGACTTTTTGGAAGTGTATAAGTTGAACCGTCTTCTTTTGTTAAAACGATGTTGCTTACGATGTATTTGGCTTTGGTGATTTTAATAACTTCTCCGTTTGAATTGGTATACGGCGTATTGAATGCCAAGTTTGACGTTTTGTATACGTTATCGAATTCGAGTTTTAGGTTTCCTGTACCAGTTATGTTTTGTACTGGATCTTCATCGTTGGAACAAGATGCGAATGCGAACGTGATGGCTACAGCAGCCAGGATTGTTTTTAATTGAAATTTCATTTTTGTGTTTTTTTATGAATTAATGATATAGATTAATGTGCTTGAAAAAGATACTTTTCAAACATTTGGACGCAGTCGTCCTGTCCATTTCAATACAATTGGAATCGACTTCTTAAAATTAACACATAAAAGCGGGTGGATGAAAAATAGTACAACTATTCAAGTAAGCGTATTGATTAGAATAGTTGTTTCTAACTGAAGAATTAGTAGGAAACTGAATTAGTGTAACTAGTGGCTGTTCAATATCTTGATAAAACACCACTTCAATTTCGTGTTTGGAATTGTCTTTTTTATTGGATGAAAGTGGTTTTTCTGCTTCGGAAGCTTTGGCTAGTTCTTTCATCAAGTGACATTTTCCGTTACATTGTAACTCGGGTTTTGCTTTGTTTTCACAAAGTTCTTTAGAAATATACTCATAATTAACCACATAGTCAATGATTGGGAAACTGGGTTTCACCAACATAAATAGTGCGAGTAAGAGTATGAGTTTTTTCACGGTGCAAATTTACAACTGTTTTTTAAAAATACATTGACAATTGTCATTTTTATTAAAGTTTTGTTACCTATTAAACCTTTTCAAACCTTCTCAGTCTTATCTACAAATCTTTAAATAAGTAACACATGAAAAAAGTAATTGTATTAATGGTATTGGTTGTGGGATTAACAACTTTTGCGCAAGGAAAAAGAGGAGAAGGAAGAGAAAAGCTGACTCCAGAACAGCAAGTAGAAGTCGTTTTAAAAAGAATGAACAGTGAATTGACATTGACTGAAAAACAGCAAGGCGAAATCAAACCACTTTTGTTGGAACAAGCCAAAAAGAGAGAAGCGAAAATGTTGGAATTTAAGGGCCAAAAAGAAAAAGGCACTAAACCAACTGATGAACAAATCGCTCAAATGAAAAAGAATCGTATCGATGAAGAGTTGGCCATGAAAACCAAATTGAAAAAAATTCTTACAGAAGAGCAGTATACCCAATGGTCGAACAACAAAAAAGATCGATTGACAAAAATGAGATCTAAAGGGAAACGCGACGGCAAACCAGTTGAAAACGAAGAATAAAGGTAAAAATGTTTTGTACTTTAAAAAAAATAATTTAGATTTGAATCCTATTACTTAAAATCTTAAAACAAATGAAAAAATTATTTTTAACTCTAGCGCTTTTCTTTGCGTTGACAATTGGAGCTAATGCTCAAACTACTAAAATTGATCCAGCACAAGCTGCCAAAAAAGAAGTTTCAGTTCTGTCTGATATCGTTGGTTTAACTGATCAACAAACTACTGATTTATTTCGTTTGTACGAGCAAAAATATCAGTTGTTATCAGATCCACAAATGTCGGCTGAAAGAAAAACTGAAATGAACCGCATTGTTGAATTAAAAGTACAAGCTACTTTAACTCAAGAGCAAAACAAAAAATTGGCCGAAGGAAAACAGCGATTTGACAAAATCATGGCAGAATCTGCAAATAAATAATTTGCACCATTTACAATAAAAAACTCCCAAAAGGCATTCCGCTTTTTGGGATTTTTTTTATAAGCTAGCGGCTACTTTTCTTACTGCTTTGATGGTTGTATCTAAATCTTCATAAGTCAAGGCATCGGTGATGAACCATGTTTCATAAGCAGATGGTGCAATATAAATGCCCTCGTTTAATAATCCGTGGAAGAATTTTTTAAACGTTTCATTATCTCCTTTTTTAGCCGATTTAAAATCGGTTACCGGCGAAGCATCAAAATGAACCGATATCATTGAACCTACTCTGTTGATGGTAAATACAACGTTGTTTTGAGTCAGCACTTCGTCTATTCCTTTTTGCAAATAAGCTGTTTTAGCTTCCAACCGGGCAAACAAATCAGAATCACCATTGATTTCTTGCAACATAGCTAATCCCGCAGCCATAGCCAGTGGATTGCCTGACAAAGTTCCGGCTTGATATACAGGCCCAACTGGCGCTAGGTAATTCATAATCTCGTTTCGAGCAGCAAAGGCGCCAACTGGCAATCCACCACCAATTACTTTTCCGAAGCAAACGATATCAGAGTACACCTTGTACAATTCTTGCGCTCCACCTTTAGCAAGTCGGAATCCAGTCATTACTTCATCAAAAATTAACAACGCGCCCGATTCCTGACATACGTGTTTCAATTGTTCTAAAAAACCGTCCATAGGAGGAATACAGCCCATGTTTCCGGCAACAGGTTCAATAATAACTGCTGCGATTTGGTTAGGATTGGAAGCAAATAAAGCCCGAACATTATCTATATCATTATAATCTGCAAGCAAAGTATCTTTTGCGGTTCCTTGAGTCACGCCCGGACTATTGGGTGAACCAAACGTTGAGGCTCCACTGCCCGCTTGAATCAAAAACGAATCAGAGTGACCGTGATAGCAACCTGCGAATTTGATAATTTTATCTCTATTGGTAAATCCTCTAGCCAATCGAATGGCACTCATGCAGGCTTCGGTACCCGAATTTACAAAACGAATTTTATCAATATTAGGAACCATTGAAAGCGCTAACTCGGCGATTTGCGTTTCTAATTCGGTTGGCATTCCGAAAGAAGTTCCTAGTTTGGCTCTTTCTGTAATCGCGTCAATTACGGGTTGATGCGCATGACCTAGAATCATCGGACCCCATGAATTAATGTAGTCGATTAATTGATTTCCGTCTTCATCATATAAATAAGCGCCTTTAGCTCTTTTGACAAAAATTGGAGTGCCACCAACAGCCTTAAAGGCTCGAACGGGCGAATTAACTCCGCCGGGAATTACGTGTGCTGCAGCTTCAAATAATTGACTGCTTCTTTGGTATAACATATTTTGAAAATGAATTTTATTTAACTTCTAGTAATTGGCCTAAAGAAATGGTATCATCTTGAATATTATTCTTGCGTTTTAATTCTTCCAATGAAATTAAAAAGCGTTTTGCTATAGAGTACAAAGTATCTCCTTTTACTACTTCATATAGGTTTTTTTTTGAAGATGGTTTTGGTGTTGCAACTTCTTTCACTACTGTTTGTGAGACGACATAATCTTTGCCTAAAACTAAGGCATCGTATTGCTGTAATTGATAGCGTTCGATTATTCCGATTAGTTTAGAAGGATAGGCTGGATCAGTAGCGTAACCTGCCGACTTTAATCCTCTCGCCCAACCTTTGTAATCGTCTATCTGAAGTTTAAATAGCGGATTATACCACTTTCTACCCTTTAAAAAAGCGGCATAGTCTTGATACGAATCGTAGGCTTTATTGTATTTTCTGAAACACTCTTGTGCGGCATCATCATCGTGCCTTACACTCTCGCCTGTCCATTCCTTATGGCATTTTATACCAAAGTGGTTGTTGGCCTTTCGGCACAAGTCTCCTGTTCCCGCACCCGATTCCAAAATGGCTTGCGCTAAGGCAATACTAGCAGGAACGTTATGATTCCGCATATTATCCATGGCAACATTTTTATAGGTATCAATGTATTTTAATACTACTTCGGTGGTCACTTTAACCTTAGAAGTCGCTTCAAGTGTCTCGGTTTTCGGAATTTCAACAGGACCGGAAGTCCACTCATAATCTGTTGGTTTTTTAACTGTTCGAGTCACTTCGCGTTGCGGCTTTCGAGTTGAGTCTTTAGTAGTTTGAATCACTGGTTTCTTGGTGCCACAAGCGTATAACAAGAATAATAAAGAAACTAAAAGAATTTTTTTAATCATTGAATTTGATAATGGGTTCATTTTTCTCTTTTAATTTAGCATTCATTCCTTTTATTCCTTGAAGTCCGCCAGTGTGTATTAGCAAAATTTTTGAATATTCAGGGAAGTAGTTTTTTGCAATTAAATCTATAACGCCAAAGACCATCTTTCCAGTATAAATCGGATCTAAAGGAATTTTAGTTTGATTATAGAATTCGTTTATAAATTGTATCAATTGGGCACTTACTTTCCCATAACCGCCAAAGTGATAGTTATCGATTAAGTCCCAGTTTTTATTTTTTACAAATTTACGAATATCTTTTTGTAAAAAATCTCCTTTTAAAGCTGGAAATCCTAAAACCTTTTGGTGAGGAGAAGCGCTGTTAATAATTCCTGAAATTGTACCACCCGTTCCAACCGCTGCACAAATATAGTTAAATTCTGAATCGTCATTAGTTAGTATTTCTTCGCAACCTTTAACTGCTAAATCATTAGTTCCGCCTTCGGGAAGAAGAAAAAACGAACCCAATCGATGCCTTAAGGCTGCAGTAAAAATTTCGGAATCTTTGGATCTATAGTCTTCTCTGCTCAAGAATTCCAGTTGCATTCCGCATTGAGCTGCAAAATGAAGCGTAGGGTTTTCGTTTACCTTAGAAATAAGTTCTTCCCCTCTTATGAATCCGATTGATTGTAATTCGTTTTCTTGAGCTGCATATGCAACGGCGGCTATATGATTGGAAAAAGCGCCTCCAAAAGTTACTACAGTTTTTTGATTGTCTTGCTTTGCTTGAGCTAGGTTATATTTTAGCTTTCTGAATTTATTTCCCGAAACAAAGGGATGAATTAAATCTTCTCTTCGGATGAAAAGTTGAACTGTTGTATTGGGCAGTGCAATTTCTTGAGTGATAATTTCCAAAACAAAACTTTTCGCAAAGTTAGGTAACAAATAGTTGTTTTCATAAAAAAACCGTCTCTTGAGGGAGACGGTTTAATTTATTTGTTATGCAAGTTTATTATTCTACTCGTTCAACGATTACTTTTTGAGCAAACTTTTCTCCATTCACATCTAGCACATTGATTATGTATACTCCTTCGCTTAAAGTAGAAGTTGAAATATCATAACTTTCTTTCGATTCTAAATCTACTTTTTGAAGGACTAATTTTCCTGAAATATCATACATCGTAGCCGATTTGATACTTACTACACTTGGGTTAAAGATTGTCAGAGTTTGCTTTTCATTATTTTGAACCACAGACAACACTTCTTTTATAGTAGAAGAATCTCCTAAAGAATTAGCAATAAAAGTAACTTCATAACGATTGTCAATAACCGAATTGTTTACATTCAGCAAAAAGTAATCGCTTTTTATGTCATAGTACATATCGGTCACCTTGTCGTGGATGTACACTTTATTTGCTTGATCAAAATTGATAATCTGTCCTACTTGCACTTTAACAGCGGTTTGAACATCAGATTTAAAGGCAAATGGAATTCGTTTATTGATATCAAAAGGAAGTGTTGTAATTACATAAGGAACTTGATCGATTGGAAAATAAGCATCTACTGCATCTGTTTGTTGAGAAGATTGTGCATCCATAGCCACATCGTAACCATCAGTAGTGTTTGGATTAAAAGCCATGGTTACTTCTTTCGTATATTCATTATTGAAAGTAATATGAAGTTTAATTTGAGGCACTTGATTTTTTGAAAATTGTGTGTAATCAACTCCTGCAACATTCTGAATGTCTTCCCAATTTGCATCTCCGATTTGTGGTGCTGCCATTCTTTCAAACTCAGAGTTATTGGCAACGCCTTCTTTTACAAATGCTCGGTAACGATTTCGCATTATCGCATTTCCGGCAACAACGGTTCCTTGAATTTTAAATCCTTGCGCAACCGGAGTAAACATTCTTTTATAACGTTCAGTTCCTGCTGGAGCGCCAAACGTATTTGGTGTCCCATCTGGATTATAGGTATTCCAAGGCGCATTATTGTAGGTTCCCGGACTAAATGCATTCACATTATTTGGCACATAAGTTCCATAACCTCCAACATACGCATTTAGGAAATGCGAAGTAGCAGGTTTTTGATGTTCCCAAAAATAAGCGTTACCATTAATTACATTTGTTGGTCCACCAACTGTAACGACACCCGTTGTATAATTAACATTATATCCACTATTTTCTAATAAAAATAAATTCAAATTAATTGCAGATGGATAAGGATTTCCTGTTAAGGTACGATTAGGATAATCTGGACCAGCCGTATTTCCAACTGCGATATTGATATTTCCTTCATTTGGTTTCCCTCTGAAATCATAGCGCTGACTACTGCCTGGATTGTTCAAAGCTACTTCTCCAACATCAGTATTGTCAGACCCAGAAACTCCTTTCATAGTAAATCCGAGCCCAGGGATAACTGACCCTGCACCACCAACAGAACTCCATGCAGAATAATTGTTAGCAACCGAATACTGGAAAATCCAATAACTCGAAATAGTCAATGCGGCAGGAGTGGAAGTACCATTCAAGCCTGTGATAAAAGTTGGAGTTTGAAATGCTGTCAAACCAGTTGGTCTTTTAACCACTTGACTCAATATAAAAGAACTATTTCCTACAGCGGCAGCCGAAACTCCCACAGGAGAACACCAATAATTGTATCCGAAATTGTTTTGAGTTCCTTCTTGAAACACTGACAAAGCACCTAAACCTAAGTTTGTCCCTGCCCCAATTCCTCCTTGCAATAATTGTCCTTCATTTCGCAGGTACATATTACTATTAGCTCCATTTAGTTCTACATTTCCAGTAGAATAAATCATACTACCACGATTGTAAACAAAACTATTGTTACTAACGTATACTTGAGCATAACTGCACATCGAAAATACAACCACTGAAAACGTTGTCAAAACTTGAGTAATCTTTCTCATAACCATATGTTTAAGCGTTAAAATTAAAAAAAAAAATATAAGTACGACAAAAAAGCAAACTATTTTTCAACATCTGCCATTAACCGATATTTATTGCTTTTAATCGAATTTAAAATGCTGTTTCCCTAATTTATTTTAACTTTACCAATTGTTTCTTAATTTCATGTTAAAAACATTTTCAACATGAAATAGATTATATCTTCAATTATTTTACTAGTATATTCTTAAATTTATGAAAATAATTTCTACTCTAAAAATTATAGCCATTTTACTATTTGTTGGGATATTCAGTACGAATTCAGCAATAGCGCAATGTGGCGCAACTGCTCCTCCAGATGTTTCAATTAGTTGTGGTTCTTCAACTACATTGAGCGCAACAACCACTGCGGTGACTTATTCAGTTGTTGCAACAGCCTGCGCGCCAGTTGCAATTGCAGGCACAAATGCGTTTCCAACCACATGCGACGATTGTGTCACGGGTCAAATTCCAATTGGATTTCCTTTTAACTTTTACGGAAATACGTACACAACCGCAGTCATTCAATCTAATGGGATTGTCGGATTCGGTGCATTTACCTTTACAGGATTTAGTTCATTTGCTATACCTTCAGGCGGTAATCCTAATAACTATATTGCAGGATTTTTTGCCGATATAGACATTCGTTATGGAGGCACAATTACCTATCAAACAGTTGGAGTAGCTCCCAATAGAAGATTTGTTGTTAGTTATAACAACGTAGTTCCCTATAATTTAGGTTCCGGAGCTGGAACGGGAACTGCGTCCTTTCAAATAGTTTTGAATGAAAATGGTTCGTTTAATGTAATAATTTCCCAATTATCAGCGAACTGGTTTGCTTCTACTTCTGGTGCTTTGGCAACATCTGGAGCTGAAAACAACTCAGGCACATTGGCATTTCCTGTACCTGGAAGAAACGCAACTGATTGGCCAGGAATTGTGCCTGGAAATCAAGATTGTCACCTATTTAATCCCCAGCCCTGCGTATTTCAAAGATGGCAGCAAGGAGCAACAATTGTTAGCTTAACTCCAAATTTGACGGTTTCTCCCACCACAACCACAACCTATACAGCATATTGGAATTGTGGAGGTACTTTGTGCTCCGACGATACAGTAGTGAACGTCATTACACCCACCATTACGACAGGAACAATTACGAATAACACCAATTGCGCCGCGCCTAACGGATCACTTCAACTTAATTTTAATGGTTTAAATGCAGGAACATACACCTTAAATTATTTACTAAATGGCTCTCCTCAAACTCAAACCATCGTTATAGGTGCTACAACTAGTATTCCGCAAGGTGCAGTTTTTAATGCAGGTAGTTTGGCAGTCACTGATGCCACTTGGAATAGAAATGCAGGAGGGACTTTTTGTTCTGCTACAGCTGGAACTCAATACTATTTAGACTTTGTTACCTTTGTACCCACTACAACAGGAAGTTACACATTCAATATGTGTACACCCGGAGCAGACTGGGATGGACATGCTTCCTTATATCAAAATGCATTTAATGCTGCAAACCCATGTGGTACGCCTGGAAATTTCATTATTGCAGATGACGACACCAATATTGGTGGGAACTGTGAGAACGATTCTAGCTTAACCGCTACACTAACTGCTGGCATAACCTATTATTTAGTGACAACTTCTTTTGGAACTTTAGTGACTGGAAATTACGAATGGACCTACACTGGACCGGCAGGCGCCACCATCGCTTCCTCTTCTCAACCATCTTACACTTTTTCAAATTTAGGAACATCTACATTTAGTAATTTTTCAATAGGAAGCGGACCATGTGGTACTGCAACATTAGCGGGTCCAATCAATATAACAAGTCCAACAGCACCTGTAACGGTTGGCACATCACTGTGCGCAGGAGGAACGGGTACACTATCATCTTCTACTTCATGTGGAACTTCAGGAACTACAATAAATCAAGGCGCTGTATTTAACTCTGGTGCTTTGACTGCTGCCGATCCAACATGGTCCAGAGGTTTTTCAGGAACTGCTTGTAATGCAGCAGCGGGAACTACCTACTACTATGATGTAGCATCTTTCACAGTATCTACCACGGGAACTTATACTCTAAACATGTGTACACCCGGAGTTATGTGGGATGCATATGCTTCTCTGTACCAAAATGCTTTCAATGGTGCTAACCCTTGTAGTGTTTCTAGCAATCATATTCTTACCGATGATGACGGAAATACAGGGGGAACTTGCGAGCTGTCTGCGCAACTAGCTGTTACTTTGACTGCAGGCGTTACCTATTTTCTGGTTTCTACGTCATTTGGATCACTTGCAACAGGCAACTACGAATGGACATTTACAGGACCCGCAGGTGCAACCCTCAATCTAGGCGGCGCTGGAGGTACTCAACAATGGTATACCGCAGCAACTGGTGGTGCATCGATTAGTAGTGCAAATCCCTTTAATCCAGTAGGAGTTGCTGGATCAGGACTGGTAAATACGAATACTCCTGGAACGTACACCTATTATGCAGCTTGCTCTTCTAATCCAAACTGCAGAACAGCAACAACGTTTATTATCCGTCCGCTTCCAACCGCTGCAATTTCTGGATCTGGCACTATTTGCAATGTCAGCACCACGCTCTCCATTGCCTTAACGGGAACGCAACCGTGGAGTGTAACATACACTAACGGAGTAACTCCTGTAACGGTGACCGGAATAACAACTAGCCCATATACTTTTACCGTTTCGCCGACAACTGCAACCACCTATACCGTTACAGCCGCTTCCGACGCGTTTTGCACAGCAATCCCTGCTGGCTTGACCGGAAGTGTAACCATTAGTGGTAAAATATGGCTAGGAACAACAAGTACAGATTGGGGAACAGCTTCAAATTGGAGCGGTGGAATATTACCTAATATTACTGATTGTGTAATTATACCGCCAACGGCAAACAATCCAATCATAACTGGACCAACATTTGGACTTGCAGGAACTTTATCTGTATTGAATGGTGCGACACTAACTGTTCTTGCTAATTCTGTGATCAGAGTAACTAATGCAGTTACTGTTGGCCCAACAGGTACTCTCAACCTAAATGATGACGCTAGTTTAGTGCAAATTAACAATGTAGCCAATACGGGAAATATAAGAATGTTTAGAGACACTAATGTAAGAAAGCTAGATTATGTGTATTGGTCTTCTCCAGTTGCAAATTTTGCTGCAAGTGCAGTTTCTCCTCTTACTTCAACCGGATTTATATGGAAATGGAATCCAACTATAAACGGAACTGACTATGGGATTTGGGTAAATGGAAACGAAACTATGGTTACTGGAAAGGGCTATATCATACGCGGACCCAATACCTATACTTCAACACCCGCGATTTATACTGCCACTTTTATTGGAGTGCCTAATAACGGAAACATCACAACTCCTATTTCAAGAGGAACACGAACAACCTCCTACCCGTCGCCAGGTGGCACGGCCGTAGCGGAAGATGATAATTGGAATTTAGTTGGTAACCCTTATCCATCACCTTTAAATGCATTGTCATTTCTTTCTGCGAACACCAACCTAGATGGAACCATTCGCTTATGGACTCATGGCCTTCCAATTAGCAGTTCTTATGTAGATCCGTTTTATGGAAATTATGTATACAATTATTCGATGAATGATTACATCAATTTCAATTCTTTAGGATCATCACCGCCAGGTTTCTTGGGTAGAGTCGCTTCTGGACAATCGTTTTTTGTTCAAATGCTTCATAGTGCGCCAACTCCGTCGACTGCAGTCTTTAATAATTCAATGAGATATGCTACAGCGGCAGCTTTCAACTTTAATAACCAATTTTATAGAAGCACTGAAAATTCTGACGAAGATAAAAGTAGAATATGGCTGAACATTACCGACCAAAACGAGTTAACCTCTACCACCTTGGTAGGATACACCACAGATGCAACCTACGATAAAGACAGAGAGTATGATGCTACCTATAAACCAACAAGCACCATGGAAATCTATTCTTTGATAGCTAATAAGCCTATGATTATTCAAGGAAGACCTGCTCCTTTAGACATGAATGATATAGTACCTATTGGATTTACTGCTCCATCTGAAGGGAATTATTCAATTGGAATTCTTGATGTAGACGGACTATTCGACGACCAAAACCAGATGATCTATTTAGAGGACACCTTGTTAAATATTGACCATGATTTACGTCAAAATCGTTACCAATTTAATTCGATTTCGGGAAATCACAACAATCGATTCTTGCTTAAGTATACTAGCACCGCTTTAGGAACTAACGAATTCAACAACAACGCAATTCAAGTAGCTACTAGTTCTGGTATTCACATTCATTCTACCAATGAATTCCTCGAATCAGTAGTTGTTTATGACGTCTTGGGTAGAAAGCTAGCAGCCTATGATCGAATAAATGGTAGAGATTTTTCCATCACTGACTTGCTCAAGAACAACACGACTCTTCTGCTCGATATCACAACCGAAAATGGCACTAAAGTCACCAAAAAAGTTATTTATTAATTCGTAAGTACTTTAAAAATTTCCAAAAAGACCTTGTATTCAAATATGCAAGGTCTTTTTCATTTCCATACGCTTCGCGCTCAAAGGAGAGGTTGTAATAAGCTTTCATTCGATCTCGATAGTACAACAATCGAAGAAAATACTCCAACAGATACCAAATATAAAAGGGCAAAATCAAAAGTTCAATCTGCTGCCGTAAATGAATTTGTTCATGATTGATAAAAACCGCATTCAATTTATCCTTTTTATTCAAAATAAAGACAAATGGATAAAAAGTCAAGCCTCTAAATCCGCGCGGTGTTAAATATTTAAAAACAATCACTATCATATCGGGCAAAGTTGCTAATTTTACGCTTATGAATGAAAAAATAGACCCAAATAATTTAATCGAAGGCGAAGATTATTACATCACACCCGAAGGTTTTCGTTGTTTTACCTCTAAATACCATTTAAAACGAGGATATTGTTGCAAAAGTGGTTGTCGTCATTGTCCCTATGGATACGACAAAAAAACAGGCGAAATTAAAAAAAAATAATTCTATCACACTGAGCGCAGTCGAACTGAGGGCGTTCGAGCGGGCTTTCGGCTATATCTCTCCGTTGCACTGCGAGGATACCGCCTCAATCCCTAACGCAGTCAGTAGTTCTAAAGAAAATTAGAAATAAATTAAAAATCTCAGTAACTTTACCTCTTCTTTCAGAAGGCAGAAGGCAGAAGGCAGAAGGCAGAAGGCAGAAGGCAGAAGGCAGAAGGCAGAAGGCAGAAGAAAGAAGGC
>CAIUWH010000018.1 GCA_903902795.1 uncultured Bacteroidota bacterium
ATCCTGATGAAAAAGTGATTTTGAAAAAATTAAAGGAAAAAATTCCGGTTTGCAAAGCAGGAGGCGGCTTAGTTTTTAACAAAAATGGTGATGTTTTATTTATATTTAGAAACGGAAAATGGGATTTACCCAAAGGCGGAATAGAAAGAGAAGAAGAAATTGCTGATACTGCCATGCGTGAAGTAGAAGAGGAGACAGGCGTTGATAAATTAGAAATTACCCGAAAACTTCAAAAAACCTATCACATTTTTAAACGAAATGGAAAGTATAAACTTAAAATAACGCATTGGTTTGAAATGCAAACTAATTTTGAAGGAACACCCTTTCCACAGGCCAATGAAGGTATAGAAAAGGCGGTATGGCTCAACCCGGAGCAAATTAAAGAAGCCTTGAAAAATTCGTATGAGAATATTAAGTTATTGTTTGAGGAAGAGAAGCTATTGAAATAGTGTACAGTCGCAGTTTTACTTCGTCAGTTCGCTGCGCTCGTGTCAGTCGCAGTAGACTGTTTAAAATGTGAACTGTGAATTCTACTGCTTACTAATTGTCTATCTTTGCCGAATGACAAATAACCATCATTCCAACAATATCCTATTAAATTTAGGCATCGATAGCTTAAACGAAATGCAACTCGCTGCTCAAGAAACCATTCTAAACGACCGCAATGTATTGTTGCTTTCGCCAACAGGTTCGGGGAAAACACTGGCTTTTTTATTGCCTATATTTGAATTGTTAGATGAGTATATGGCCGGAGTGCAATGTTTGATTTTAGTGCCATCAAGAGAGTTGGGAATACAGATTGAGCAAGTTTGGAAAAAAATGGGCACCAATTATAAAGTCAACGTTTGCTATGGCGGTCATTCGATTGATACAGAAATCAAAAACTTGTCTAATCCTCCGGCAGTTTTAATTGGAACTCCGGGTCGAATTGCCGATCATCTTGACCGCGGCACTTTTAAAGTCGACCGCATTCAGACATTGATTTTGGATGAATTTGACAAATCACTGCAACTGGGTTTTCATGAAGAAATGTCATTTATCATCAGTAAATTATCCAAATTAAATAAACGAATATTGGTTTCGGCAACAGCTGGAATTGAAATTCCAAAATATACCCGGGTTGTAAATCCAACTGTTTTAGATTTTATTCCTACGGAAGAAGCCAAAGTAAATCTTTCGATGAAAATGGTAGTTTCAAAAGACAAAGATAAGATTGGCAGTTTATTTAATTTGATTTGTTCCTTACAATCGGAATCGGCTTTAATCTTTTGCAATCACAGAGACGCGGCCGAACGCATTAGCGATGTGCTAAACGAAAAAGGAATCTACGCCACCTATTACCACGGCGGCATGGATCAGGAAGAACGCGAACGCGCTTTAATTCAGTTCAGAAATGGAAGCGTCAGTTATTTGGTTACCACCGATTTGGCAGCACGTGGTTTGGATATACCCGAAATGAAACACGTAATACATTATCATTTGCCCTCAAAGGAAGACGAATTCACCCACAGAAACGGAAGAACTGCTCGTATGTTAGCTTCCGGAACCGCTTATATCATTTTCCACGAAAGTGAAAAAAAACTCGATTATATCGATTATGGAATGTCGGTTTTAAAAGTCGACAACGCCACCAAAATACCAAAATCACCTGAATTCCAAACAATTTACATCAGCGGAGGCAAGAAAAACAAACTGAATAAAATAGACATCGTAGGTTTCTTTTCCCAAAAAGGAAAACTCGAAAAAGGCGATTTGGGTTTAATAGAAGTAAAGGATTTTATTTCGTTTGCCGCGGTAAAATCTAAAAAAGTAAAAGAATTGCTTTCCAATATTCGCGATGAAAAAATGAAAGGGAAGAAG
>CAIUWH010000019.1 GCA_903902795.1 uncultured Bacteroidota bacterium
CAATACCTACGATCGATTCCAACCAGGCACAGATCGCTACGATTCACTCAAAAATGCCATCACCTCGCTGAAGAGCTTTGGCGAAGGCGGCAGTGGTTTCTTCGATAAGAGCGCGCTTTACCACATCCAAGGGGAACACAAGTTCAAATTGGCCGACAAAACCAACCTCACCACCGGATTTTCTGGCAGATTGTATCGCCCCAACTCCTTGGGAACCATCTTTTCAGATACCAACGGCCGCGTGATTCGCAACCACGAATTTGGCGCTTATGCCGGTATCGAACAACGCTCAAGCAACAACAAACTAAAAATCAATGCCACCGCGAGGGTTGACAAAAACCAAAACTTCAACTACATCTTCTCTCCCGCCGCGTCTATGGTATACACCCCCGATAAAATCACCTACTACCGCGTGAGTTTGTCTGCCGGCGTGAGAAACCCCACACTGGCCGATCAATACCTCTATTACAATGTAGGAAGGGCCATTTTGTTGGGAAATATCACCGGCTACGACAGCATGGTTACATTGCCTTCTCTGTACGATGCGTTGAGTGGTTTAACCACCGATTTGAAAAAACTGCAGTGGTTTGGTGTAGACCCCGTTCGCCCCGAAAAAGTAAAGAGCATTGAAGTTGGATACAAATCCTTCCTGCTTGCGAACAAACTCAACATCGATGCCTCGGCTTATTACAGTTACTACGAAGACTTTATTGGCTACACAATTGGTATCGACCCAACCATTGATTACACCATTAACTACATCAGTGGCGGACAGGTTTATCGCATCGCAACCAACGCCGAAAGCACAGTTACCACCACCGGCATCAGCGTAGGAACCAACTATTTCTTCGCAAAGAATTATACCGCTGGGGTAAATTACTCATTCAATCAATTGAATAAAACCAATACCTTGGACCCCATCATCCCTGCCTTCAATACACCCAAACACAAATACAATATTTCCATTGGAGGTCAAAATTTGGAGATCAAAAAATTCAAAATTCAGAACCTGGGTTTCAACATCAACTACAAATGGGTTCAAGGCTTTCGATTCGAAGGAAGTCCACAGTTTACTGGAGATGTGCCCACCTACTTCTTGCTCGATTGCATGATTTCAAAGGTGGTTCCCAAATACAAAGCCATGATCAAAATGGGCGCCAGCAACCTCACAAACAACAAAGTGATGCAGGTGTACGGCGGACCCAGAATTGGTAGGATGGCATACTTTTCTGTCTATTTTGACATTTAATAACTAGTCATCAACCTTCGATACTTTCACAATTCTGTCATTACCATACTTCAAGTAATACATACCGTCTGCTAAGTTATTGATATCCACACTACCATCTCCGTTTATTTTTTTCAAGTCAACCAATCGACCAAATTGGTCTAAAATCAGGACCATTTCATTTTCTTTAAAATTCTTTAGCTTGAATATTCCATGTGTTGGATTTGGAGATACTCTTTGCCCATTTTCCATCTCTAAGTTTTGATAATTTAAACTCCCATTTATTTTCGACAGATCAACTTGGCCATCTCTATTAATCCCAAAATAATAAATACCACTTCCTCTGTTAATTCTATTATTACCAATCCAAAAATCCGTCGACTTGCAGATAGAAATGAGATTGATATTTTCCCCTTCAGCCAAATTAGCCCAAATGTCTTTTTGGGAATTTATTTGGACTATGTTCTCCAAATATTGGCAATTAGATGTTGAATTATACCCAAATAATACATTCTGACCTCCCCCGGCAGTGTATGGTTTATCAAAATAAATCGTACCCTTAAAAGTTAAATAATTAAAGTTCTTTGCGTTTCTGAAATACAAAGAAGGGAAGTAATATGGATCAAACCACCCACCAGAACCACCCGAGCCTGAAATAGTACAAATTTGTGTATTATTCAAAGTTTTTTTATCTATGGCGATTCTGTAATGATAATCAGGACCTAAAGATGGTTGAATAGCACCAATGTCTTTCAAATAAACCCTTCCACCAGAACCTAGCAAAATAACACTATCATTTTTTAATTGTATATTCCTTGCAACACCCTCAAAGACAAATTTTGATTGTATTTGAAATGTCGTGTCCAATTTCAATAAGATATATGGCAAACTTTGATTCCCACCCAAAAAACAATTGATTTTTTCGTTACCAACATAAACACTGTTGCTAATTGAAGAGGGCATACCCCAGCAATTCACACTAGTCCCAAAATAGATAGCCTCATCGTCAATAGAAAGTACCGGATATGTTACAGGTCTTAAACGTTCTCCACCATTCAAATATTCAATATTTTTAACTCGAGTATTATTTAACAATATTCCAGCTTCTGTAAAAGATATTAATCCTGAATTAATATTGATTGAAAATGATGATCCTTTATTTACAAACTCACCATCATGGACACAGGCATAAAAAATCTGGTTTTTCTTGCAAAACAAAAAAACCGGGGTATTTACTTGACATAATTTTACAAATGAAAAATCTTGAGCCAAGTACCCAAACCAAGTTTTTCCATCTTTTAGAATAGCTCGAAACCAAATTCTACCGTTATCCCGGAGAATTGCAACAACTGGAGATTGCATTTCGTATGCAGCATCAGTATTAAAATTGGCAACAAGGTTGTAATTTAATCTTTTAACTATTTGACATGTTTTGACATTGAGTACAATAACACTGTCTTTATAGTTCGTTAACAATATGCTATCATTTACTGCAATGAAACCGGTTTCCAGTAAATCCGGATTATTATCAAATAAGCGACAAGTATTTTTATATTTTTCAACTTGTTGTGAATACAGAACCGCCTGACTCAAAAAAATAATAAAAAGTATCCCGTTACGTAATTTTTTCATCAGTAATATATGTTAAAAAGCTAAATTAAACTGCGGTAAAGCCGTATTTCTAATATAGTATTCGCTAATTAAACACGCCTCCAAAAAACCACATAATATGTTTTCTTTTGGATAGAACACCTGTATAAAAAAATCATCTATATCTTCCAAAACTAGATGATTGTATCGTTTAATATTTGAGCGATTTAATACACAAATTTGCCTAATAAATTCTCGTGTTGAAACATCCTTCCCCATAGAGTCTTTACCTCGAGACGCCATCAATCTGTTCTTTATTGACCATCGGCTTTGACTATCTCTTTGATTAATTTTTCCAGACATTCCAACATAAACAACATTCTCTAGCTCATTTACACTAAAAGTGTAAACTGCAGGCATGTTGTGGAGTGCGTTTATCTTGTCTTTGTATATTTCACTCCATTTGCTAGATGAAATTTCTTCTTTCCTGAAATGAACTTTTAATATATCATCGACATAATTTAATTCTAACATCTGTCTGTCAAAAAAAATTTTTGAATAACTCATTCTACAAATTTACTATCTTCCAAATATATTTTCAAAAATTTTACATACCTCTTGAGATTTTATTAATGAAATAGGATACTAATGTCACAAGTTAAATATTAATTCCCAGGGAAATCTGTGACGCTGATTACATTTCCTTCAGAAAAACCGGTAAAATAAGCCAACTGATTTGGAAATTCAGAAAATGTAAGTATTTTTGGATTAACTAAAGACTCAATAAATGAAAAAACAACTACTTCTTGCAACAACATTTTTTGCTGTTATTGCCAACTTCGCACAAACCAAATATGTCGATGAAGTTCTGAAAAATGGTGAGATAAAAATCACAAAAGACATTACTTATGGTGACAACTACACTGTTTTGGCTTTCGCCCAGGTAGGAATTAAGCTTGCAAGTCAAATTGGTCGCCCTATGGTATTTGACCTTTATGAACCCCAAGATGGCGCAAGCAATCGACCTCTGATCATCTTTACACACACAGGATCTTTCTTGCCCCGCTACTCTAACAACAGCCCCGTGGGTTACAAAGATGACAGCGCCACTGTGGCTTTCTGTATGTCGTTGGCAAAACGTGGTTATGTGGTTGCTTCAATGACCTATCGCATGGGTTGGAATCCAGGTGCTGCTACTGTTGATGATCGTAAAGAAGGAATTATTCAAGCTGCCTACAGAGGCGTACAAGATTTGGCTACTTGCGTACGTTTCATGAAAAAGAGCGTAAAAGAAGGTGGCAACCCTTACAAGATCGACACAACCAAAATTGCTGTAGGTGGTAATGGTACAGGTGGTTACATCACCAGTGCATATGCTTCGATTGACCGTCAGAGCGAAATCAAGAGC
>CAIUWH010000020.1 GCA_903902795.1 uncultured Bacteroidota bacterium
CGATCTGCCTTAGATTTGATTAAGCAAGAAGTGGGTCAGTTGTGGTAAATCTTATTCTAGGTCCTCATACATAGCTAACAACTGCGTCACCGTGTTCCAATTTCGAATCGTTGCCGTCACATTCAGTTTTTTCTCAATGTATTTTTGGTCCAATCTCGTTTTTCCTGCACCTACTGCATATTTAATATAAATTCTATTCCCATCGATATGCGCTTGATCGGGTTTAACCTGACTCATTTTTAAATCATTAATCGAGTCGCTTCGCAACCCAATCGATGCAAAGGCCACATACAATTTTTTGGTATCCAAATCTTTTTCCTTCAAATACGGATTATTTGCCAAACAAGCTTCTAAATCGGTTTTGGCAATCACCACCACAGGCACTTCGTGACCAAACGCTTTAAAGATTTCTTGTTTGATCAGGAAACCTACTTTGGCTGGATTGTCTTCTTCAGTGGTTACAAATACATTCCCAGATTGAATGTAGGTGGTAACGTTTAGAAAACCAATGTTTTCCAAAGTCGTTTTTAAGGCCTCCATTTTTATCATATTGTGACCAGAAACATTGATGCCACGAAGTAACGCGAGATGGGTTGTCATTGTAATTTACGATTTAGGATATACGATTTACGAAGTGCTATTTATTTTATTAAGACTTTAATTACTACTTTCTTTACTTCAGCAGCGGATTCAGTTTGAACACAAGGTTGGTGCAAGTCATCTGGAAAGAAAATAGTAAACATTCCTTTTGAAACGCGCACTAATGAAGTTGTGCCTTCATAAAAGGTATAATCTTTTTCTTCGTTTACTTCTATAATCTTTTGATTGTTTTGGGTAGTTACTCCCATCATTTCTTCACCACGAATCACATATTGAATGTCAATGTATTTTTTGTGGCTTTCAAGTTTACAATCCTCCAAAGGTTTGGTTTGATATTCTTGTACCAAAGCAAAAATAGTATCGCCTTCTATATCGTGTTTTCCAGAAGGAAGGGAATCTAAATCGGTTGTGCGCAAGAAGTCAAAACCTTTGGCTATTCTTTCATTTATAGGGTTGTATAGTTGGTAATTTTCTAAGGTATCGAGAATCATTGTATGAATAAATTTTTTCCAAATATATCATTTTCAAACGCTATTTTCTAGTTTCCCAACAAAAAACTATCTTCGCAGTATGCAGCAAAATCTTCTACAAACACCTATCGAATACCTTAAAGGCGTTGGTCCACATCGGGGCGAACTCTTGCGTAAGGAATTAGGGATTTTTAAGTATGGAGATTTGGTGAATTTCTTTCCTAATCGCTACATTGACAGAACGCGTTATTATAAAATTAACGAGTTGCAAAATACTGTTTCTGAGGTCCAAATCATTGGCAAAATCATCCATATTAAAACGGTAGAATTTGGCAAAAACAAAAAACGTTTGGTCGCTACCTTTATTGATGACACAGGACAAATGGAATTGGTTTGGTTCCAAGGACACAAATGGATTCGAGAAAGTTTGAAGCTGAATGAAGTTATTGTGATTTTTGGAAAATGCACTTCATTTAATGGTACATTTAATATGGCACATCCCGAAATGGAATTGCTTGCCGAACATGAACAAAGTTTGCGCTCGGCTATGCAGCCCGTATATCCGTCAACGGAAA
>CAIUWH010000021.1 GCA_903902795.1 uncultured Bacteroidota bacterium
CGACCTCCGGTCACTCCATCTCGCGCCTGCCCCCGCGCTCGATTGTGGTTAAAGAACAAAATTTTAATCCACAATTACCTTGTCATAAATGCATTTCAACAAATTGAAATAAAATGTTGTATGACCCCTAGCCCCCTATTTCCTTCGGATTAACAATTCGTATTCCGCATGAGATCCAATCCAAAACCAAACCGCCGTATCTCCATCCATGACAGCAAGGGCGCGATAGGAATCCGTGACTCGGCAGGACCAAAATGTTTGGACTTTTTTAAATTGAAGGGATGGGTGCGAAGGCGTTTTAAGCCAAAGTCTGTATTGCTTTGTTGCAGTTTTTTGAATTGCAAATGGGAGATCATTATATGCCTTCCAAAATTTGGATGAGGCTTTACTTTTCATCCATCGGGAAATCTTGGCTACCACCCGCACGATGCTCTTGAAGTGCCTCCGCTGCCAGATTGTTCAATCGACCAGCGAGGATATCCTCTTCGATTTGACGATCCCAAGCGTCAGAAAATCGATTTGAAATCCAATGGGTTAGCTCAAACAATTCATCGGTTGGCAGTTTTTCGATCGCTTTCTCGATTTCCATGACAGTGCTCATAGTTTTCCTATCGGCTTTTTCACGGCATCAGACAAGTCTTTTTTCGGATCATTTCTTGTAGCAGTTGTCTGTGACTGCCGGGATTTTCTTTCCTTCCCCGGGAACGCCGAGGTCCTCCTCGGCTCTCGACACTGCCCAAGCACTGCACATTTAAACCAAGAATTTTGCAAATAAACATGAATAAAACCGATAACAAAATTCTCCGGCGAAGCCGCTGCCTATTCGTGAAAACTCGTGCGATTCGCGGTTGAATAACCTTAAATTCCATCCACAATAAACTTGCCGTCAGTGATTTTTAGAAAAACGAAGGAAAATGTTGCCTGTTTTTCCTTGCAAAAAACTGCTACTCGCGCAAAAAATGCACTTTTATCGTTCTCTGCGCAGCCAAATCAGCCAATGACAACTCAAGAAATCAAAGACGAAATTCTGGCCAAAATCCAAGCAACCCGTGCTCGCGGGGCGCGCGATATCATCGTCCGCTCCGGCGAACTCCAGAAGGTGTGGGGTTTGAAAAACAAACTCCCGCCGATCTGCGATGCCATGAAGTCCCTCTTCCGCCCTGGAGACAGTATCCAAGAATTGCCGAAAACCCGCGCTTCGGGGCGAAGAAACCGATCAACACCCATGGAACCACTTTCGAACAACAATCCAGCGCCCAACAATATCGCGGCGGCAGGTTGGAGGTTGTTTATTTGACGAAGACGGACAGGAAAGAATAAACCATACACACAATGAGCAAGTTGATTGAAAAATTACAACAATTAAAAAACTTAGTTAATCTTAATGATCGGTATCACTGGAAAATTCCAACAGGATGTCCAATTGAAATTCCCTCTAATTTGCAAACGGAATACCAAAAAAATGTTTATTTGAAACAAAATTTAGGCAAACCCATCAACGAAAGTATTTACTATTGGATCATTAAAAAATGGGGTAGAATTAAGGCTTTTAAGGAAACCAGCCAAAATACATCAAAAATTAAAAACTTTTTAAATCATTGCAAAAAAAATAACACTCTAACGAAAGAATATTTTAGCACGATATCGTCGCTATCAAAAGTTTCATCGTTTGATGATCCTTCACAGTTCTTTATTTATGACTCAAGGGTCATTTATTCAATAAACTGGCTTAATTTAATTTATGGAGAGCACAAAAAAGTTTGGTTTCCTCAACCAAATGGTCAAAATGGTGAAATTAATTCTTACAATATAGATACGATCAGATTACTATCAGATTCATGTGTAAATATTGTTTCTCATAAAACGGCCTACTGCGACTATTGTAGATTCATCTTAGAAAAATCCAAGAAGTTAGGCTATTGTAATCCTTGGGATTTAGAAATGCTTCTATTTGTTATAGCGGATGTGGAGATTATTTCTGATATCAAATTACATACAACAATAACGCTGCCAGGTATAACCAAACCAGAGAAAACAATGATTACAACAGTTAATAGCGACGAAATTGAACCCTTGAACGAGGAACCCGTATTGCGCGAACTTTATGTGGAACATGATGTTTATCAATCTTTTGGAAGCCCGAACCAACTTAAACGTGTCCCGCGCCGAGATAATCACGAGGAATCAGGTGTATTTGATTTCACAATAATCGCGGGATAATTGGGTCGGGGCACGGTGGGAGTGTAAAAGACATCCGTCACCTCCGCCCGATGCAGTGGAAGCCTTCGAGCCGTAG
>CAIUWH010000022.1 GCA_903902795.1 uncultured Bacteroidota bacterium
GCAAAGATAAATCATCGAAACTTGCAAAATTTACAGGTTTCGATGATTTAAGTCTCTTTTTTTTTGATTTCGTTTTACGGATTACCAATAATAAATCTTCCCTAAATTTGCAGTTTTCGCAAATAATATTGGTTACATTCATTGAGATACTAAGTTAATTTATGCAAGTTTGTCACCATGAAAAATCAATTCATTCAAGTTAAAACCACCTAAGAATAAACTTATTTAGATGTCTTCTTTTTAGGTTTCTTTTTAACTTGACTTGTAGCTTTCACCTCCGTCATTTCGAATTGTTCAAACGTATTATCACCCCAATTAATGATACACTCGTGATCATTTTTAGTACCCCAACCAATTTCCGCATCCATAACACCACTACTCGTTGGAATGCTTACCGGGTAGAACATGTATTTTGTTGTAAATCTTATGTCGCCAGTCATTTCCAATAAATTCCCATTGAGTTTTACTTTATCAGAGTAAAATTCCAAGATTGATCCCATTTCTAAAAATGAAACAACGCTAATTTGTTTTGATTTTTTAAACTTCATGCTTGATTGTGCAAAAACTGTGATACCCGACAATCCAATTGCCAATACCAGTAATAAATTTTTGATTTTCACGTAATTGATTTTGAGCAAATATATAAAAAAATCAGAAGTTTCAATTTTTTATAATAGATTGTTTGCTAGGTTTGCTAGTCCAGATCTTTCACCTTTTTCCAATGTAATATGTGCATATGGGAGTTGATTTTTAAAACGATCAATTAAATACGACAATCCATTAGATTCTGTATCTAAATAAGGGGTGTCAATTTGATAAATATCACCCGTAAATACAATTTTAGTTCCTTCACCGGCTCTAGTGATAATTGTTTTTATTTCTAGAGGAGTAAGATTTTGAGCTTCGTCAACAATGAACATTATGTTAGACAGGCTTCTACCTCTGATATATGCCAAAGGAGTCACTTGCAATTTTTCCGATTGCAACATTTCGGTTATACGTTGAGCATCCTTTGAAGTTTCTTTAAATTGATTTTGAATTAATTTTAAATTATCCCATAATGGCTCCATATATGGATTGATTTTTTGTTGAGCATCGCCAGGCAAAAAACCGATATCCTTATTACTCAAAGCTACAATTGGTCGTGCTAAATAAATTTGCCTGTACAACGAACGTTGCTCAATTGCACTTGCAAGTGCCAAAAGTGTTTTTCCGGTTCCGGCAACTCCTTGAATCGTGACCAAATTAATGTCCGGATTAAATAATGCATGCATCGCAAAAGTTTGTTCTGCATTTTTTGGTTTTATGCCATATGCTGTTATTTTTTCAATTTTCTCCAAATGTTCAGTCCTTTTATTATAGTAGGCCAAAGCTGAATTTTTTTGATTTCGAAGCAATAAAAAATGATTACAATATGGTTCCTTTTCCAAAATTTCCTTGTAATGCAATTGACCTTTTGAATGAAATTTTTCGATGGCTTTTATATTATCCCATTCTATTTGAGTTACCCCCTTGTATAGACCTTCAACATCCTTTATTTTACCAGTTTCATAATCTTCAGAAATCA
>CAIUWH010000023.1 GCA_903902795.1 uncultured Bacteroidota bacterium
CAAAAATGTTGTTTTAAGATAAAGTTTTTTATTTTTGCCAACAAATTAAAAATTAAAATTAGAAATTATGTCAGACATTGCATCAAGAGTTAAAGCGATTATTGTAGACAAATTAGGCGTTGATGAAAACGAAGTTGTAACAGAAGCAAGCTTCACCAATGATTTAGGAGCTGATTCATTAGACACTGTTGAGTTGATTATGGAGTTCGAAAAAGAATTTGACATTCAAATTCCAGACGACCAAGCTGAAAACATTGCTACTGTAGGTCAAGCTATTTCTTATATCGAAGAAGCAAAAAAATAGTAATTACTAATCCGTGAGACTTGAACTAGTTTCACGGATTTTTATTATTTTAACTGAAAAGAGTAAAACTGATTGACATCCAATCTCAAAAATATTGAAATACCCTTGTATCTTTAATGATTATATTTGAAGAAAACATGGGTATTATTTGTTTAAATACAATTGTAAAAAATAAATTATGACATTAAAACGAGTTGTAGTAACAGGTTTGGGCGCAATAACACCGATCGGAAATAACATCTCCGATTATTGGAACGCCCTAATTAATGGCGTTAGTGGTGCAGCTCCGATTACCTATTACGATACCGAAAAGCATAAGACAAAATTTGCCTGCGAAGTAAAAAGCTTCAACATTGAAGAGTATATGGATCGCAAAGAGGCAAGAAGAATGGATAAATTTGCCCAATATGCTGTTGCCGCAAGTCAGGAAGCAATTGCAGACGCCGGAATTACCGATACTAATGTAGACAAACAAAGAGTTGGTGTGATTTGGGGAGCTGGAATTGGTGGATTGGAAACTTTTCAAGAAGAAGTTATCAGCTATGCACAAGGTGATGGCACTCCAAGATTCAATCCATTCTTTATTCCGAAAATGATTGCCGATATTGCTCCCGCTCACATTTCGATGCGAAATGGTTTTATGGGACCAAATTATACTACAGTTTCTGCTTGTGCTTCTTCTGCCAATGCTATGATTGATGCTTTCAATTACATCCGTTTAGGTATGTGTGACGTCATTATTTCAGGTGGTTCAGAAGCTGCAGTTACTATCGCCGGAATGGGCGGATTTAATTCGATGCAAGCCTTATCAACAAGAAATGATAGTCCGGAAACAGCATCAAGACCTTTTGATGCTACCCGTGACGGATTTGTTCTTGGTGAAGGCGCCGGCGCATTAGTTTTGGAAGAATACGAACATGCCAAAGCACGTGGGGCCAAAATATATTGTGAAATTGGTGGCGGCGGAATGTCATCAGATGCTTATCATTTAACAGCTCCACATCCGGAGGGAATTGGCGTTATCGCAGTTATGAATAATACACTTCGTGATGCCGGAATGAAACCGGAACAAGTTGACCACATCAACACTCACGGAACTTCAACTCCGCTTGGAGATGTGGCCGAATTAAAAGCGATAAGTGCTGTTTTTGGTAGTCATGCTAAAAACATCAATATCAATTCTACCAAATCAATGACTGGTCATTTACTAGGTGCAGCTGGTGCTATTGAAGCGATTGCTTCGATTTTGGCCATGAAATATGGTATTGTTCCTCCAACAATTAATCATACTGTTGTAGATGAAAATATTGACCCTAGTTTAAACCTAACATTGAACAAAGCTCAAAAAAGAGAAATCAATGTAGCTATGAGTAATACTTTCGGTTTTGGTGGACATAACGCTTGCGTTTTATTCAAAAAACTTGAAGCTTAATTTCTAGATGAAAATTCTAAAAAATATATTTCAAAAATCCCGTTCAAAAGAGGACGGGATTTTTTTTAATGAAATTCAAACTATAATAGGTTTCAAGCCACAGTCTATTATTTACTACCAAAAAGCATTTACACATCGCTCTACAAATCAATTGGATTTAAATGGAAATCCGATGAATTATGAGCGTCTTGAATTTTTGGGAGATGCTATGTTAAGTGCCGTAATTGCTGATCACCTTTTTAATAAAGTTCCGACCGGCGATGAGGGCTACCTAACAAAAATGCGGTCTAAAATAGTGAGTAGGGAACACTTAAATGAATTAGGCAGAGACTTAAATTTAATCCGATTTGTAGAGAGTAAAGTACCTACACAACACTTTGGTGAAAACATACACGGAAATATTTTTGAAGCGTTAGTCGGTGCCATTTTCCTTGACAAAGGCTATGATTTTTGTCAAAAATTTATTCAAAAAAGCGTTATCATTCCTTATGTTGACATTGCCAAACTTGAAGGAAAAGTTATCAGTTATAAAAGCCTGTTAATTGAGTGGTGCCAAAAAGAAAAAAAATTGTTCAACTATGAAGTGTATGACGATAATGGTAACGA
>CAIUWH010000024.1 GCA_903902795.1 uncultured Bacteroidota bacterium
ACCACTTTCAATGAGTTCATGCTTGAATGCTTCTAACAAAGTAGATTTCCCACTACGTCTGATTCCAGTCACAACCTTAATGAGTTTTTGGTCTCGCAGTCCCCTTAGCTTTTGCAAGTATGTTTCGCGAATTATCATTTGTTTACGAATTCCGTTTTTTCGATTTCTAATTTGAGCAAAGGTATAAATCTTATTGACTAAAAATCATTATTTCCATATTTTTTGTCATTATCTATTTCGAAACAAGAGTGTGAAGTTATTGATTTTTAATGCCCTAATGATACATAAATCGATCCTACGACCATTGCCCATAACGTTCCTGCGCTTGGCGAGGTTGCGAACTTCGGAACCGATTATTTTCTACCGAAGATAAAATTTCTTGCGAGAAATAAAAGTGTATTTACTACAAAATTCGCAATCTTTCCAAACGCCTGTTGTTCGCTGTAATAATATTTACAAAAAGGTTAACCCGATTCTTTTATTTAATCCTATTTCAAAAATTCTGATTAATGTTGAAAGTTGAATATTTCCTCTTCCGTTTTCAATTCTAGAAATGTAGCTTTTTTTTGTTCCAGTTTTTTCTGCTAATTGCTCTTGAGTTATTTTGGCTTCTTTTCTGGCATTTTTAAGCATTTCACTTATGATGAACATCTGTGATTTTTCTTCGTAGCTATTTCTACTTTCTGTTCCGATTTTTCCGTGTTCAACCTCTATAAGTTGGTCGAAAGTTTTTATGTTTTTATAATCTTTCATTTTAAAATTTTTTTTGTTGAAAATACTCGTTCATCAAACTCAATGCTTTTTCCAATTCATTTTTTGGTGTCTTTTGTGATTTTTTCTTAAAACCATTAAAAAGCACAATCAATTTTCCTTTGTCAAAACAGCAAAATATTCTATAAATATTTGACTGATATTCAATTCTTATTTCATAAAGTCCGTTTTTTTCTGTCAAATGTTTTAAAAATTTCTCTGGAACTTTCTAAACTTGTTTTATTAATTCAAGAACGTATTTCATTTTTTCTTTTACCTTTTCATCTTGACTTTGGTAAAACTCAACAAAATGATTTTCGTAAAATATAATTTCTCTGCTCACTTTACAAAGTTATCTTAAAAGTTAATAATTAGCAAATGAATTTTGATTTTTTTTAGTAGTTTACGTTCAGCGGAATTATTGCCCATAACTCCCTTATACCCGAAACGAACTTTCGTATGGTCACCCATTTTGGTATGTATTAGCGAAGGTTTGTTTCGTTTAAATAATTCGATAAGTGTTACCCAAATAATAACGGATAAAGAGCATTGGTAAACTCTTTTCTGTAAATAGGTTCTCTGGCTCAGTTTGCCCCGGATTTAGTGGCTCAGTTTGAGGTTCTTCGTCACTTTTGGTAATTACCTTTATTTTAAGCTGACATTCTTGCTAATAAAACCTTTTTCAGTAAAGATTCCAGTTAATATTGTTCCCGGTTCTTGATCATTCCTATTTTTCAAATTAAAACCGAATAAGAAATTTTCACCAAAAGTGACGAAGAACCAATTTCAGCCGGATTTTAAATTCTCTCAATTTCTTGAGCCACATGTCGAATTCTATTGTTTTTTCAATTAGATAAGAATGTATTCACTTAGATACACTTTTACAAGTTTTAAGTCGTATTACTCTCGACGTTTGGTTTTTCAATGTCCTATAAGAGTTTGCAGCTACCCGTAGGGCGGGCGATTCACCACAAATGTTGATTAAAAGTAAAATGTTTGAGCAACCACAA
>CAIUWH010000025.1 GCA_903902795.1 uncultured Bacteroidota bacterium
ACTTAAATACTCTAAATTGATGAATTGTTCCCAAACTGAATTCGGAATGGCCTCAGTTTGATTGCTCAAGTTTAGAAAAGTTACTTGTTCGGGATTTTTTAAAGCATCGCTCAGGTTGTTGAACTCTTTTTGAGTCGGTTCTATCTGCGAATGTATTCCTTGCGAAAGGAATAGTAAAATAATACAAAAGATTTGAGCAATTGTTTTCATGATTTCAACAATTTAAATTAATTATAATTTACGCAAAGATAATAGTATTACTATTAAAAATAATATTTTAACTTTTATTTATAAAAAAAGAGAGACTCAATTTATGAATCTCTCTTTGTTAAAATTGTAGAAGAGGATGGTGTTTACAACAACGAACGTCCTGTCATCACAGCAGGCTTTTCAATTCCCATTAATTCTAAAATGGTAGGCGCAATGTCGCCCAAAACTCCGTCTTTGATGTTTTTCAATTCGGGATCAACTAAAATAATCGGAACCGGATTGGTTGTATGAGCGGTGTTGGGCGAGCCGTCGGGATTAATCATAGTTTCACAATTTCCGTGGTCGGCAATAATAATGGTTGTATATTGATTGGCCAAAGCTGCTTCGACAACTTCTTTCACACAAACATCAACAGCTTCGCATGCTTTGATTGCCGCTTCCATAATGCCTGTATGTCCAACCATATCGCCGTTGGCAAAATTTAAACAGACAAAATCAACTTCCCCTTTATTGAGTTCCGGAATTAACGCATCTTTCAATTCGAAAGCACTCATTTCAGGCTGTAAATCGTAAGTTGCTACTTTTGGGGAGTTGCGTAAAATTCGGGTTTCGCCTTCAAATGGTACTTCTCGTCCGCCTGAAAAGAAGAAAGTAACATGTGGATATTTTTCGGTTTCGGCGATTCGAATCTGCGTTTTTCTCGCTTTTTCCAGAACTTGACCCAAGGTTTCGGTGATGTTGTCTTTATCGTAAATTACGTGAACGTTTTTATAGGTATCGTCGTAATTGGTCATGGTCACGTAGTACAAATTCATTTTGTGCATGTTGAATTCGTGCAGGTCTTTTTGAGAAAGTACTTCGGTTAATTCTCGTCCGCGATCGGTTCTAAAATTAAAAAAGATTACCACGTCGTTTTCTTCAATTGAGGCCAATGGTTTTCCATTATTGTCAACGCATACAAGCGGCTGAATAAACTCGTCGGTAATGTTATTTTCATAACTTTTTTGAATGCTTTCAATACAATCCGTTGTAGATTCTCCTTGCGCATTAGTCAATAAATCGTATGCCAATTTAACCCTTTCCCATCGCTTGTCGCGGTCCATCGCATAGTACCTTCCAATCACTGATGCAATTTTGGCATTCGAAGCTTTAATGTATTCTTGCAAATTTGTAAGGTCTACTAAAGCTGATTTAGGATCCACATCGCGGCCGTCAGTAAATGCATGGATAAACACTTTTTCCAATCCATATGCTTGCGCAGCGTCCAATAGTCCATACAAGTGGGACGTGTGAGAATGTACGCCTCCATTGGATACTAATCCTAAAAAATGAACTTTTTTGTCGTTTTCAAGCGCATATTGGAACGCATCAAGAAGTGGTTTTTCTTGGTTCAGTGTTTTATTTTTCACTGCTAAATTAATTTTGGCTAAATCTTGGTATACAATTCGTCCCGCGCCTAGATTCATATGTCCAACTTCTGAATTGCCCATTTGTCCTTCAGGAAGACCAACATTGAGTCCGTCGGTCCGTAATTGTGCATTAGGATATTTGGTATATAAACTAGTAATGAAAGGCACGTTTGCGTTGTCTATAGCAGAAACTTTTGGGTCGGGCGACTTTCCCCAACCGTCTAAAATCATCAGAATTACTTTTTTGTTCATTAGGAATTAAGTTTTAGTTCGTGCGGCTCGCACCATTAAGGTCGAATGAACAAAGGTAATTCATTTGCGTTTTTTACTATTGAAAAAGTAATCAAATTTTTGAAAAGATACTAACGAAATCGTTGTCTTCTGAGTGAGTTGTAATCGATAAAGTAGCGGATGCTAATGGAGAAAATATGATTTAAGCTCTCATTGTTCAATAGGTTTCTAATGTTGGAACCGAAGTCTCTGTCTACGGCTACTCCAAAATTATCAGTAAGCGCATTGTTGCGATACAATATAGATATTTCACTTCCAGGAGTAAACCACCATGAATAAGCAAGGTCTAAATTCCACGTATTGAAATTCTCTTCGTTACTTGCGGTATACGATGGATTGAACAGCAAACTTCCATTATCTTGAAGGGTAAAAACACTATCATATTGTGCATACGACCAATAATGCCGAATCGATAAATTAAAATTCATAACATCATTAACCGAATATTTTCCGGTTAAACCATTGATGTAGGTAGTTCGATCTCTTTTTCCGATGTAAACTTGGTTTACTGAATCATCTTGATCTACGTAACCTAAATTGTTGTTTAGAAACGAATACGTAAATTCGTATATCATTGAAAATTTATTGGTAAAACGGTAACGCGGACTAATAAAAATTCCCGAATTGTAACGGTTATTTCCTTTAAAGAAAGTAGCAAAAGGATTGATATCTAGCGCTAATTTTCGATTGTAATTGGTCGAGATAAAAACCCAAGGATTGACTCTTTCTGGAACGGTCAAAAACTTTTGTTCATTTTCGGTTCTCGGTTCGTAAAAATCATAGGTTTCAAAGAAACTTCCATTAACGCCTACACCAATATAATCGTTTTTCTTGGTGGTGATGTTTACGTTCAAATTTGAGCTATAACCTTGAAGTCTTCCAGTGCGATTATTAAATTCAGCAAAATTATTGTTATTGATGCTGAAGGTGTTAAATATCTTAGTTGGATTTAAAATACGGTAGCTGGTGTTGCCGTAAAGTGTATGATAATTGGTTTGAAAATTGATGCCTAAATCATTGTTGTCCCATTCATTTGAAACATATTGGCTTCCCATCGACCAACGATATTTTCCGCTGGTTTCGGCAAAATTCAGCGAAGTGTTATACCCAGTTCGGTTGTTCTGGTTGCCAAATTCGTTGATGTAGCTGTACTTGTAATCACCGGATAAATTGTACGTGTTTTTCTTTGTGTTTAAATCGAATAATAAGGCCGAAACATTGGCGTCTCTAAATTCTCCATTTCGTGTTACATTGGTGTTCACAAAAGTAATAGAAGAATTTCTTCTGAACCTTTGATCCAAAACAAATACGTTGAAATTCGCTAGTGGTTCGATAACTTCTCTGCGCGTCTCGCCTGTGTCAGTATTTCGGATTTTTGCAACCGTTTTTTCTGTAACTGCATTTAACACACCAACGCCTAATCCTTTTTTTGTTCTTCCCGAAATTTTTAATGCGTTGAGCAAGTCAATTTTAGTTGGATTTTCTTCAAAAACTTCTCCAGAATTCAACTGCGCTCTGCTTGATGGGATTCCACCAATTCGCCTTGAATAGAGTAAAAGACCTCGTGAAAAAAGTTCAGTTCCTTCGGTAAAAAAAGGGCGGTTTTCGTTAAATTGTTGCTCAAACGGACCCAAATTCAATTCTACATTGTCAAAAGCGGCTTGGCCAAAATCGGGCACCAAAATCGCGTCCAAAGTAAAGGCATCGTTGATTCCGTATTTTACGTCCAATCCACCTTTAAATTCGCCTTGGGTTTTTTGGTCGCCACTAGCTTGCAGGTAATACGATGAATACGGAATAAAAAACAAACGTGTAGGAGTTTTTATGTTTTCAATTCCTTCGAGAATTCCAGCTTGGTTGGCCTCGTTATTGATATTATTGTCAATTCGATTCCACGTAAATTTTTGTCTTAAATTTCGAACTTCACGGTAAAAATTCATGCCCCAAGTTTGCTTTTTTTCCGATGAAAATCTCAATGCAGCATAGGGGATTTTCATTTCAACTACCCAGCCAATATCAGTAATTTTAACCCGACTATCCCAAATAGCATTCCATGAAAAGTCTTCACCATTCGATTCGGTATAGACACAATCTTGCTGCACACCCGCTGCGCTCACATAGAATCTAAAATCTTGTTGCCCATCGTTAAATCCGTTGATGGTAATTCCAAAATGATCGGCAGTAGCAAAATCATCTCTATTGGTTAATTCTCTCTGAATGGAATTTGGGTTACTGTCGTAAAGTACAGCCGCCACATATATCGCTTCGTTATCGTAAAGGATTTTCACTTCTGTTTTTCGATCCGGTGATTCAAGTGTCCCGTTATCGGGTTCAACCATTACGAAATCAGTTGCGATATCAACAGTCTTCCATACTTCTTCGTTTAATTGAGCATCAACAGCGATTTTATCCGAAGTAAATTTGGTCTGTACTGTTTTCTTCGAAACCTGAGCAATCCCAAAATGGAACACATGTAAAAGCAATAAAACGAAAATACTTTTTTTAGGGGTCATTAGTAGGATGATTCAATGTGCAAATATAAATATTATATAATACAAATTTGGTTAAAATCAGATGCCAATAAAATATAAGAAAATAATTACAAAAAATAAAAATGAATGCAATTTATCTTAAAAATATGTTAATAATCGGTGATTTGTAATTTTCGTATTTGAATTACTTGGCAATCTGTTTATATTCGCAATTCCCAATCTTATTAAATTAACCTACTAAATATGTATAAAAGAGTTGTCTTTTTTTCATTTTTGATTTTGGCTTCGTTTGGAAAGAAAAATCATATAGAGACTAAAAACTACGTAAAAGTTTCGCCATTATCTACTCTTACTTCCGTCGATAATGAAAGCGTTGCTGTATTAGAACTATACCAATCCATTCACTCAAATGGTTTTTCCTTGCCAAATTATGATTGTTTCGAGAAAGCCATCGATGGTTTTTCCAAGTTGCAAAAAATCGGAATCGTAAAGAAAACAGTGCTGACCATTATCGATTTTGATTTACCCTCAACTGAGAAGCGTTTATGGGTGATCGATATGACTACCTCGAGTATTCTATTTCATACCTATGTAGCTCACGGGAAAAATTCAGGAGAATTGTATGCGAATCAATTTTCGAACGAAAGTGAATCGTTCAAAAGCAGTTTGGGATTTTATAAAACAAGCGAAAGTTATGTTGGCGCGCACGGAGTTTCACTTAGATTAGACGGTTTAGAAAAAAATAAAAATGACAACGCTAGAAGTAGAGCGGTTGTGATTCATGGTGCTGATTATGTTTCTTCTTCATTCATAAAAAAACACAATCGTTTGGGGAGAAGTTTCGGTTGTCCTTCTTTACCACCTGAATTTGCCGAGAAAATAATTAACGTTATTAAGAACAATTCCTGCTTGTTTATTCATCATAAAATGAACCACGATACTTCATTTAATATCTGAGTTTTGCATACAATTCCGCATCTAAACAATACACATCTTCTCTAAATTGAAGTGTGTCGTTTTCGAGCCACGAAGTGGTATAAATGAAATGTACGAATATTGGTTCCAAAAGATCAATGCTAGTGGTTTTAGGCTTTTTATAATTTGTAGTTGCTTCATGTATTTTTTCTAAACTCCAGTTTTCGGCATCATTGATTAAGTGTTCAGCTAACTCTAGCGGATGTTCTACTCGGACGCAACCCGAACTCAAAGCACGAAAATCTTTTGTAAAATAGTCTCTATGGTTGGTGTCGTGCAAATACACCGCATAATTGTTGTTGAAATTAATTTTCATTAATCCTAACGAGTTGTTCTTACTCGGATTTTGAACGTATCTGTATTTCTTAGCATCGGCCATTCTCCATTTCGAAGGGCTTACGATGCGGTTTTTTGAATCATAAATGTGTAGCCCTTTTCTGCTGAAAACACTTCTACTTTTTCGCGCTTCCGGAAAAATATCTTCTTTTAAAATGGTCGGTGGAACAGTCCAATTCGGATTTAAAACAATATTAGTCAGTTGTGAAGAAAGCAAAGGCGTTTTCCGAGAATCTTTTCCGATAATGATTTTATGCAAAAAAAGACTGTCCTTGTCTTTGTATACTGTTAATGTATAATCAGGAAGGTTCACCACTAAATAGTGATTTCCCAACTCATTCGGCAGCCATCGCAAGCGCTCCAGATTAACTACCACTTGCTCAATTCGCTGATTTTTAGAGTAATTTAGCGCTTCGATTGTGGATTTTCCAATTACACCATCTGGCTTTAAACCATGTCTTTGTTGAAATATTTTGATAGCAGCTTGGGTTTGTTTATCGTAGGTTTTTGTTAAAAGTGTATCCTTCTTCAAGTCACCCCAAAAAAGCAATTTTCTTTTTATGTTAGGTATCGATTTTGAAGTTGTATTGGGCGTGAACTTTTCTCTTGGGTCAATTTGATCTATTTGAGTTTCCGGAAGTTCATTCAACTTAACCAAAGCCGATTTGAGTTTTTGGTACATGATTAGCTGTGGTTTGAGCTTTTCAATGGTTTCACTAAAATTATCGTTTTCCAAGCATTCGAACAAAACAGCATTAACATCGGTATTTTTTTTTCCTAAATCCCAATCGTCGTACAATTGATATGGATTTAGTTTTCCCTTGTTTAAGTGACTAATAAATTTCTGAAAACTGCGGGTCAGCTGAATGTCGTATTCCACTATTTGATTGGTAGAAAGACTTTCGAAGTTGCTTTCCAATCGATTCAAATACGCTACATAATAATCATTCGGTTCTAGTCCTTCTGCGAACGATTGGGTCATTTCGTGTAAAACAAAATCTCTATTTTTTTTCGAATCCCATGCTGTTTTAAATCTTTTTTTCTTATAAAAAGAAGTCAAAATACTGTCTTTATATGAAATAATGAGCGTTGAATCTATTTTGATTTTGGGCTCTTGGATGAAAACCAAAGCATGCCTGTAGGAAAATGTTTCAGTTATGGTTACTGAATATAATTCCTGAGCAATAAATAGTAAAAATAAAACGAAAAAGTAATGTTTTTTCATAGGCTAGTGCCGCATATCTTTAAACATGATATAATGTGTGCCAATTTCATTAATTTCAAATGGCTCGCCGACTATCTTATATCCCGAATTTTCATAAAACGGAACCGCAATTTCACGTGCGTTGAACCAAATTAAATCCGGTTTTTGACCTAAAACATACATTTCACAACCTAGTAAAAGTTGTTTTCCATACTTTTTACCTTGATACTCTTGTAAGATGGCCATTCCACGAATTTGGAACTGATTCTCAGCCTTAAAGATACTGTTTTTATTTTTGAAAACCGAAATTACTCCGACTAATTTCGCCTTTAAAAATAGTCCGAAATGCACTGTTGTTTCCGAGTTGTCTCCGTCGAAAAAGCAACTTTCAATAGGCTTTCCTTGTCTCAAAACAGGATGCCTTACGGGAAAAGTATCTTCAGAAGATATTATTTTTAGTTCTGTCATAGTAGTTCTAAAATAGGTGATTGCGAATTGATTATACAAGTATTAAGTACTAAATAGGTATCGGCAATTAGTACGCTGTAATTTTTTCCTAAAAAAAATTTGCATCAAATAAAACAAAAGCTATATATTTGCACTCACAAAACAGGAAATTATTCCTGTTTTGAAATGCGGAAGTAGCTCAGTTGGTAGAGCTCCAGCCTTCCAAGCTGGTTGTCGCGAGTTCGAGCCTCGTCTTCCGCTCTTAAATCAAAGACATCTAATTTACGTTAGATGTTTTTTTATGCAATCAAGGCGAGAAGTTTACTTCCGCTCTAAAATAAATTCCCCCGAACTTCAGTTCGGGTTTCTTTATGATTGAAAGTAAGAAATTTACTTCCTCAAAAAAATTACTCCAAAAAACTCAAATTACTTCCTGATTCAATTTCAATCGGAGTTTCATTTTGCCTAAATAATCGTGCCTTCAGTTTTCCTTTCAATTGAATTTGATTTCCTTTCACTCTAAGCCAACTTCCTTCTCTGAGTCCTAAAACTGCGGTCGAATTAAACGCATGAAATTCTTTTATTCGGGTTTCGCGAGTTTCTCCCATATGCGTACTATCCGGTTGCGGATCTAAATAATGCGGATTCAAATTAAAAGGAATGATTCCCATTGTAGCAAAACTCGGAGGATAAATAATTGGCATGTCGTTGGTCGTTTGCATTGAAACACCTGTGATATTGCTTCCAGCACTAGTTCCGAGATACGGAGTTCCTTTTTGTACTACTTCAGATAGAACTGACATAACCTTATTTTCATACAATTGGGTAACCAATAAAAAGGTATTTCCGCCACCTGTAAAGATGCCTTCTGCTTGCGAAATGGCTTCCGCTGGATTGTCAAATTCATGTAATCCCACTACTTGTATACCAATTGTGGAAAATACCGTTTTTACTTTGGAGGTATAGTCGTCATGACTCATTCCGCCGGGTCGAGCATACGGAATAAATACTATGGTCTTACAATTCGAAAATAGGTCTTTAATTTCATCGAGCAAATAATCCAAATACGCTCCGTTGTAAACAGTTGAGGTGCTAGCAATAATTACATTTTTCATTTTCAGTAATCGGTTTTTACAAAACTACAAACTAATTATAAATTTAAATTAACATTTTATTAGATTTTACTTGGCTTAATTTTTGGAAGAGTTTAATCTAAATTTACCCGCTCGTTGCAGTTTATGACAAAGAAATACTCAGTTCTGGCTTCTCTTTTTTTAATTTTTTCTTTCGGATTTGCGCAAAAAACCGAATTGAAAGGGAAAGTCATGAGCATCTCAAAAGAGCTTGAAGGTATAACCATTACAAACTTGAGTTCCAATTATTCAACGCTTACTCTAAGCGGCGGCTATTTTACTATTCGAGTAAATGTAAACGATACCTTGCAGTTTTCAGGCGTGCAGTTTAAATTAAAAAAAGTGGTAGTTAGGCCAAGAGATTTAACTTCAGATTTATTTTTAGTAAACTTAGAGTTGATTAGCTATAACTTAAAAGAAGTGGTCATTGACCAACACAAAGACATCAACGCAGTAAGTATGGGAATCTTAGCTGCGCCAGCCAAGAAATATTCTCCTGCCGAGCGAAAACTTCATGAAGCAACTACAGGCGGCGGAATAGTTCCATTGAATCCGATTCTTAACGCAATTTCTGGCAGAACCAACATGCTTAAAAAAGAAATCGAAGTTGAGAAGAAAGAGTACACTATTAGAAAATTAAACGAATGGTTTGAAGCCAGTTTTTACACCGAACGATTTAATATCCCCGTGGATTACATTCAAGGATTTCAATACTTTTTAGCCGATGATCCTGATTTTGAAAGTGCTGTAAGAAGCAAAAACAAAACATTAACGGTTTTTTTAATGGGTGAAGTGGCCGTTCAGTATTTAAATAGTATTCAAGAATAGTTTCCAGCTAATCGATTTCTTAGTCGAAAAAAGCATCGCCTTTCACAAAGAATAGTACATTTGTAACATGAAAAAATTTGCGTTTTATAGTTTCCTCTTTCTTGCCGTTTTGCTTTTTAGCTCGATGACAGCTCATAAATTTTATGTAGCCATTTATCAAGTAAATCATGCTAAAGAAAAGAAAATGGTGCAGATTACAGGGCGCGTTTTTATCGATGATATCAACGAAGCCATCGAGAAAAAATACCGTAAAAAGAGTTCTATAGCGCTTGATAATGAAACTCCAGAACAGGTTGAACTGCTTAAGAAATACATCGCTGAAAAATTCAAAATAAAGGTTAATGGACAATCAAAACAACTTGAGTTTTTAAGTAAAGAAAGCGAAGACAATGTGCTTATTTTTTACTTGCGAATTACCGATATTGCCAAAATCACTTCGCTTGAAGTCGAAAACACCATGATCATGGAAAATCACTTCGAACAGCAAAACATTATACAAGCAAATTTTAACGGAAACAAACACAACTTACTTTTGACTTCTGAAAATAATAAAGGAATGTTAAAATAATTCCGAAAAAAAATTACTCATCATAAATTACTTATTTTTATTGCCTTATTTAAATAAATTATGAGAAAAATTCTTTTTGGTTGTATCGTTTTTCCTTTATTGGCAGTAGCTCAGGACAAATCAGTAGAAAGAAATCCCGATAAATTCAAACAAATGTACGATTTGTTGGCAACGCCCAATATGTATCGTACAGCTTCGGGTGCACCAGGTCCAGAGTACTATCAGCAGAAAGCCGATTACAAAATCGACATTGAGTTAGATGATAAAAACACTAAATTATACGGGCAAGAAACCGTAACCTATACGAACAACGCTAAAGAATCACTCGATTATTTATGGATGCAGTTGGATCAAAACCAACAGTCTCGTAAATCACTTTCACCTATGGTCGACAGTAATGTAACCGATCCCGTAATGAGTCCCAAAAATTTTTCTCGCAAATATTTGGAAGAAGATTTTGACGGTGGTTTTAACATCGAATACGTAAAAGATGCCGCGGGAAAACCTATGAATTACACCATCAACCAAACGATGATGCGCATTGAATTGGCAGCTCCTTTAAAATACGGAGAAAAAATTTCATTCTCAATCAAATGGTGGTATAATGTCAACAACTACCGTTTAGATGGCGGACGCTCGGGTTACGAGCAGTTCCCTGACGGAAATCGTCTGTATGTAATCGCACAGTTTTACCCAAGAATGGCAGTTTATAATGATGTTGAAGGTTGGCAAAACCAGCAATTTTGGGGTTCAGGAGAGTTTGCTTTACCTTTTGGAGATTTCGAAGTCAACATCACTGTTCCAGCCGATCACATTTTAGAGGCTACGGGAGATTTGTTGAATCGAAGCGAAGTATTTACTCCGGCACAAGTGGCTCGTTATGCGCTAGCTGAAAAAACATTCGACAAACCCGTGATTGTAGTTACGCAAGCAGAAGCAATTGTTGCTGAAAAAGGCTTTTCCGACAAGAAAAAAACGTGGAAGTTCAAAGCTACTAATGTACGTGATTTCGGTATCTCAACTTCAAGAAAGTTCATTTATGATGCGATGGCTGTTAAATTGGAAACCCGCACAGCGATGGCAATTTCACTATATCCAAAAGAAGGAAATCCACTCTGGGAAGAATTTTCGACTCGAGCTGTAGCTCATACTTTAAAGAGCTATTCAAGTCATACGTTCGATTATCCATACCCAAAAGCAATTTCGATTAATGCTGAAGACCAAGGGATGGAATATCCAATGATTTGCTGGAACTTCGGGCGACCTGGACCTGACGGTATCACTCCTGAAAGAACCAAAAACGGAATGATCAGTGTAATTGTTCATGAAGTAGGTCACAACTTTTTCCCAATGATTGTGAACTCAGATGAGCGCCAGTGGACTTGGATGGATGAAGGATTGAACTCGTTTTTAGAATATGTTGCTTTGATGGAATGGGATCCAAATTTCCCAGCCGATCGAGGCCCAGCTAAAAATATTGTTCCCTACATGAGTGGTAGCCAAAAAGGATTAGAACCGATTATGTCGAATTCAGAAAGTATTCGCCAATTCGGAAATAACGCCTACGGAAAACCTGCAGCAGCACTGAATATATTGCGAGAAACAGTTATGGGTAGAGAATTGTTTGATTACGCGTTTAAATCGTTCTCCAATCGCTGGAAATTCAAGCATCCAACGCCAGAAGATTTTTTCAGAACAATGGAGGATGCTTCGGCTTTTGATTTAGATTGGTATTGGAGAGGTTGGTTTTATACCACCGATTATAACGATATCTCTATTAAAGAGGTTAAGAAATATTTTGTGAGCAACGAGCCTTCCAAAGAGGTTAGTGAGTTTCTAAAAACACGTCGCCGTAGAAACCGTATTGAAGGTCCGATGGTGTATATGATAGCCGACGGAAGCGAAGGTTTTAAGTCAGAAATGAACAAACCGTTCGAAATTAAAGATTGTAAAACGTTAGATGAATACGTGAAAGCAACTTTTTCAAAAGAAGAACAAGCCAAGCTCAAAAGTCCTAAGTACTTTTATCAAGTAACATTCAATAAGCCAGGAGGTTTGGTTATGCCAATTATTGTGGAACTGACTTTTGAAGACGGCACCACCGAAACACATCATTTTCCGGCGCAAATTTGGAGATTAAACGACTTGGAAGCGAATCGCACGTTTGCAACTGATAAAGCTATTTCGAAAATTAAAATCGATCCAAAAGAAGAAACTGCCGATATTGATACATCTAATAATAGCTGGCCAAAAGAAGTGGTAAAATCCAAGTTTGACTAACCACAAAACTAAATACGAAATCTGTTTTAGATTTTGAAACGAGGTATTTCGGGTTTCATCTTAATTTGTATCTAATAATCTTCGTAACTTTGCACAATAAATTTTAAAACTATGTTTGGAATTGGTGGAGGCGAATTACTATTTATCATTTTTATCGCCTTGATGCTTTTTGGTACTGATAAAATTCCGTTGATTGCGCGAAATCTTGGGAAAGGAATGGCGCAACTTAAAAACGCCACTAATGATATCAAGTCAGAAATTAAAAAAAGTGCCGAAGCCAATGGACTAGATACTTCGTTTAGAGACTTAACATCGTCATTTAATGAAGAAATCGACAGTATTAAAGGTAGTGTAGATTCAAATTTATCCAATCCCATCGATAAAATAAAACAGGATATAGAAGACGCAACAGGTCCAATTAAACGTCAGATGTAATGCTTGAATCACTTATTAATCTCGATAAAAAAGTATTTATTTTCTTAAACGGATTGGGTTCTGAGACATTTGATCCCTTATGGGAGATTCTTACAGTACAGTTCTATTGGGCGCCATTTTTCGCGGTAATTTTATTCTTGGTCTACAAAAAACTTGGACTCAAAAATTTCGGAATTGCCATTCTATTTATAGCGGTATTGATATTGATTTGCGATCAATCGGCTAATTTCTTCAAAGATAATGTCCAACGACTTCGACCATGCAACGACCCCGAAATTAATAGCTTCATTCGAATAGGAGAAAAGAAAAGCGGAACCTATAGCTTTTTCTCGGGTCATGCTGCCAATTCGATGGCCACTACTACCTTTGTATTTCTATTGTTAAGACGATTTTATAAACATACTTATTTGCTGTTTTTATTTCCAGTCATTTTTGCCTATTCCCGAATTTACCTCGGACTTCACTTTCCTCTAGACATTCTCGCAGGCTATGTTTATGGCGGGACTTTTGGCTATCTTTTTTATAGAATTTTCAAGAAGTTTATTTTAAAAGCATAAATTTCAGTTTCAACGAGAGGTATTGACGAGTGGAGATAGAAATATAAACGTCCAAGAAATTGGACATTTTTTATGAATTATTGATTAATGCAAGTTTCAATTACCAAATCTATGAAAAACATAAACCTAGAGTAATAGGATATAAGTAATAAGCCGAATTAAGAGGAGACCTTTGTTCTGCAGAAATTAATCTGCGAATAAAGTCCCAAATCATGAAAAAACAATTACAATTCGGAGTAGCACTTTCGGTGATATTCTCCCTAAGCACGCTCGCCCAAGCTCCTAATCTTGGCACCAGTGCAAACTTCGTTCTCTTTACTTCCGTCGGAGCAATTACAAATGTCGGAACATCTCATTTAACAGGCCATGTGGGCTCAAACAGTGGCTCGAGTACCGGTTTTGGCAACGTCGACGGCGTAATGAATAACACCAATGGTGTAAGTGCACAAGCGGATGCCGATTTAACCATCGCCTACAATCAGTTAAACGATGCCGTTCCAAATTATTTTATTGCCCCGTTATTGGGTAACGGCCAAGTACTTCAACAAGGTGTGTATTCGCTTCCTAGTGTAAGTACACTAAATTTAGATTTGACATTAGACGCTCAGAATGATCCCACCGCCGTTTTTATTTTTAAAATTAATGGCGCTTTTTCTAGTGCCGCTTTTTCAGAAGTGAAATTGATTAATGGCGCGCAAGCTTGTAATGTGTTTTGGAAAATTGAAGGTCTAGTGAGTTTGGCCACAGGAACTATTATGAAAGGAACCGTTATCGCAAACAATTCAGCTATTATAATGAATACTGGAGTAAATTTAGAGGGTAGAGCGTTATCGACTTCTGGAGCTATTTCAGTTGATGGAATTGTGTCTTTCAAACCTCTTGGATGTGGAAGTCCTATTTTAACCGGACCCATAGCGCCTAATTTGAATAGTGCTATTTGTTATACTTTATTTTCATCTAACGGATCAGTTTCTAATGCTGGTACTACTTTGCTCACGGGCGATGTTGGAACTAATGTTGGTTTAACTACTGGTTTTGACCCTCTGAACGTGACAGGAATGATACACCCAATTCCTGATACGTCTACTGCAGCAGCAGCGCAAGATTTGCTTCAAGCGTATACCTATATCAATGCTTTACCGTACGATATTCAATTGTTATATCCAGCTCAGTTCGGAAATGATTTAGTGTTGACTCCACATACGTATTTACTCAATGCGGCGACAGAATTAACAGGAAATCTTTATTTAAACGGTCAAGACAATGCAGATGCCGTTTTTGTAATTCAAATTAACGGAGCTCTTTCTACCAGTACCTATGCGAAAGTTTTTTTAATCAACGGAACTCAAGCTAAAAATGTCTATTGGAAAGTGGATGGTGCCGTTTTAATCAATGATTATTCTGAATTTAAAGGAACTATAATTTGTAACAATGGTGCAATTAATTTGACGACTGGTGTGCAATTAAATGGTAGAGCAATGACTACTGATGGTGCTTTAAGTACAGCATCAATCATTTCAATTATGACTCCAGGTTGCGGAACCATGGGATTGAACGATTTCGGAAAAGAAGCACAAGTAGCTCAGTTTTATCCGAATCCGTTTTCCACTTTTCTGAATGTTGATATGATCAGTGAATTAACTTCTACTACTATTGAACTACTTATACATGATGCTCTTGGAAGAGAATTAGTAAAAGTAGCTCTGTCGCGTTTATCTACTCAAATTGATGTGACTGATTTTCCAGCAGGATTCTATTTTTACAAAATCATCGATGCAAATAAAATCCTTCAATCGGGTAGCTTAATTGCTCAATAAACATTTAAAAATAACAAAAATCCACAGCTTTTACACTGTGGATTTTTTATTTACAATAGGTTCCCGTTTCTAGTTTACAACACCCGACTCACAGTCAATCCGTCGCGAATTGGCAATAAAACCGTTTCAATTCTACTGTCGTTTTTTAATAGCTCGTTATATTCTATTAAAACTTTGGTTTCATAATCTTTTGGATGTACTTCTTGGATAACTTTTCCGCTCCACAACACATTGTCCGAAAGTATAATTCCGCCCTTGTTCATCTTTGGAACAATCAAATTGAAATAATTAATGTAGTTTTCTTTGTCCGCATCTATAAAAGCCAAATCAAATTTTAAATCGAGGTTCGGAATAATATCCACCGCTTCACCTAAATGCTGCACAATTTGATTTCCCCAAGGCGATTTGTCAAAATACTTCCGCTGAAAATCAACCAGTTCTTCTTTAATGTCAATGGTGTGTAAAATGCCGTTTTCTTGCATTCCTTCGCACAAACACAAAGCCGAATAACCCGTGTAGGTTCCGATTTCTAGGATGTTGGTAGGCCGAACCAACTTCGATAGCATACTCAACACACGTCCTTGAAAATGTCCGCTCAACATGCGCGGAAGCAACACTTTTTGATAGGTTTCTTTGTTGAGTTGCGCCAATAATTCGGGTTCGCTTTGAGAATGGTTTTCGATGTAAATCTCTAAATTTTCAGACAGAAAATGCATGATATGTAAAATTTATTTTGCCTCAAAAGTACTGAATTAGTCAGTTTCTTTTATCAAAATATATTAAATGCTGCACTAAATTTTATGCCACGACTCGAGCGAAGCGAACAGACGAAGTAATTCACGAATTATTCATAGTATAATTCGATTTTATTCGAATGTTCATCTTTGATGAACAAATTTTATGTTCTAAGCTAAAATTTAATTCGTGAGTTCGTGGCAAAAAAATAAAATTATCGCTTCAAAGTTGAGCTAATAAACCGATTTTATACTACTTAAAATCCTTGCCAATTGTAATTTAAATGCTATTTTTAGCACAAAGAATACACAAATGTCGAAACCCATATACGTACTCGGAACAGGTTTGTCCCACAACGGTTCAGCTGTTTTGCTCAAAGACGGTATCATTCGCGTAGCCATCGAAAAAGAACGCATTACGCGAATCAAACACGATGGTGGTAACGATTCCGATGCCATTCAGTATTGTTTGGATGCGGAAGGAATTACCTTAGACGACATTACTGTGGTAGTGCAATGCGAAAATTTTACACTACCTAAACGCGGCTCTTTTAACGGAAAACGCGTATTCTCTGATTCCAATCAACCTAAAATAATTGATATTTCACATCATTTGGCTCATGCGTACAGTGCGGTTGGAACTTCGCCTTTTTCCGATTGTAATGTGATGGTAATTGACGGTTGTGGAAGTCCGTTGCAGCAATTTATCGAATTACATCCCGAACAAAAAGGTAAAATTGATGGTTCCATTTCACAAATCAGCGAAATGCAATGTGAAAAAGATAGTTTTTATTATTTCGATGGGCAAACGCTAGTACCATTAATAAAAGATTTTAGTAGTATGTCGGAGCACTCGTCAGAAAAATTTCAGTTGCCAACTACCCAACATTCCATTGGCGGATTTTATGCTTCCATCAGCAAGTATGTGTTTGGCGATATGGATGACGTGGGAAAACTAATGGGTTTGGCGCCGTATGGGAAATCGGGAATTTATCCTTTTGATGCTTTCGAACTACAATTGGGAAGATTAATGGTAAAAGACGATTGGAAGCAACATTTTACCAAGCCTTCAAGTGGATACGAGTATTTTAAAGAACATTTTGATTACTATGCCAATGTTGCCAAATGGGCGCAAGAACAAGTTGAAAAAGCAATTATACAGTGCATCAAAAACAGAGTGGAGCAATTTCCGCATGAGAATTTATGCTATTCTGGAGGTGTTGCATTAAATGCTGTCGCTAATGCTAAACTTGAAGATTTAAAATTGGCGAAAAACATATACATCGAACCTGCAGCAGCCGATAACGGACTGGCCTTGGGTTGTGCTTTCTATGGTTGGCTAGACTATTTAAAAATGCCAAAACACAAACACGATGGGAGTACGTGCTTTGGGAAAACCTATTCGAAGCAAGAAATCGACCATGCGCTTCTTGTAGCAGCAGAATACGGAAAAAGAGAGTTCAACAACGAAGATGAATTGGTACATTATTGTGCTAATAAACTCAACGAAGGAAAAACCATCGGCTGGTTTCAATCAGGTTCCGAATTTGGCCCACGTTCCTTAGGCCGACGAAGTATTCTAGCACATCCCGGTATAGTCGGAATGAAAGATCACATAAACCGCAACATCAAGTTTAGAGAAGATTTTCGTCCGTTTGCGCCAGCGGTTTTACAAGAAAAAGTAAAAGATTATTTTGAAGTTGGGCGCAATAGTCCATACATGATTCTCGTCGACCGAACTAAAAAAGAATTCCTCGAAAAATTGAATAATGTCACCCACCAAGACGGATCAGCGCGCGTTCAAACCATTGAAAGATCATGGAATCCAAAGTTTTATAGATTAGTAGAAGCATTTGATCAAGAATCAGGAATTGCAGTTGTTCTCAATACAAGTCTAAATCGAAAAGGAATGCCTATTGTGGAAACTCCAGCTCAAGCTCTGCAATTATTCAGCGAAACTGCTTTAGATATAATGGTAATCGAAGATACGGTTTTGGAAAAGCGAGTCTAATCCACAAATTGTTTTACCTTTGCGACATGATGGAAAAGAAAGACATTCGGAGTTTAACCAAGGAGCAATTACGCGATTTTTTTGTGGCTAATGGTGATAAAGCGTTTCGTGGCAATCAAGTATACGAATGGTTGTGGAGTAAAGGTTCACACGGATTTGAAGACATGACCAACGTATCCAAAGAAACACGCGCCATGCTCGAAGCGAATTTTGTCATCAACCACATCAAAGTCGATCAAATGCAACGCAGCGAAGACGGAACCGTAAAAAATGCGGTTCGTTTGCACGACGGATTAATAGTAGAAAGTGTTTTAATTCCGACTAACACCCGAACCACAGCCTGTGTTTCTTCGCAAGTTGGCTGCAGTTTGGATTGCAATTTTTGTGCTACTTCTCGATTAAAACGGATGCGCAATTTAGAGCCCGGAGAAATTTATGATCAAGTAGTGGCAATTGATAGAGAAAGTCGCTTGTACCACAACCGGCCGCTTTCCAATATTGTTTTTATGGGAATGGGAGAGCCATTGATGAACTACAACAACGTCATCAAAGCGATCGATTTAATTACGTCGGATGAAGGATTAGGCATGTCTCCGAAACGAATTACGGTTTCAACTTCTGGTATTCCGAAAATGATTAAGAAAATGGCCGACGACGAAGTAAAATTCAAGCTAGCGGTTTCCTTACATTCGGCAATCGATGAGGTTCGCGCTAAAATTATGCCTTTTTCTGAAAATTTCCCATTGAAAGATCTCAAGGAATCACTCGAATATTGGTACCGAAAAACCAAAAGTAAAATCACCTATGAATATGTGGTGTGGAAAGGAATCAACGACACCAAAGAAGCCGTTGATGCATTGGTTAAATTCTGTAAATATGTTCCGTGTAAAGTGAATTTAATCGAATACAATCCGATTGATGACGGCGAGTTTCAACAAGCTTCAGATGCTGCCATCGATTTGTACATCACCGAATTATCCAAATACGATATTGTAGCTAAAGTTCGTCGCAGTCGTGGAAAAGACATTGATGCAGCGTGCGGTCAGTTGGCCAATAAACAATAAAAAACTCCCAATTACGGGAGTTTTCACTTTTATATATAAGAAGTGATTTATACTTTTTTTAATTGGCTGCAAAATGGTCTTTTTGTCGCAAATTTCCCCTTTTCTTTGCTCCGTAGCGCTGCTATGCAGCTCAAAAAAGATAAAATTTGAATATAAAAATCCCTATTTTTCGCTTCAATCAAAAAAGTTTAAATCACTTCAGTAATAGAGTTTAGTTTCCGATGATAATATTGTATGAATTTCCACCAAACGTATAGACCGCTAAATTGTCACACACACCGTTACCATAATCTAAAGTAGCCGAATTTCCATTACGTACAAAAGTAATGACACCCGAAACCAATAATGGTTTTTGCGGAGTGATACAACTCATTTTCACATTTAATGGCGTGGTAATGGTACTCGTTAAATCGCTCAAATTAGGGTAGGTAGTTGTCCAGCTTCCCGTAACTTGATATACATTATCCAATAAAACGGATGGCGTATTATATCCTTCAATGATTTCTCTTACTCTTTGTCCTATACGTGTGTATACATTTCCGTTAGGAAACGTCGCAGTCAAATCCATATTCATTGTAACAATGGGATGACTTGGAGAATTTGGAGTTTCCGCACTCATTATGCGGGTGAAGGTTTTGGTTCCTCCCAAAAGAATTCCGTTGTGGTAAAATTGGTCAAAAGTATAGGTTATCGTATGTGAAGACGCGTTGGGTTGGAACAGAAACGAGATGATTATCTTTCCCTTTACAAAATTACCATTGTTGAGTAAACAACCAGTTGTTCCAAAATCAATAGTTTTGGTGACTTGAGTTCCCGGTGTAAGAGGTGTTCCAAATGCGGGAACACGAGTAATAGTAGCACAAGTGCTTAATAATGAACTAGACATTTCGGTTGAACGTCCAGTAACCGGATTGGCATAAGTAAACGACTCTTGTTCTTCAACAATATCCGAAACATCGTCGTTGGCCAAATCAATTCGGGCATTGATCGTTGCTTCTTCAACCGTTAAGCCAGCACTGGCGTTGTCTTCTTTTGAACAACTCATGATGAACAAGCCTACTCCTAATCCTAAAATAATTTTTGCTGTTGTTTTCATTGCTTTTTTTTGTTTAACTGATTAATAAATGAAGAACTATTTAATTGCTTAGTAAGACATCATTAACACTAAAAGGTTTAATCAAATCACAATTTTTTTCCTAAATAGTTTCTATGTTGTATATTTGAAAGCCCAATAATCTTTGGGTGAGTACGATGAACATCACTGCGCAAATAAAACAACCCATTTTGAAAGAAATGGAACTTTTTGAAAAGAAGTTCTTCGAGTCCATGTCTTCCAAAGTAGCGTTACTCAACAGAATCACTTATTATATTGTCAATCGCAAGGGAAAGCAAATGCGGCCTATGTTTGTCTTCTTAACGGCAAAAATGATTTCGGGCGGAACTGTAAATGAACGAACCTATCGCGGTGCTTCAGTCATCGAATTGATTCACACGGCAACTTTGGTGCATGACGACGTGGTAGACGACAGCAATCAACGACGTGGGTTTTTCTCTATCAATGCGCTGTGGAAGAATAAGATTGCGGTTTTGGTGGGTGATTATTTACTTTCGAAAGGCTTGCTGCTTTCTATTGATAATGGCGATTTCGACTTACTCCGAATCATCTCCGTCGCAGTCCGCGAAATGAGTGAAGGCGAGTTACTTCAAATTGAAAAAGCACGCCGATTGGATATTACCGAAGATATTTACTTCGAAATCATACGTCAAAAAACAGCGACTCTTATTGCGGCTTGTTGTGCTTTAGGAGCCAAATCAGTCTCAGAAGATGAAGAAGTTGTTGAACGCATGCGCAAATTTGGTGAACTCATCGGGATGGCATTCCAAATTAAGGATGATTTATTCGATTACACCGACGAAGCGATTGGTAAACCCACAGGAATCGACATTAAAGAGCAAAAAATGACAATGCCACTGATTTATGCTTTGAATAATTGTTCGAGTTCTGAAAAAAAGTGGTGCATCAATTCGATTAAAAACCACAATAAAGATAAAAAACGCGTTAAAGAAGTGATTCAATTTGTAAAAGACCAAAACGGATTGGCTTACGCCGAACAAAAAATGGTCGAATTCCAACGGGAAGCACTTCAACTACTTCAAGATTTTCCCACATCTGAATACAAAGACAGTTTAATTTTGATGGTGAACTACGTCATCGAACGGAAGAAATAATGTGTCAATTAGCCAATGTGGCAATGAATCAATTAGCCAATTGGTCAATTAGTCGATGAATCAATCAGTTAATGAATCAATTGTTGTTTAAATTTTTTTTAGTTTTTTTATTGTATTAACAAATTGATTATCAATTTTTTAAAATTGAAACATTGCCAAATTGAAACATTTTCACATTACCCATGCAACCATTTTACAACCATTCTCGTCTATGCTAATAGAACACCGCAAGTAAAAAACAATCACAATGTCAAAAATCAATATCAATAAAAGTAAATTGAAAATTGTAATTGCCATTGCCATTGAAATTTAAAAATGAAGGTCATTAACTTACATCAAGAGGAAAAAGAATTAATCGAGTTAGCGGTCGAGAATAATCGTCATGCACAACAAAAGATATATTCAAAATTCTCCCCAAAAATGTTAAGTGTTTGCCGTCAATATATAAAAGATTTACATCAGGCGGAAGACATCATGATTACGGCTTTTATGAAAGTATTTACGAGTTTGAAAAATTTTGAACACAAAGGTAGTTTTGAAGGTTGGATTAGGAGAATTATGATTAACGAATGCATTTCGTACATCCGAGTTCAGAAAAGAGTGACTTTTATCGAAGATGAAACGTATTTTGAGGAAAGCTTCAATAACATTGAAAGTAAATTTTCGGTAGAAGACATTCAAACCTTAATCGATAGTTTACCCGATGGATATAAAATGGTGTTCAATTTATATGCGATAGAGGGATTTAAGCACCACGAAATTGCATCGATGTTGGGAATCAATGAAGGAACATCCAAATCGCAACTTTCTCACGCTAGAAAAATGTTGCAAGAACAAATTAACAAGTTAAAAAATTACAGTAATGGAATCGCCACTTAAAAAAGTTTGTTGTAAACAAACACCAAATAAAAAAAGGCGATAACATATTTGACCTCTAAAAAATAACATCAACAAATATGAAACTGAATAATATAGAAAAACAAATCAAAGAGAAGCTACAATCGCGTGAAATCCAACCCAGCGATATGGCTTGGGATCGATTGGATGCCATGCTTTCAGTAGCCGAAGAAAAAAAAACAAAGCGTTCTTTTGGCTGGTTGTATATTGCTGCAAGCATTTTGGTTTTTGTAGGTGTTGGTACGTTTTTTTTCAATCAAAACACTTCAGAAATCACGCCTAACACAACGATTGTAAATCAAGAAGTAATTAAAGATTCAATTTCGAATTCTTTAGAAAAAATTCAAAATGAAGTTCCAGTCGAAAAAATGCAACCTATAGTTCAAGTTGAAGAAAATACGTCTCAACCAACAACTGACAACCGACAACCGACAACCGACAACCGAGTTTCAATCATCAAATCCAATCAATCCGTTGCTCAAAAATCGACGCCTAATCAACAAAAAAATAGTCCAATCCAAAATCAAGAAGTAATTGCCGAAAACAAAGTTACCAACGAAAGTAACAACCCAACTCCAGTTTTCTCGAGCCCACTCAACTCAGAAAACAAAGAAGTAATTGCCCTTAACGAGTTGAATCAAAAACCATCGAAAGTTACTGTCAGCGCAAACAGTTTGCTTTCGCAATTAGATGGCGAATTAGAACTCACTTTTAGAGAAAAAGTGTTCAAAACGGTGAGCAAAAATTACAAAGAAGTAAAAGTCGCCGTAACCAATAGAAATAATTTAGACTAGTAAACATCATTATTCAAAAAAATCAAAATCATGAGACATTTCACCCTTTATTTAGCCGTTGTAGTCTGCCTTATGGCTGCAAAAATGAGTGCGCAAGACACATTCGAATCAAGAGCAAAAGCCATAGCCGAAAAGATTGAAAAAATCACAAAAGAAGAGAAAGAAGCCTTAAAAATCGAAGTGGAAGAAGTAAACAAACAACTCGAAAACGGTTCGCTTACCATAACGCAAGCTAACGAGAAAAAACAACAATTAGCCGAAGCAAGAGCTACCATTATCGAAAATAAAGTAGCCGTTGCTCAAGCCGAATTAAACAATCTAGTACAAGAAAAAGTAGACGGAAAAATCAAAGAAGTTTCAAAAGATAGAAGCTTTACAGTTGATTGGACGTGGAGTAATACTAACGATTCAATTCGCAGATCAAAAGGTGAATCAAGAACCACTTCCCAACTTGTTTTTGCTACTGGAGTTAATAATTTAGTGACCAACGGTTCTATTGCCAATTCTGACTTTGGCTATCTGCGTTCTGTTTTTTTTGAATGGGGATTGACTAGAAACTACCGCTTGTCAAAAAATAGTAATTTACTGCATTTAAAATACGGATTTTCATGGATGTACAATCACTTGCATGCAACCGACAATCGTTATTTTGTAGCAGACGGTGACCAAACTGGTTTGGCAACATTCCCTACTCATTTAAGAAGAAAAGATACGTATTTTAAAAATGTATATGTTACAGTTCCGCTTCATTTGGAATTCGATTTTTCAAAAACTAAAACCGATGCCGATGGAAATAAAATCTTCAACAGCCACAGAGGTTTCCGTTTCGGAATAGGAGGTTATGTAGGATACAATACTAATTCAAAACAGTTTTTATCTTATGAAGTGGATGGCTACCGCATCAACGAAAGACAGAAAGGAAACTGGAATGTGAATGATTGGAACTATGGATTGAGTGCTTATTTTGGAAGAAAAGAAACTAGTTTGTATATTAAATATGATCTCAATCCGCTTTTTAAAGACAATCTCGTAGATCAAAATAATATCTCTTTAGGAATTCGCTTTGATTGGAATTAAAGATGATACGATTTTAATTTTGTCACACTGAGCGCAGTCG
>CAIUWH010000026.1 GCA_903902795.1 uncultured Bacteroidota bacterium
GGCAGTGTTCAGTGGGCAGAATGCAGAACGCAGTAGCAGAACGCAGATATCTAAGAAAATGACTGACAACCAACAACCGAGAACCGACAACTGACAACTGACAACCAACAACCGACAACCAACAACCGACAACCAACAACTATGATAAAAAAACCCCAGAATTTCTTCCGAGGTTTGATTTACATAGCAATTTATGAGGTAATTAGTACACTAAAGTAACTGATAATTCGAATTCGTCGTTGATGGTTTTGTCACCTAATCCGTCGAAGAAACTACCTGAACCGTATTTAATTCCGTATTTCGTACGGTCTATTTTGAAGGTAGTTGTAGCCGTATTTCCTTTTGATTTTAGCACAAAATTCACAGGATGCGTCTGATCTTTGATGGTTAAATTAGCCGTAACAGTTGATGTTCCGTCGCCGTTATCCGAGATTAATTTGATTTCTAATTTAGCCGTTGGGTATTTGTCTACACCAAAGAAATCGTCTGCTTTTAAGTGACCGTCTAATTTTTCTTTTCCTTTACCAGCTTCTAAGTCGGTTGTGTTAATAGAAGTCATATCTACTGTAAACGAACCGCCTCTGATTGATTTTCCATTTACGATAATTGTACCTTCTGTGAAGTTAATAGTTCCGTTGTGTTGGCCCGTAACTTTTTTACCCACCCAAGCAATAGAGCTTTTCTTAACGTCGATTTTTTTGTTGTTTTGAGCTGTAGCTGTGAATGAACCAAAAGCTACGATTAATGCAAGTGCAATTGTTTTTAAATTTTTCATTGTTTTCTGATTATTAAGTTATTATTATAAAGTGATGAATAATTCTTCATTGGATTTACGCACTTTGGCGTAGTGTTGGGTAGCGTCTTCTTCGTGACGGTAACCAATGGTTGCGATGAGAGAAGCATTTAAATTAAGCTCTGTTAAACCTAAAATTTCGTTTACTTTCTCGGGTTCGAAACCTTCCATAGGTGTAACGTCGATTTTAAGTTCGGCGGCAACATTCATTAAGTTAGCCAAAGCTAAATACGTTTGTTTGGAGGTCCAAGTCGCTTTTACATCATTTGATAAAGGTGTTATTTTTGATTTCATAAAATCGGCATATCCTTGAACGGATTCAATCGGAATATTGCGGGTTTGCGAAAGGTTTTGTATGTAGCTGTCGATTTCAGCATCACCAAATTGAGTCATGTTAGCAAATACAAGCAGGTGTGAAGCGTCGACAATTTGCGATTGTCCCCAACACGCTGTTTGTAATTGTGCACGTAATTCTGGGTTTTCGATGATGAACACTTTGTACGGCTGTAAACCATAGGATGATGAAGTTAGGCGAATTGCCTCTTTAATGGTGTTCAAATCCTCGGCGGATATCTTTTTGGTAGCATCGAATTTTTTGGTTGCGTAACGCCACTGAGCGTCTTTTATAAATTGTGTCATGATTATTAATTAAGGTTTCTATATTTTTCGAGCAATGTATTGAGTTGTAGTAATTCGGATGTGTTGAGATTGGTCGCGAATAACTGTTCGTGTTCGATTACTTTTGGATCTAACTCGTTCAGTAATTCCAGTCCTTTTGGAGTGATTAACACTTCTATTTTTCGGCGGTTATCAGGACACACTTCACGAGTTACGAGATTTTTTAATAATAATTTATCAATGAGTCGGGTAGTGTTACTGTTTTTAGCGATCATGCGCTCTTGAATGACGCACATATTGGCTGGATTTCCTTTTTGACCCCGCAGAATGCGCAAGACATTGTATTGTTCGCTAGATAAATCATAGGGTTTTAATACTTCATTGAATTTTTCTGCAATGACATTTTGAGTGTACAGGACATTCAGCACCACTTTTTTGGCATCGTCTAGGGAAACATTAGATTTTATGATCTCTTCGATTCTCATAATTGTAATTACAAAGTTTGTAGGTACAAATGTAAAGATTTAGTTTATTTGTATATACAAATGTGTGTTATTGTTTTGTTAATTTTTTTAACGGTTCTCAGTTGTCGGTTGTCAGTCGTCGGTTGTCAGTTGTCGGTTGACTTCTAAGAACACTGCGGTCTGCAACTGCGGTCTTATTCAAATTGTTCGTTCCTTTCTATGATATCTTTTCTCTTTTTTCTTTCTTCCCTTTTTGCAATTTGTTGTTTGTTAATTGGAATTTACCCTTTGCATTTACTATTTTTGAAAAAAAACTATATGGATTTATCACAACACGATTGGACTACACAACTTGAAAAAGATACCAATGCCGTAATTTTAGATGTACGCACAGAAGAGGAATGGAACGAAGGTGTCATTCCGGGTGCCCAATTTAATGACATTTATAAAGGACAAGCTTTTATTTACAAATTGGACGAATTAGATAAGACAAAAAACTACTACGTATACTGCAAAGCGGGAGGAAGAAGCGCACAAGCTTGTTCCATCATGAAACAAATGGGATTTGAAAACACCTACAATTTGTTGGGCGGATTTATGAATTGGGAAGGAGCAGTGGTTCCGTTTAACGAAGAGTAAATAACGTGAGTTCGAAATAAAAGTGAAGTCAAAAAGCATCTAAACTCTTGGATGCTCGGCAAATTAATAAGATATAGCGTTCTATTGCTTTTAAATTTAACCACGCCGACGGGAGTTCAACTAATTAGCTTCTTAAAATTTACTCAAAAAAAATTATAGTCTCGAAAAACAACTATTTAAATTGATTTGACCAAGTTTTTATAGCGAACTCACGTTAAATAGTGTTGGGGAGTTGCTTTTTTAATTTATAGTAAAATTTTTTGACGTTTCCTTTGTGGTTTTGTGAGCTTTCAATTTTATAAACAGCATGGTTTATGTCTTTAATTCGAATAGAATACGCATAGTATTTTTTATAAAAAACAAAGAACAAAACTACTGCACCAATCAAAAATAGGAGTGTAGTGACAATCCATTCTGCAAAATAGAAGTACGCAAAATAAAAGAAAATGGCGCTGACTAAAAAGTAAACGGTATTCCATTGGTAAGCTCTTTTTTTGATTATTTGGATGTTCTTGATTGCATCTAAATCAATCTTTTGTTCGGTATTCTGACTGTAAATGATTACTTCATTATTTGTAATCAGCCCGATTCTTTTATCGTGATGCACTATTTCGTGCGAATTTTGAAGTGATTCCATCGATTATTTTTGTACAACGCTAATAACGTAAAAAACTTTTAATTATTCTAATATAATTTTATGACAAAAAAATAGAACAACCGCCAACCATCAACCAACAACACTCTTCAGCTATTTTACCACTAGTGTACACTATCTTTCAGATAAATTTATATATTTGTTAATGAGTGAATTAACCGCACTACCAGAAGGTAAGCCAACAACATTAAAATCATAAATAAATGAAAATAAAATTACTAGTCAGTTTCCTTTTGACATTGTGTGCGTTGAACAGCTTTGCTCAATGTGCAACCAATGAGGTTGAAGTGAGAGTCGAGATTGAAACCGATGCTTGGGGCGAAGAAACCTACTGGACGCTCTCTGACCTGTCGGGTGCTATTGTCCTTCAAGGAGGTCAGGGTGGTGTTTACGATGATAACGCAAGTTACTCCGAAAGCATCTGTGTTTCTTCGGATGAGTGTTTATTTTTCGAGATTTATGATACGTGGGGAGATGGTATTTTTGCTCCTAACGGGTGTAAGGTATATCTGGATAACGTGATGATTTACAGTGGTGCCAATAACATTGGGTCGTACGCTACAACGGTGGTGAATTGTTGGAATTCCTGCGGTTTTGTGCTTACCGCACTCAATGATGTAAAGGCGCATATTAATGCTCAAATTACACTGAACGCCGATGATTTGATGCTGATTGAAAATGTATTCACACTATTCCCAGAATGTCTGGCCAGCAGTGAGTCAATGATAGTACTCGCCAAAAGTGTGGTCGAAGATTATGACAATACTGTTGGGGCACTTTTTACTTCTCCCACTACTGTAAATGGCTTTTCAAAAAACCCTTTAGCCTCCCCAGGCATGGAACTAGAACGGGCGATGCTTGCTCTTCAACAAGGAATATTCGATCGCGTCTTCACACCCGAAGTGTATGCAGCGTATCCGCAACACATCAATGGCTGGATCTACGAATCTTGTTATTCATTTCCCGGATATGTCAATCCACCTGTAAATTCAGCAGTAAGCAATTCCGTACTCATCCTAGCCAATTTTCAAGACCCAGATGGGATGAACCCCTATTTTAACATCAACGGTGATGGAACCAATCACGCACTTCGACCTACCGGACTCTATCTAGCTCCCGGAAGTGTTGTTACGGTTACAGTTCCGGCGAATATGGTAGGACAAGACTATTACATCAGAGTGGGCTCTCATGAATGGGATTTGACCGATAGACCCTTTTATAGACGATTTGATAGGATATCCAAAAAAATTCCAATCACTTCAACAACAGTACAAATTTTCAATCCGTTTGGCGGAGCGATTTCCATTCTTGTTCCCTACGGTGCTAATGCCGGTATTGCCGAAATCATTGTGAACAATAGTGTGGAAGCGCCATTCTTTTCGTTGAAGTCATTTTATGAAACAACCGATTTCAATGCAGAACTAAATAAACCCGGCCCATGGGCGGTATTTGAAACTGAGAACGTAATGTTTACCATTCCGAAGCATTCCATTGTCCCCGGACAACATGATTTAATGCAAGCCATGCTCGATTGGGAAACCGCGGTACGTGGCGTCAACTCCATCTTAGCCCGACAGATTATCCCCGACAAACACAATATGTATATGATTGCAGATGTCGACATCAGAGTGGGTGTCTATTCAATCGGTTACCCGATGTCGAACACACCGTTGAACTACAGCAATGTTCCCGGATCTGTATACTTTATTAACGGTCCTGGCCCAGATGATGAGACCAACTTTCATGAAACGGGACACGCCTTGGCAATCTCCAAATTTTCGGGTGAAGAAGAGGCTTTAGTCAACTTCCCTTACATCATGGCGATGAACAATGGTCTGGGTGTCGAACTCAATGAAGCCGTGAATTACAGCTTTGTTCCCAATACATTTGACATCGATAGAACTGCCACCCACCGAATGATATCCAATACATTTGGTGCTGCGAGAAATATTTCAAATACGACAACAGACGAAGTGCGTTACCAGCACCGAGGTTATGGTCACTATTTCGAGATTGTCAATATGCTGGGATGGTGCCCACTACGAAATTTCTGGAAGCAGGAATCAATTGACTTTGATAACGGCATCAATCATGGCATCAATGACCAAAATAATGACAGTAGAATGCTCAGAATGTGCGCTGCAGCACAAGTAGATTTACGACCCTTATTTCATGTTTTTGGAATTATTCCCCAAAATGCGGTAGCACTTCAAAACAATTTGACTCAATTGGGCATTCAGCCTTCTCTTACCGTCTACAATAGACTGCAAGATTATTTTGATTTGATTCCGGCAGACAACGCGGCATTTGTCACCTACGGTTTGTCAATATATCCCGAAATGTATACGGAAGGACCAACAGCCGATCCTGATTATGGTGCGGGCTGGTTTTACTTAAAATCACTAACGTACAATTCAAGTGAGGCGCAAAGTCGTGCTGCTATCTTACAAAACATCATCAATCTCTATTTTCCGAATGGTCAACCTGCTGCTGCGGGTAATCCAGACGTATGCTGCTTGTTGGACACCCTGCTTATCAATATTGTTGATGATGAGGTACTCGTCTCAGGAGGCGTGCAACCCTATGAAATTACAACTGACACAACGGGAGATGTCATAACGGTCACTGTGGTGGATTACGATGGATGTGAAGCTACCAATCAATTTACATTAAGTACTACTGCTGTAGAAGAACCAATGGGCGTCCGAGTTTTCCCTAATCCTTCATCGACAGAATTTAATGTCTATCTATCCGATACTACAAATCAAATCAAGAGCTTGCGCATCGTTTCGATTCAGGGTCATGTGCTTCTAGAATCTCAAAATACTAATCGAATGATGATCTCAACATTAAGTGAAGGACTATATATACTTCAGGTGGAATTGGCCGATGGAGTCCGAATAAGTAAAAGAGTAGTGATTATGAGATAAAGCAAACCAAAACTACGTAACATTATTGGGTAGAGAAAAGAGAATAGAATATAGAGAATAGAATATAGAGAATAGAATATAGAGGATAGAAAATAGAGATTAGATTTTTTTATTTTTTTAATTTCTTTTACCTGCCTGACGGCAGACAGGTCTGTGTTGCAAAAAAGAATGCAGTAGCAGAACGCAGATTTCTCAGGAAACAACCGACAGCCGACAACGGAGAACAGAACGCAGTAGCAGAACGCAGTAGCAGAACGCAGTAGCAGAACGCAGATTTCGTAGAAAACAACCGACAACCGACAACCGACAACCGCCAACCAAAAAAAAAGACCCGTAGTTTACGAGTCTTTCGTGGAGTCGCCGAGAATCGAACTCGGGTCCAAACAAGCAATCAAAGAGCTTTCTACACGTTTATTTTCTGATTGGGTTTTCGTCAGCTTGCTGGGCCAGAAACAGCCACAAGATGCTTATCTTCTAAAGTTTTCGTAACAGCTCCGAAGCTTTACTGTTCTTAGGTTCGTATTTACGATTCACCTGTATCGACCGCCACAAACCAAAGCTTTCGAGGTGAATCCTGCTTTCCTACCTAGTAGGAGCGTGGCCAATCTTACTATAATTCAGATTATGCAGCAAGAGCGTAGTTTCCTTCGCCGTTTATGTTTTTTGAAAATTGATATTTACGAGCCAAAATTCAATGCTCGACGTGCTTACTGTTCAATTCCACTTGCTGTCAAAACCAGTCGACCCCATATTAATTTAAAATTCAAAATTCAAAATTCAAAATTCAAA
>CAIUWH010000027.1 GCA_903902795.1 uncultured Bacteroidota bacterium
AGTCCTCCTGTAAAAGCATTACAGGAACCAATCACTACATTACTGTTATTAAGATATACGATTACAAATTGCTCTTGAATACCAATTTTATCTGGATCAATAAGTAATTTGCATATATCATACGCATCTTTGGTATCAGTAATCTTTGGTCTGTTTTCAATGGTTGATAAGTACTTATATCCAATTGAAATTTCTCCTAATTCTGATGTATTAATCATACTGCTTGACCATTAAGACTTGCTCTGTAATCTTTTTGATCACCTTTAATGACTGCAGCTCTATGATTAAGTTGAGCAGAGAACTTCCTTACATGAGGTTGATTTTTATGTAAATTATTAAGTTCTTCAAAGGTTTTACAGGCATCAATCATATTTAGTAACTCATCATCATTGTACCCTTCACCATCTTTGCACCAATTTTTGATTTTTTTGCCAACACTCTCATCAATTTTGAATGGAATACGTGAATTAAATAATTGTGTTCTATCCTTTGTACAGTTAATATTATTGTAAATGTCCAATTCAAATACAATAGTGTAATCATATTCAAGACCATCCCTCTGAACTCCTTTCATACCGACCTTTTCTGGTACAGACTTACCATTCTTTTCAGTAATCACATAATCTTGTTTACTGCGAATAGTAGAAATGATGTGACTGCCTGATGACAGTATCTTCTGTACAAGTGCATTATGACGCGGAGTAATTTTGCTCCAGTTGGTGAAGGAGTTACCTGCCATTTGAGCGTGAATATCTAAGATACCTCCATCACCTTCCCACTCATGTGAGATGCTATCTATGATGATAACATCCATGCCTGCTTTCTCACAAGTAGTAATAGCTTCTATGTACCTTTCTGGTGTATAAGGTGCAGTGAGATTTAGTACATTATACTCGCCAAGATGCGAATACAGATGCGCTGATTGGTGTTCTGTGTCAATAACTGCAATTCTTCGCCAGTCTTGACAAATACCATACGCAAGTAAGAGTGATGAGTAGGTTTTACCTGATCCAGATGGACCTTGCATTGCAACACGAATACGTGCTTGATTTCTGTTTGATTGTTTTAATTCCATTGAATAAATATTTAAAGTTATACTCTTTTCAATGGGGGGGCGGAATGTAGATTAAGAGTTACTGGGGGTAGTACTTATGGGTACTGCTTGTAGGCTGATACATAAAATGCGTCATAGCTATGTAGTGTTAACTATATAAGGTAATTATTCGTTTATTCACTAATTGTTATTTTACTTAGTGTTAAGTAACTCATACCTTTTTATTGCGAATAAAAATATAGTTACATTAATGAGGAAGTTTATTTTTGAAGTTATAAATAACAGGAAATAATTCATCATCAACAGCTTTGTTTTTTGCAATTGCAAATCCTGAATATTTTTTCAACATTTCATTTCTATTGTACTCATTCATTCCTCCAATAATAATTGGATTTAACATATATCTTCCTCTTTTTATATTTGTAATTACTTTCCTTTTTGCCAGTTCTTTAATTGTCTCTTTTATTTGTTTTGATGTTGGTTTTTCAAGTTCTAATGCATCGCAGTATTCAATGTATTCTTGTATAACAAGTTCATCCCAATTAATTTCAAGTGTTTTTGAATTCACATGAAATAGTAATAGAAATAAAAATAGATTTTTATTGTGACCATTTAGATGAGCAATAAATAATAGTGACTCAGGGGATAATTTTACTGTATGTGAAGATAGTAGGATGTTTTTATGTATTGGCATAATTATGTTATCAGTACCAGTTATCGAATGTTTTATTGTATAAACATTTTCTGTATAAACATTTGATGTACTATTGTCATATTTAGTATTTGAATGACTTTTTCTCAGATCATTGAAAAATCTATGAAAATCATGGATCATATACTTTGAATTTTTTCTTAATGTGTTCATGTTGTTTTTTTTTATAATTTTAAAATCTATAGATTTACAGACAATCTTTTATGAAGTACAAATATATTGTATTTTTACAATAAAAACAAGTGTTTAACGAATAAATAAGGGGTATATAATACCACTCTAAAATGAAAAAAAGTAATAAAAACAAAATTGTGAAGAAAGCTATATTGTTGAAAAATAATGTGCTTAGTGAATATGAAGTTGAATTTAAGAGAGAAGGATTTGTGTCTTTATTTAATGCTCAACATATATACTTGGAAATGACATCTAAGCAGAGATGCTTTTTTGACTTTTTATGTGAGAAAATGAACGAGCAAAATAAAGTACTTATAGACACAGATCTTCGGAATGAGTTTATAGTTTTTTTAGATAAAATTACAAGTGGTAAAATTTCTCTAACTCAAAGAGCTCTAATAAACTACATAAAAATACTTATTGAATTACGACTAATTATTTTATATGGTAATTCATCATTTTTATATGTTGTGAATCCAAAATATGTTTATAAAGGTTCTGAAATCAATAGAAAGAGAATATTAGATGATTTAATAAATAATCACATGAAATATAATATTGATATACAATCTTTATTAGATATTCCATTATCTGAAATTGAATTTCCAATAATTCCTGATCCTGAATTCATAACATTAGAGGATGGGTCAATTGAAATTATAGATTAGTTAATATTTGTAAAAAAAAGCATAGTAATTAATGGGGTACTTAATCCACTCTTTTTTCAATTTTGGATCCAATAAAGCATAGAATAAGATATAAAGTACCTGATTTTAGCAATGTGTGTCACAACTTTCCGCTTGTAAGTGCTGTAAAACCTTAAAAGTGTGTCAAATTAGTGTCACAAAAGTGGCAGAAAAAGTGTCAAAAAAGGTTGTTTTTTGCGTTTTATGGAGACGGTTGTACAGATTTATTTTTGTTGTATATTTGAAAAATAAACCAGACACATTGACTTTTTAAATTTGTGTAATATATTGATATTCAATAGTTATAGTAAGTATACTGCAAAAAAAAATCCTCACATTTCTGTGAAGATTTTTCGTAGCGAGAGGGAGATTTGAACTCCCGACCTCAGGGTTATGAATCCTGCGCTCTAACCGACTGAGCTACCTCGCCAAGTGTCGGCGCATCTTTGAATGCGGGTGCAAATATAAGACTAATATAAGACCGTGCAAATATTAAATGGAAAAAAAATATTTTTTTATACTTGTTATTTTAAAATAAAAAATTATATATTTCGACCAAATTAGTTTCTTATGTCAGATAAAGTACGTTATGAAATAGAGTTCCCAATAAATTCGTCTCCGCAACTTTTGTATCAATACATTTCAACTCCTTCTGGATTGCAAGAGTGGTTTGCCGATGTTGTTAATTCAAGAGGTGAATTTTTTACTTTTGAATGGGATGATACCGAAGAAAACGCGCGTTTGGCATCAAAAAAGACAGGTGAAAAGGTCAAATTCAAATGGGTAGACGACAATAAAAAGGATACTGAGTATTATTTTGAATTGCGGATTCTTGAAGACGAAATCACTAAAGACGTATCGTTGATGATTACTGATTTTGCTGAAAAAGACGAAGTAGAAGAATCAAAATTAATTTGGGAAAATCAAGTGTCCGATTTAAAACATGTAATTGGCTCTATTTAATCCTATTATTTAAAGTTATATTTGTGCCGTCTCTTTCTAAAAATGAGACGGTTTTTTGTTTATGATAAATTTTAACGGGGCAATTGATTCAGAAAATGTAAAACTTTCCACGTCAAATAGAGGTTTTTTATACGGAGATGCCGTATTCGAAACGTGCAAAGTGGTGCAAAACCGAATTCTTTTTTTTGAAGATCATTACTTTAGGTTGATGTCGTCAATGCGTATCGTTCGGATGAAAATTCCAATGAATTTTACTCTGGAATTTTTAGAAAGCGAAGTGCTGCGACTGATTGAAAAACTAAATCCTTCCGATGCGTTCCGAGTGCGAATTACGGTGTATCGAAACGAAGGCGGATTGTATTTGCCTTCCGATAATTCTGTTTCCTACGTCATAGCGGCTGAACCACTAGAGAATTCTATGTATTTAGTTACGAAAGAATCGTACGAGGTTGATTTATACAAAGATTTTTTCATCACTAAACAACTGCTTTCTTCTATCAAGAGCACGAACCGAACCATCAATGTGACGGGCAGTATTTTTGCAAAAGAGAATAGTTTGAATAATTGTTTGTTGCTGAACAACGATAAAAATGTAATTGAAGCGTTAAACGGAAATCTGTTCATGCTAACCGATTCAAAGTTGATTACGCCACCGGTTTCTGATGGCTGTCTGAATGGTGTCATGCGCAAGCAAATACTATCGCTTGCAAAAAAAATAGATTCAATTGAAGTCATAGAAGCTTCCATTTCTTCTTTCGAACTTCAAAAAGCTGAAGAATTGTTTATTACGAATGTAATTACTGGGATTCAACCCATCACTAAATACAGGAAGAAAGAATATACAACCAATTTATCTGAGTTGTTGACAGCGCAACTCAACGAGTTTAGTGGACTTTAATTCAGAATCGGATTTTCAGGTGCGTTCGACCAAATCACATATTCTCCGCCTAATTCCATAATTTTCGCCTTCCAAAATTCGGAACTTGGGGTGTCCAAAACTTTGCTTTTGAAGTTGTTCAAGGTTACAATCCATGAATTGGCTTCAAATTCATTTTCCAATTGGTCGTGGTCCCAACCGGTATAGCCTAAAAAGAATCGAATGTTTTCCTTGTGAATGGTTCCGTTGTTGATTAATTCTCGCGTGATGTCAAAATCGCCGCCCCAATAAATTCCGTCTGAAATTTCAATACTATTGGTGATCAAATCCGGTATATTGTGAATGAAGTATAAGTTGTCTTGTTCAACAGGTCCGCCATTGTATACTACAAACGACGCTTCCACATCGGGCACCAAATCATTTACCGTAAAATCTAAAGGTTTGTTTAAGATAAAGCCTACAGAGCCACTTTCGTTATGATCGGCCAATAAAATTACCGAACGACTAAAGGACACGTCGCCAATTATAGAAGGTTCAGCCAGTAGTAACACTCCTTTCTTTATTTTTTCTCTAAACATAAACGATTGCAATTTTTAATAAAAATAGTAAAATTTTATGATGTAGAACACATTCTAAAAAAAAATCGTTCCGATTGGTTTCGGAACGATTTAATTATATCAGATACAATTTAGATTAGTTTACTGAACTATCTAAATCAGCTCCTGCTTTAAATTTAACTACATTCTTAGCAGCAATTTTGATTGTTTTTCCAGTTTGTGGGTTTCTTCCATCTCTAGCAGCTCTTTTAGAAACTGACCAAGATCCAAAACCTACTAATGAAACTCTACCACCTTTTTTCAAAGTTTTTCCTACGTTTCCTAAAAAAGATTCTAAAGCTAATTTTGCAGCAGCTTTTGTGATTCCTGCATCAGCAGCGATAGCATCGATTAATTCTGATTTGTTCATAATAAATAGTTATTAATTGTTGGTTAAACATTTTTTTTGTTAATCAAAACAAATTTAGTAGAAAAAACAGACTACACAAGCGCTAAGAACGTTTTTTGACATTTTTGTTGATAACTCAATATATTTGTTGATAAACAAGTCGTTTTATCGAGAAAAAGTAAATAAAACCAATGTTTATATAGCCTTAAAGCGCTTTTGCCTCAGTTGAAAATGACATTCCGTTTAATAATTCGACGGTACTCATTCGTTTTTTTCCAGGAAATTGTAAATTCAACACTTGAAGAAAACCATCTTGTACAGCAATTTTCATTTCTTTTTTAGTAGTTACGAGTCTTCCTATGTTATAAGTATGTGCAATTACTTCTAAAGATGCCTCGTAGATTTTTACACACCATTCTTCATTTCCGTCCTTTATATAACACCAGGCACTCGGGTAGGGTGATAACCCGCGAATTAAATTATAAATTACTTCACCCGATTTACTGAAATCAATTTTACAATTTTCTTTATTGAGTTTGTAAGCAGTTTTGATGTCGTCTGAATCGGTTTGCTTCTGCGTGGTAACATTTCCGTTTTCTATTATATGTAATGTTTTGATTACGGTTTCGCTTCCCAATGCCATCAATCGGTCGTGAAGTTGACCAGCATTTTCTGTTGAACCAATTGCAATTGCGTCACTCAATATCATTTCACCTGTGTCGATTTTTTCATCAATAAAGAAAGTTGTGACACCCGTTTTGGTTTCTCCATTAATAATAGCCCAATTAATCGGAGCCGCACCTCTATAATTAGGAAGTAACGACGCATGTAAATTAAACGTACCGTATTTCGGCATGCTCCACACTACTTCGGGCAACATTCGAAAGGCTACTACCACTTGTAGATTAGCATTCAGCTGCTGTAATTGGTCTAAAAAAGCTGCGTCCTTTAAATTAGTGGGTTGCAATAATGTTAAGTTGTGTTCCAAAGCATATTCCTTAACCGCCGAATATTTTATTTTTTGTCCACGACCAGCCGGTTTATCTGCCGCAGTTATCACGCCCACTACTTCATAATTGTGTTTGAGAATAGTGTCTAAAATTCCCACAGCAAATTCAGGCGTGCCCATAAAAACGATTCGTAATTTCTCCATGTTTGCTGTATTTGTTATTTTTTTAAAGTATATAGATTGGAAAGATTGACTGAAACTTCATTGTTCTCTAATAATTCCTGAAGTGCAAAGATAATATCGTCGGAAGGATAATTCAGTTTTTTTTGAATGGCTCTTGAGTGTAAAGCTTCTTTTTCTAACAATGCTACAATTTTCTTCGCAATAGTTGCGCTGTCGGTAGGTTTGATTGCTGTGATGCAATAGGAGCAAATACCGCAATTGTGGGCATCCGATTCGCCGAAATAATTCAAGAGGAATTTACTTTTGCACTGTTGTTTCTCCTTTATATAGTCTAAAACGGCATGAAACTGCTGTTTTTTCAAGGTATTTTGGACTTCCAAATGTTTCGAAACCCGATTGATGGTTTTTTCGTCTTCGCGGATTTCATTGAACGTAAGCGTCGAATCATTACTTTTCGCAGTGTATTCAATAATCTCTTTCGATTTTAAAGTCGATAACAATTGTTCAACTGCTTTTTCAGTTGTGCCCGATTTTTTAGCAATCAATGAAATGTTGATGGGAGTTTGCATTTCGTATACACCCGAATACGTTCGTAAAATAGTAAGGAGAATTTCTTCGTCGTTGGAGTGTAAACTCATGTAGCGCAAGACTTCTTTCGACGGAATAATGAACTGAATCGAAATCTTTTCTGAAAATTCTTGCGATAAAGTAATCACGCCTTGTCGGTCTAAAAACTGTAATGTATTGTAGACTTTCAACGCAGAGAAATTGTATTTCAAGCAAAACTGATGCATGTTGAAGTTGAACTGCTCGTCAATGCCTTCTCCGTAAGCGATTTGAAAGTAGGCACACAATTTTTTAAATACCTGAATCAAATCCTCTTTGTCGGGCAAAACCGAAATAAATTGCAACTCTGATTGAATGACGTCAGACGGATTGACCAACAACACCGCAAACGCTTTTTCTCCATTTCGACCCGCACGACCTGCTTCTTGATAGTAATTTTCTAAATTCTGCGGTAAATTTAGATGAATGACCGTTTTTACATTGGCTTTGTCGATTCCCATTCCGAATGCGTTGGTGGCAACCATAACTTGAACTTTTTCGTCCATCCACAGAGTCATGTGATTGGATTTGTCTTTAGATGAAAGTCCGCCATGGTAAAACGTAGCCGTAAATCCCAAACTCTCTAGTTGTCGTGCTGTTTCACTGCACGATTTTCGGTTGCTGACATATATAATGGATGGCTGTGGATTTTTCCTCAGCATTTGTTCGGTCAGAAATAATTTGTCTTCGACTTCAAAAACCATATAGGCCAGATTATCTCGGGCAAACGATTTGGTGAAAATTTTAGGTTCTTTGAGTTGTAATTGAAGCAAAATATCTTCTTGAACGCGTTGTGTAGCCGAAGCCGTCAAAGCAATAAACGGAGTTTTGGGAAAGTATTCTTTTAACGCAACAATTTTTAAATAGGCTGGTCTGAAATCGTGTCCCCATTGCGAAATACAATGCGCTTCGTCGATGGCAATCAGGTTTACAGGAAGATTTCTAATGCGGTCAACAATCCAGTCATTTTGTAATCGCTCGGGCGAAAGATAAAGGAATTTATAGTTGCCAAACTGGCAATTATCTAAAATATCAATGATGTCGTTTTGGGATATTCCGCCTGTCAATGCCACTGCTTTGATGCCTTTGTTTTGAAGATTGAGCACTTGGTCTTTCATCAAGGCCACTAAAGGCGAAACGACGATGCAAATGCCATCCATCATCAAAGCCGGAACCTGAAAACAAATTGATTTTCCGCCGCCTGTTGGCATCAATACAAACGTATCATTTCCTTCTACAACCGACGCGATGATTTCGTCTTGTGGCGTTCGAAACGCATCGTGGTTCCAGTATTTTTTTAGGATTTCTACTGCGGATGACATGATAAAATTGGACTAGGCGTTGAATTATGAAAGGATAAATATATGAAAAAATATACAATTGATTTTCTTATACTTTTTCTAATTTAGAGAAGATAAAATGAATGCGTTCGGTTACCGTTCCTTTCGGAACCTCAATCAATTCATAGCCATAGGTATGGTACGTTTCAGTCAGGTGGTCGAAAATTAACTTTGCTTGCTCGAAGTTTTCGTAACGCGCTTCATCGCTTTCGTAGATTTGTTCCCAAGGCGGTAAAACGAATACCTTCGTATACTGATGTTCTTTGCACGCTATGTCAAAAAATGAGGGATAACTATCGCCAATGTAATGCATATACGCCAAGATATCGGGAATTCCGCGGTCGAGAAAAATCGTTGAAGCCGTTTCGTCTAAAGCTGCTTGCAATTGTTTTTTTCTGCCTTCTAAAAGCAACTCGCTGAATAAAAGTGGTTTTTCAAGAAACAACTGTTCGATACCTTGTTTTTTGGCTTCCAAAGTGATGGCTCTCGAAATTTCGGGATAACACGTGTGACCTTGTTCAATCAGTTGATTGATGATCGTAGTTTTTCCTGTGCCTGGTCCGCCCGTAATGACAATAATTTCTTTTTTCAACGTTATTGAGAATAAGGCTCAAATTTAAGTAAAAGTTGGAAGTTGGAAGATGGAAGTGGGAAGTTTTTTGTATTTTGATTAAAAATTAGGTCGAAAAAAACACTCTTTAATCAGAAATGGTAAGAGCTTCTAAATTCTGCATTCTAAATTCTGCATTCTGACATCTAAATCGTATATTTGCTTTTATTTTTATTTTAAGAATGGACAAGAAGACCGAAGAATTTTACATCCGACTTCGCGAAGAATTACAAAATACTTCCGAGTGGCCCAACGAATACCTATTTAAATTTATTGTACCAACAGAACCCAAAAAAATTGAAGAAGTGGAGAATGCTTTTGACAATTTAGGTGCAGTCATTCATACCAATCAATCCAAAGCGGGAAAATATACCAGTATTTCAATTAATGTTATGATGGAAAATCCGGGTAGCGTTGTAGAGAAGTATATTGAAGTATCGACTATTGAGGGAATAATTTCATTATAATGAATCAGCAAAAATACTATAAAGAAAACGCCAACGACGTAGTTCATTTTTTGGAATACAACGCCGAGCGTCCGCATTTGATTATTCCGGAATACGGAAGGCATTTGCAAAAATTGATCGATCAAGCGACCGTGATTGAAAGTAGAGACGAACGCAACAAAGCTGCCAAATACATCATTCAGGTGATGGGAAGTTTGAACCCGCATTTGCGTGATGTGCCCGATTTTCAGCACAAATTGTGGGATCAGATTTTTATCATGTCCGATTTTAGATTGGATGTTGATTCACCGTATCCAATTCCAACGCGCGATGTGATTAATTTAAAACCCGAGCGTTTGGATTATCCTCAGAAAAATCCGAAATACCGATTTTACGGTAACAACATCAAGTACATGATCAATGTGGCCAACAGTTGGGAAGAAGGCGAAATGAAAGGCGCTTTGGTCAAAGTCATTGCCAATCACATGAAAAAATCGTACTTGAGTTGGAACAAAGACACCGTAGAAGATGTGGTGATTTTTGAACATTTAGTAGAACTTTCCGATGGACGGATTAACTTGCTTCAAAGCTCTGAAGAGTTGTTGAATACCACCGATTTGATGCGTACCAACAAAAAAGTATCCAACAAAAGTCAGATGGGTAATGGTCAAAAAATCCAAAAATCCAACAATTTCAAAAAACCACAAAATGGCAAAAAGCCGTTTGTAAAAAACAACAATAACAATAATCCAAAATAGTTGTCTGTTTTCAGTTGTCTGTTTTGTAATTCAGAACCAACAACTGATAACCGATAACCGATAACCAAAACTATGGGAACTTTTAAAATTGAAGGAGGCATTCGACTCAAAGGTGATGTTACACCACAAGGAGCAAAAAACGAAGCATTGCAAGTGTTATGTCCTGCTTTGTTAACGTCAGAGAAAGTTAGAGTTACTAATATTCCTGATATTATTGATGTCAATAAATTAATTACACTATTAGGGAATTTAGGCGTTAAAATTCAGAAAAACGGCCCAGGTGATTATACTTTTCAAGCCGATGAAGTGAATGTCGATTACCTAAAAACGGAAGCCTTTAAAAAAGAAGGCGGAAGTTTACGGGGTTCGATCATGATTGTAGGTCCGCTTTTGGCTCGTTTTGGTTGTGGATATATTCCGAAACCAGGTGGCGATAAAATTGGTCGTCGTCGATTGGATACACACTTTGAAGGTTTCATCAATTTAGGCGCGAAATTCCGTTACGAAAGAGAAGACCATTTTTACGGAGTTGAAACGGATGGGAAACTAAAAGGTGCGTATATGTTGCTCGACGAAGCGTCGGTAACTGGAACGGCTAATATCGTAATGGCAGCTGTTTTAGCCGAAGGAACCACCACAATTTATAACGCAGCCTGCGAACCCTATTTACAACAATTGTGCAAAATGTTGAATTCTATGGGTGCGAAAATCACCGGCGTAGGTTCGAATTTATTGAAGATTGAAGGTGTTGAAAGTTTGGGTGGATGTGAACACCGAATCCTGCCTGATATGATCGAAATTGGTTCGTGGATTGGACTTGCGGCGATGACTCGAAGTGAAATCACCATTAAAAATGTATCATGGGATAATTTAGGTGTGATTCCGAGTGTATTTAGAAAGTTAGGAATAACACTAGAGCGTCGAGGAGATGATATTTACATTCCAACTCATGAAACCTACGAAGTAAAAACCGATATCGATGGTTCGATTTTGACCATCGCTGATGCACCTTGGCCCGGATTTACTCCCGATTTGTTGAGCATCGTTTTAGTGGTTGCCACTCAAGCCAATGGCGACGTGTTGATTCACCAAAAAATGTTTGAGAGTCGTTTGTTTTTCGTGGATAAATTGATTGATATGGGCGCCAAAATTATGTTGTGTGATCCACACCGAGCGGTAGTTATGGGACACAATTTCCAATCTCAATTGAAAGCAACCGTGATGAGTTCGCCTGATATTAGAGCCGGAATTTCGTTGTTAATTGCAGCGCTTTCTGCCAAAGGAACATCAACCATTCAAAATATCGAACAAATTGACCGTGGTTACGAACGCATTGACGAGCGTTTAAGAGCATTGGGCGCTAATATTGTAAGAGTTTAATTTAATAAATCACAATATTTGAAATTCCAAATTCCAAACTTTAAATAGTAGTATTGGAATTTGGAATTTCTTTTTTTGGAATTTTTTGTATCTATGGAAACCTATATAATCATAGTTCTTTGCATTGCATCTTTCTTCGCTGGATTTGTTGATGCGATTGTAGGCGGCGGCGGATTGATACAAACTCCAGTCGCCTTAATTTTATTACCCAATTTGGCTGTTTCCACTATTATTGGATCGTTAAAAATTCCAGCCTTTAGCGGAACTTCTTTTGCCGCACGACAGTATTTGAAGAAAGTGGATATGAATTGGAAGTTACTTTCCGTCATGGCTGTACTATCGTTTTGTGCCGCTTTTTTGGGTTCGCAGGTGTTGACGACGGTGAGTAATGATTTTATGAAACCGTTGTTATTGGGAGTTTTAACAATGATTGCAATTTATACTTTCACTAAAAAAGATTTTGGACAACATCAAGAGAAGAATTTTTCGTCCAAACGACAACTCGGTTTAGCAATTATAATCAGTTTGCTAATTGGTTTTTACGACGGATTCATCGGTCCGGGAACCGGAAGTTTCTTAGTGTTGGCCTTTGTTTCGGTCTTGGGATTTGATTTTCTTCACGCTTCCGCGAATGCTAAAATGGTAAACCTAGCGACCAATTTCGGTTCGATTTGCCTGTTCATTTTAAAGGGGAAAATCATTTGGGCGATTGCCATTCCGATGGCGGTTTGCAATGCGTTGGGAGGATTTATTGGTGCCAAATTAGCCATCAAAAAGGGAAACGGCTTCATCCGGATTTTCTTTTTGATTGTAGTGGTTGGAACGTTGATTCGATTTGGGTATGATGTGTTTGTGAACTGATTAGTTTACAGTAAAGACAGCTGTATTTGGTGAAGAAGTTACGGGTTATAGTTGTCGATTGCCAGTTGTCGGTTGTTTTTTTAGTAATCTGCTTTCTGCTGCTGCGTTCTGCCTCCTTTTTTTTCTAGTATCAAGTTTGTTCTTGAACAACATTTATTTCCATTCGGTATACTTTATTTTTCCATCAATAGTCAAATACGTGATGTGTTTGCTGGAAGTTCCAAATGGTGCTAATGGCGTCCAGTTTTTGGCGTAATTCAACACCACTTTTTTTCCGATGAAATCTTTTTTGGCTTGTGATACAGTAAATCCGTTTTCTAATCCGCGGTTGATGTAATAGGTAAGTTCATCATTTTTCAGCTCAAAAACCAAATCGTTTGCGCCGCCTTGAGAAACAGCAGTTACCGTTCCGATTACAATTTCACTGTTTTCTTTTGAGGTGTCAATCGGTCGTAGCGCCAAGATTAAAAATACAACAAGAAGTAACATTAACAGGTAAGTAGCTTTCTTTTTCATCAGATAATACATTTGATTTTATCCCATTAAAAACGCATTTATAACTGATTTTATAACTTGATAAAAGTTTAGTTGCTTATTTTTAACACATAGAAACATAGAATAAAAGAAAAGTATAGACCAATTTTTGGTTTCACAAAGGCTATGAATAACCTATGAAGAGTGAAACGACTGAACAAAAAAGTTTAAAATCTATGTTTCTATGTGTTAAAATTGAAGCTATTTACTCAAGAATATTCAAAAATTTCAATCCAAAAATTACAGCATCGCCTTGAAAACCACCTTGATAGGAGCGCAGATAGTCCAATCGTAGTAATCTAAATTTTCCAAATCCTAAGTTATCCAACCCAACGGAAAATTCCTGATACGGTTTCTGATTAGGAATCGCCAAATTGTGAAATCCTAAAACCAATTGCGATTGCAATTTATTAAGTAACGGAATTTTATTCATGATATAACCTTTGTCATTGTGTTCGATATGCGTTTCAAAATATTGGTCATTCGTACTCAAGGCATAATACGGTAAGTTATTGAATGTATTGGTATAGCTGCCGCCGTTGGCCACATTCGTCTGATTTCCGTTAAAGTGCTTGAAATCAGTAAATGCAATGTTTTCAGCATTGAAAAATTTTCCAGCTTTGAAATTCATCTGCATTTCACCTTTATTGCCAATTGACCAATCGTGACTAACACGCGCCGAAATGAAGTCGTATTCATAATTCGTCTCTGTAGCGGCAAAAGCCTTTTCATATGCTACTGCTAACGAAGGATATTTGTCGTTTCTCAAGTTGAATTTTCCGTCGGGACGCGTCCAATATTCTTGTCCGAAACGAATTCTGGCTAAAATACTTCCTTTGACCACATTGTGTCTTTCAAAAGCAGGCGTTACAAAGTCAAAGGGTAATAGCGGATTATTCGACGTGTAGATGTCATCCGATTTTACCGATCGTTGATCACTGTTGTTTTGCAATGGCTTGCGCTCCGAATACTCTAAATTAGCATTCAAGTTCAATCCATTTACGATTTCTCTGCCAAAATTGGCGGAAACAAAATTTTTCTCATACAATTTCATGAAGTTGTTCACAAAAAACAAGCTGCTTATGGAGTTAACGATATTTGATATTGGGTTATTGGCGTTGAACTGACTTGCAACGCTTCCTCCGTAAATACTCAGTGTACTATCGTCGGTATTATTGAATTTCTTGACCAAACTAGCAGTTACTCGCAACTTCTCCTCTGCAAAGCCGTAGTTGAAACGTGATCCAATTCGGGTGTAGGATCGCTTTTCTTCATTGTTTTTACTGTATGAAAAACCAACTGATGAATTATAACCTTGAACCGTATTGAACGCGGTCGAAAAAATCGGTCCTTCATAACGCAACGACCATTTTTTGAACGAATTATCATAGCTGTATCCGCTAATGATGTCGAGTAATCGAAATTTATTTCTTTTGTCATCAATCGAATCCAAGTATACTTTAGACTTTTTTTTCGTTTGAAGAGCGTCTTTCTTCAAATAATCGGTTGTTTCCTCGTTGGTTAATGGAACAGGACGAATAGTTTCCCAAAACGAATCTTCCTTTTTATTCGCATTTTCTTCAAATCTCAATACTTCTGCGGTGAATGTTTTTCGTTCAAATTGAGTGGGGAATTCGAAATTAGAATAGACGTACGTGAAATTACCCGACATGTTGATTCCGAAAATCCCTGCTTCAAAATCGATTGTCTGCGTGTTTTTAGCCCAAATCTTATTCAAATTATTATAGCTAAAACTTTGTTTTATCCTCAAACTGTTTAAGGCTGGATTCTGCATCTGACTTCCTTTAATCGATAAATCGACTGCGTAAATTGCGTAACTATCATCTACGATATAGATGTAGCCGTTCATGGTGGGTTCGGTTTCTCGCTTTGGTGTCACTTTTATTTTGTTGATGAGTTGGTTGTTTTCATCCGTAAAAGAACCTTCGAACTTGTATTTGTAGTAGTTAAAGGCGTTTTCGGAAATGGGGGAAATTACTCTTACATCGAAATCTAGGAAGTTTTCATAGAAATCAAAATTCGCTTGTGCAGCACTGTTGAAACTGAATCCGTTGTCGTTGCCACTGATTTTTGATGCAACGATGACTTCTTTCAGTTTATCGGGTTTTTGAAAAGTAATTTTGGAAACAGTTTCAGACAAGTACAAAATGCCGCTTCGGGTGGAATCGATGACATCGTCAAAAAAATCTAATTTTTGACCCAAGATACTTTTTGGCAGATTTTTTACCCTGAATATGCCTCGGGAATAAAAATCGGCTTTGTATTTAGCTGTTTTTTCTGAGTTTACAATCCGATTCTTAATAGCATTCCGAATGATTTCGTTAGCCGGATTTACATTCGGATCGATAACCACTTCGTTGAGTTTGATTTCTTCCTCCAACAAAACCACATCAACAGTTTGTGGAAAGCTCTGCGCTTCAACGATTTTCTTTTCGGTTTTATATCCTAAATATTGAAAGAGGATGATGTAGGTTCCGGGTGTTTTTACATTCAGTTCAAATTTTCCTTGCTCGTTGGATGTTGTTCCGATATAGGTATTTTGAACATAAATATTCACAAAAGCCATTGGGTTTCCTTTATCGTCTGAAATGGATCCTCTGATTTGTGCGAACGATACCATTGAACACAAAAGGAGCGTTAGTAGTGTAGTTTTTTTCATGGATTTGATTATTTGTACTTTTAAATGAAAGAATGTAGGGCTAGTTCATAGCTTTTTAGGCCGAATCCAATAATGATTCCTTTAGCATTAGGCGAGATATACGATTGATGGCGAAAGGTTTCACGCGAAAAAGTGTTTGAAATATGGACTTCAATCACGGGCGTAGTAATGGCTTTGACAGCGTCACCAATTCCGATTGAAGTATGTGTATAAGCGGCTGCGTTGAGAATGATTCCGTCGTAATTGAAACCGATTTCCTGGATTTTATCGATAAGCTCTCCTTCAATATTGCTTTGGAAATAATCAATAGTAACTGATGGGTATTTTAATTTGAGATCTCTTAAATAGCTTTCAAAAGGTTGGTTGCCGTATACTTCTGGCTCACGTTTTCCTAGCAGATTCAAATTTGGGCCGTTGATGATGATGATATTCATAGAAGTTATTTCTGTAAAATTAAAAAAACCGCTCTATAAAGGTAGCGGTTTTAGAAAAAATTATGCTTTTTATCAAAACATGAATCCAATTGAGCCTTGAATGACTGTATTGTTGACACCAGCATCTCGTTTGGGTTCGGTTAAACCGATTCCGTATCGTCCTTGAATAAAGAAGTGTTTTCCAAGTTTATAGGATAACCCGCCCGCAACGGCAAAATCAAAAGTGTTTGAATCTCCCGCTGCCACTTCGTTGCGTTCGTTAAGCAGAAAGGAAGCTTGCGGACCCAATTCTAAACTCAATTTGTCGTTTAAATAAAATTTTGCTAAGACCGGAATGCTAATGTATCCCAATTCGTTTTTGATTTGATTTCCGAAGTTGTCCAATTCGGCACCTTGAGTTGAATAGAGTAACTCCGGTTGAAGCGACATGTATTTAAACAGCTGTATTTCAGTTACCAAACCTGCATGAAAACTGGTAATTGCGTCAGTATCGATTTCAGAATTGGTAAAGTTGGAGTAATTCATTCCAGCTTTGAATCCGATTTTAATTCCTTGACCAATCATTTCAAATGACAGTAACATTAAAAAATATACGAATAGCCTTTTCATAATTAGATGTTTTAAGTGATAAAAAGTGTAGTGTAAATTCTTTTAACGACGATTTTTTTGGTTTATTATTTTTGTGAGCGATTTTTAAAATTGTTAACAACTGTGTTGAAAACTCAATTCTACCTAATGTTTGTGAGAAAAAGTAATAAGTTTATCTTTACAAAATTAATTTTAAACAAAATAGACATGAAAAAAATTATTTTTGCAGCAGTAGCTGTTTTCGGATTTGCGTTTGCAAATGCACAAGAAACTAAGTTTGGAGCTAAAGCAGGTCTTAACTTATCTAACTTTACAGGAGATGTAGAAGGTACATCTACAAAAGTTGGTTTTCAAGTAGGAGCTTTTGCTGAAATCAAAGTTTCTGAGAAATTTGCAGTTCAGCCAGAAGTTTTGTTCTCAGTTTTAGGAGCAAAAGAAGAGTTCTTTGGTATTACTGTAAATTCAAATTTAAATTATTTAGTGATTCCTGTAATGGCTAAATATTATGTTGCAGATGCGTTCAGTTTAGAGGCTGGTCCACAAATCGGATTCTTAATGTCGGCAAAAGCTAAGGCTGATGGTGAGTCACTAGACATTAAAGATGGTTTTAATTCTACTGATTTTGGTATCAATGTTGGAGCTGGGTATGATGTTACTGAAAACATTAACTTGGGTTTACGTTACACAATTGGTGTATCAAACATTCTTAAAGATGCTCCAGACAGTTTCTCTGTTGGAAACAGCAACATCGCTTTTGCAGTAGGTTATAAATTCTAATTGCAGGCATAGTATCATAAAAAGCCATTCCACGTGAATGGCTTTTTTTGTTTTTTTATCCAAGAGCAGCCCCAGGGTTGTTAATAACTTTGTTAATAACTAAGAATAATATTTCTTGTAGGAAAAAGAATAATATTTACTTTTGCGCCATAAAATTTAAACAATTTAAAAAAATGAAAAAAGTTATTTTAACATTGGTAGCAGTATTCGCTTTCGGATTTGCTAATGCACAAGATTTGAAGTCGAAAAAAGGAGAGAATTATTTGCCAGAAACTGGAGACTGGGCTATTAGCTTTAATGCTGATGGTATTTTTGAGTACGTTGGAAATTCTTTCAATGGTAACACGAACAACGATGCTCCGAGTGTAGACTACATTAGAAACAATGCTTTTGTAGGAAAGAAATTCATAAGTGAAAAAAATGCTTATAGAGTTGTTGCTAATTTAGGTTTCGGTTCTACTACAGTAACTAATCCAAACGGGGCAAGTACCGACGAAGTAAAATCAAATGGTTTTGATTTAGCTTTTGGTTTGGGTAAAGAATGGAGAAAGGGTAAAACGCGTTTACAAGGTTTCTACGGAGCGGATGCATTAATAACTGCAAGTTCTGATAAAAACGAAATTACAACTACTGATGCAACAACCGGAACTTTTATTTCATCTGTTGAAAATAAATCTGGTTTAGCTTTAGGGCTTGGTGTTCAAGGTTTTATTGGTGCTGAGTATTTCATTTTCCCTAAGTTTGCAATTGGAGCTCAGTATACTTACAGAGTTGGTTTTGATGTTCAAGGTAAATCAGAAACTACTGCTCAAGTTGGAACTGCTCCATCAACTACTATTGAAGGTGGTAAAGCTTCATCTTTCGGTATTGGTAATGTAGGCATTGCTTCAATGAATTTAACATTACACTTCTAATCTAATTTTAGATTTAAATATTCAAAACCTCACTTCGGTGGGGTTTTTTTTATTCGATCATTTCGTGTTACTTTGTAGCAATGAATTGGAATTCCTTCATAAAAAGTTATCAATCGTATCTTAAAATCGAAAGAGGATTATCGCCAAACACCATCGATAATTATTCATTTGATGTGGAGCGTTTGTGTTATTTTTTAGAATCAAATTCGATAGAAGTATCGCCTATAAAAATATCCGAAGAAACTATTCAGCAGTTTGTGTATGCTATTTCAAAAGAAGTCAATGCCCGAAGTCAGGCACGAATCATTTCTGGACTAAAAAGCTTTTTTTCGTATTTGATTTTTGAAGATTACCGTTCCGATTCGCCCATGGAATTGATCGAGGCACCACGTATAGGTAGAAAGTTACCCGACACGCTGTCGGTTGAAGAAATAGACGCACTCATTCAAGCCATTGATTTATCCAAAGATGAAGGCGAGCGCAACAAAGCAATGCTAGAAACACTTTACGGATGTGGCTTGCGCGTTTCAGAATTAGTAGAACTCAAATTATCCGATTTATTCTTTGAAGAAGGATTCATCAAAGTAACAGGTAAAGGCAACAAGCAACGTTTTGTTCCGATTGGTACCATTACTCAAAAATACATCCTCATCTACAAAAATCAGGTTCGCTCACATCTTTCCATCCAAAAAGGATTTGAAGACACGCTTTTTCTCAATCGCCGAGGAAAAAAACTCACGCGTGCGATGGTTTTTACTATCATCAAGCAATTGGCTGTTACAATCGGTCTAAATAAAAGCATTAGTCCACACACCTTTCGGCATTCATTCGCTACTCATTTACTAGAAAATGGAGCCGATTTACGCGCTATACAATTAATGCTGGGTCACGAATCCATTACTACAACTGAGGTTTATGTTCATTTAGATCGTAAACACCTCACTCAAATTATGAATTCATACCACCCACGGAAATAAAAAAATAGCTGCTCATTTCTGGGCAGCTATTTGATTATAATTGATGAAGCTTTGTTGTTTAACCAGATTAAATTTCAAAAAGTTTTTTTTAAAATCTATTAATCAAGTTTAAAAATAGTATTTGAAAACCATTAAGATGTTAAGTTGCATTAAGCTTAATTACCTTAATTTCTTAATGGTTAAAAACTTTAATTTAACTAGTATTACTTGGCAATATTTACTGCTCGAGTTTCTCTAATTACCGTAATTTTAACTTGCCCAGGATACGTCATTTCAGTTTGTATTTTTTGCGAAATTTCAAACGAAAGACTAGAAGCCATTTCATCGCTTACTTTTTCACTTTCAACAATAACACGTAATTCTCTACCCGCTTGAATTGCGTAGGCATTTTTCACTCCATTGAACGCAAAAGCAATTTCTTCTAAATCTTTCAAACGCTGAATGTACGAATCCAAAACTTGTCGTCTTGCTCCAGGTCTTGCACCCGAAATGGCATCACAAACTTGGATGATAGGTGAAATCAAATACTTCATTTCGATCTCGTCGTGGTGTGCTCCAATCGCGTTACATACTTCTTCTTTTTCACCAAATTTTTCAGCCCATTGCATACCTAGTAAAGCGTGAGGTAAGTCACTTTCGGTATCGGGCACTTTTCCTATATCGTGTAATAATCCGGCGCGTTTAGCTAATTTCACATTCAAGCCCAGTTCGGCAGCCATAATTCCGCATAGCTTTGAAACTTCTCTTGAGTGTTGCAGTAAGTTTTGTCCGTACGAAGAACGGTATTTCATTCGGCCAATAATCTTAATCAATTCGGGATGTAATCCGTGGATTCCTAAATCGATTACAGTGCGCTTACCAACTTCAGTAATTTCATCATCGATTTGTTTAGTGGTTTTTGCCACAACTTCTTCAATACGCGCTGGGTGAATACGTCCGTCTGTTACCAATTTATGCAAAGATAGACGGGCAATTTCTCTTCTAACTGGATCGAAACACGAAAGAATAATAGCTTCTGGTGTATCGTCTACAATGATTTCTACTCCTGTTGCGGCTTCCAATGCTCGGATGTTTCTTCCTTCACGACCGATAATTCTACCTTTAACATCATCCGATTCAATATTGAAAACAGAAACGCAGTTCTCGACCGCTTCTTCTGTTCCCACACGTTGAATGGTGTTGATAATGACTTTTTTCGCCTCTTGTTGTGCCGTAAGTTTGGCTTCTTCCATGGTTTCTTGAACGTACGCCATAGCTTTGGTTTTGGCTTCAGCTTTTAAGCTTTCTACCAATTGCTCTTTTGCATCTTCGGCCGATAAACCTGAAATCACTTCTAATTGGTCAACTTGACTTTTATGCAGTTTTTCGAGCTCTATTTGTTTTTTGTCTAAGAAATCAATTTTCGTTTCGTATTCTTTGGTTTTGGCTTCAAAATCGTCATTTACTTTTTTAGCTTTTGCCAATTCGCTTGATACTTGTGATTCTTTGTCACGGGTTCTTTTTTCTACTTCGGCAATCTTTTTGTCTTTGTTTAAAATCTCTTTTTCGTGTTCACTTTTTAATTCTAAAAATTTTTCTTTCGCTTGAAGTAACTTGTCTTTTTTGATGTTTTCTCCTTCAAAATTGGCGTCTTTAAGTATCGACGCAGCTTCTTTTTTAGCATTTTTAATCAGATTCGAAACGTTGTTCTTCTCTAGATATTTAGCGATTCCAAATCCGGCACCTAAACCGACCACAATTCCAATAATTATACTTAATATGTCCATAGTTGTGTAAAAAAAATTATAAAAAAAACCTACATTAATTGCTTGAATAAACTCGTAAGGACAAGTTTTGAGCTAACTCGCTGTTCAAGTTTCCCACCGAGGCGGGCATACTATAGTAGCGACGATTTACTCATTTTAATTTGTTAGTGTTGAGTTTACCAAAAATGAACTAATGTAGGCAGTATTTTTAGTTATGTAAAGAACGTTTTATTTAATGTTTATTACGAAAGATACTCGTCTAATAAGCTATTGAGTTTCGTGAGCCTGGCTATTGCTTCTGTTCCGTCAATTGAATTATTAATCTGCTTTTGTTCTGATTGAGCTGCAAAATGCAAAGCACACATTGCCAACACATCTTGTTTGTCTCTCACAGCGTAATTTTCTTCATATTGCTTAATAACCGTATCAATTTTTTTAGAGGCGCTACGCAATCCTTCTTCTTGCGACACATCAACCGTTAGAGGATAAACTCTGTCGGCAATCGATATTTTTATTTTAAGCTTTTCATCCATAGTTTTAATCAGACAACTGAGCGATGCAGGAGTCAATATCTCGAATTAATGAATTTATTTTAAGCTTTGTATCTCGTTTGTAATCTTCACTGCCAAGCAATGCGTTAGTTAATTTGAGTGATTCGTAATCCTTTTTTAATGTTTCAATTACATTCAACTGATCTTGGTACGAAATGGCGCTTTTTTTCAATTCACCCTCTAAAACCATATTTTTCTCTTCTAAACCGCTAATTTTGTTGAGAAGTGAACCTATTTTACTTTCAAGAGAATCAATTATTTGTGCGATTTCACTCATTTATTATCTTCTTCACTACTTAATCTTACAAATTTATAATTCCTATTCTATTAAAGCAATTTTTTAGCAAAAAAAAACGTTTTTTAATTTTTAATTTTCTAATCTATTGAATAACATTGGTTTAGTATTTGCAGATTATTTTTTTAAGCCATAAACTTTTTATATTTTAGCAAAAACAGAATCATATTATGAAATTACTCGCCTTTTTACTTTGTACACTCGCTGCTTTTGGTCAGAAAAATTATCCCAAAGATTTCAGGTTACCGCTCGATATACCGATGCAACTGTCGGGGAATTTTGGTGAACTTCGCCCAAATCATTTTCACGCTGGTTTTGATTTTAAAACCAACCAACGTGAAGGTTTAAATGTGTATGCTGTGTTTGACGGGTATGTGTCACGCATCAAAATATCAACATATGGTTATGGAAAAGCAATCTATATTACGCACCCGAACGGATTTACAACGGTATACGGACATCTACAAAGAGCAGTTGGAACGATTGAGGACAAAATCAAGGAAGCGCAATACAAAGAGGAATCATACGAAGTAGAATTGTTCTTAAAACCGGGTGAATTGGTTGTGAAAAAAGGTGATATTATTGCATTGTCCGGAAATACGGGCGGTTCAGAAGGTCCGCATTTGCATTTTGAATTCAGAGAAACAGCAACGGAAAAAATAGTAAATCCGTTTTTCTTCGGTTATGATCAATTCATCAAAGACACTAAAAAACCCATTGTTACCAGTTTAATGGTATATCCATTGGATGCTGAATCGGTTGCTAATAGATCACAACGACCGATAAATTTGGGCTTGTCACTACAAAAAGACGGCACATTTATTTCTGAAAAAGTACAAGCAAGGGGTAAAATCGGATTCGGAATTAATGCCTACGATTTGGATGATGCTTCTTATAATGCCAACGGAACCTATAAAACATCACTGATTTCAAATGGAAAAACTTTGTTTAATTACCAATTTGATGAAATGTCGTTCGAAGAAGGTCGGTTCATCAATGCGATGATTGATTACAATCGCTATAAAAAATTAAAAAGTCGCGTTCAAAAATTATTCATGAAACAACCATTTGCTTGGAGTAATGTTGATTTAAATGTTGATAACGGAGTAATCGCCGTTGCTCCTAACTACACACAAACTAACAAAATAGAGGTTTCTGATGTCAATGGAAATACAACGTCTATCAACATTCCGATTGAATATTCCAATCAAGCGGCAGTTATTCCTTCCGAAGAGAAAATAACGAAATTTTCAGTCAAGGCTGCACGCGATTTTGTATTTGAGAAAGACAATTTTTCGGTAACTTTTCCGAGCGGCACTTTTTATGAAGATGTCTACCTGAATTTGGATGTTCGCAATGAAACTTTATTTTTGCACGAGGATATAGTTCCAGCGCACAGCTCGTTTACTATTTCCTATGATGCTAAAGATATACCCGAAAACAAAAGAGAAAAATCGTTTTTAGCTTCTTTTAACGGGACAAAATGGAACTATATCACAACAAAACGCAAAGAAAATACGTTTACTGCCTATTCAAAGTCATTGGGGCAATTTAAATTGGTAAGTGATTTTATAGCTCCAAAAATAACCATCGCTAAAAGCATCGAAGGGAAATGGATTTCAGAACAAAAGACAATTACATTGACTATTTCTGATGATTTTTCTGGTATCAAAACCTATAAAGGCTATTTGAATGGAAAGTGGATTTTGTTTGAATACGAATCAAAATTAAAGCGCTTAACGCATCATTTCACTGATGGTTTAGTTGCTGAAGGAGAAAATAAATTAAAAGTAATAGTGACGGATAATGTAGGAAATTCTACTACCTTTGAAACTGCTTTTTTTAGAAGTCAAAAAAATAAATAGATACCATTGAAGACAAACCAAAAATTATTCGCGCTATTATTATTATTCATCACAACAATTTTAAGTGCACAAACCAATGAAACTGCAACAATTGGCGGCGTTATTTTAGATGAATTTGACGAACCAGTTGCCAACGCAAACATCAGTTACCAGGGAAAATCAACTACTTCTAACAGTGATGGTTCGTACGTTTTAGTGGTTCCAGCCAGTAAAAAAGTAACGCTTGTTTTTACACATATCTCTTTAAAAAGAATTACAGCAACAATCGAATTACAGCCCAATGAAACTTTTTTGTTTAATCCGGTTATGAAATCGGATGCCGAGCAATTAGAAGATGTTGTCATTACGAATAGTAAGAGAAGAATAAACGGAATTACAACTCTCGAGCCCGAAACCATTCGCAAAATTCCAGGCGCTAATGCTGGAGTTGAAAATTTATTGAAGTTATTGCCCGGAGTCAATTCTAATAATGAATTGAGCACGCAATATGCCGTTCGAGGCGGAAATTACGATGAGAATTTAGTGTACGTGAACGAAATTGAAATCTACCGTCCGTTTTTAATTCGCTCCGGTCAACAAGAAGGATTGAGTTTTACGAATTCGGATATGATTCAAGTTGTTGATTTTTCCGCAGGAGGTTTTCAAGCTAAATTCGGTGATAAATTGTCGTCGGTGTTAGACATTACGTATAAAAAGCCAAGAAAATTTGGAGCCGCTTTTGAAGCTAGTTTTTTAGGTGGAAGTGCTACAATCGGTATGGCATCCAAAGATAAGAAATGGTCAGCAATAACTGGAATTCGTTACCGCGACAATTCGCTTTTGGTGAACAGTCAGGAAACCCAAACCAATTTTCGTCCCACTTTCGCGGATGTGCAAACGAATGTAAATTTTTCTCCAAATAAAAAGTGGAATCATAGTTTTTTGGGAAATATTTCTCAGAACATATACAACTACCAACCGCTGACACGCCAGACCAATTTTGGTACTTTGTCAGATCCGATTGCCTTGCAAGTGTTTTATGAAGGACAAGAGAACAATAAATACCAGACTTTGTTTGGAGCGTTTAAAACAACTTTTATTGCCAACGAAAATACTTCTTATAAAGCTATTGCATCGATATATCATACGCAAGAACAAGAGTATTTTGACATTGATGCGACCTATTTTCTCGGAGAAGTTGATTCTAATATCGGTTCAGAAACATTTGGAGACGTCACGTTTTCACGCGGAATCGGTTCGCAGTTGAATCATGGTCGAAACGATTTGGACGCCGTAATTGTAAATGCAGAAATTAAAGGAACTCATAATGCCAAACGCAAATTTCAAATCGATTGGGGTGTAAAATATACCCGAGAAAGTATTCGTGATCGATTAGTAGAGTGGGAAGTAATTGATTCGGCTGGTTTTTCTATCAACAATCCAATTTTAGATTTACCGGTAAACGATCAACCGTATAATCCGTATACTGGACCGTTGGTTCCTTATCAGAATGTTCGCGCGACTAATTTTGTCAACATTGATCGTTTTTCGGGATTCATCCAATCTAGTACTCGAGGTAAACTCGGCGCTAGTGATGTATGGATCAACTTTGGCTTACGTGCTCATAATTGGTTGGTGAGTGGAGATAAAATTTCGAATGCTACAAGTCAAACCGTTGTTTCGCCTCGAGCACAATTTACGATAAAGCCCGATTGGGATAAAGATATGCTCTTCCGATTTTCATCTGGATTTTATTACCAACCACCATTTTATCGCGAATTACGAGATTTTAACGGAGTAGTTCAACCAAATGTCAAGGCACAGCAATCGATTCATTTTGTAGCTGCCAACGATTATAATTTTAAGATGTGGAAGCGACCATTTAAGTTGGTTACCGAAGCGTATTATAAATCGATGGATGATGTGAATACCTATACGTTAGAAAATGTTCGTATCCGATACCGCGCCAATAATGATGCTGAAGCATATGCCTATGGATTAGACATGCGTTTGAATGGCGAGTTTGTACCTGGAACCGAATCTTGGTTTACATTTGGGTATTTAAAAACCGAAGAAAATCAAGATGGTCGAGGTTTTATTGCACGCCCAACGGATCAACGATTGAAATTCGGAATCCTTTTTCAAGATTATATGCCCGTATTACCTAATTTGAAAGTGTATTTAAATTTGGTGTATAATACCGGATTGCCTGGCGGTTCGCCGTCGTACGCCGATGTATACCAATACCAAGCTCGCTTACGCGATTATCGTCGAGCGGATATTGGATTTTCGTACGTATTTACTGAAAAAAATAACGAACGTCCAGACAGACACTGGTTGAAAAAATTCGACGATTTATCACTAGGATTTGAAATTTTCAACTTGTTCAATAACCAAAATGCGATTACCAATACTTGGGTTCGTGATTCTGCATCAAAGAGGCAATACGGCATTCCAAACTTCATGACCACGCGGGTTTTTAATTTGAAATTGACAGCTAGATTGTAATTATTTCACTATTTTTGATTAAAATTCGACTACAATGAAAATCAGATCTACAATTGTTTTTTTTGCTGTTTTAGTGCTTTTTGCTAGTTGTAAAGAAGAAGAAGCAAAAAAGCCCAAAGTAAATTACGATCCCAAAGTCAGTACAAAAGAACCGACTGCTGAAACCACAAATCCTATTTTGGTGGCCGATTTACCCGTGCAGATGGACGGAACATCAGTATTGCTTCATCCTATTGGTGAGTTTGCTGTTTTGGGTGGAAAGGGAAAATATTCTGGCGGTGGGAAGGAAAGTTTTAGGGTTTCTAATTATGCAGAATACGAAATTACAGGTTACTTGAGCAATCTAAAGTTTCAAGAAGTAGGTTCAGATTCGTTGAAAGTGCTGACCGATAAACCAATGATGATTGAGCGAATCACCTATCTAAAGTCGTATGCAGACACCGCTAAAAAGCAATTCTTAGTGTATGTTTTAGTGGATATGGATTCCAATAAAGATGGAAAACTTGACAGTAGTGACATTAAAGATCTATACATCAGTTCCATTACGGGTGCTAATTTCACCAAACTTTCTGCCGATTTTCAGGAACTGATTGATTGGAATTTAATTGAATCTCAAAACCGTTTGTACTTTCGAACAATCGAAGACAGTAATAAAAACGGTGCCTTTGATAGTGACGACAAAGTACATTATCAATTTGTAGACCTAACTTCCAAAGAAATGGAAGTCAAAGAATACAATCCAATTTAACTTGGATAACTATACGCTTTCCAAGATTAAGTTGTATTGTTTTTTCAAAATTGAGGTACTAGTAAAAGAAGAAGTTACCCAACAGAATCATTTATATCAAAATATCACTTTCCAAATCTGATTTTTCGATTTCAAAATCAAATCCGAGTTTCGAAACGAGTTCAATGACCAGTTTTTTATACCAATTCTGCGATTTAGGATGAATATAAATTTTTTCGATGAGTTCAGACAGGTTGACATCAATTTTTATTCCGTCGTTGATTTTTATTTGTTGATCTGATAAATCGGCGATGATTCGAACTTCCCGCTCGTACTGAAAACTTTTTCGCTTGAAGAGAAAGGGAAAAAACATGTCGTCGAACGGAATGTATTCTTTTTTATAATCGATATAGTTAACTTCTCCAATGTATTGTTTGATGTCTTTTTCGTATTCTAAAGCGCTTTGTATTCTTCCAAGTGTAGATTGAATCGCCAAACCTTCGCTGTTTTGAGTGAATATTTGCCACATGGCAAACGACTCATATTCGTTGATGTGCCAGCTGCTGACAACTACTTTCTCGCGATGGGATTTGTAGTAATCTAAAAATGCGGGGTTGTTTTCGGAAAGTTTTTTTATTTCTTCAAAGGTGGGTTCACTGAATGTGCCTTCATATTGATCTTCAAATTTATCCGAACGCGATAGGAATAGCTTTTTTGAAATGAGTAAATCCAAAAATTTAGACAAGTCGAGGTATTTCCACACAATCGTGTCTGGATTTTCGGGAAGCGTTATGTTTGAATTTTTAACGTACATTCTACTGCTAAAATTAATGTAAAGGTCGAATTTATTTAATTACAAAAGTTTAAGAAATTGTTTTTTTTACGATGAATTTTGCCAAAAATGCTAATGCGATTAATGTAGTTTGAAACTGAAAAATATCAACTACTGTTTTTTAAGATGATAAATGACAACAAGACTCAATAACTAGAAACGAATCACGATTTTTCATAAGAGTCATTTTATTTAAATTTTCGTAGTGAACGATTAATAAAGATTCCACCTATGATTCCGGGTAAACTCCATGCCAAAACAGGCGGTAGAAAAGTGTTGTTTACTACTAAAAAAGCGGTGCAAGCGGCTATGTATGCGCCCGTCATGCGACCAATATGGTTTTTAATTCCAAACATTTTATCCGTAATTTTTCTAGTATATACTTTATAATCGATGTAGCATAGACGCAAACTTACCATTCCAAAAAGCGCAAAAACGATTCCAAACACTACTTTAGCAATCAAATACTTTATGCCTATATAAAAGAAGATAAGGCTGCACAGAAACATTACACTACTTAAAATCGTATCAAAAAGTTGTGTTTTCTGACCTTGATGTACTTTTTTCAAGCGAATCATTCGGTAACCAGAAATTGATAAGTAAATCGTGAAAATACCCATTATAAAAAGGAATAGATTTGGATGAACAAACGAGAGATAAAAAGCGCTCAATCCTGTTGAAACCATCGCTAGTGTAAAAATCTTAACTGTTAGTTTGTGAATACGATCGCCTTTTTTTCGAAGCATAATAATAGTTCCCAAAAGAAGTCCTAATGAACCGGAGATAATATGTAGTGCTAAGATAATGTTGAACAACATAATTTTCAGTTTAAATGAATACTGGGTTAAATGTATTCAATCAACTTTGGGTTGAACTATTTTTTTTACTGAACTGTAGTATTTGGGTGATGAATTGAACGAAGTAATTAAAATGCCTTTGGGAATTTCATCGAATACTGTCCAACAGAAAAACCGATTAGAACCCAAACAATGATGAATTTACTCAGCTTGTCTGCAACAATTTCTTCACCAAAAAAATAATTGCAAATGAAAATTGCAGCAACAAATACAACAAAAAATACCATGGCAAAATATTCTCGTTTCATGATTTTTATTTCTATTCCAATGATTGTAAAGTAACTAAATTCGAGTACGTTCCGTTTAACGCTAATAATTCGGCGTGTGTTCCTTGTTCCACAATTTCTCCTTTTTTCATCACCACTATTAGGTCGGCTTTTTGAATCGTCGACAATCGGTGTGCAATCACAATAGAAGTGCGGTTTTGCATCATGTTTTCCAAAGCCACTTGAACCAAGTTTTCACTTTCGGTATCCAACGCAGAAGTCGCTTCATCTAAAATCATGATAGGTGGATTTTTCAGTACAGCACGAGCAATCGATAAACGTTGCTTTTGGCCACCCGATAATTTTCCACCTGCGTCACCAATATTCGTATCGATGCCGTTGGGTAAATCTATTACAAATTCATACGCATTGGCTACTTTAAGAGCATCAACAATATCTTCATCTGATGCGCCTGGCCTACCAATGAGTAAGTTATTTTTTATGGTGTCATTGAATAATATCGAATCTTGCGTCACCAATCCCATCAATGATCGAAGCGAATGCATCGTCATGTTTTTGATGTTGACTCCATCTATGGAGATGTTACCTTCTTGTACGTCATAAAAACGAGTCAATAAATTAGCTATAGTACTTTTTCCACTGCCCGATTGTCCCACCAAAGCGATGGTTTTCCCTTTTGGAATATCCAGCGAGAAGTTTTTCAACACACTTTCCTGTTCGTATCTAAAGTTGATGTTTTCAATCGAAATTTTACTGGTAAATGAATCTTTAACAAGGGCATTGGGTTCGTCTACAATTGTATTTTCAACTTCTAAAACTTCAAATACACGTTGTGCCGCTGCGATGCCGCTTTTTACTGCGTAACTCGCTTTGGATATCGCTTTGGCTGGTGTCAAGATGTTGTATGCCAATCCCATGTAAGCAATAAACTGTCCGCCTGCTAGCACGGGTTCGCCATTGGCTAAGGTTTCCACCAATACCATATTTCCACCGTACCACAGTAAAACAGCTATGACCACAATTCCTAAAAATTCGCTAAAAGGTGAGGCCAGATTATTTTTTCTACCGATGCTGTTGGCTAATCGTTGCAGACTGGTTGCAGATTGATCAAACTTACCTTTAAAAAATGCTTCTGTGGTGTAGCTTTTCACCACTTTCAATCCCGACAACGTTTCTTCCACAATTGAAATTAAGTAACCCGCTTCTTGTTGACTGCGTTCTGATTTTGATTTGAGAGATTTTCCAATTAGCGAAATGATATAACCTGAAATGGGAATAAAGACGAAAACAAATAAGGTCAATTTCACACTGATGTAAAACATCGTTATGATTGTGAATATGATGGTCATCGGTTCCTTAACAATCAATTCCAAAATAGAAAAGAAGGAATGTTGAACTTCACCTACGTCGCCTAACATACGGGCCATGATATCGCCTTTTCTCTTTTCAGAATAATAGGAAATGGGTAAGTCGATGATTTTGTTGTACATTTTATTTCGTAAATCGCGCAACACACCGTTTTTCAATATCATTAAATGATTGGAAGCCAAATAATTAAAAATATTTTTAAAAAGAAAAGTCGAAATAACCAGCGCAACTACCAGTAATAATGCGTATTGTTTTCCTTCGTTCTGACTTAAAGTGGTAATGTAATAGTATAAATAGTCTTTTCCGTAGCTAGAAATTTCAGTGATATCGGTGTAAATTGGCTTTTTCAAAACTTTTTGAGCATTACCAAATAAAACGTCTAACATCGGAATTAATGCTACAAAAGAAAGTGTGCTAAAAAATGCATACAAAATGTTATAAATTACATTCCAAACTACATGAAATTTATACGGTTTTATAAAAGGAGCTATTTTTTTTAAATTTTCATCCATTAGTTTAAGTTCATTGTAGCAATGATGGTTGCGATTTTTGTATCCAATTGTTGTTCAACTTTTTTGGCGTCGTCTACCGTATCTAAAGTCGCATTTACACTAAAATAAAATTTAATTTTAGGTTCTGTTCCACTCGGACGTGCACATATTTTCGAGCCGTCTTCAAGGTAATAAATCAGTACGTTTGATTTCGGAATGTGAAGTGTTTCAATTTCTCCTGTAAATATATTTTTTGAAGTCGAAAGCTCGTAATCTTCAATACATACTACCCGTTGTCCGTCGATTTCTGTAACTGGATTATCACGCAAATCGACCATCATCTGACTGATTGCTGCCAAGCCGTCGATGCCTTTTTTGGTAAGTGAAATCAGGTGTTCTTTATAAAATCCGTGGTCTACATATAAATTTAATAATTCGGCATACACTGAACTACCTGCTGCTTTTGCCTGTGCTGCAATTTCGCAAATCAATAAAGTTGCACCAACAGCATCTTTATCGCGCACGGCATCACCAACCATAAATCCGAAACTTTCTTCACCACCGCCAATAAATTTCTGATTCGGAAAATCTTTAATCATTTTGGCTATCCACTTGAACCCGGTCAATCCAATTTTACATTCAATTCCGTATGCAGAAGCCAGTTCTTGCATCATAGGTGTAGAAACAATGGTGGATCCAATGAACTCAGTGCCTGAAATTTTTCCAGCACGTTTCCATTGTTCGAGTAGGAAAGCCGTCATGATGACCATGGTTTGATTTCCGTTGAGCAAGACCATTTTTCCTTCGGTATTTCGAACAGCAACTCCCAATCGGTCAGAATCGGGATCAGTACCCACAACGATATCTGCATGTGTTTCTTCAGCCAAAGCTAAAGCCATAGACAATGCTTCTGGTTCTTCGGGATTTGGTGATTTCACTGTCGGAAAATTTCCGTTTGGTTCGGCTTGTTCGGCAACAATTTGTACTGAAGTATAGCCAGCTTTTGACAGCACACTCGGAATCGATTTTATCGAAGTTCCGTGCAATGAAGTATAAACGATTTTTAGGTTTTCTTTTGCTGAAGCTGGAGTATTAAAACTACAATTTTCTATGGTTGATTGCTCAAAAGCGGCATCCACATCGGTATCAATGTATTGGATGAGTTTTTCATTGGCATCGAATTTGATTTCGTTATAATTCAGCGCTTCAATCAATTGAATGATTTCGTGGTCTTGTGGAGGAACTAATTGTCCGCCGTCTTGCCAATACACTTTATAACCGTTGTATTCAGGCGGATTGTGCGAAGCAGTTAGAACAATACCAGCGTGGCAATTCAAATGTTTTACAGCAAAAGACAACTCAGGTGTCGTTCTCATATCAGAAAACAAATACACCTGGATATTATTTGCAGAAAAAACATCGGCTACAACTTTAGCCAACGTATTGCTATTATGTCGACAATCGTAAGCTATTGCTACTTTAAGTTGTTCATTGGGAAACGTTTGAATCATGTAATTGGACAAACCTTGCGTGTTTTTTCCTAACGTATATTTATTGATTCGGTTGGTTCCTACGCCCATGATTCCGCGCATTCCACCCGTTCCGAATTCTAAATTTTTATAAAAACTTTCTTCTAATTCTTTAGGAGAAGAAGTCATCATTTCCTTAATGGATTCTTGCGTTTGTGTATCGAAAGTTGGCGTTAACCACTCGTTAACTTTGTCTAAAATATTTGGCTCGATGTGCATATTCTTATTTTTTATAACCAATTTTTGGTCGGTCTTTTGTAGTTGTGATGAGTTGGTTTTTATCCATCAAATGATTTAATATTTTATAAATGTCGGGAAGTTGATTTTCAATATCATGTAACTTTTTGCTTATTTCTTCCAAACTCAAATTCGAATTTCGTAGTAGGACAAACGTGCGCATAATAGCAATATTGATTATGATTGCTTTCTCCGAATTTAGAACACTAGAAAGCATTGCAATTCCTTGTTCGGTAAAGGCAAATGGCATGTATCTTACTCCACCTTTATTTGAGGTCACAATTTGTGACCTCAAAGCAATAAATTCACTTTCGTTAAGTTCAAACATAAAATCATCAGGAAATCGGATGATGTTTCTACGAACAGCTTGTTTTAAAACTTTAGTTTCTAATTCATAAAGCAACGCTAAATCATAATCGAGCATTACTTTTTGGTTTCTAATAAAGTGTATTTTATTAGTTATTAGTTGTAAATCATTCATTGGGCGTGTAGTATTTAAAAGGAGTGTATGTTTTATAAATTTACTTCTGTGGCGATTTTATAGCGTTCTTCGTTGTTTTTGGTGCGTAAAATAATTTCTCCTAAAAAACCTGCGAGAAATAATTGTGTTCCTATAATCATGGCTGTTAATGCTATGTAAAATAAGGGGTTGTTAGTTACTAAAATGGTTTCAAATCCAGAATAAAGTTTGATTAATTTTACGATGATGATGAAACCCGTTGATACAAATCCGAGTAAAAACATTAAAACGCCAAAGGCGCCAAATAAATGCATCGGACGTTTTCCATAGCGTGATAAAAACCAAATGGTTATCAAATCTAAAAAACCGTTGACAAACCTGCTCATTCCAAACTTCGATTCGCCGTATTTGCGAGCTTGGTGTTTCACTGCTTTTTCGCCAATTTTACCAAACCCAGCGTTTTTGGCTAAAACGGGAATGTAACGGTGCATTTCTCCCGATACTTCAATGTTTTTTATAACGATATTTTTGTAGGCTTTTAATCCGCAATTGAAATCATTTAATTGAACACCAGAGGTTTTTCGGGCAGCCCAATTGAATAATTTTGAAGGCAAGTTTTTGGAAACAACTGAATCGTATCGTTTCTTTTTCCAACCCGAAACCAAATCAAATTTTTGATTCACAATCATGTTGTAGAGTTCCGGAATTTCTTCGGGACTGTCCTGCAAATCGGCATCCATCGTAATGATTACCTCACCCGAAGCTTTGGCGAAACCCGCATGTAACGCTTGTGATTTGCCGTAATTGCGAAGAAAGCGAATGCCTTTTACAAGTGGATTTTCATTCGAAAGTTGTTCGATAGTGTGCCATGAATCGTCGGTACTTCCATCATCAATGAAAAGAATTTCATAGGAATATTGATGTTCATTCATGATTTTAACAATCCACGAATGCAATTCAGGCAACGACTCTTGTTCGTTTAATAACGGAATGACTACGGATATGTTCACTATTCTCGTTGAGTGGATTTAGATTTAAAAATGGCGGCCAAAATTAAACCAATAAAACAATAAACAGCGATGTAAATTATGGTGCTTTTTAATAGTTCAGATGTAGAAAAAGGATTGCTTTTTTCCATTTCAGCTACAGTTTCATTGATTTTTGCACTAGGAACATTCCAATTTTCCATTGATTCAACTGTATTTTTGATGGTGGTTTCTTTGATAATGTCTTGTGCTTCAGGGTCAATGTAATTAAACAAAATGATGCTGAATAGAATCGAAATGGGAATACCAATGATTATAGAAAGAAAATAGGTTGTAAACCCTTCTTTGAAAGTCATTATGCCTTTTAAATCTTTTTTGGTTGTTCGTAAGAGTACGATTCCAATTACAATATAGGCCAGCAGTAGAATTAGTCCGTATTTAATTGAGGCAAACAAAGACAAGTCTATAGCGTAAGCAATAATGGTAGCTAAAACTGAAAAAACTCCAGTATAAATTCCAAATTTAATTCCGTTTTTCTTAATAATTTCATTCATAATTTTTATAATTAAAATTAAAGTACAAATATAGTAATTCCGTGATTACATCAGTTAGTTCACTTCAATTAAAAAAAGTTACACTTTAGTTTGTAAATTAAAAAATAGTTGTATTTTTGCACACTCTAATAAAAATAGAATAATTAAAAGTTGTAGCGAGTTTATACCTTTTGAAATAAAAGCTTCAAAACGGACTACTTCATAAACAAATAAAAGATTTACACAATGAAAAAAGGAATTCACCCAGAAAATTACAGATTAGTTGCTTTTAAAGACATGTCGAATGAAGATGTATTTATCACTAAATCAACTGTAGAAACAAAAGAAACAATAACTCACGAAGGTGTTGAATACCCAGTTTTCAAAATGGAGATTTC
>CAIUWH010000028.1 GCA_903902795.1 uncultured Bacteroidota bacterium
CGAAAAACCATACGAGTAGGAAAATTTAATATCTATCAGAATGAAAAAATGTATTTTATTTATCGGTGCAATGTTTTTTGGATTATTCAATACCGTTGCATTAGCTCAAGGTTCTTGGAACTTACAAACTAATCCAACAACACATGAAGGACAATCGACTAAGTTTGTTAGTGTCAATGAAGGATGGATAAATTTATCCTCGAATAGTGTACTTCATACCACAAATGGTGGGACAACTTGGAGTGAGGTAACGCTTAACGCTACTGATCTAACGTTTGGTGTTGATGCCACGGGACAGACGATGAGTTTTATCAGTCCATCCACAGGTTGGGTGATGAAAACAAGATCAAATGCAAATGAAGATGCACTCGGTGCTGTTGTTTACAAAACAATAGATGGTGGTGCGACTTGGAATCCAACCGTACTTTCCAGCACAATCGGTGATGTCGGTATTCAATTGCAATTTGTAGATGCCAATCATGGTTGGGCTTTGGTTTATAACATGAATACTGGAACACCTACTTTTTTAAAAACGACTAATGGAGGAACTAATTGGACACCAACAAATGGCGGCGGTATTTTTTACTATGTAAATTCTACTATAGGGTATGCTTTTGCAGCAGGTCCGACTATGTTACCACCTTACACTATTTATAAAACAACAGATGGTGGAACAAGTTGGACTCCACAATATACTGACAATACAACAGGTCAATTTAATAGTATACATTTTAGCGATGCAACTCATGGTTGGATAGTTGGTGAGAATGGAAAAATATTAAAGACCGTTGATGGAACAAATTGGACAACCGTTACTTGTCCACTTATCGATAATTCTTACGAAAATTTGCACGTTCAATTTTTAACTACTAATTTAGGTTGGATTGCAACAAGAGATAGTATCAATAATCAATTTATTTTGAAAACCACAAATGGTGGAACAACTTGGACAAAACAGCAATTACCTTTTTTAGCTAAAACATACAGTATGTTTTTTTGGGATGAAAATCATGGTTGGGCAACTTCTGATAGATACAATAATGGAGGTACAAGTATTCCTGGTAGAATTGCTCGTTATTTTTATGACCCAGCTGGAACATACAATAATACTACTTTAAATGGTCCTTGGTTTTATTATACACCTGTAACGCCAATCGATCCATATAACGATAATTTAGGATACATTATATTTAACGGCAATGGTACAATTACTGGCATGAATGGATTTATTGGCGGACCACCACCATCAACTTATGGTTGGTATAGTGTGGCAGCTAATGGACAAATTACGGGTGAATTGATTTTAGGAAATGAAATGTTTCCTCTAGGTGGAACATTAACTTCTCCAACAACAGGCACCGTTACTGCAGATGGAAGTGGTTTTACCTTTACTAAAATTTCAAATCCTGGTGAACTTCAAGATAATATAAGCGGTAACATTGGTACTACTGGTTGTGGTAGTCGATTTGTTAGTTTAAACATAAATAACTTGGGTCAAATAAGTAGTGTAAACACTGGATTTTCTCAAGCTATAGGTCATGTATTTGCTGATCAAGGTGTATTTATAGGTCATTTTTATACAGGTGATGTGCAACCTTGGACAGAAATTACTATATCTGGATTTTACAATAACGGTATTTTAACAGGCTTATCAGGTTTTGATTGGCAAAGTTGTAACGATGGTCCTGTTAATTTGGTTAGAAATATTTTATCAAATAGTGCATTTAGTGTTGAAAAAGCAATCACCATTTACCCTAACCCTAACAATGGTCATTTCAATATAAAATTTAATGAACCAAAAGACAACATTCAAATCGAAATTTACAACCAGTTAGGCCAAAGAGTCTACAAAGAAGCAAATAGAGATCAAAAATTAATACATGAAATTTATTTTGAGCCACAAGCAAAAGGCATTTACTTCATCACAATTAATGATGGTAAAAATATATTTAAAGAAAAAATCATGATTAAATAGATCAACAACTCAAAAACAGTAAGGACGAACCTACGAAAGGCCAAACATCTGCTTACAGTCAAAAGTAAATGTTTATCTGGAACAAGGTTCGTCTTTTTGTTTGAAGTAGTTGTATTAAAGAAATAAAGTTAAGTGTTTTAGAACAACCTACATGACTATAATGAACAATTCAAGACAATTTGTCTCACTTAATAGCAATAAATCAATTAAAACAAGACATTTTGTCTTTAAATTTAGAGTGGAATACAAATTGACCATTTAAAAGTAACGTTAAAATATCTAATACTAATTAAATGCTATATAATTTTGAACATTAATAAATTCACAATCAAATCGCAAGAAGCGTTGCAACAAGCACAGCAAATTGCACAAAGTAACGGACAGCAACTAGTTGAAAACGAGCACATTTTCAAAGGAATTTTGGAAGTCGATGAAAACGTAACGCCGTTCATTTTGAAAAAACTCAACGTAACTGTTGATCTCTTTAAAAAAATACTCGACAGCACAATCCAAAGTTTTCCAAAAGTTTCGGGCGGCGACGTAATGTTTTCACGCGAGGCTGGAATCGCTATGAATGAAGCGGAAATCATCGCCAAAAAAATGAATGATGAATATGTGTCCATCGAACATATACTGCTTGCTATTTTTAAATCGAAAAGTAAAGTTGCGCAAATCTTAAAAGATCAAGGTGTAACCCAAAAAGATCTTGAAGCTGCCATAAACGAACTCCGAAAAGGCGAACGTGTGACTTCAGCCTCAGCAGAAGAAACCTATAATTCTTTAAATAAATACGCAAAAAACCTCAATGAATTAGCTAAAAACGGCAAACTCGATCCAGTAATTGGTCGCGATGAAGAAATTCGACGCGTACTGCAAATCTTAACACGCCGAACTAAAAACAACCCTATGCTGGTCGGTGAACCTGGTGTTGGTAAAACAGCCATTGCCGAAGGTTTAGCACACCGAATTGTAGATGGCGACGTTCCTGAAAATCTAAAAGATAAAATCGTGTATTCACTCGACATGGGCGCACTAATCGCCGGAGCCAAATACAAAGGTGAATTCGAAGAGCGCTTAAAAGCCGTGGTGAAAGAAGTGACTTCAGCAGAAGGCGACATCGTTTTGTTTATAGACGAAATTCATACACTTGTTGGTGCTGGTGGTGGCGAAGGTGCCATGGATGCCGCAAATATTCTAAAACCTGCTTTAGCACGAGGTGAATTGCGCGCCATCGGTGCCACTACACTTGACGAATACCAAAAGTACTTTGAAAAAGACAAAGCTCTCGAACGACGATTCCAAAAAATTATGGTCGACGAACCTGATACGGAAAGTGCGATTTCTATTTTACGCGGAATCAAAGAAAAGTACGAAACGCATCACAAAGTTCGCATCAAAGACGACGCCATAATCGCAGCTGTTGAACTATCACAACGCTACATCACTAATCGATTTTTACCCGATAAAGCCATCGATTTAATGGATGAAGCTGCGTCAAAATTGCGTATGGAAATCAACTCGAAACCCGAAGAATTGGATGTATTGGATCGAAAAATCATGCAATTAGAAATCGAAATCGAAGCGATTAAACGCGAAAACGACGACATTAAATTGAAAGGTTTAGCTTTGGATTTAGCCAACTTGAAAGACGAACGCAACGAGATATTCTCCAAATGGAAATCCGAAAAAGATGTAGTAGATACCATTCAAGCGGTGAAACTCGAAATTGAAGATTTTAAGACTGAAGCCGAACAAGCCGAACGCAATGGAGATTACGGAAAAGTAGCTGAAATTCGTTACGGAAAAATAAAGGAAGCGCAAGAGCGATTGGATGTTTTACAACAACAATTAATCGAAAATCAATCGGGAACCTCACTCATAAAAGAAGAAGTTACTCGCGAGGATATTGCTGAAGTGGTAGCCAAATGGACTGGAATTCCAGTAATGAAAATGCTCCAAGGTGAACGTGAAAAACTCTTGAAATTAGAAGACGAACTACATCAAAGAGTCGTGGGACAAGAAGAAGCCATCGAAGCAGTTAGTGATGCGGTTCGCCGAAGTCGAGCAGGTTTACAAGATATGAAAAAACCAATTGGAACGTTTCTATTCTTGGGAACTACTGGAGTCGGAAAAACCGAACTAGCCAAAGCTTTAGCCGAATATTTATTTGACGACGAAAATGCCATGACTCGTATTGACATGAGCGAATACCAAGAACGTCATAGTGTGAGTAGATTAGTTGGCGCGCCTCCTGGCTATGTAGGTTATGATGAAGGCGGACAACTGACAGAAGCGGTTCGAAGAAAACCGTATTCGGTAATTTTATTAGATGAAATTGAAAAAGCACATCCTGATACGTTCAATATTTTGCTACAAGTGTTGGATGAAGGAAGACTAACCGACAACAAAGGTCGTGTAGCCGATTTTAAAAACACCATCATCATTATGACATCCAACATGGGAAGTCACATAATACAAGAAAAATTTGATAACCTTAAGGGAAATATCGAAGCGGTTATTGAAAGTGCCAAAATTGAAGTGTTAGGTTTATTGAAGCAAACTGTTCGTCCAGAATTTATTAATCGAATCGACGAAATTGTAATGTTCACACCTTTAACCGCAGCCAACATCAAACAAATTGTAGGCTTACAACTCAAAGGTGTAACCAAAATGCTTGCCCTACAAAACATCACAATGGACGCAACTCCCGAAGCGATTGACTATTTAGCGCAAAAAGGATACGATCCACAATACGGTGCGCGACCTGTAAAAAGAGTCATTCAAAGAGAAGTGTTGAACCAACTTTCGAAAGAAATTCTGGCCGGTAAAGTTACCGTTGACAGTATTATTTTGCTGGATAGTTTTAATGGGGAATTGGTTTTTAGAAATGGATTGAAAGATTGAGAGATTATAGGATTGTAGGATTTTAAGATTAAGAATTGGTTGATTGTAGTTTGATTGGTCCTAACTGAAATTTTTTTCGGTTAGGACTTTTTTTTGATGTTTTTGAAGCGATTGGCTTGGGCATTTTAGCAATTGTCTTTCCTGCTGGCTTATCAAATAAAACGCAAACGAAAAAGCAATGGTAAGGCTGTAGACCAATTCTAACAAATGACCGTACGACAAAACCACACAACTAATCACACATAAAAAAACCGAAAGCCACTGCCACTTTGAAAGTCGTTCTTTTAAAATAAAATAAGCCAAAATAGTGGTAAGTATTGGGCAAATCATGTAGGCAAACGAAGCCGATTGTAAACTCACATGATTGATGGCGTAAATGAATAAAAACCAATTCACGACGAGTAAAAATCCGCCTACAACCGTCAACGAAACGGCTTTAATTCGTTCGTTAGGAGACAATCGATTAAATGCTTGTTGGTCGTTTACAATGGATTTTCTTCGGAAGAATAGGGTAAGAATAAGCAACAAAACCGTAGCGAAGAATATTCGGTAAAACAAAATATCCAACGACGGATAGTCTTTTAGCGGTTTTAATGCCAAACTAAAAAATCCCCATATGATAAAGGAAGTTAATGCCGAAAGGAAGTATTTATTGATTTGCATGTATCTTATCGTAGAAATCTAGTTTGATAATTTCCCAGGATTTGTTGAGTAAACAATTGGGATTGATGTCAGAATCTGCATTTTCAAAATATAAAAATTGATCTTTGAATGTATCACTTTTTTCTTCGTAGGGATATCTTTGAATATAAAATGAGATCATTTCATCAACAGTTAACTTATCCAAGTAATAATGTAAATCCCAAAAATCTTTTTTTCTCCCATTTCTAAGAATTACATCCAATTTCATTGCAATAATTTCATTTTCAGATGCCATTCTGATACCATCAACTACAACTTCATCAAAAATAAATTTATCGATGTAAAATAAATCAACTTTGATACAATCTGTTTTTGAATTTCCAATTTCAAAATAAGTTCCCATTCCTATTCTGTCTATATTTCTGTAGGAACAATAATTATATTTATATTCAAGGTGATTTTTAATTTCTTCGAAATCAATCGAGCCGTAATCTGCTTCTGTAAACAAGTCAATATCAACCGAAATTCTATGACCTATTTGTAAACTCAAAGCTGTTCCGCCAACTAATCGAAATGGCAAAAACACCTCATCTTTCATAAAATCTTTCAAGATTTCTTCTAATAAAGGAGAAACTGTATTCCAATACAATTGTTTCAAAATGTTATAATTGATGTTTAATTAATTTTATCTTTTCCACTAAATCCTTGCCATAAAAACGTATAATTTCATTTTGTTCGTCCTCATTTCCGCGTGAAAAAACTCTTTTTATTACACTTACTTTATGCTTATCCCAATCAATTTTATCAATGGAAGTATCCCAAAAAGTTACGCTTCTGATCTTTGACAAATCGGGTGTTGCTTGATTTTTTCTATTCGCAATTTCAATATCATAAAAAACTTGAAGTGTCATTAAAAAACCTTCTTCCATTTCCAATTGCTTTTCAATTTTTAACGACAAATCAATATTCATACTTCGCTTGCCTTTGATAATAGCGTTCAAAGTTTGCGGATGTTCATGGATTGAAATAGCAAATTGACGCTGATTCAATTTGCGTTTATTCAATTCTCGTTCTAAGAATTTACCCGGATGAAGTCCTTTTATTATCTGTAGAATATGTTCCATAACACAAAAATAAACAAATTTGTTTACATTCTATTATTAATCTAAACTATTTCATATAAAATTATATCTTTGCGTCACTAAAACGATATAGTTGATGGAAGAATGTATTTCGGTTTTTGATATGCTAAAAATTGGTGTCGGACCATCGAGTTCGCATACACTCGGACCGTGGCGGGCTGCCGAACGTTTTTTATCCGAATTGAATCAAGAAAATTTGCTTGATAAAGTCATTCGCGTTCAAGTCGATTTATACGGTTCGCTTTCCTTAACGGGAAAAGGACACGCCACCGATTTTGCCGTGATTTTAGGTTTGAGTGGGCAAGATCCCGAATACATTCCGATTGAACACATCGATCAAATTATTTCTTCCGTAAAAAAGAATGCTGAAATCAAACTCGGTAATCAGTATTTGATTCCGTTTACTTTTGAAAAAGACATTATTTTCAATAGAAATTTCTTGCCGTTTCATGCGAATGGTTTGACCTTTACGGCTTTTACTTCGAACAGCGAATTTTCGTCTACCTTCTACTCGATTGGTGGCGGATTTGTGGTTAAAGAAGAACGCGTAAACGCCAAAAAGAAACTCCAAATCAAATGCGCTTTTCCCTTTCTCATTCAGAATGCGGATGATCTTCTTAATTTCTGTACGTCCGAAAATAAATCCATTTCCGAAATCGTTTATGAAAACGAAAAATCCATGCGTTCGGAAGGCGAGATTCACACCGAAATCATGCGCATTTGGAACACCATGCTCGAATGTATGTACATTGGTTGTCATAGCGAAGGTATACTTCCCGGCGGATTAAACGTGCGTCGCCGAGCATTTGACATGCATCAAGGATTAATCGGATTGGCCAATTACGAATCGCCTCAAGAATGGTTGGAATGCATTCGGAAAACCGAAGTAAAATTCCGTCAAATCTTAAAATGGGTTTCGTGTTTTGCTTTGGCTGTAAATGAGGTCAACGCTGCTTTAGGTCGCGTAGTTACAGCTCCAACCAACGGAAGCGCTGGTGTAATTCCTGCTGTTTTGATGTATTACCTAGTCATTGAAAACCACGACGCAGGCGAAAAAGAAATCAAACAATTTTTGATGGTTGCAGGCGAAATCGGAAGCCTTTTCAAAAAAGGATCTACCATTTCTGCAGCGATGGGCGGATGTCAAGCCGAAATAGGCGTTTCATCAGCAATGGCAGCAGCTGCTTTGTGCGAAGTTATGGGCGGAACACCCGAGCAAGTCCAAATGGCCGCCGAAATTGCAATGGAACATCACCTTGGATTAACCTGCGATCCGATTGGAGGTTTGGTTCAAATTCCGTGTATCGAACGCAATACAATGGGCGCCATCAAAGCAATAAACGCGGCCGAATTAGCAATGGAAACCGATGCTAAAAACGCAAAAGTTCCTTTGGATAAAGTCATTGATACCATGTGGCAAACTGCTAAAGATATGAATTCGAAATACAAAGAAACTTCTGAAGGCGGACTAGCAATTGCCGTAAATATGGCCGATTGTTAAGTCTATAGTTATTCTGTTTCTCGGCCTATAAAATGGAATGACATCGTTCCATTCTATTTGGATTTGCCTCAATGAAACTAGTGAAGTTTTGAGTAAAACTTGTTTATTTCCGTCTCGTATCAATTAAGTAAATAATCTTCCACACATCCTTTTCTTTAAAAAGTGTAAAAGCGTTCACTCCAGAATGGCTCAACTGACTATTAATATAAAATTCATAAGGCGTCCAAACGTGCGCCATCGCGCCATCTACTTGAATAGAATAAGTCAGAATCTTCTCTTCAAATTTCATTTCAACCGGAATACTAGCAATCGATTTGTAGAATGCTACAGGCTTTTCTGAAACTAATTTCGTTCCTTTTTTTCCTTCTGAAATGGATTGCAAAAGTAAATTTTCAGCACAAACTGATTTCATTTTTAAAGAATCTTTTTGATGAAATCCTTCAAAAAATGTTTCGATGGTACGTTGCACTTCTTCATTTTGAGCGTGACTGAAAATCGTTATGAACAATGCAAGAATAAAAATGTAGTTCTTCATCGCTGGAAATTAATTTGCTGAATTAGTATAATTTTTAATCTATTTATTACAAAGCTAATCGATTTTAGTACTTTTACAGTCTTAAAATCTAACATTCTAAATATCCAACAATGTCAGTAGCCAAAAAAGATTACAAGCGAATTACAACCAAGTCATTGATTGAAATGAAAGCCAATGGCGAAAAAATATCGATGCTAACCGCCTACGATTTTACCATGGCCAGAATTGTTGATACCGCTGGGGTCGACGTGATATTAGTGGGTGATTCGGCGAGTAATGTAATGGCGGGTCATGAAACGACTTTACCGATTACGCTAGATCAAATGATTTATCACGCCAGTGGCGTAGTTCGTGCTATTGAACGAGCTTTAGTAGTGGTCGATTTGCCTTTTGGAAGTTACCAATCTGATTCGAAAGAAGCCTTACGTTCTGCTATCCGAATCATGAAAGAAAGTGGCGGACATGCCGTAAAACTCGAAGGTGGAAGCGAAATAAAAGATTCGATAAAAAAAATACTCAATGCGGGAATTCCGGTTATGGGTCATTTGGGATTAACACCGCAATCGATATACAAATTCGGAACCTATACCGTTCGTGCTAAGGAAGATTCCGAAGCAGAAAAACTAGTCGAAGATGCCAAAATGCTAGAACGAATTGGCTGTTTTGCTATAGTATTGGAAAAGATTCCAGCCGCTTTGGCCGAAAAAGTAGCCAAAAGTATTTCAATTCCCGTAATCGGAATTGGCGCTGGTGGCGGAGTAGACGGACAAGTTTTGGTTATCCACGATATGTTGGGCATGAACAATGAGTTCAGTCCGCGTTTTTTGCGACGCTATCTGAATTTATACGAACAAATGACAAAAGCGATAGGAAATTATGTTGCAGATGTGAAATCGAGTGATTTTCCGAATGAAAATGAACAGTATTAAAAAGGATTATAAGATTGTAAGACTATAAGATTACAAGAAAATGAACTTACATAAACTTTGCTCAACTCTAAATCTTACAGTCCTAAAATCTTACAGTCCTAAAATCTTATAATCTTACAGTCTTATAAAAAAAATAACCGCCTAAAACATTTAGTATATGCACAAATTCAAACAATTAGAAATTTGGAAACAAAGCAAACTTTTTTGTAGCCAGATTTATTTAGTTACTTTTAGTTTTCCTGATGAAGAGAGATTTGGTTTAACTACTCAACTTAGAAGAGCATCAGTGTCAATACCTTCAAATATTGCTGAAGGTTCATCCAGAAAATCAAATAAAGATTTTGCTAGATTTTTAGAAATTGCCATTGGTTCAGCTTATGAAATTGAAACTCAATTATTAATTTCACATGATCTAGGCTTCATATCGGATGACAATTTAAATCCATTGATCTCAAAAATTGATGTAATCACCAAAATGATTTACAATTTTCAAATAAAATTGAAGTAATCTTACAGTCTTATAATCTTACAATCATTTATTATTTTGAAAATCGTCTCTAATAAATCTAACTTACAAATCCTCCACGAAGACAACCACATCATCGTTGTAAATAAACGTGTAGGCGATATTGTGCAAGGCGATAAAACAGGAGACCAACCACTTTCTGAAATCGTAAAAGAATATATTAAAGACAAGTACAATAAACCCGGTGAAGTTTTTTTGGGTGTGGTACACCGACTCGACCGACCGACAAGCGGAATTGTAGTTTTTGCCCGAACATCCAAAGCTTTAATGCGTTTGAATGAACTTTTTAGCAATCGAGAAACGCAAAAGACCTATTGGGCAGTGGTGAAAAACAAACCGTCCAAAAACTCAGATACATTGGTTCATTTCTTAAAACGTAACGAAAAAAATAATACCTCTAAAGCGCATCTCAAAGAAGTACCCGAAAGCAAAAAAGCGAGTTTAGAATATACAATCATTAAAGAGTTAAATAACTATTTTGCTCTCGAAATTAATCTACATACCGGCAGACATCATCAAATTCGAGCGCAATTGGCAGCTATTGGATGTCCGATTAAGGGCGATTTAAAATATGGTTTTGACCGCAGCAATCCCGACGGTGGCATTCATCTTCATGCCCGAAAATTGGTATTCATTCATCCCGTTACTAAAGTCAAATTGGAACTCATCGCACCTACTCCATCCGATGCCATTTGGAATTCCATATAAAAAATGTATATTTACTTTACTATAGAATTAGGGTTTTCAATAGTAAAACTGTTTTAATCCTAAACTTAAATCTTTAAACATGAGAAAACGAATTGTATTTGCTCTTTTTCTAATTTCTACTGCGGCAGTAAGTCAGGAACATTTTGCCGGTTTAAATACTTCGAGTCGGGTTGGGATTCTTACTGCCGGAATGAATCCAGCCGAACTAGCCAATATGTCAAACACGTTCGAGATTAATGCTATTGGTTTCAGTTTCAACATCGCAAACAATAAAATTGGTTTTAGTGATTTAACATCAGATGCCAACATTGCCGATCTAATTTTCGTTGGTTCAGAGCCTGTTAATATGCGTATTGATGCCGAAATGTATGGTCCGGGTTTAGCAATGAAGTACAAAAATTGGGCATTCGGATTTGTCACTAAAGCAAACGGAAAACTTGACGTTGTCGATGTCGATACACAATTAGGAGATGCTATCAACAATCCGGGGAATTCAATCTTGTCGCTTTCTGCCATCAACGCCGACTACAATCAACGTATCATAGGAACTACTTGGGGTGAATTGGATTTCTTTGTCGCGAAAACCTTGCTAAATACATTGAATCACAAAATTAATGGTGGAGTCACCTTAAAGCTGCTGTTTCCAGGTTCATACGCAAATATGGGTGCTGACGTTTTTAACGGAGTTGTGGTTCAAACACCGGGACAAGCATCACTAACTAATACTCAAGCTAGCTTAAACTTTTCATATTCTGGAAGCTTAGCAAATAGTTTTTCCAATTTTGATGATTATACTAAATCGATATTTGGCGGACTCAATGGTTTTGCAGGCGACATCGGAATCAACTACCAATGGAAAGATCAACAAGCACTTGACACCGCACTTACAAAAAAAAAGACGGACAAAAACAAGTACAAATTGAACGCTGGTTTGTCCGTGAGAAATATTGGCGCAATGACTTTTAAAGACGACAACAACAATTCAACTAATTATACCTTATCAATTCAAGGAGCAGAAAGTTTGAACTTGAATCTGTTTGAAAATGTTGATAGTTTAAAAGATGTAGAGAACATTTTAATTAACAGTGGCTACCTAACGAAAGAATCTTCTAATCGAGATTTTAAAGTAAGTTTGCCAACAACATTAACTTTGTATGCCGATGTAAAAATCATTCCGACTTTATTTGTTTCGGGATATTTACAGCAAAAATTGAAAGACGATAACGAGAACGACCAAATTACCGTGCAAAATATTTTTACCGTTACGCCGCGCATCAATTTGGGATTTTTTGAAACGTATGTGCCGATTTCAAATAGCGAAATTTCTGGGTTTAATACAGGATTAGGAGTAAGACTTGGCGGATTTTACTTAGGTTCAGGTTCTGTAATTACCGCTCTAATCAACGATAGTAAACAAGCAGATATATACACCGGATTTCGATGGGCATTTTAGGAAATATGAACGATTTATCTAACATATCGTATCGGAAAGAGAAACTAAAACAACTTTTGCGTGTTGTGATGCAATACGAAAAAGAAATTACTGCCGCCTTGTACCTCGACTTTAAAAAATCTGAATTTGAAGCAGTCGTGACCGAGACGAGTTATGTGGTTTCTGAACTGCAAAACACCATTGCCAACTTGCGAAAGTGGGCACGACCTAAGAAGGTTTTTCCGTCGTTACTGAATTTTCCCTCCTCGGATTATATTTTGAGTGAACCGTACGGAAAGGTCTTAATCATTGCTCCGTGGAATTATCCGTATCAATTGGCGTTATGTCCGCTCATTGCTGCCGTTTCCGCCGGAAATAAAGTCGTTCTAAAGCCGTCCGAGCTAACTCATAACACTTCCAAAATTATTGCCAAAATCGTATCCGAAGTTTTTGATACAGAAGAAGTTACTGTGGTTGAAGGCGACGCTGCAGTTGCCAAAGAACTGTTATCTCAACGTTGGGATTTTATATTCTTTACAGGCAGCGTGCCAGTAGGGAAAATTGTTGCTCAAGCTGCGGCGGTTCATCTTACGCCGGTGACATTGGAATTGGGTGGGAAAAATCCGTGCATTATTGATTACGATTGTCCGATTCAATTGACGGCACGGCGAATTATTTGGGGAAAATTCTTAAACGCTGGACAGACGTGCATTGCTCCCGATTATCTTTTGGTTCATGCAACAATAAAACTCAAATTGGTGGAGGCGTTGAAAACAGAAATTACGAAAGCGTATGGCGAAAATCCAGAAATTTCGCCCGATTATCCCCGAATTGTAAATGAAAAAAATTGGTCGCGTTTGGTTCAAATGCTAGACAACGAAGTAATTCTTGCTGGTGGAAGTCATTCGAAGTCGGATTTCTATTTAGCTCCAACGCTACTCGACGAACCGAGTATAGAAAGTCGGGTAATGGCTGATGAAATTTTCGGACCGATTTTACCCATCATCAGTTACGAAAATGATAGCGAAATTAAAGCAATATTTAGCCGATACGAAAAACCGTTGTCGTTGTATGTATTTTCCAATCGTACAAAATGGGCCAAAAAAATCATGGCAACCTATTCATTTGGTGGCGGTTGCATTAATGACACCATCATTCATTTTTCAAACAACCGAATGCCTTTTGGAGGTGTTGGCCATAGCGGGATGGGTGCCTATCATGGAAAATTAAGTTTTGATGCATTTTCTCATCAAAAATCGATTGTAAAAAAAGCAAATTGGTTAGATTTGCCTTTAAGGTATGCTCCTTATAAAAATAAAGTTACCGTATTAAAAAAATTGCTAAATTGGTTGTAAATTTAAAAAACGAATAGGATGAACAAGTACGAAAAATTAGAGAAAATCGCCCAAGAAGGATACGAATTAGAATTTGGAACTGTTTTAGATCATGCCATTAATAACTATAAGCAGATTTTTGGAGTGGCAGGAGTTTCGATGCTCATCTTAATGATGGTTTTGTTTGGTGCTTTGTTTGGCGTAATTGGTGTGGTGTTCGGATTTAGTGCTTTTAGCTCAACGATGACCGATTTTAATCCAGCAATGTTAAGTGGAACATTGATAGTGATTTACTTCATAGCTATGGTACTATTTTCGGGAATCATGGCAAACATCAATGCGGGGTTCTATAAAATGTGCTTTCTAGCCGATTCAAATCAGAGATTTAGCATAGGTACCATGTTTGACTATTTTAAAACTAGCCATTTTAAAGAAATATTCATTTCAGGAGTTTTAATTGCTAGTTTAACAACAACTGTTACTCTTTTATTCGAATACCTAGATTTAAAGTATGTCGGAGCACTAATAACCTATATTATTTCGTATTTGACGTTTTTGACAATTGCATTAATCATTTTTTCAGATTTAAAAGCAACTGAGGCCATTTCGATGAGCATTAAATTGTCTCTTAAAAAACCACTTTTATTAATTGGCCTTTTACTTTTAGCTATAATTTTGGCTATGCTCGGCATCATCGCATTATGCATAGGTATATTTTTTACTCTTCCATTTATTTATTCTATGGTGTATTGCATTTATGCTGCAATTGCGCCTTTTGAAGAAGTAAATGTTTTGGATGAAATAGGCGCTAACGAATCTGAATAGTGAATCTGATTTCTCAAATAGTATGCACAAGTATAGGGTTTTTCACCACAAAATCGCTATGTTTTTTATATTTGAGAAGAACAGAATTCCTCGAAATAAACATGTCCTTACTGAATCCTAACTTTGCAGTCATTCTTGTTCTGATTGTTTTTTTAGTTGTTTTGTATATAATGCTGTACAAATTTTCAGATACCAAACTCAAACTAAAAACCAACTTCTCCGAATTTGAGCCCAAAGATAGTCAGTTTAAATTGTACTTGCTTTTTATGGGAATCATCATACCCATAATGGAAGTGATATATGAAATCAATCAAGTACGAAATTACAGCTTATTAGTCGTTAATTTTTGCGTTGGTCTTTTCTTAGTTTCAATATATTTCTTAACTCTTAGAGTAAAATGGTTTGACCGAAATATCAACGTTATTTTTGTTACTATTTTTTTAGGATATTACCATTTTATATTATATAATGTAGCGTTCCGACCTTTCGAATTGGTTTCGTATGCTAGTTTAATCATCGCCTTCTTCCTCTCCTATTTTGTGTTTAAGAAGTTTTTGTATTACCTGCTTTTTCTTTTTTATACCTTAACCATTTGCTTTGTGCTCTTTATATCAGAGTCGCTGACAAAAGATTTATGCATCATTCTATTCAACTCCATTATTGTAACCGCTGCCATTCACTTAGCACGACATTTAGCATTAATTGAAACCAAAAATAAATTTTCCTTTGCCAATGAGATTGTAAACAAAGGAAATTCGCTGACCATTGCCACCAATAAAAAGGGTGAACTTTCGTATTGTAGCGATCAAATCACTGAATTTTTAGGCTATCAGCCCGATGAAGTGCTAGGAATGAAATTTTGGGAACTTACTGAAGATGAAGAATTCATTGGAGAAGACTATCATAAAGACTATACTGATAACCGACTCTACGTTCGACGCTTAAAGTCCAAAGACGGAAAATATAAATACATTCAGTGGAAAGACAAAAAATTTTCAGACGAATTAATCATCGGAATTGGTCAAGACGTTACCGAACAAATTCACATTCAAAATCAACACCGCAACTTAATTGAAAACGCGAACGATATAATTTATGAAACTGATTCAAAAGGAAATTATACTTTCATCAATAAGTATGCTGAAAAAATAATGGGTTATGAGTTGAAGGATATGTATGAAAAACATTATACTTATTTTATTAGAGAGGATTACCGCGACCGTGTTGAAGCGTTTTACAATAGACCCGTAAAAGGTATGGACGACTTCCCAACTTTTGTATTTCCGATACTGAACAAGAACAAAGAAACTGTTTGGCTTTCTCAAAACGTATCGATAAAACGAAGTGATAAGAATCAAAAAGTAATCGGATTTACCGTAATTGCCCGAGACATAACGTTAATCAAAAAACTTGAAATTGAAGCTTTAAGTAGAGAAAAAAAGACCAGAAAATATACTGAAATTAGCAAACAGCTTACCATTAAAAGCTTCTCCAGTCAGGAAAATTTTGAAGAATATTTATGCTACTTATTAAAAATTGTTGCGAGAACAGTCGACATCAATCGAGTAAGTTTTTGGCATTATGATTTAGACAAAATTATTTGCGCTCAATCGTATTTGTCCAACAAAGATTATTTTGAAAAAGGAGATGTTTTGTACAAAAAAGACTTCCCAAAATATTTTGAAGCGATTGAAAGAGAAGACCAAATTGTAGCGGACGATGTCTATAAAAACATTGAGATTAGCGAATTTCGGTCTGAATATTTTCCACAAAATAATATCCTTTCCATGTTGGATTCTCCTGTTTATTCTAACGGAAGACTTGTCGGAATTTTGTGCTTCGAAACTTCAACAAAATTAAAAAAATGGGATGCAGAAGACATCAACTTCTGCAGGTCCATCTGCGATTTAATTTCTATCTCCATCGAAACTCAAAAAAGAATCGAAGTCGAACAACGATTGGCCTACAAAAATGAGTTGCTCACCGTAATTACAAGCATTACCGACAAAGTTCTCGTCAGTAAAAATAACACAGATATCTTTGACGGAATTTTAGATGCCATCGGAAAAGTAACCAAAACCGATCGAATGTCGTTTTTTATCAATAACGAGGAAGAAAAAACAGTCGAACAAAAACACCGTTGGACACGCGAAACCAATTCGATTACTGCGATAAACACAGTATTACAATCGGTTCCGCACAGCGATATTCCTTTTATCATCAATACATTAAAAGAGAACAAACCTTTCGCTTCTTTAATAAAAGACATTAAAGACCAAACCACACGCGAGTTTTTACAAAAATTAAACTCAAAATCGATCGCCTTTTTACCCATAGTAGTCAAAGAAGAATTCTACGGATTCATAGTATTTGACGAACGAGATGTGGAACGCGAATGGACCAAAGATGAAATTACCACCTTACTTACCTTAGCCAACAATATTTCATCAGCCATCGAACGCAACATCAACGAAGCCATCATCCACGAAAGTGAAGAGAAATTTCGATTGCTCGCCAATAACATTCCAGGAACCGTTCACCTAAGTAGATTTGATGAATCATGGACCAAAGTATATTTGAATGATGAAATTGAAAAACTAACCGGTTATCCGAAAAATGATTTTCTAGAAAACAAAATAACCTACCTTTCTATTATACATCCAGATGATTTACACATCATCAATAGTAAATCAAAAGAGTTAATAGAAGAAAAGAAAAAATTCCATCTCATCTACCGAATTGTATGCAAAAACGGATTGCCCAAATGGATTGAAGAATTTGGTGAACCGATTATAAAAGAAGGAAAAATTGAATTCATAGTTGGAATTTTCATCGACATCACGCAGCGTATCGAAGCCGAAGAAGCCATAAAAGCAAAAAATTACGCCGAAGCAGCCAACAAAGCAAAATCTGATTTTTTGGCCAATATGAGTCACGAAATTAGAACACCACTGAACGGAATTATCGGTTTTACTGAGCTTTTAAAAAATACCGATTTGCAGGAAATTCAGCTCAAATATATGAACACCATTAACGAATCGGCTAAAACCTTGATGGAAATCATCAACGACATACTCGATTTTTCTAAAATTGAATCTGGTAAATTAGAACTTGAAATAAAGAAATACGAATTATACAGCTTGGCCAAAGAAGTGCTCGACCTCTTCTCCTATTCAACCGATACGAAACATTTGGACCTCCGATTATCGATCGAAAAAAACATTCCGAAATACATTTGGGTCGACGGCTTGCGCTTAAAGCAAATCCTCGTCAACCTTATTAGTAATGCAATTAAATTTACCGAAAACGGTAGCGTTGAACTAAATATTTCAATAAAAGAAATTAACAACGACTCAACTACTATCCAGTTTTCAGTAATCGATACTGGTATCGGAATTGACGAAAATTACCAACAAAAAATATTCGAAGCCTTCTCGCAAGGCGATGCTTCTACTACTCGAAAATTTGGAGGAACTGGTTTAGGGTTATCCATTTCCAACGATTTACTCAAATTAATGAACAGTTGCCTAAATCTGAAAAGCAAACCCAATCAAGGAAGCACCTTCTATTTCGAAATAAATGTTAAAGAAGGTGATGACCGCACGTTAGCCGCTGTTTTGGAAAAAACGGATACTTTAAAAATTACTCACGAACAACCTACACTTATTTCAACTATTTTAAAAAATTACAAGATCTTAATCGTAGAAGACAATAAAATAAACATGCTTTTAGCAAAAACGCTGGTGAAACAAATCATGACAAATGCCACCATCTACGAAGCTGAAAACGGAAAAAAAGCGGTAGAAAATTTCGATATAATTGAACCTGACATCATTTTGATGGACATACAAATGCCCCTAATGAACGGCTATGAAGCAACCATAGAAATACGAAATAAACCCAGAGGAAAAGTAGTTCCCATCATAGCGCTCACCGCAGGGACAATTGTCGGTGAACGTGAAAAATGTCTGGAAGCCGGAATGAATGATTACATTTCTAAGCCCATTATCAAAGAAATTCTACAAACAAAAATCATCCAATGGCTCAATCATTGCGAAAAAATAATTTAATTTGTATCAATCTAAAATTCAAAACATATGAAATGGAGAGGTAATCGTCAAAGTGACAACGTAGAGGATCGCAGAGGAATGTCGGGTGGCGGAAAAGCAGTTGTCGGTGGTGGTGGATTAGTACTTATACTCTTCCTTGTGAAAATGTTTTTTCCAGATGCAGCTCCATTCCTCGATACAATTCAGCAAAATCAGTCAAATCAGCAAACTGCTCCGACCGAGCAACGCGCTTTAACTCCCGAAGAACAAGAAATAGGCGCTTTTGCCAAAACCGTTTTTGCGTATACGGAAGATACATTCGGACAAATATTTCAAGAAAATAACCTCGAATACGAACAACCCAAAATGGTTTTATTCTCCGATGCCGTAGATACAGCTTGTGGTAGCGCAACATCGGCATCCGGACCTTTTTACTGCCCAGGCGACAAAAAAGTATACATGGATTTACGGTTCTTCGAAGAACTAAAAACCCGTTTTGGAGCGAAAGGTGGCGACTTTGCAATCGCGTATGTTATTGCTCACGAAGTCGGACACCATATTCAAACCATCACAGGAACGTCGGGAAAAGTGCGTCAATTGCAACAAAATAAAAGTCAAGCCGAAGCCAATAAACTATCGGTGTGTTTAGAATTACAAGCCGATTTTTACGCCGGAGTGTGGGCGCATTACAATAAACAATATCTAGAAGAAGGCGATATCGAAGAAGCGTTAAGTGCCGCGCATGCGGTGGGTGACGACGCTATTCAAAGCAAAATGCAAGGCCATGTGCAACCCGATACGTTTACCCACGGAACTTCAGAACAACGTATCTATTGGTTCAAAAAAGGATATCAATCGGGCGACATCAATCAAGGCGATACATTTTCAGCGATTTTAGATTAGCAGCTATTCCTGCTATCTATTTCAAAAAAGCAGCGTACGTCACCATTTTGCACTATAAAAAAAAGGAGCTTCTTGCCAGTCGCTCTTTTTTTTATGCAAAATTGGTGCCCTACACCGCTTTGTTTTCCATTGCTATCAGGGCTGCACGTTCTCCGACGCACACAAATAGGAAGTAACACTGTCAGTCTTCACGACGCAGCCTAAATTAATTTTCTTCGAAGCAATTATTCAATCTTCTTTGACGTAGTCTAAATTAATTTTCTTCGAAGCAATTATTCAATCTTCTTTGACGCAGTCTAAATTAATTTTCTTCGAAGCAATTATTCAATCTTCTTTGACGCAGTCTAAATTCCCTCCAGCTTCAGCTGGAGGCACAAAACAACATAGAAGCAAAAATATCGAACACACAAAATATCATCCCAAAATCTAAAAAAACACAAAAAAAAGACTTCAATTTTATCACATTCGCAAATCGATTGCAACCCGAAAAATTTTATCATCTGTTCTAGAAAAGTTCTATATACAACTACTAATTTTGTCCAAAAATAACCCATGAAAGTCGGAATAGACAGCCTAACCTTCGATGTACCCAAACTACATCTTCCTATAAAAATCCTTGCTGAAAATCGAAACATCGAACCCGAAAAACTCATCAAAGGTCTCGGACTGTATAAAATGACTTTCCCTGATGTTCATCAAGATGTAGTAACTTTTGCAGCGAATGCGGTTTATAAATTAATTCAACAAGAGCAACTCAATCCTAGCGAAATTGCTCGGATTTATATCGGAACAGAAAGCGGTGTTGATTCATCAAAACCTGTTGCGTCGTATGTCTCGGCGCTTATCGAACAGCAGTTAGGCCACGGAGCGTTAAGGCATTGCGACACACTTGACATGACATTTGCGTGCATTGGCGCAGTAGATGCGTTGCAAAATTCGCTCGACTTTATCCGACTCAACCCAACCAAAAAGGCTATAGTTGTTGCTGGTGATACTGCTAAATACGATTTAGATTCAACAGGAGAATATACGCAAGGTGCCGGTGCCATTGCGATGCTAATTACAGCCAATCCAAGGGTCATTTCTTTCACTCAAGAAGTGGGTGTTTCATCGAAAGGCGTTTTTGATTTTTTCAAACCGCGCAGAAGTATTTCCAAAAATGAGCTGCTGAATACCGTGGATAATCCCGAATGGAACGGAATCTTAGAAAATGAAATAACTTTTTATAAAGAACAGCCGGTTTTCGACGGACAGTATTCAAACCAGTGTTACATCTCCCGAATTACAGAAGCCTATGCTCATTATAAAGAAATTACCCAGCAAAACGAAATCCTGTTCCATAACTGGGAAAATATTTTAATGCATCTACCTTATTGTTTTCAAGCGCGACGGACGTTCATCGAAATATATGCCTCCGAATTAAAGTTGGTCGAAGATACCAAAACACTTTCCAAATCACCTGAATACTTGGAACTGGTACACCAAAAAATCATGCCGTCGGAACGCGCATCGGGGCAAGTCGGTAACATTTACACAGGTTCTATTTTCCTCGGATTGCTGTCCACATTGTGTCATCACGTTCAAAATCAAAACGAAATTGCTGGCAAAAAACTCGGATTCATAGCCTACGGCAGCGGTTCCAAATCGAAAGTCTTTGAAGGACAAATCGAATCAGAATGGCAATCGGTCATCCAAAACATACCGCTTTTTGAAACACTGGATACAAGCCACGAAATTGATTTTGAAACCTATCTAGCGCTCCACAAAAAAGAGCAAAAAACATCAATTGTAACTCCGAACAACGAGTTTGTTTTACAATCGATAGAACGTGAAAATCCATTTTTATTGGGCGCACGGTATTATGAGTTTGTGTAAATCAAATTTCTGTGACTTATCATGTTTATCCTCTTTGATGCACTATTCAATCTTATATGACGCAGTCTAAATTTCCTCCAGCTTCAGCTGGAGATATAATTTTCTTCGACGCAGTCTGAATTCCCTCCAGCTTCAGCTGGAGAAACATCAAACATCAATCTTATACTTCTCCACAATCTCATCATACTCTCTTGTAAACGACTTCTTCTTATGATGATTTTCTTGATTTTTAATATAGTTTCTAACCCGACTCACAATCGATTCTGAAACAGATAATGCAAAATATTCTTCCTGCCATTCAAATCGTTTTCCATTTAAATTTGGAAATAGATGATTGTTTTTATTAATCCAAAATGACGATTCTCCTTTGATTAATTGCATGATTTTTTCTATAGTATAATTACTTCCCATCGAAATCAAACAATGACAATGGTCTTCATATCCATTTACATAATCAATGAAAATTCCTTTACTATTCGCATTTTCTTTGATATGTTTCCATACCAATTCTCTAGATTCAATGGTGTTTAAAAATGGAAATCTATTTTTTGTGCACCACACAACATGGATGTATACTTTGATAAATGGCATATAATTTATTTTTTAATTTATTTTCCTCCAACTGAAGTTGGAGGCAAGTTAAGATGATTAAAATCATCTAAAAATTGATTCTCTTTCTATTCAACTGGTTCTTGTTTTTATCATATTGGAGGCAAGTTAAGATGATTAAAATCATCCAAAAAAATTGATTTTCTGTTTTTCAAATTGATCTGTATATAAATCTAATTTGGAGACAAACACTGAATACTGAACACAGATCACTAAAAACTACCCCAACCAACCATCGCGATCCAAACTTCGATACTGAATCGCTTCGGCGATATGATTCGATTGCACGGTTTCAGCTGCTTCTAAATCGGCTATCGTTCGCGCTACTTTTAGAATTCGGTCGTACGCTCGTGCGGACAAATTCAGTCGCTCCATTGCAGTTTTTAATAGTTGCAAGGATGCTTCGTCTAAGGCACAAAACTGCCGACTTAATTTTGTTCCCATTTGTGCGTTGTAATGAATGTGTTCGTAGGATTCAAATCGTGCCGATTGTATGTCACGAGCTCGAATTACGCGTTCCCGAATCACAACGCTTGGCTCAGCGTTTCGGGTTTCGGTAAGTTTTTCAAACGGAACAGGAGTTACTTCGATGTGAATATCAATCCGATCTAATAATGGTCCAGATATCTTGCTCAAATACCGTTGCATTTCGGATGGAGACGACGTAACTGGTGAATTCGGATCGTTGAAATAGCCACCCGGACTCGGATTCATACTCGCCACCAACATAAAAGATGAAGGATACGTGATGGTGAATTTTGCACGTGAAATCGTTACTTCCCGGTCTTCTAGCGGTTGGCGCATCACTTCCAACACCTCACGTTTGAATTCGGGTAATTCGTCCAAAAAAAGCACGCCGTTGTGCGAAAGCGAAATTTCACCCGGTTGTGGATAGCTTCCGCCACCGACTAACGAAACCGATGAAGCCGTGTGATGTGGCGCTCGAAACGGCCGCTGACTCATCAATCCGGCGTCTTTAATTTTTCCGGCTACACTGTGGATTTTAGTGGTTTCCAAAGCTTCTTTCAAGGTCATTGGCGGCAAAATACTCGGTAGTCGTTTGGCCAACATCGTTTTTCCGGAACCAGGCGGACCAATTAAAATAATATTATGTCCGCCCGCAGCTGCAATTTCCATGCAACGCTTGATACTTTCTTGTCCTTTCACATCAGAAAAATCAAATTCAGGAAAATCGAGGGTTTTATTAAATTCCTCTTTAGTATCAATAACCGTTGGTTCTAACGTTGCTTTGCCGCTAAAGAAATCAATGACTTCAATTACATTTGATATTCCGTATACATCCAAACCTTCCACAATTGCAGCTTCTTTTACATTTTGAATCGGAAGAAAAAAACCCTTAAAACCTTCCTCTTTGGCTTTAATAGCAATCGACAATGCACCTTTTATAGGTTGCAAACCACCATCAAGTGAAAGCTCACCCATAATAACATAGCGATCCACTTCATCGGCTAATATCTGACCCGACGCAATAAGAATCCCAATGGCCAGTGTCACATCGTAAGCGGAACCTTCTTTTCTCAAATCGGCTGGCGCCATGTTGATGGTGATTTTTTTAACGGGAAGTTGGTATCCGTTGTTTTTGAGTGCTGCGGCGATGCGGTAGCTACTTTCCTTGATCGCATTATCGGGTAAACCGACTAAATGATATCCAACTCCTTTATCAATGTTTACCTCAACTGTAATAGTTGTGGCTTCTACGCCAAAGACGGCGCTTCCAAATACTTTTACTAACATGGCTTTTACTTATTTAAATGGCTTATAGTGACGTAAATATAAAAAAAAAATAATAAGTGTAGTTTTCAAAAACAAAATGATCTAACAAATGTAAAACAAAATAACCTTTTTGTATATTTTATTTGTCTATATGTAAAATAAACTTTACATTTGAACAAACTTTAATTCCATAAATATGAAAACACTATTTTTATTTCCAAACCAATACAAAAAAATTGGCTGGATAGTATTTATTCCATCATTTGTTGCTTCATTAATTATCTCCTTCTTAGACCTTAGCACCGATAATTATTGTCAAGTAAATGTATTTGCAATTCTTAACGATAGTATTTCGGGGGAGAACGGATATTTTACCATTTCGAAAAACAGTATAATTGATGAAGTTTTATTGTTCTCCTTAATTATAGGAGGTATTTTAATTGGATTCTCTAAATTGAAAATAGAGGACGAATTCACTACAAAAATTAGATATGAAAGTTTGGTTTGGGCAACTTATTTAAACTATGGCCTGATTTTATTTTTTACGTTCTTCTTTTATGGAATATGGTTTTTAAATGTATTGTTCTACAACACTTTTACGTTATTGTTGTTTTTTATTATTCGATTTCATTACATGATTTACAAATTAAATAATTCTACTAGCGATGACGAATAATTTAAAGGTGCTGCGAGCTATTAGAAATATTTCGCAAGAAGAATTAGCAAAACAAATTGAGGTAAGTCGTCAAACTATAAATGCAATGGAAAAGGGAAAGTACGTTCCTTCTACGGTCTTAGCATTAAAACTAGCTCGTTTTTTTGAAAAACCGGTTGAGGACATTTTTTCTTTGGAAAGCACGGATTAAAAAAAATCGCATCATAACTTGATCATGATGGGATATTTTTTACTTTTTAAACTGCGCAACTCCATCTTTAAGCCATTTTTTGTACTCTTCGACATCGGGTGTATATCCAACAGGTGAATGTGAATCAAAATCATTTCCATTAGAATCCAAAATAGCGTAATAGGGTTGTGAATTTATGTTGTAGCGTTCTATTTGAAAAATACGCCATTTTTTACCAATAGTAGTCACTTCACTTCCTGATTTTGAGATATATTGTTCCGATTCAGGTAACTCTCTCTGATCATCACCATATAAAGAAATTAAGACAATATCGGTTTTTAAAATCTTTAAAATTTCAGGATCAGACCATACGTTCTCTTCCATTTTTCTACAATTAGCACAAGCATGTCCGGTAAAATCTAATAAAATAGGCTTATTTACTTGTTTTGCATAGGCAACACCTTCTTCAAAATCGTGAAAAGAAGTAATCCCAAGCGGTCCGATATGTGCATTTTTAGGTAAAGCCACAGCGGATGAATTATTTTCTGTGAGTGCAGCATTATGATATCCAACGCCATTTGGGCTTTCACTATAGGTCATTGGTGGAGTATATCCGCTTAATATTTTCAAGGGTGCGCCCCATAAACCCGGAATTAAATACATAGTAAAAGTGGTAACAAACAAAGCGACAAATAACCTTCCCACGGAAATATGATGTAGTTCGCTATCATGTGGCAACTTGATTTTTCCAAACAAATAATATGCCCACGCACCGAAAACAGCAATCCAAATTGCTAGAAAAACTTCTCTCTCAAGTAAATGTGTTTGTAAAACTAAATCGGCGTTTGATAAAAATTTGAAAGCAAAAGCCAGTTCTAAAAATCCAAGTGAAACTTTAACCGTATTCAACCAACCACCTGATTTAGGCAAGGAATTCATCCAACCCGGAAACATTGCAAACAACATAAATGGCAAAGCAATAGCTGATGAAAAACCGAGCATTCCGACTACAGGTCCTATTCCGCCTTGTTTAGCAGATTCGCCCAATAAAGTCCCAACAATTGGGCCGGTGCACGAAAAAGAAACCACGGCCAAAGCCAATGCCATAAAAAATATTCCAATGTATCCTCCTCTATCAGCCTGCCTATCAATTTTATTCAAAAGTGAATGTGGTAACACAATTTCAAATGCACCCAAAAAAGAAGCTGCAAAGATCATTAAAATAATAAAAAAGATTACATTAAACCATACGTTAGTCGATAAAGCATTTAGCGAATCGATCCCGAAAATAGCGGTGATAATCATCCCTAAACCAACATAAATAATGATGATTGATATTCCGTAGATAAAAGCATTTCTTATTCCAGCAGCCTTGGTTTTACTTTGCTTTGTAAAGAAGGAAACCGTCATCGGAATCATTGGGAATACGCATGGAGTAAGTAACGCTGCGAATCCTCCTAAAAAAGCTAAAATAAAAATGCCCCATAAACTTTTTTTCTTCTTATTTTCTTTGGGTTTATCAACACTTGTCTTTACTTGTTGATCTGTTTTTAGTTGAGTTGAAGTGGAATCTACTGTTGCGGAAGTTGTGGTAGTGTCAGTTAGTACCACTGGGGTTTCAACAACTTTTACTTCGGGTAAGCTAAACGTAAAATTTTCTTCTTCTTGAATGCATCTTCCATCGATACAGGTTTGTCCTTCAAGGAAAACTTTGATGGTTTTTAGCTTCGGATTTAGCACCTTAATCGTTTGCTTGAATTGCGCCGATTTGGTGAAATAATATTCGTCTACTTCGAAAATATCGTTGAATTCTTTTTCGTATTTGCTTTCAATTGTCTTTCCGATTAATTGATAATTTCCTTTAGCATCTTTATAATTGAAAATAGCCGGCAATGCTCCGCCATCGGGAGTAAATTGCGAATATAAATGCCATCCTGCATCAATTTTAGCGTCCATGCTCAACACCAATTCGGTGTCCGACTTTTGCTCAACGCGACTACTCCACTTTACAGGATCCAAAATTTGTGCACTCAAATCTGTGAGTACTAAAAAAGCAACTAAAGTAAAAAGTATATTCTTCATTTATTCAATTGTTATTTTTATGATTGACTTTGTCGACTCCATCACTTTAAATCGTTCGTCCAACCGGTGATTTACTAACCAAACTATTTTGTTTTCAGAAGACAACACCCAAATATCGGCTTTGTCTTTCAGCGAAATCTTTTCGTCTTTCAAATATTTACTGATGAGTTTCTTCTTTCCGTTCATCCCAAAAGGGTAAAAATAATCGCCAACCATGCATCTGCGTAGTGTTAGCGGAAATTGTAACTGATCTTCATCGACAAATATACAATTCCTATTAAGAACTGAAATGTCACTTACGTTACAAATCGATAATTTTAAGGGAATATTAACTTGATTGTTTTCTCTGTTAATCAAAAAAGAATTGGTTTTGGGGATTTCCTTTCGATACAAAATCAGAAAATCACGATCTTTCAAAAGCACAAAATCGCCCGAAATAACCTGTTTCCCCGATTGTGTATGAACCAAATCATAAATGTCGTTCCACGCCGTAAAGCCGAATTGTTTCAACCATTGGTACAAATAACCTTTATAATTGGGCAATTGAAGTAATTTATCCAAGTTAAAATGAACGGTTCCGTCTTCTTTTTCTGTAACAACTTCTTGAAAAACAACATATTCAGCATCTTTGACCAATGATTGTGCATCAGTCAAATACGCTTGTGTTTTTTGAAAGGAATCAAGGAAACTCGGATTCAGTTCTTTCAAAAGCGGAATGATGTGGTGGCGGATTTTATTTCGTACATATTTATCCGATTCATTGCTACTGTCTTCACGCCATTTAATATTATTTTTTGTTGCATACTGTTCAATTTCATCTCTTGAAAAAGGCAATAATGGTCGGAAAATTCTATCGTTTATAGCTGGAATTCCTGTTAAGCCGTCCAATCCAGTTCCGCGACTCAAATTGATAAGAAATGTTTCTAGATTGTCGTCAGCATGATGAGCAGTAGCTACAAAATCAACATTGTTTTCGTCCATTTGTTCGTTGAACCAATCGTATCTTAAGTTTCTTGCGGTAACCTGAATAGAAGTTTTGGTTTCTTTTGCTATTTGTTCGGTTTCAAAAAAACCAATGCGCAAATGCAGACGGTTTTCTTCGGCATAATCATGAATGAACCGCATATCGGCGTCACTTTCATCACCTCGAAGCTTAAAATTACAATGCAATAATCCAAATTCCAAATCAAAATGTTGAAATAAATGAACTAAAACCATACTGTCAATTCCGCCACTCACCGCGATGTAAAACCGATTGTGTTTCAAAAACGGAAATTGTTTTTCGATGTGTTCGGTGAATTTTTTTAGCATGTTCAAAAGTAACTATTTTAGGTCAAAACTTCAAACATTGCTTTGGCTTTGAGTAAACATTCGTCGTACTCTCTTTCAGGAATGGATAGTGAAGTAATGGCACTTCCTACTGAAAAGGAAAGGTACTTGTTTTCGGCATTATAAAGTATACTTCGTATGACCACATTAAAATCGAAATCTCCGTTGGGCATAAAAAAACCGATCGATCCACTGTACAAACCTCTTTGCGTTTCTTCCAAGTTTTCGATAATATTCATGGCTGAAATTTTTGGTGCGCCAGTCATACTGCCCATTGGGAAAGTAGTTTTTATTATTTCGATTGGCGCTATTGTCGGTTCGACTTCCGAAATAACAGTAGAGACCATTTGATGTACTTGCTTAAAGGAGTAAATTTCGCACAATTCTTCAACAGTAACCGAACCTTTGGTAGCAGTTTTGGATAAATCATTACGCACTAAATCGACAATCATAATGTTTTCAGAACGTTCTTTAGGATTTGAGGAAAGTTCAAATTTGGCTTGCGCATCCAGTTCATCGTCAAAAAAACGTTGCGCGGTTCCTTTTATGGGTTGCGAAAGTACTTTGTTCCCTTCTTTTTTGAGATAGCGCTCTGGCGATGCACACATCAAATAGTGCTCTTTATTTTTAAAATAAGAGGCAAATGGTGGCTCGGATATGGTATTTAACTTTTGGTAGATTTCCACAGGATGAATAAGCGCGTCTTCAGAGTAAAACTCCATGCAAAAATTGGCTTCATAGATATCTCCTAGATGAATGTGCTCGAGCATTTTGGTTACTTTGCCGTGGTAACTTTCTTTGGAAATTCGTTGTTGGATGTTTATTTCTCGCGAAGGCGCTAAATCGCTTAGTGGTAACTTTAAAATTTCTTCATAATCACTTTCCATTTCGTCATCGCACACACGCAAGTACTGCATTTCAAGTTGGTTTCCTCTAAGTAAAAAAAGTCTTTTAGGTTGAAAGAAAAACAAATCGGGGAACGACAAGCCGTCGAAATTATTGGACTTCAAATCTTCTATGCTGTTCTTTAAATCGTACGTCAAATAGCCAAAAATCCAATCTTTTGCATGACTTTGATACTGATGCAGTTCTTCGAAAGCAGATTTATGATCTGTTTTTAAGGAAGTAAACGCATCGACAGCTAATAAACAATCAAATTCAGAATACTTTTGATGGTACGCATTCGAATCTAAAAAAAGGACCTCTCTGAATGAATTAGACCACAACAACAAACGCGATTTGAAATCGGTTGGATCTGTTACGTGCTTTAAAATGGTGGTTCTCAATAGGTGCAATTTTACTTCTCAAAAGTACAATAAAAAAATAGTTGTTTTCAAAACGAAAAAATGAAATTTTTGGCACGGTTTTTAGAGTTCAGGAAAAAGACACATTCACTCACTTAAATCATTTTTACTATTGGTTATAAAATTACATATAAACAGTATTTTAAATTGTATTACATAAACCATAACTTTAAAATGATTAATCATGAAAACAAACACCAAGACCATCTTTGCGCTCCTTGCATTAGGGCTATTTTTTTCTTGTAAACAAAGTGAAGCAGAAGAAGCTTCAGATTACAAATCGGACACTTCAGTTGCCAGTGAATCCAAAGTAATTTCTTCATCAGCTGCCGTTGAACCAAAAAACACTGATCGCAAATTTGTACGCACCGCTGACGTCCGATTTAAAGTCAAAAATGTTATACAATCAACCACCAAAATTGAAGATGCAACGACCAAATTTGGCGGATTTGTGACGTTCACCGATTTAGAAAGCCACATATCCGACATTGAAAAAACAATTATCAGTCAAGATAGCATTGTAGAAACCACAAAATTTACCGTCGATAACAGCATTACGATTCGCGTACCAAATACGCAACTGGATACCGTTTTAAAATTAATTGGAAAAGAAGTCGATTTTTTAAATTCGAGAAAAATCAGTGCTAACGATGTAACGCTTCAAATGCTGAGCAATACATTGGCGCAAAAGAGAAGCGCTTCGACTGAAAAGCGAATTGAAAAAGCAATCGACGAAAAAGGAAAAAAACTCAATCAGGTAATCGATGCAGAAGAAAATTTGGCTACTAAAAAAGAACAGGAAGACGACAAAACACTTCAAAATTTGTCGCTAAAAGACCAAGTTAATTTCAGTACCATTACCTTAGAAATTTATCAAAATCAAACCGTAAAACACGAAGTGATACCTAATGAAAAAAGCATCAATGCGTACCGCCCTAATATTGGATGGCAAGTATGGGATAGCTTTAAATCGGGTTGGTACATTTTGGAAAAAATTATTTCGTTTATAGTAGTTTTGTGGCCATTTGGAGTAGTAGGATTGGTTTCATGGATTGGATATAGAAAATTCATCAAAAAGTAATTTTTTCAAACTCCGTTAAAAAGCCACTGAATTCCAGTGGTTTTTTTGTTGAAATATCGTTAACTTTGAAACAGTAACTCTGATAATTATTTTCTATGAAAATTTCAACTAGTATGGTTAGGACTTTTTCGAGCGAAAATTTTAATTGGAAACTAAGGTTCACTTTTGCTGATTGAATGATTTAAAACAACTATTAAAATTATAAAATAATATCAATATGAAATTTAATCTTTTTGTGTCCCTATGCAGTCTGTTCATTGTAGGATGTTCTACAAGTAAAGGCACTGGACCAAGTGCATCAGCTGCAACTTTTGATCAAACGTATGGTTATGACCAAAAGAATCCGATTAAAGTTGGTGGTTTTGAGAATGGTCCAGCCAACGAACGTGATTATTTGAACTCTTTAACCGGACCGAATGGAGAACCAGTAACGTACAACAGAACCGGCAGCTGTTGCCAATTTAAAACTAGTAAAAGCCCTTATGGCATGGGTATGTTAGACAAGTATCGTGTTACGTATGAAGGTAAAAAAGACACCGTTGTGCTGTACATCAATATGTATGACAAAGCTACGCTTAGAGCTCCAACTGGCTTTCTTATGAAATAAAAAAACGTCCAATTCAAAGGAATAGGACGCTTTTCTTGTGACTAATTTTTTATTAGACGTGCAGCGCACGATTATCGGTTGCTGCCAATGCGGCTTCTTTCATGGCTTCAGCAAAGGTTGGATGCGCATGACTCATTCTTGAGATATCTTCTGCAGATGCTCTGAACTCCATTGCTGTAACTGCTTCGGCTATTAAATCGGCACATCGTGCGCCAATCATGTGAACTCCTAAAACTTCATCCGTTTTTGCATCGGCTAAAATTTTCACAAAACCATCCGTATCACCGCCAGCACGAGCGCGGCCTAAGGCTTTAAATGGAAAACTTCCTGCTTTATAATTTACGCCAGCTTCTTTTAATTGCTCTTCCGTTTTACCAACAGCTGCAACTTCTGGCCATGTATACACAACGCCAGGAATTAAATTGTAATCGATATGTGGCTTTTGACCCGCTATGATTTCAGCTACCATCACACCTTCTTCCTCTGCCTTATGAGCTAACATGGCACCACGAACAACGTCTCCAATAGCGTAAATAGTGGGAACATTCGTTTGCAAATGATCATTAACTTCTACCATTCCTCGTTCGGTTAGCTTTACACCTGCTTTATCGGCATTCAATCCATCGGTATAGGGACGACGACCTACAGAAACCAATGCGTAATCACCTTCTAATGAAATAATTTCTCCTTTAGTATTTTCGGCTTTTACCGTTACCGTTTTTCCTTTTCGCTCAACAGATTGTACTTTATGAGACGTATAAAACTTCATTCCTTGTTTTTTCAATACTTTAGTCAGTTCTTTTGATAAAGCAGCATCCATCCCAGGAATAATGCGATCCATATATTCTACAACCGAAACTTCAGCACCTAAACGAAGGTACACTTGTCCCAATTCAATTCCGATTACTCCACCACCAATTATTACCAAATGTTTTGGAACTTCTGGCAATTTTAATGCTTCTGTAGAAGTTATGATGCGTTCTTTATCTAGCGTAATGAATGGTAAATTAGAAGGTTTCGACCCGGTTGCAATGATGATGTTTTTACCTTCAATGGTTTCAGAAGTTCCATCAGCTTTTGCAATGGCCACGTGAGTAGCATCAACAAATGAACCCAAACCTTCAAAAACGGTTACCTTATTTTTGTCCATTAAGAACTTAACTCCGCCAGAAGTTTGATCAACAACAGCTTGTTTACGCTCAATCATTTTGGTTAAATTGACTTTTACTTTCCCTGAAACTTCAATTCCGTGATCAGCAAAATGTTGTAATTCTTCATAATGATGTGATGATGCTAACATGGCTTTTGAGGGAATACAGCCTACGTTAAGACACGTTCCGCCTAAAGTTGAATATTTTTCGATGATTGCGGTTTTAAAACCCAATTGGGCACAACGAATGGCTGAAACATATCCGCCTGGACCCGAACCTATTATGACTACGTCAAATGAACTCATAGTAAATAATTTATATATGTTTTTATAAAAGTTGCACAAATTTACGAATAAAATTGCAATGATAATGGCAAAAATAAAAGGCATATAAAAAATTCAGCTTATGTTAGATTTACAACCAAAAAACATCAAATTTCAAATTCCGAATAGAAAAGTCAAATACATGTACTATTCTAAGCAAACCCTTATCAATCAAAGAAAACGATTTCGTAGATTTATTTTTTTACTGATAATTATCAGTTTATTTGGCCGCATAAAATTGGAACTTTGAACAGTAGAAATTATAAATCAAATCATAAAAAAAGTGTACCATGAAAAACATTAGAATTATAAAGGAATTACATGATTTAGGAATTACTGGATATCATGAAGTAGTTTATAATCCTTCTTATGAAGAATTATATCAAGCCGAAGTATCGCATAAAAGAAAGGGATACGAAAAAGGAGCTTTGACAGATACTGGCGCTGTGGCAGTAAAAACTGGAGTTTTTACAGGTCGTTCTCCAAAAGACCGATATATTGTGAAAGACGACATCACTAAAGATACTATATACTGGGACGATAAAGTTAACTTTCCAACTACAAAAGAAGTTTGGGATGACTTAAAGTTACTTGTATTAGAGCAACTTTCAACTTCACCAAAACTATATGTGGTAGACGCTTTTTGCGGAACCAATGCCGATACACGATTAAAAGTTCGCTTTATTATGGAGGTTGCTTGGCAAGCGCACTTTGTAACCAATATGTTTATTAGACCCTCAATTTATGAATTGGAAACTTTTGGAGAGCCCGATTTTGTGGTGATGAATGGCTCTAAAACAACCAATCCAAATTGGAAAGAACACGGCCTAAATTCAGAGAATTTTATTTTATTCAACCTGACCGAAAAAATTCAAATCATTGGAGGAACTTGGTATGGCGGCGAAATGAAAAAAGGAATGTTTGCCATGATGAATTACTACCTTCCACTGAAAGGAATGGCATCCATGCACTGTTCTGCAAATGTGGGTGAAGCTGGAGATGTTGCTATATTCTTTGGGTTATCTGGCACCGGAAAAACTACCTTGTCTGCAGATCCAAAAAGGTACTTAATTGGTGATGATGAACATGGATGGGATAATAACGGCGTCTTTAACTACGAAGGCGGATGTTATGCTAAAGTAATCGACTTAAGTGAAAACAACGAACCCGATATTTGGAGAGCCATAAAAAGAGATGCTTTGTTAGAAAATGTAATGGTAGATGAATATGGAGAAATTAATTATTTTGACCATTCCATTACGGAAAATTCAAGAGTATCATATCCAATTTACCACATCAATAAAATTGTCTTACCATCAAAAGCGGGACATGCTAGTAAAATCATTTATCTATCTGCTGATGCTTTTGGAGTATTGCCCCCAGTTTCTATATTAGATGACGATCAAGCACAATATCATTTCCTATGTGGGTATACCTCTAAATTGGCAGGAACTGAAAGAGGAATTACAGAACCAGAACCATCATTTTCTCCAGCATTCGGCGAAGCTTTCTTAACATTGCACCCAACGATGTATTCAAAAACATTAATTGGAAAAATGAAAGAACACAATGCCAAAGCGTACCTGGTTAACACAGGCTGGAACGGCACAGGTAAGCGAATCTCTTTAAAAAATACTAGAGCCATTATTGATGCAATTATCAATAGTGAAATTGATAAAGCCGAAACAAAACATATTCCGTATCTAAATTTAACTATTCCAACTGCATTAACAGGTGTTAGTGAAGGTTTGTTAGACCCACGTGATACTTACAAGGACAAAGCAGAATGGGAACGTAAAGCAAAAGATTTAGCTGCTCGTTACATCAAAAACTTCCAACAGTATACCAATACTGAAGAAGGCGCACGATTGATTCCTGCAGGTCCGAGTTTATAATTTCTTCTAAAAAATACCAATGGAAAAATTCACTATCTTTCCATTGGTATTAAAAACCATACAAATGAACTGGATAACAGATTTGGTCACCCAACAGTCGTTCGCACAAACCATTATTGTTTTTGGCTTAGTGATTGCATTGGGAATTTGGTTCGGAAAAATAAAAATTTTCGGTGTTTCACTTGGCGTTACTTGGGTGCTTTTTGTTGGATTGTTCTTCTCGTTTATGGGAATTGTGTTTCATCCCGAATTGCAAGACTTCCTTAAGGAATTCGGACTCGTTTTGTTCGTTTATACACTTGGATTACAAGTTGGCCCTGGATTTTTCGCTTCATTGAATAAAAATGCGTTAGTAACCAACATGCTTGCTGCGTTCATTGTTGTTTTTGGGGTAGTCACCACTTTGGTTTTGTATTACTTCTCTGGAAATTCGATTTCCATTATGACTGGAATCATGAGTGGTGCAGTTACAAATACGCCTGGTTTAGGTGCGGCACAAACTACCATGACCAACTTGCACTATCCTAGTGAAGATACTTCTCTGGTAACCTTAGCCTACGCCGTTGCTTATCCATTTGGGGTCTTTGGGATTATCATTTCGATGTTAGTCTTGAAAAAAATCTTCAAAGTCAACATTGAACACGAAACCGAACTGCAACATAAACTTGCAAATTTGAGGGAAGACCGAGTAATTTCTAAACACTTAAAAGTAGAAAATCATCAGTTAGTTGGCAAACCCATCAGCACTATTTTTGAAATCATCAAAACGCCCATCGTAGTTTCGAGGATGTATCATCAAGGAACCATCATCACACCTACTAAAGAAGAACTATTAGCTGAAAATGATGTACTTCTTATTGTTGCATCTAAAACTACGTTCGACCAATTGCATTTATTGATCGGACCAGAAAGTAATATGAATTTAAAAACTGCATTGGACAGTAATTTAGTTTCGAATCATGTTGTAGTCACTAATAAAAATATTACACACAAACGCATCGGCGATATCCCTGAGTTCAATCAACATGATTTCACCTTTACTAGATTGTATCGAGCGGGAACGCAAATGGTTCCCAATCAAAACATTATACTGCAATTGGGCGATACGATAAAAGTGGTCGGAACAAAGGAAAGTTTGGAACGCATCAGTTCGGTTTTAGGAAATTCGTTAAAACGATTGGAAGTGCCTGATATTGCTCCGATCTTTATTGGAATTGTACTGGGAATAATAGTGGGCAGTATCCCATTTCAAATTCCGAATATTCCAGTTCCTGTCAAAATTGGTTTAGCTGGCGGACCATTAATTGTTGCCTTATTATTAAGCCGATTTGGGAATCAGTTCTACCTGAATAATTATACTACTAATAGTGCTAATTTGATGATACGCGAACTCGGAATTACCTTGTTCCTTGCCAGTGTCGGATTGAGTAGCGGTTCAAAATTAGTGGCTGCTTTTGCAGGTGGAAACGGATTCTACTGGGTGGGTTTGGGAATCATCATTACTATTGTCCCGCTATTGATTGCTGGCATTATCGCCAAACATTTCTTTAAGAAAAACTTTTTTGAAATTTGTGGATTATTGGCCGGAGCTTCAACTGATCCTCCAGCCTTGGCATTCGCTTTAAAATTTTCTGGAAACGACATTCCGTCTGCAACTTACGCAACGGTATATCCTTTAACGATGATCTTGCGAATCATCGCCGCGCAATTATTGCTGTTGATGCTCTCCTAATCATTCCAAATCCTTGGCGACAAAAACCATCTTGCCTCCATCTTTTGCAGTCAAGGTCAGAGTTTGCTTGTCAACCGAATAGCTCGTCATGGTTGTAATGGCTTGCGAAAAACTGTCTTCCAACTTCATGTCGTCGCAATACATTTTAATACTTATTCCGTTTGAAAAAACAATTCGACTTTCTTTTGAAACTGATACTGAAAAAGAAAGTTGATTGCAACCCATTTTTGAACTCGCACGATCCGGCTGCGTTAAGTCTAAGTAGGCCTTTTTGGCTGCCAAATACTCTTTGGTGAATGCGTTGAATTCGACCAGCATCCATACCTGGTTGAGCGATTGACTTGAAGTATCATTTTTTACCGTGTTACAGGCCATAATGTAAATAAATACTAAAAATAAAGTAAAGATTCGATTCATATATTACAGTTTAAATGCGGTTGTGTTCTTAACTTCTCCAATCATAAATGTGCTATGTGTGCTACCTATATGTTGAAGGGTAGTGAGCTTAGTGACCATAAATTCACGATACTCCTCCATGTCTTTAACTAAAATTTTCAAGATGTAATCGTAATCACCACTGACATGAAAACATTCTAAGACTTCATCCAATTGGATGACTTCACTTTCAAATTTGGTCAGGAATTCCCTCGAATGTTGCACCAGTTTAATATGGCAAAAAACAACAAAACTTTTATCGATTTTAGTGCGATTCAGTAGCGCCACATAATTAGAAATGACTCCTTCACGCTCCATTTTTTTGATGCGTTCGTAGACAGCCGTAACCGATAGATTGAGCTTTAAAGAAAGTTCTTTCGTGGTTTTTTTGGTATCGGTCTGTAATAAAAACAGTAATTTTTTATCTACTTGATCCAATGTCATAAGTGAACTATTTTCTACACATCATAATATCAACGAGCAAATATAGTTTTATATTCTATAAAAACAAATAAATGTAGTTTATTAATCTAAATTTATAACATACTATTGATTATTAATCTACTTTTAATCACTTTTGATTAAAAATAAACAAATCATTATGAACGTTTTTAATCCCGCCGATACCATACAAGATTTACAATATTTTGGAGAATTTGGAGGCGTCAACCCTTCCATTTCCGACAGTTCTACCTATACCTTTCTCTCTGCGAAAACCATGTTTGACACTTTTGAAGGTAACGCCGATGGCTGTTATCTGTATTCACGGCACTCCTCGCCTATGAATTTGTACTTGAGTAAAGCCTTGGCTGCTATGGAAGGTACCGAAAGTGCTAATGTAGCGGCATCTGGAATGGGCGCTATTACGTCAGTATTGATGCAATTGTGTGCTTCAGGCGACGAAATCGTTTCCAGCCGAACCATTTATGGTGGAACGTATGCCTTCATGAAAAACATGCTTCCCAAATGGGGAATCCAAACGCATTTTGTTGATGGAACAAAACTAGACATCGTTGAAGCATCCATCAATTCAAAAACCAAAGTGCTGTATTGCGAAACCGTGAGCAATCCGTTGTTGGAAGTGTGCGATATCCAAGCTTGGGCAGAACTGGCAAAAAAATACAAGTTAAAGTTAGTCGTTGACAATACGTTTTCACCCTTATCGGTTGCGCCCGCTAAATTAGGTGCCGATGTGGTGATTCACAGTTTAACGAAATTCATCAACGGAAGTAGCGATACAGTTGGCGGTGTTGTTTGTGCTTCTCAAGAATTCATCAATGATTTAAAAAATGTCAATGACGGAGCGATGATGCTTTTAGGTCCGACGATGGACAGTCTTCGTGCCGCGAGTATTTTGAAGAATTTACGAACGCTGCATATTCGCATGAAGCAGCACAGCCACAACGCCATGTATTTGGCAAACCGATTTGAAAACGACGGATTGAAAGTGGTTTATCCCGGTTTAAAAAGTCATCCGAGTCATACGTTATATGCCGCAATGATTAATGAAGAATACGGATTTGGTGGTATGATGACCATTGATGTGGGAACTTTAGACAAAGCCAACCAATTGATGGAATTGATGCAAAACCAAAATTTAGGATATTTGGCCGTAAGTCTCGGGTTTTACAAAACCTTGTTCAGCGCGCCGGGCACATCCACGTCAAGTGAAATTCCGATTGAGGAGCAAATAGAAATGGGTTTATCTGACGGTTTGATTCGGTTTTCAATCGGATTGGACAACAATATCGAACGTACATACCAAATGATGAAAACGTGCATGACCCAATTGAATGTTTTTTAGTTTTTTATAGTTAGGTTTTTTAAGTCCGTTTTCGAGTTTATATGCGGATTTTTTTATCTTTGAAAGAAAAGACAATGAAAAAGATAGTTCTTCTTTCCCTATTTTTTCAGTTCAGTTTTGCACAAACCGACGCCCGATTGTACGACATCATTCAGTCGATTTCTACTCAACGCATCGAAGCCGACATCAAAACCTTAGCCAATTTTGGCACGCGAAATACGTTCAGCGATACCATTTCAAACAAAAGAGGAATTGGAGCTGCGCGCCGTTGGATCAAATCGGAGTTCGATAAAGTATCTAAAGACTGCAACAATTGCCTCGATGTTTTTTACCAAAAGGATTTTGTGACCACCAATGATGGCGAACGCGTTCCGAAAGACACGTGGATTGTTAACGTGGCTGCAGTTCAAAAAGGAACCAAATTCCCGAATCGGTACATCATCATGACCGGTGATATTGACAGCCGAAATTCAGATACCATGGATTTTACTGCCGATGCGCCTGGAGCCAACGACAACGCTACGGGAATGGCGGGAACAATCGAAGCCGCGCGTGTTTTGAGTAAGTACAACTTTGAAAATAGTATTGTTTATTTAGGACTATCAGGCGAAGAACAAGGTTTATTTGGCGGAAAAGGTTTTGCCGAATTTGCCAAGAAAAACAACTGGGAAATCATCGGCGTGCTCAACAACGACATGATCGGAAACATTGAAGGTGTCGACGGAGTAATTGATAACCGTACGTTCCGAATTTTCTCAGAACCAACTCCGATTACCGAAACCGAAAAAGAGCGAAAAAATCGTCGCTTTTATGGTGGTGAAGTCGACGGTATTTCTAGACAACTCGCCCGCTACATTCATAAAACCGTTGCTGCATACATGCCCGAAATGAATCCGATGATGGTCTATCGTTTGGATCGTTTTGGTCGCGGCGGTCATCATCGTCCGTTTAATGATTTAGGATATGCTGGAGTGCGCATCATGGAAGCACACGAAAACTACAACCGTCAACATCAAAATTTGCGTACCGAAAACGGCATTCAGTATGGCGATGTCATTGAAGGTGTAAATTTTGAATACGCGAATAAACTTACTGCAGTAAACGCGATAACCTTAGCGAGTTTGGCATCGTCGCCATCAGAACCCAAAAATGTGTTGATCGGCGGAATCGTTGAAGCCAACACCAAACTGAAATGGGAAAAACCCAACGACGATTCCATTATAGGATATAAAATTTACTGGCGATTGACCACGTCTCCTCAATGGGAAAACAGTCGGTTTGTAGGCAACGTTGATTTTTATGAATTGAAAGGAATTGTGATTGACAATTATTATTTCGGAGTTGCGGCCGTTTCCAAAAACGGACATGAAAGTGTGGTTGTCTTTCCGAATGATATCATTCGAACTACGTTCAAAAGGAACTAAAAAAGAAAAATCCCGATTGCTCGGGATTTTATTTATGCTTTATTCAATTTACTATTTTTATATCCGTACGCAAAGTAGAAGACCAATCCGATGAGCAACCAAACGCCAAACCACTTCCAGTTTGACACGGCCATTCCGGTAAGTAGATAACAACATGATATCAATCCCAATAACGGAATCAGTGATAAGTTTTTTACAAAAGCCAGGAATGACATCACGATACACAATCCGAAAAACACGACCATTGAAATGTTTGTGGCAAAATTTTCTCCTTCAAAATCAAACGTATCAGAGAAAAAAGTTGGAAATAAATTGTGGACTAAAACCGCTGAAATTAAAACGATTAGTGGAAAAATAAATTTCGAATTGACATACGGAATTCTAAATTTCCCTTTAGTGGCGCGTTCGGCCAACTCTTCTTCACTTTGAGGCGAAAGCATCAAAACGCCACCACACACCAATACAAATGCAAACAAAGTTCCGATACTCGTAAAGTCCAAAACGAAATTCTCATCCGTAAAGAAAATCGGAAGCCCGACTACTAAACCAGTAACGATTGTAGCAAATCCGGGAGTTTTGTGTTTCGGGTGAATTTCAGCAAATTTCTTAGGCATGAGTCCGTCGCGCGCCATCGTCATCCAAATTCGAGGTTGTCCCATTTGGAATACCAACATCACACTCGTCATGGCAACCACAGCAGCAATCGACACTATAAACAGCATCCATTTCACCCCTTTCAGCGCGAAAATTTCAGCCAATGGATCGCTAACCCCAAGTAATGTATACGAAACCATTCCCGTAATAACCAAGGCTAAGATGATGTAAATAATCGTACAAATAATCAGTGAATAAATCATTCCGCGGGGTAGATCACGTTGCGGATTTTTACTTTCTTCTGCTAATGTTGAAACAGCATCAAAACCAATATAAGCAAAGAAAACCGCCGAAACTCCGCCCATTACTCCCGTAAAACCATTAGGCATAAAAGGTGTCCAATTGTCAATATCAATATATCTTATTCCGACGATAATTACCAAAACAATAATCGCTAACTTAATGTATACCATTGCATTACTAATATTTTTCGACTCTTTAGTTCCTTTATACACCAAATAGGTAATCAAAATATTAATCAATACGGCTGGCAAATCGAAAATCACTTTTAAACTCCCAATTGTTGGTGCATTTTGCCATGCTAACATTCCTTCTCCACTTTTACTTTCAATAAAAGCCGCGTGAGCCGATTTGTAGTTAATCGTTAGCCATTCGGGTAAATGTATGTGAAAACTTTCGAGTAAATTAGTAAAATAACCACTCCACGAAAAGGCAATATAGATATTTCCAATCGAATATTCCATCAACAATGCCCAACCGATAATCCACGCAAATACTTCTCCGAATGAAACGTACGCATACGTGTACGCACTACCGGAAACGGGAACGCGCGACGCAAATTCGGCGTAGCACATCGCCGTAAATCCGCACGCAATGGCGCAAATGACGTATAAGATTACTACACCCGGACCGCCTGAAAAACATGCATTCCCAATTGCACTAAAGGTTCCGCCGCCAATGATGGCCGCAATTCCAAAGAACGTTAAATCCTTAACCGTTAGTACTTTATTCAAGCCAGAATGTTCTCCGTCGCCGCCTTGTTGCAAAATGGTTGAAGTAGGTTTTCTCCTGAACAAATTGGATAATGACATAACAAATCGTTTAAAATTTAGTAAAAAACAAATATAGTATAATAATGATTGATTTGACACAGGTACAAAAGTTCGCGTGCGCTACTGTTTCATTTTTTACTATTTTTGATAAAAAAAACATGGAAATCATCCTTATCTCGATTGTAGCATTTTTGGTCGCCATCCTAACCTTTTTCTCTGGCTTCGGATTGGGAACGATTTTAACGCCTGTGATGATGATTTTCTTTCCCGTAGATGTAGCGATTGCACTAACAGGCGTTGTACATTTTTCTAACAACATCTTCAAATTGGTGTTAGTTGGGAAGAATGTCAATAAAGAAGTAGCATTGCGATTCGGAATTCCGGCCGTTATTTTTGCCTTTATCGGCGCACTGCTTTTGGTCAAAATTCCGAATATGGAACCCATTTATTCCTACCAATTTATCGGAAAAACGTTTGAAGTGTTTCCCTTGAAATTACTCGTTGCCGTACTCATGCTATTTTTTGCCGTAGTCGATTTGATTCCGTTTTTCAACAATCTACAATTCGACAAAAACAAACTCCCAATAGGCGGTGCATTAAGTGGATTTTTTGGTGGACTAACCGGAGCGCAAGGCGCGTTGCGAAGTGCATTTTTAATTCGCGCCGGATTGTCCAAAGAAGCGTTCATCGGAACCACTGTTGTCATTTCGTCGTTTGTCGATTTTACAAGACTTGGCGTGTACTCGACTCGAATTCTAAATTTAGATTTGAAAGAAAATCTGCCGTTACTCATTTGCGCCACACTTTCGGCAATGACGGGCGCATTCATTGGAAATAAATTATTAAAAAAAGTTACACTTCACTTTCTACAAATCACCGTGGCGGTTTTGTTGATTCTTTTGTCTGTTGGATTGGGATTGGGCTGGATCTAAAAAGTTTTTTTTTAAAAACACATAGAAACATAGAATACAATTCGTTTACAGTCGCTTTGCTCTTTATAAGTTTTCATAGTTTGCTAAAGACTACACTGCGTTCTGCATTTTGCTTTCTGCCTTCTGTAATAGCGTGCCGGCTTCCCCGCATCGCCCAACGCAAGCCGTCGGTCTGCGGTTGCAATTCCTCCGCTTTTCTGCACGTTTTGTGAGGTCATAAAAGTAGCTTCTGAGGTCGCTCTTTTATTCCCACAAAAACGGCAGAACGCGATTGTCATTTTCACCTTCGCCCTCACGCAAGCTTTACGCAGAAGTAATTGCATTAATTGAAATACTTCTTCCGCAACCAAAATGCAACATTTACTAAGATTATCAACGCTGGAACTTCGACGAGTGGACCGATAACTCCTGCAAAAGCTTGCCCGCTGTTGATACCAAAAACACCAATCGAAACCGCAATAGCCAGTTCAAAATTATTTCCTGCAGCCGTGAACGATAAAGCGGTGGCGTCACGGTAATTGGCGCCGATTTTCTTCGCCACAAAAAACATTAGGAAAAACATAATCGCAAAGAAAATTACTAAAGGAATCGCGATGCGCAACACATCCAAAGGTAAATCGACGATCATTTCGCCTTTCAAACTGAACATCACTACAATCGTAAATAGCAACGCAATCAAGGTAATCGGCGACACAAACGGAATGAACTTTTGGTTGAAGAATTTATCTCCGATGTATTTTTTAATCGCAAACCGACTAATAACAGCCAACGCAAACGGAATTCCGAGGTAAATTCCAACTGTTTTTGCGATTTCTGTAATGGTAATGTTCAATTCCAAACCTCTAATTCCGAACAACGGCAACATCACTTCCAAATAAAAATACGCATACAAACTGAAGAACAATACTTGCAACAAACTGTTGATTCCGATTAAACCTGCGGTGAGTTCGCGGTTGCCTTCGGCCAATTCGTTCCAGACAATAACCATGGCAATGCACGGCGCAATCCCGATGATGATCAGTCCTGTCATGTATTCGGGATAGTCTTTGAGGAAAAATGTTGCGAGTAGGAACATCAAAAACGGACCCACAATCCACGTGATGAAAAACGAAGCCGTCAGTAATTTGGGTTTTTCGAACATTTGCGGCACTTTCGAAAAATCGATTTTAGTCAAAGGCGGATACATCATTAAAATCAACCCAATCGCCAACGGAACATTGGTCGTTCCTGATGAAAATGAATTGATAAAATCATCCGAATTCGGAATGAAATAGCCAATGGATACGCCCACTAACATAGCGAGAAAAATCCAAAGCGTTAAGAATCGGTCTAGGAAGTTGAGTCGTTTTTTCATAAGTCATTGCGAGGCACGAAGCAATCTCATTTATAATTAATTCTAAACTACATTTTCAATTTTTGAAAACACATAATACATTTCACTCGCAATTTGTACACTGCGTTCGGTGTACTTTTCATTCATGAGTTCGGTTCTATCAAACGCTTTTGGATCGTCATATTTGATTGGGAATCGGGCTTCGGCTCCAAATACCATTGGACAACCTTCGTCGGCGTTGTTACACGTCATGATGGCTCCGAATTGGGTTTTCGGATTGAAGTCGTCAAAGTACGTTTTCGAAAAACAGATGATTGGATGTTGGTTTTCGGAAAATTTGACGGCATACACTGGGTTTTGTTCTTCACTCAATTTCTGGATTTCGAATCCTTGATTGGTTAGCGTTTCACCTACTTTTGGAAACATCGCTGTAGCTTCGGTGCCGCCAGAATAGCAAAATATGTTTTTGATATTGAAATGAAACGCCATCGTTTGTGCCCAAATTTGCGACAAATGACTGCGTCGGGAATTGTGTGTACAAATGAAATTGAGACGGATTTCTTGGTTCGCATTCACTTTATTCTGAATGTACTCAATCAACGGATTTAATATTTCCTTTCGTTCGTTTGGAACTGAAATTTCTGTGATGGATTGGATGGTTTTGGATAGTTGTTCTAACATAATTGTTTTGTTTTACCGCAATGGCGCGAAGAAGGCGCTAAGTTCGCAAGGATTTTTTAGATTCGTTCTGATAAAGTGTTAACAACAACCTGAATCGGGTGTGCAACACGATGTTTCTTTGGGTTTCCACGCGCCTATTTTGACTTTCAATTTATCCGCTGGAATGCCGCACTTGTCTTTGGCTAGGCAATCGGTTAGTTTGGATTGTAGGAGGAAATTCGTTCCGTCGAAATCCAAATTGAATTTACCGATGGTGTCTTTCATTTGGTATTCGACTTCAATTTCTAAATCGGGAATCTGTAATTTGGCTTCCGACAATTCGATGATGTGCAACAACTTTTCTGGATGCAACCGGTGATCGTAATCATTGGCTTCCCAAAGTTGGAAATTGGCGACCTCCTCAGTACGAACTACACCACCGCAATCGATGAAATGCTTGGTTATTTTTCCCACTTCAGTAACGTGAAAATGTGTCGGTACTAAATCGCCGTTGGGCAATTGAAAAGCAATGGTTGTGAGCTTTTGGAGTTCGGATTTAATTTGCGATAGTTTCATTGTTTTTGCGAGGAACGAAGCAATCTCCTCAATTTTAAGTTAAACATTTTAATAAAAGTCCTTCGCCTGCACTTCGTCTTCGCTCAGTGTAAACTTCTCAGGGTGACAATACGTAATTTAGCAACATTTATTCTGTAACTTATGCCGTATCATTCCGAAATGATTTTCGATTTTGTCAATCGTATCGGGATTGATGCAATAACAAATCGCCGTTCCTTCGATGGTTCCTTTAATGATATTGGCGTTTTTTAATTCTTTTAAATGCTGCGAAATTGTGGGTTGAGCCAAAGGCAATTCGTTTACAATATCACCGCAAATACACGTATCTACTGTTAATAAATAATCGACTATAGCTATTCGTGCCGGATGTGACAAGGCTTTGAACAAGTTGGCTATTTCATTTTGTTCGAGTGAAAAGGATTCTGATTTTGATGCGCCCATATTTTTTGGTTGTCGGTTGTCGGTTGTCGGTTAGACCACACAAATTGATAACATATAATTATTATATTGCAATATTACGATAAAACAATAATACAATCACATTAATTTATGTTAAATTTTAAGCTAAATTCGTTCTTCCCTATTTCGAAATAATTTCATACTTTTGAACTCTTAAAATCATATAAAATGGCAACTATAACTTTAGGAGGAAATCCTATTCACACCAACGGTGAATTACCCAATACAGGTTCAAAAGCACCTGAATTTCAATTAGTAAAAACCGATTTATCTACCGCAACTCTGGCCGATTATGCAGGTTCAAAATTAGTTCTAAATATTTTTCCGAGCATTGATACCGGAACTTGTGCTGCTTCAGTAAGACATTTTAACCAAAGTGCTAGCGAACTAAAAAACACCAAAGTACTTTGTGTTTCACGAGATTTACCTTTCGCTCAAAAACGTTTTTGTGGTGCAGAAGGATTGGAAAATGTTGAAAATTTATCCGATTTCAAATCAGGTACTTTCGGAAAAGACTACGGATTAGAAATGATTGACGGCGCTTTAGCCGGATTACATTCGAGAGTTGTTTTGGTTATTGACGAAAACGGAATTGTTGTGTATGCTGAACAAGTTCCGGAAATTGCAGACGAACCTAATTACGATGCAGCTCTAGCGGCTATATAATCAATGGAGTTTCAAAGGGACAAATCATTTCTTTCGGGTCGATTCAAAAGTTTAGGCTTTGCTTTGAAAGGAGCAATTAAACTCGCCACTACCGAACACAGTGTGATGGTGCAAAGTACGATTGCAGTGCTGTTGATTGGTGCCGGATTCTATTACGAAATTTCGAGAGAAGAATGGATGTTCCAAACGCTTGCCATCGGATTGGTCCTGAGTATTGAAGGCGTGAATACAGCTGTTGAAAAAGTAGCCGATTTTATCCATCCAGAATTCCACAAAAAAATAGGTTTTATAAAAGATATAGCGGCAGGTGCCGTGTTCTTTGCAGCAATTACTGCAATTGTCATTGGTTGTTTCATTTACATACCGAAATTTTAATTCAATAGTATAAAAAACTGACGTAAAGCATGGCTAAAAGGGACTCGAGCATCAGCGAACAGGCGAAGCAAAAAAAAGCTACTCCAAAAAACGATTCACTTCCCGAAGAAAAATTACCGTGGAAATTAAAACTGCAGTACCGCGTACTCATAGGTAGTTTCCTCATTCTCTTTTCGTTGGGCTTGTTGTTGTCGTTTATTTCCTTTTTTATTCACGGCCATCAAGATCAAAATGTAGTCAACGAACTTCCCAACCGAAACGAAACGGCTCAAAATTGGTTAGGGAAAATCGGAGCTTATATTGCAGATTTGTTTATTTATAAAGGTTTCGGAGCGGCATCGTTTTTATTCGTTAAATTGTTTTTTATCACGGGAACGTATTTGGTATTGGATTTAGGTCTGAAGAAACTGCGCAACATCTGGTTTTGGGATTTATTCGTCATGATTATTCTTTCGATGTTGTTTGGCTTTTTTGCAACGGCATTACCCGAATTAGGCGGTACCATTGGCTATGAAATGAATTTGTTTTTTCAAGATTTTGTTGGAAAAACGGGAACCATTCTACTTTTAGTAGCGGGATTAATCGTGTATTTATTGTTCAAGATAAAGATGTCGCCCGATTCAATTAAAACGTTTTTTGAAAAGAAGAAAAAGGAAATCACCGACGACATCAACGAAATGAAATCGAAATCTTCTGATGGCGCCTACAACCTCGAAGAATACGCCGTTGACGAAAAAGAAGAACAACCAATAGCCGATTACGATTTAGGTGAAGTGTTAAAGCCAACGTCGCAATTCGAAATTAACAAAGAAGCCCTAAAACCAACTATTTCGAGTTATTCTGAAATCGAATTAGAACCTTCGTTAAAAACTGAACCAAAACCGGCACACGTCGCTCCTACTCTTTCAGTTACTCCATCAGAACCCGAGCTCATCAAAACCAATGATGAAGCCTTTGTCATTGAAAAAGCGCAAGATGAAGACATCATCGAAGAAAATCTAGCCGCAAAAATAGTAGCCGATTTTGGTGAATTTGACCCCACGTTGGAATTATCCAATTACAAATTCCCAACCATCGATTTACTAAAAGAGTATAGCTCGGTAGGAATTACAATAAATCAGGCCGAATTAGAAGAAAACAAAAACAAAATTGTTGAAACGCTTCGCAACTACAAAATTGACATCGCACAAATCAAAGCCACGGTCGGTCCGTCGGTTACTTTATATGAAATTGTACCCGAAGCTGGAATCCGAATTTCTAAAATCAAAAGTTTAGAAGACGACATTGCACTTTCGTTGGCCGCCTTGGGAATTCGTATCATCGCTCCAATTCCTGGAAAAGGTACGATTGGAATAGAAGTTCCGAACAAAAACCCAACAATGGTTCCGATGAAAACGGTAATCGCTTCGGCTAAATTTCAAGAAGCTGAAATGGAATTGCCGATTGCTTTAGGGAAAACCATTTCGAACGAAACCTTTGTAGTAGACTTAGCTAAAATGCCTCACCTTTTGATGGCTGGAGCAACTGGACAGGGGAAATCGGTTGGATTAAACGCGGTACTGACTTCATTACTCTATAAAAAACATCCAGCCGAAGTAAAATTTGTGTTGGTTGATCCGAAGAAAGTAGAACTTACCTTATTTAATAAAATTGAGCGTCATTATTTGGCTAAACTACCCGATACTGAAGATGCAATCATCACCGATAACAATAAAGTAATTAATACATTGAATTCGCTTTGCATCGAAATGGACAATCGATATTCGCTTTTGAAAGACGCGATGGTGCGCAACATCAAAGAATACAATGAAAAGTTCAAATTGCGCAAATTAAATCCAGAAAATGGCCATCGCTTCTTACCTTATATAATTTTGGTGGTGGATGAATTTGCCGATTTAATCATGACCGCTGGAAAAGAAGTCGAAACACCAATTGCTCGTTTGGCGCAGTTGGCTCGTGCAATTGGAATTCACCTGATTATTGCAACGCAACGTCCATCGGTAAACGTAATCACCGGAATGATCAAAGCCAATTTCCCCGCTCGCATTGCTTTTAGAGTAACTTCGAAAATTGATTCACGAACTATTTTAGATACGGGTGGCGCCGATCAACTGATTGGTCGTGGAGATTTGTTATTCTCCAACGGAAATGATTTAGTGCGCGTACAATGCGCATTTGTCGACACGCCTGAAGTAGAAAAAATTGTCGATTTTATCGGTTCGCAAAAAGCCTACGCCACTGCCTATTTATTACCTGAATATGTTGGTGAAGACGGTACGAGTGTGAATTTAGATTTTGACATTTCAGAAAGAGATGCATTATTTAGAGATGCCGCAGAAATTATTGTAACCGCTCAGCAGGGTTCGGCATCATTATTGCAAAGGAAGTTAAAACTTGGCTACAATAGAGCAGGAAGATTGATTGATCAACTGGAAGCCGCTGGAATTGTAGGTCCATTTGAAGGAAGCAAAGCTCGCAGTGTGAATTTACCTGATTTGGTAGCATTAGAACATTTTTTTAACAATGAACAAAATAACGAATAAAATGAATAAATTATTTTCTATTGCTTTTTTTATTGCAGCAACGCTAACGTCGTTTGCTCAAGATAAGCAAGCAAAGGAGCTTTTGGACGATGTCTCGGAAAAAATTAAAAGTTACAACAATATCATTATAGATTTTAAATACACACTGACCAATACCAAAGAAAACATCAACCAAGAAAGTAAAGGAAATGTGACCTTAGAAGGTAACAAATACGTGCTTAATTTTATGGGAGCCACGAAAATATATGATGGCAAGAAGTCGTATACCGTAGTTCCAGAAGATGAAGAAATTACGATTTCTTCTGAAAAAGACAACGATGAAAAAGCAATTACTCCAGCAAAAATGCTCACGTTTTTCAATAGTGGATACAAGTACTCGATGGACATCCTACAAAACGTAAATGGCAGAAAAATTCAGTACATTAAATTAGTTCCAACAAGTGCAAAAGACCAGCGAAAAGAAGTTCTATTGGGAATTGATATACAAACCAAACACATTTACAAACTGATTGAAATCGGTAAAAACGGAACAAAAACCACCCTTACTGTTAATTCTTTTAAAACCAATCAGCCATTGTCAAAAAATCAATTTATCTTTGTAGCCAGTAAGTATCCAAACTACTACATCAATAAATTAGATTAGCCTTTGTGAAATTATTAGATAAGTATTTACTTAAAACCTTCTTGATTACATTTGCCACGGTATTTGTAATCTTGTTTTTTATATTTATTCTGCAAACAGTTTGGCTTTTCATCTCTGAATTAGCTGGAAAAGACCTCGATTTTTTTATGGTTATTAAATTCTTAGTGTTTTCGATGCCTAGAATTGTTCCTTTAGTATTGCCACTTTCTGTATTACTGGCTTCCATCATGACGTTTGGAAGTTTATCTGAAAATTATGAGTTTGCTGCCATGAAATCTTCGGGGATCTCGCTGCAACGCGCCATGCGCAGTCTTACCGTTTTCATCTTACTACTGAGCTTGGTTGCATTTGTTTTTGCTAATAATGTGATTCCGTATGCCGAATATAAATTCATCAATTTTAGAAGAAATATTGCGCAAGCAAAACCTGCCATGGCAATCGCAGAAGGACAGTTCAGCGAGATTGGAAACTACACTATTAAAGTAGAAAAGAAATCGGGTGAAAACGGTAATCTATTATCGGATGTTATCATCCACATTAAATCGAACTCAGGAGAAGGAAATAAGACCGTCATCAAAGCCAAGCGGGGCGAATTGGTCAGTAGCGAAGATTCAAACACCTTAAAATTATTGCTTTTTGATGGATATTTTTACGAAGATGTATATCCAAAAAAATACGAAGATAGGAACCGATTACCATTCGCAAAAGCGACATTTAAGCGTGACGTAATCAATATTGACTTGTCTAAATTGAATACCGATTCCGACACGGGTGAAATCACCAATACGAACACAATGCTTAATATTAGCGAGCTAAAATATACTTTAGATTCGCTAAATACCAATTACAAAAAAGACATTAAGTCGTACGCTGAAAATATTTACCAGCGCATCAATACAAATCCGTATACACCCAATATCGACTCGCCTTCGACTGTTCCATTTGAGCTAAATCAGCAGCTGAACTCGTTGGTCCACGAGCAAAAACTTCAGGTATTTAATGTAGCTAAGAACAATGTAGAAGGAACCGTTTTTTCCATTGATAGTTCAAAATTTGAAATGGACGAAAAGCAAAAAAACATTAATTCGCATTGGATTGCACTCTATGATAAATTTGTCATTGCCTTTGCGTGTATCTTGATGTTCTTTATTGGTGCGCCATTGGGTGCCATCATCAGAAAAGGTGGCTTGGGTTTACCCATAGTTTTTGCGGTCGGCATTTTCATCATTTTTCACTTCATCAATACCTTTGGAAAAAAAGTAGCCCAGGAAAATGGTATCAGTCCGTTTTTAGGAACTTGGATGTCAACGATGGTGCTGAGTCCGCTCGCAATTGTTCTCACCTACCGAGCTACAAATGACATAGGCGGCATGTTCAATTTTGATGGAGTTCTAGCACCTTTTCAGAAGTTTTTTCAAAAGTTGCAGCCCAACAAAGAACAAATAATTGCTATACCCGAATCTGAGTTCGCTCCTATAAGCAGGTCCGAATCGGCAGCTGAAAATTCAAAAGTTGCTTTACCAATTCAATCACTTGAACCTTTACTGCAGCAATATAATAAAAATGCACTGCTTGCTTTAGTACTCAACTTACTTGCCGTTGTGTTGTTTTTTGTGGTTAAAAACAATGTTGAAATGCTTATACTCATCATTGTTTTTGTAGCATTGATTGTAGCATTGTGTTATTTTGTTTATAGATCGCAAAAGAAAATAGACGAAGTAGCGAAAATCACAAATAAAAATCTAGAACCCGGAATCGAAGTGTCGGTAGTTATTGGATTTCCATTCTACTTTCTGTTGTTTCTGTACAACTTGAAGTTCATAAAAAAAATACGTTCCCAACTAAAATAAACAGTCGTAAATTAATGTCAACACACACCCAACTCAACACGATAGAAGAAGCTATTGAAGACATCCGAAAAGGTAAAGTTATCATTGTAGTCGATGATGAAGATAGAGAAAATGAAGGAGATTTTTTGGCGGCTGCCGAAAAGGTAACACCCGAAATGATCAACTTTATGGCTACACACGGTAGAGGATTGATTTGTGTGCCGTTGACTGAAAGTCGTTGCAAAGAACTCGAATTAAATGCAATGGTATCCAACAACACCGACATCATGCAGACGGCTTTTACCGTATCTGTTGATTTACGTGGAGACGGAGTAACAACCGGTATTTCGGCATCCGATCGATCAAAAACGGTACAAGCATTAGTAAATCCGGCTACCAAACCGCATGAATTAGGTCGTCCTGGGCATATTTTTCCTTTAATTGCCAAGCAAGGTGGCGTTTTGCGCAGAACGGGTCATACAGAAGCTGCCATTGATTTTGCACGATTAGCCGGATTCAAGTCGGCTGGAATTATTGTTGAGATCATGAACGAAGACGGAACGATGGCACGACTACCCCAATTGATGGAAGTCGCTCAAAAATTCGATATGAAAATTGTATCCATTGAAGCTTTGGTTGCCTACCGTATGCAGCATGACAGTCTGATTGTAAAGAAAGAAGATTTTGAAGTCGAGACACGTTTTGGAAACTTCCGACTGAGAGCGTACCTTCAAACAACTAATAAGCAAGTCCACATTGCTTTGACTAAGGGAAGTTGGAGTTCTGGCGAGCCCATCTTAACCCGAATCAATTCGACTCAAGTCAATAATGATATTTTAGGAACTTTAACCAACAACGCAGATCAGAAATTGGACGATATGTTTCAATTAATCAATGAAGAGGGAAAAGGTGCGGTATTATTCATCAATCAAGAAATTCAATCATTGGATTTGCTTAATCGCTTAGTGCAATTAAAATCGTTGCAAGAGCAAGGTATTCAGAAAGCACCAAGTATTAAAATGGATGTTAAAGACTACGGAATTGGGGCTCAAATCTTGCATGATATCGACATTTCTAAAATTAAATTGATTTCCAATACGCAACAAACTAAACGAGTGGGAATGATTGGATATGGATTGGAAATTACGGAGTATGTTCCGTATTAGTAAAGAATGACGGCAAGATTAACTGCGTTTTAAGTACGTAATGCGCTATTTCCTCAGATCATTTGAAGCTTAAATTTGCTGGATATTTTTAATTTTATTATTCGATGAATTCCGCGCCCCACTGTAATTGCACTAAAAAATTACACGTTTTTTCTAATCTTCCATTCTAACTCTAGGCAAATTAATTTCGTGTGCTTGCGGATAGGGTGCTCGTTCGGTAGTGCTAATATCTCCGCGAAGCTGCTCGGTTGCTATGAATTGCATTGTATTAGAGTTGGAATACCTCGGATCGGGTTTAAAAGGCATTTTGGCCATTTTTGAAATGGTTATGGTTGGAAAGTGGTAATCTACTTCGACTGTACCTAAAAGCAAATAACATCCGCCGCCTTTGAACGAATAGTGCATGAGACTTTTGGGAAAGTGTGCGGTATCGAAATAATCGCCGTTTACGTCTATCCAAGTGCCGAAGAACATCATTCCCATTTTTGTAGGTACTTGTTTGATGGATACCAAGTAAGCAATCAGCTTCACTTCTTTTTTTAAATAGTTATTGAGGTTTTTTGCTACAACAACACTTTTATAGTTTGTTTCTAACAGATCAAAGGGTGAACACGAAACAGGAAAACTCAACAACTCCATTTCGTCAAAGGCATCTTCTAGTACCGAACGTTCTATGAGCGGGAATTTGAACTCTTTGGTAGGCTCTTCAATCAACAAAGGACTGTTGGTCTCAAACTTATGATTGACTAAAAGCATTCGGGCTTCGATAATTAATTGACTTTTTGTTTTACCCGTACTTCTAAATGCACCGATAAAAATTAAGGTTTGAATACTTTCTAAACCCGATGGAACTCTAGTTATGAAATTTTCAATCGACTGGAATGCGCCATTTTTTTCTCGTTCAGAAACTATGTTGAAAATATAATCACTGTTCAGGTTCTTTAATAATCCAAAACCCAAGTACACCTCAATTCCGTAAACGGAGGTTTGATGAAAACTTTTGTTTATACACGGATTATGAATGGTTGCACCAGACATTTTAGCTTCGTGAATGTAAATCTCGGGTCTGTAAAAGCCACCTCCGTTATTGATAGCGGCTACCATAAACTCAATACCATAATAGGTTTTTAGATATAAGCTTTGGTAACTTTCTACCGCATAACTTGCCGAATGTGCCTTACAAAAGGAGTAGCCTGCAAAACTTTCTATTTGGCGGTACACTTCTTCGCTCAACTTTAAAGGATGTCCCTTTTGTTGACACGAAATAAAAAATTGTTCTTTAACGGTCTGCAGTTCTTTTAATGAACGACCTTTTCCGCTAATGGCTCTACGAAGTATATCGCCATACGAAGCTTCTAATCCTGCATAATGCAAGGCAATTTTTATTACATCTTCTTGGTATACCATGACACCATAGGTTTCGCCCAGTTGTTCCTTAAATACGTCATGAAAGTATTCAAATTTATCCGGATGGTTGTGCCTAAAAATGTATTCTCGCATCATACCACTTTGCGCTACACCAGGGCGAATGATACTTGAGGCTGCCACTAGTGTTTTGTAGTTATCACATTTGAGTCGGCGTAATAAACCACGCATGGCTGGACTTTCAATATAGAAACAACCTAATGTTTTTCCGATACTCAAATATTCATTGCATTTAGTTTCGTTTTTCGATAGTGATACATCGGTGATGTCGACTTTAATTCCTCTATTATTTTCTATGATTTTAACTGCTTCATCAATTGTTCCGAGGCCGCGTTGGCTTAGAATATCAAATTTTTCAAAACCGATATCTTCGGCAACGTGCATGTCAAATTGAACAATAGGAAACCCTTTTGGTGGCATTTCTAAAGCGGTAAAATTGGTAATGGGTTCTTCAGAAATGATAATTCCGCACGAGTGCATACTGCGTTGGTTGGGATATTTCTCTAACATCATTCCGTATTCTTCGACATATTTCACCACCGAATTAGTTTCTCTTTGACGTCCTTTGGATTTAGACAAACCATCTAATTCATCTTTAGATAATCCGAAAACTTTACCTACTTCTCTAAAGATGGATCGGTATTTGAATTGGACATTGGTGCCGCAAAACGCCACGTGATTGGGATCAAATCGTTTGAAGATGTACTCCAAAATAAAATCACGTTCGCGCCAGGACCAATCGATGTCAAAATCGGGTGGGCTTTTACGGTTTTCGTTTAGGAAACGTTCAAAATACAAATCCAACTCAATGGGGCAAATGTCTGTAATGCCAAGGCAATAACTCACAATGCTATTGGCACCACTGCCACGACCGACGTGCATAAATCCTTGACTTTTGCTGTATTGAATGATGTCCCAAGTAATTAAAAAATAGCCGCTAAAGTTTAGATCGTTGATTACTTTGAGTTCTTTTAAAACTCGTGTTTGCGCTTCTATATTGTTATTCCCGTACCGTTTTTTCAAACCACTTTTGGCTAGATTTTCTAATAATAACCGATCGCCCTCTTTACTTTTAGTGTAGAATTTTTTGTTTCGTGGTGTGCTGAACTCGAATTCAAAATTGCATTGGTCAATCAGTACCTCGGTGTTTTTTATAATTTCGGGATATTCGGCATATTTTGAGATAATTTCTTTTTCTGAAATCATTAGTTCCGAAGTTTTGCAAGTATCGGCTTCGGTTAATTTTGACAACAAGGTGTTGTTGTCGATGGCGCGCAGAATTCGATGCAAATTGTATTCTTTCTTGGTTCTGAAGGTAACGGGTTGCAGTATAACTGATTTTGGGATTTTACTTTTCCATTCGGGTTTAAATAATTTTATAACTTCTTCTGGACGAATTCCTATGTATTCAAAATTTCGCAACTCGTTAGGTATATTGTCAATCGGATAAATAACAAATACATTTTCAAAGCAGGGTGCGATACTTGGCAAACTGGTTTTGGATAAATTATGTTTGGTCAGCAAGCGGCACATTTCGCCAATGCCGTTTTGGTTTTTGGCTAAGCCGATGAAAAGCAGTTGATTATTTTGACGGAATTCTACTCCTACGATAGGTTTTAGTTCGGCTTCTTTGCATTGTTTTGTAAAATCGTAAATGCCTGTAATGGTATTTATATCGGTTAGTGCCAATGATTTTAATGCCAATGATTTGGCTTGTTCAACCAGTTCGTTTAATGGAATTGTGCCGTAACGGAGGCTGTGGAAGGAATGGCAGTTGAGGTACATTTTATTTTGTTAGTTGTTGCGGACTACAATCGTAATAATGGCACACGGATGACGCGGATTGAACGGATTTACACTGATTTTATATTCTGTATTTCGGTTGAATTTACCGAAGCTCTGCTTCGATTTTTTTTGCCAAAGATTAAAAGAATTACACGAGTTTATCTGTAAAGAATCTGTGAAACCTGCCTGTCGGCAGACAGGTCCGTGGCAAATAAGACATTATATTAACTCCATTATTTTTCTGTTGTTTCTTGAATTTATAATTTTTGTTGTTATTGCTGTGTTTGCGTTAGGGATAAAGTGGAGCTCTTTTTTTCATCAATTGCCACGGGTTTAAGCACGTGGCAATTGATGAAAAAAAAGCGGGAACGGCAGCCCGACCCGCAGGGGAACGCCCAAAAGGATTTTAGATTAACGATTAATGATTTTTGATTTCAGATTTTGTTTCATATTTGTACCCGAACACCTAGAAACTGCATCGAAACCAAACCTATTTTTAATTCGATCAATGGCTTGATAGAGCGAAAGCATTTCGGTGGTATCCTCGAACATGTTAATTTGATACGTGCCGCGAACCAAACCTGTAAAACGGATTCCGATTAAACGCAATCGCATTCTCCGCGTGTATACTTTCTCGAAAAGATCTACGGCTGTTTTTGTCAAAATATGGTCGAAAGACGTATACGGAATTTTAATTTGTTTGGTTTCGGTATCAAAATTATTGTATCGAATTTTAATCACAACGGTAGAAGCCAAAAAGCCTTCTGAGCGCAATTGATAGGATAGTTTTTCTACCATTCCGGTGAGTAACGATTTGATATTGTAAATGTCAATGGTGTCGGATTCGAAAGTATGCTCGGTTGAAATCGATTTTCGTTCGGTGTACGGTTCTACCGGATTATTATCGATGCCGTTGGCTTTTTTCCAGATTTCGATACCATTTTTTCCAATCATTTGTTGTAAAACTTCGATTGGCATTTGAGATAGTGTTTGAATATTTCGAATACCAATTCTGGATAATAATTGAAACGTAACATCGCCTAACATGGGTATTTTTTGAATGGGTAGCGGATTTAAAAATGACTGTACGTTAGTTTCAGTTATCTCTAACTTTCCCAAAGGTTTTGCTTCACCTGTACCAATTTTAGAAACCGTTTTATTTACAGAAAGGGCAAAACTTATGGGTAAACCACTTTCATTGAAAATTTTTGTTGCTAATTCGCTTGTCCATTTGTAGCACCCAAAAAACTTGTCCATTCCGGTTAAGTCTAAATAAAATTCGTCGATACTGGCTTTTTCGACTATTGGAGTAACTTCCTCTAAAATCGAAGTGACTTCGTGTGATTTATTAGAATAGTATTCCATATCACCTTTAATGACAGAAGCTTGCGGACAAAGTCGCAAAGCATATTTTATAGGCATTGCCGAACGAACGCCAAATTTTCTAGCTTCATAAGAACAAGAAGCCACTACTCCACGATCGGAACTGCCTCCAATGATTAATGGCAAACCCATTAGTTTTGGATTGAGTAAGCGTTCGCAAGAAACGAAGAAGGTGTCTAAGTCCATGTGTACGATTGCGCGTGACATACTATTTTATGATTTTAATATGAAATTATTTTTTTACAAAATTAGAACCATATTACCAAAAAATAGTATATTTGTTGTGAATTAAATTCACATTAACATATGTCTATATTTTCAGATAATCTTAGATACCTTCGTGTTAAAAGCGGAATGACACAGCAAAAAATTGCTGATGAATTGAAAATACCACGTGAACGTTATGCAAAATATGAAGGAACAACAGACCCGCCTCTTGATTGCTTACAGAAGATTTCTCGTTATTTTCACGTTAGTATTGATTTATTGTTATCTTTTGATATTCGACGTGTTCCTTATGAGAATTTATTGCAGCTAGAAGAAAACCGAATTTTACTTCCAATTACAGTTGATAGTGACGGCGAAAATAAAATTGAGATTGTTACAGCAAAAGCTAGAGCTGGGTATTTAACAGGTTATGGAGATCCAGAATTTGTTGAAAATTTACAACGTACTTCTTTACCATTTCTATCTAATGGGAAATATCGTGCTTTTCCGATTGAAGGCGATTCGATGCCACCACACAATGACAAATCGTTCATTGTTGGTCGATACATAGAAAAATTGGCAGATATAAAAGAAGGTAAAACCTATGTTGTTTTAAGCAGAAACGACGGAATTGTATATAAAAGAATTTACCGAAAACCCAAAAGAGAAACTGTTTTTGTATTTCATTCAGATAATATAATTTACCAGCCTTATGAGGTAAAAGCCCATGAGATCCTTGAGATTTGGGAACATGTTTGTAGTTTCTGTACCCAAGAATTTCAACCCGACGACTTAGGTGTTATGAATGTAAAGGATATGTTTCAGCAATTGCGAATAGAGATTAGTGCGTTACGGAAAGTTTAACTACTACTTTGCTGTTTGATTTTTTAATTCCCAAAAGTAACTTCAAAGAAAGGGATTAACTGCGTTGATCCTAGAAGGGTGAACCTGCAAACAAAACCCTCAAAAAGCTCCTGCGTCGCTTTTTTGGTTTTTTAATTCCCAAAAGTAACTTCAAAGAAAGGGATTAACTGCGTTGATCCCAGTGGGGTGAACCTACAAGAAAAACCCTCAAAGTGACTTCAAAATTAAATATCGTAGTAAAGGGATTAACTGCGTTGATCCCAGAAGGGTGAACCTGCAAACAAAACCCTCAAAAAGCTCCTGCGTCGCTTTTTTGGTTTTTTAATTTCCAAAAGTAACTTCAAAGCGGAGCTTTGAAGTTACTTTTGGAAATTAAAAAACCCCAAAATCATAGATTTTGGGGTTTTCCTTGCGGAGAAAGAGGGTTTAACCTACTGACGTTATGTTGCTGATATACAGTGTAGTATATTTTATTTTTAATTCAAGTACCCCTAATAGTACCCCTCTAAATTATTGTGGTTTATCATCTATGTTGATACTTCAAATTTACAAAAAATACTTCAATTTAAATTCTGTTTTGTGATTAAAATTTGAATAGGTAGTTATTTATTTTATAGA